>NZ_JBVIKC010000005.1:0-275795 GCF_055581065.1 Streptomyces sp. NPDC031479
CACGGCGGGGCCCTACCACCTCGGGGGCCCGGCACACCAAAAGGGGGGGGGGGGGGGGGGGCGCCCTTTCCCCCCCCCCCCCTCCTCACCCGTACCGCCGCGAACGCGGCGGCGGTCCTACCAGTTGGCGGGCGCGTAGTCCTTCAGGAAGACTCCGTAGAGGTCCTCGCCGGCCTCGCCCCGGACGACCGGGTCGTAGACGCGGGCCGCGCCGTCCACCAGGTCGAGGGGCGCGTGGAAGCCCTCCTCGGCCAGGCGCAGCTTGTCGAAGTGCGGGCGCTCATCGGTGATCCAGCCGGTGTCGACCGAGGTCATGAGGATGCGGTCGGTCTGGAACATCTCCTGGCCGCTGGTCCGCGTCACCATGTTCATCGCCGCCTTGGCGGCGTTGGTGTTCGGGTGACCCGCGCCCTTGTAGCCGCGGCTGAAGACGCCTTCCATCGCGGAGACGTTGACCACGTACGCCCGCCCGCTGGACGCCTTCCGGGCCGCCTCGGCCATCGACGGCCGCAGCGCGCTGATCAGGATGAACGGCGAGGTGTAGTTGCACAGCTGGGTCTCCAGCAGCTCCACCGGGGAGATCTGGTCGATGGTCTGCACCCAGGTGTTGGAGTCCACGACGTCGGGCAGCAGGCCGCCCGCGTCGATGGCCGTGCCGGCGAGGTGCCGCTCCAGGCTGGCGTTGCCCGCGACGAGGGCGAGGTCGGCGACCTTCTGGGCCTCCAGCCCGCTCACGCCGACGGGCAGCGCCGCCAGGCCGTCGACCGCGCCGGAGTTGAAGGCGCCGATGACGTGGTGGGCGGGGAGCTCACCGGCCGGCAGCGGGGCGCTCTCGCCCTCGACCAGCGCGGCGTACGCGGTGGGCAGGCGGCGCACGGTCTGCGTCGCGTTGTTGATCAGGATGTCCAGCGGACCGGCCGCGGCCACCTGCTCGGCGAGCGCCACGGACTGGGCCGGGTCGCGCAGGTCGATGCCGACGACCTCCAGGCGGTGCATCCAGTCCGCGGAGTCCTCCATCGCCTTGAAGCGGCGGATGGCGTCCTTGGGGAAACGGGTGGTGATCGTGGTGTGGGCACCGTCGCGCAGCAGCCGCAGAGCGATGTACATGCCGATCTTGGCCCGGCCGCCGGTGAGCAGCGCGCGCTTGCCGGTCAGGTCGGCGCGGGCCTCCCGCCTGGTCCGGTTCTCGACGGCGCACTCCGGGCAGAGCTGGTGGTAGAAGAAGTCGACCTCGACGTACCGCGTCTTGCAGACGTAGCAGGAGCGCGGGCGCTGGAGTATTCCGGCGATCCGGCCGGCTTCGGTGACCGAGGAGGGCAGGATGCCCTCGGTCTCGTCGTCGATGCGCTCGGCGGAGCCGGTCGCGGTCGCCTCGGTGACGGCCTTGTCGTTGGCGGTCTTGGCGGCGCGGCGCTCCTGGCGGCGGCGCTGCTTGACCGTGCGGTAGAGGCCGGCGGTGGCGCGGCGTACGGTGATGGCGTCGGGGTGGTCGACGTCGATCTTGTCGAGTTCGTCGAGCACGCTGAGGCAGAGGGCCAGCCGCTCGGGGTCGATGCCCGGCCCGTATGCGTGGTTGTCTTCGGTCACCGTCATGGCCGCTGCCGTTCCCTGTTCGCTCGTCCGCGTCCGCCTGCTGCGGAGGTCCCAAAACCGCCACTGTACGGAGCCGACACGCCCGGGACCAAACCCGTATCCGTGCGCCTCACCGACCGCGAGCCCCCTGTCACGGTATGGATGGGTTCGCAACGCTCCGTGCGCTCCGCGACACGGCCACCGCCCACGGGGCGCCGCGGATGCCGCGCTCCGTGAACGACCGCAGCGTGGCGCAGCAGTTCGCGACGGACCCCCGCCCGAAACGGTAGGTACTCCTTCCGGTGTATGCCAGGAGGATGACTCGCTCGCCGATCAAGGAGCCCGTGGGCGGATGAAGAGCGGCCCCGGGTGCGGCATCGTGGAATGCATGAGCGCCCTGGCCCTGTCGGTCCTCCTCTGCCTGGTCTCCGCCGTCGCGTACGCGAGCGGTGCGATCGTCCAGGAGCACGTCGCGGCGAGCTCGCCGGACGGCTCCTACGCACCGCTGCGCCGGGCCGGCTGGTGGGCGGCGGTCGCCCTGAACGGACTCGGCGCCACGCTGCACGTACTGGCGCTCGCGTACGGGCCGCTGAGCCTCGTCCAGCCGCTGGGTGCGCTGACCATCGTCTTCGCCCTCCCGATGGCCGCCTTCTTCGTGGGACGCCGGGCGGGCGCGGCGGCCTGGCGCGGGGCCGTCCTGGCCACCGCCGGCCTGGCCGGGCTCCTCACCCTGACCGGCGGGGACAGCGCGGGCCGGGAGGCCCTGGCCGGCACGGAACGGATCCTGCTGCTGTCGGTGACGGCGGGCGGGGCGGCGGTGCTGTTCCTGGCGGCCCGGCGGGCGCACCGGACCGTGCTGCGCAGCGTGCTGCTGGCGGCGGCCGCCGGTACGGCCTTCGGGATGGCCTCCGTGTTCACGAAGTCGGTCGCGGAGAACTTCGAGGCGGGCATGTCGGCCGGGCTGTGGCCGGACCTGGCGGCGATCGCCGTACTGGCGGCCGGCGGGCTGCTGCTCTCGCAGGCCGCCTACCGGGGTGCCGGGCTGACCGCGCCGCTGGCCACCGTGACCGTCGTCAATCCGGCGGTGGCCGCGGCGGTGGGCATCTCCTTGTTCGACGAGGGCTTCCGCTACGGCACCGCGGGCGCCGTGGCCGCGCTGGCGAGCGCCGTGGTGGCGGCGGCGGGCCTGGTGCTGCTCACGGCCGTGCCGCCGCACGTGCGGGGGTCAGATGCCGACGCCCCTTCCACGGAGGTACTTGAGCGGGTCGATGTCGGAGCCGTAGCCGGGGGCGGTGCGCATCTC
The DNA here is from genome assembly GCF_055581065.1 of Streptomyces sp. NPDC031479. NCBI lineage: Bacteria > Bacillati > Actinomycetota > Actinomycetes > Kitasatosporales > Streptomycetaceae > Streptomyces > Streptomyces sp. NPDC031479. The sequence continues at coordinate 2,876 of NZ_JBVIKC010000005.1, forward strand.
GAAGTGCAGGTGGGGCCCGCTGGTGTTGCCGGTCGAGCCGGAGCGGCCGATCCGCTGGCCGCCGGAGACCTGCTGGCCGGCTTTGACGCCGAGCGCGGAGAGGTGGGCGTACTGGGAGTACCGGCCGTCGGCGTGCTTGATGACGACCTGGTACCCGTAGGCTCCCGCCCAGCCCGCCGACTCCACCGTGCCCGGACCCACGGCCTTGATGCTGGTGCCGGTCGGCACCGGGAAGTCGACGCCCGTGTGGTAGCCGCTGGACCAGGAGGACCCCGCGACGTGGTAGGCCGTTCCGAGGGCGGCGTCGACGGGGGCGGTGAAGCCGCCCGAGGCGGGCTTCTGCTCCGCTGAGGGCTTGGCGGCGGGCTTCTCGGCAGGTTTCTCCGCCGGCTTCTCGGCGGGCTTGGCGGCGGGCTTGGCGGTGGGCTTCTCCGTGGGCTTCTCCACCGGTTTCGCCTGGCCGGCGGGCTCCACGGGTTTGACCGGCTCGGCGGTGCGCGGCGGCTTCTCCGGGTTCTGCGCGGGGGGCGCCGCGGGAGCGGTGGTCACCCGGAGCGTGAGCCGCTGCCCCGGGAAGATCATGTCGGGGTTGCCGCCGACCGTGCTCCGGTTGGTCTCGTAGAGGGCCTGCCAGCCGCCCTCGACGTGCTGCTCGACGGCGATCGTCGACAGCGAGTCCCCGGGCGCGACGACGTACGGGTTCGGCAGGACGGAGGTGCCGGTCGGGCGGGGCATGACGACGGGCGTCCCGGTGGTGGCCTTGGTCGCCTGGAGCCGGTCCATCGGCGCCTGCGTCCGCGCGGGCTCGGGCCGGGCCGGCTCGGGCTGTGCCGACTTGGCCTGGTCCGGCTTGGCCTGGGACTGCTTGGCCTGGTCCGGCTTGGCCTGGGACTGCGCCGGCTTCGGCGACGCCGGCCCCGCGGTGGCGGGCGCCGGACCGCTGCGACTGAGTCCGGACTGCGGGCCGCAGACGGGCCAGGCCTGCGGGCCCTGCCCCCTGAGCACCTTCTCCGCGACCGCGATCTGCTGGTCCCTGGTAGCCAGGTCGGCGCGGGCGGCGAAGGCGGTGCCGCCGAAGTCCCGCCAGGTGCTCTGGCTGAACTGGAGCCCGCCGAAGTAGCCGTTGCCGGTGTTGATCTTCCAGTCGCCGGTCGCCTCGCACTCGGCGACCTTGTTCCAGGTGTCCACGGAGGCGGCGTGCGCGGCCCCCGCCCCGATGAGCGGGAGCGCGATGCCCGCGCCACCCGCGGTGACGGCGAGCGAGGCCCGGTTGATGCTGCTCGGCTGGTACCGGCGGTGCCGGCCCCGTACACCCATGGGAGCCCCCTTGAAGACATCAGGAACCGCACAACCTAACGCCGCCCCACATCGCTGACAAGGGCCACAACCGGCCGCCGTGCGGCTGGAGTTGGGCACATGTCGAACAGTGGGACGGCGTTCGCGCGGACTGACGTACGGGTTCACCCGCCCGAGGGGGCTCGGGCCGCGCGGACCCTCAGCCGAGCGGGCCCGGCTGAGGGACCGGAGCGGGGCCGGGCGGCGCGGGCACCGGATCGGGCTCGGGGAACGGCGCCGGAACCGGCGGCACCGGCCGCGGCACGGGCTCCGGGTCCGGGAGCGGCGGGAAGGGCGCCGGAACCGGGTCGGGCTCGGGCGGCGGGGGCTGTGTCTGCTCTGCTTTTCGCTCCATGAGTCCCACTTTCCCCCGATCCCTTCCGCCATGCCCCCCGGACACGGCGGTGCCCCCGGCGGGCCGCTTCCGCCGGGGGCACCGTCCCGCGTGGAGGCCGGTCAGGCCGGGGATGCGGGGGTGCTGTCGGCTCCGGGCAGCCGCAGGGCCGCGGCCAGGCCGGGTCCGGGGCTGGAGAGGACGGGTACGCGGGTGCGGGCCGACCGGGTGGCCCCGGCCATGGAGGCCTGGGCCAGGACGATGACGTCGGCGTCCGTGACTGCGTCCACCGCCGCGGCCACCGCCGCGAGATGACCGACGGTGTCCCCGGCCGCGAAGAGTTCCCAGGCCCCCTCGACGAGCCGCGTAAGGACGGACACCGCTCGGCCGGCGGCCTCCTCGGCCAGCAGTTCCGCGGTCGGCGCGAAGGTCGACTCGACGGTGGCCAGCACGACGATCCGCGGGCCCGTACGGACGGCCTCCGCCGCCATGGGCCGGTCCACCCGGAGCACCGGGACGCCGAGGGAGGGCCCCAGGGCCTCCGCGACGGCCCCGAGGGTCGAGCAGGTGACCAGCACCGGCCCGCCCGCGTCCCCGAGCGGTCCGCGCAGGTCCTCGGCCACCGACTCCGGACCGTCTGCGCGGGCCCGCTCCAGCAGCTCCGGGTACACCAGGTGCCGCAGCACGGCTCCCGGGTGGTCCCGGTCGCGCAGCGCGTCGAAGACCGGGACGTGCGCCGCGGAGGTGTGGAGCAGCGTCAGCCCCGTCACCACTGGCCGGAGTCGGCGTCCAGCTGCGCCTTCGCGGCCTCCACGAGACCGGCCGGGGCCACGGGCGCCCGGTCGGGGTGCTTGGCGGCCCAGCTCGCCGCGTAGGGGCAGAGCGGGACGACCGGGACGCCCTCGGCGGCGGCGATCCCGTAGAAGGTCCCCACCAGGTCCCCGGCGATCCCGCGGCCCTCGTGGCCCGGCTCGACCACCGTGTGGACCGCGACCAGCGCGTGCGGCTCGGCGGCGAGGACGAAGTAGGCGATGAACCCGACCACCGCCCCGTCCTCGACGGCCAGCAGACGCCCGGCCTTCCGTTCGTCCAGCAGTTCGATCGCCATGTACCCGATTCCCCTCAGACAGCAACCGCGTGGGGGCTGCGCTCCTGGTCCGTGCCCGGCACCGGGGCGGACGGGTCCGACCCCAGCTCGATGATCCTGTTGTCCGCGTCGACGTGGACGACACGGGGAGAGAACGCCCGCGCCTGCGCGTCCTCGATCTGCGCGTAGCTGATCAGAATGACCAGGTCCCCGGGGTGCACCAGGTGCGCGGCGGCCCCGTTGATCCCGATGACGCCCGAACCGCGCTCGCCCTCGATGACGTACGTCTCCAGCCGCGCGCCGTTCGTGATGTCGACGATGTGCACGAGCTCCCCCGGCAGCAGGTCGGCCGCGTCGAGGAGATCGGCGTCGATCGTCACGGAACCGACGTAGTGCAGGTCGGCCTGGGTGACGGTGGCCCGATGGATCTTGGACTTGAACATGGTACGAAGCATGGAGAAACTCCCGGATTGTCGGCTCCCTGCCTGCTTCCCGCAGGTCAAGGGCGTTCTCGGCAGCGTACAACGCTTCGCGTGTCCGGTCAGCTGTCCCCTGGTCTCTCAGGACTCATACCGACCAACTGCTGACCGGCGGCCTCTGGGATGGGAGTGGACGGCCGACCGGTTCCACACCGTCGGGCACGCCACCGGCCCCCGCGCGGTCCCGCCCGGCCCACCGACCGGGACCGCGCGCGCCCTTCGCGGGGGCTCCTGCCTCCGCCACTCTTCGTACTGCCCCCGCTATCGGGTCCCCGCCCGGATGTCCGACACGCCTGACTCCTCCACCGGCAACATCGGCTTGCGCTGCACCGGCCCGGCCGGTGGATGACCGGCACGGACCGTCCCCTGCGCGACCGCGTCCTCAGGACCGGTTCCCGGACCCATAGCGGTCGTTGGCCGACCTCGGCATCCGGGCGGCCGGAAGGGAGCGTGTGCCGTCCCGGACCGGCCGTGAGGCTCGGATCAGCGCCGGTCTCGGCGGTCCTCCCGGCGGTCTTGCCGGTCGTCCCGGCGGTCCTCACGACGGTCACTGCGGCGACCGACCCCGTGGGCGACGACCGCTGCCGTGCCGACGACGGCCGCTGTGCGAGCGACGGGGGCTCCGATGACCCCACGCCGCCCTCTGCGCATCGGTCCGAGGGGCATTTCATTCTCCTTCTTCGTCGGCCTCGATCGAGGCCAGGATGGCCTGGATCGGAATACGTCCGTTGGCAATGAGCTGGCCTCCCGAGCGGCGTGCGGCGGCGGCGAAGGGCCCCGCCCACACGTTCTCCCAGACCAGTACCCCGGCTGTGGTACCGGGCTCCATGGCGGCGGCCAGATTGACGACGTCCTCTTCCGCGAGCAGGCCGGCCAGCTTCGCCTCCGCGGCGCGCAATTCACCGGCGTCTTCGAGGTCGTCGACCTCCAGTACGTCGAGCTCGCCGTCTGCCCCCTTCGTCAGGATGACCAGGTCCAGGACCCGGATGATCCCCGAGGTGACCAGCTTGTCGAGCTCTTTGGCCATCTCGCCGGTGAAGTTCGAGGTGGCGGGCGGGAACTCGACGACCAGGTAGTCGACCGGCCCCAGTTCGTCGGTGTCAGGTGATGCCATGTCTGCCCTTCCGTTCACTCGATGAATCGCCGTTCGAGGTGGAGCGCCTTCTTCGGCGGCCGAACGATTCCGAGACCTCACGTTCGGACGAGCCCGCCGGTTCACCGGCCGGGCGCAGAGCGCCCAGATGATGAAGATGACGGCGGCGAAGGGGACGGCGGCCCCGAAGGGCAGCCTCGCACGGTGGCTGACGGCCCGCATCCTGGCCGAAGTGCCTGTCCGGAGGTGGTGACAGATGCCGTCCCTTCGACCGTGAGACGGCGGGGCGGACCTGCACAAGTCCGGAGGACCGGCAGCCGGTTCAGGCCGAAGCATCCCTGTGCGGGGCGGCGCACAGGGCCGCGATGATGACGGCGTCCACGATGATCAGCGTGATGGCCCAGAACGGAAACCAGGGCAACCACGCGAAGTTGGCGAGCATCGACAGACCCGCCACGATGACGCCGACGACCCGGGCCCACGCAACCCCTTTGAACAGGGCGAAGCCCGCCAGCGTCACGACGATTCCGAGGATGAGGTGCAGCCAGCCCCAGCCGGTGAGGCTCCACTGGAAGGTGAAATTCCGAGTGGCAGCGAACACATCATCCTGAGCGATGGCGGCTATTCCTTCGAATATCGCCATTATACCGCCGAAGATCATCATAATCGCGGCGAATGCCACCCAGCCGGATACGGCGACTTCACCGCCCGTGACGGTGCGCTGAGCTCCTGCACTATGCGAGGCCATTTAGAATCCTCCCGTGCTCCAGATCCCGCCGAAATGGTTCAGCTGGCGGGACACGGACTTCCAGTTCATCGTGGCCGTCTCTGCCACCTCGCCGGTGGAACGCCCTACCGCCCTGCACTCCGGCATTCGAGGGAACGGCGGACTCGGAGCAAACCGACATCACGCAGAGAGGACGTAAGGACCCGCCGCGCGCACCGCGCCGCCAGTGCGCGGTCGCTGTCCGATGACGCGGACCACCCTGGCGGGGCCGAAAATCATCCCAGCTCTGCCCATCACATGCGGACATGAGAAGCGTTTGCCGCACTCGCCGGGCGCGTCGGGCCCCATGCGGTCAGCGTCTGCGTGGCCTCGGGCGGCAGGGATCAGGGCCCGTGACCTGCGCCGGGAGGAATTCTACCGCCGCACCGGATCCTGGCCCGGCACGGACTCCGCCCTCCCGACCCTGGACCGGGCCAGCGGCGAGCCCGTCCGCCGATACATACGGGCTCGCCCGGGCGAGCCCGTACACATCGACATCGAAAAACCGGCCTCGCCGTGTTTCAGCGGTCCCGCTCCGACAGCCAGCGCAGTTCGATCTCGAACCATCGGCTTTCGTCATGGCAGGCGTCCAGCACCGTCACGATCTGGCGGCTCACGGCCTCGGCCGTGAGGGAGCGCCACCGGCAGCGCACAAGAGAATCGACCAGCAGATCGATCCGCTCGTCATGGCGGGGCACCGGTACCGGGTCCGTCGTTTCGGGGTCGTCGATCGCGGCGAGCGCGCGGCGGCTGACCATTTCGGGGGTGAGCCTCCGCCATTCGTACGGGCTGAGGACGTTGGCCACCGCGCACACACGGATATCTGCCAGGGATGCCAGGCGCAGCATTCGAGCCCTCCGCGGTGTGGGCGATTCCCGCGGACGGCCTCTTCGTCGACACGGGGCTCTCCCGCCCCTTGCATCGCATCAAAGGGGGGTGAATTACGCAGAGGGTACGCCCGTGGTCCGGCTTCTCGCTGTGTCGCCGCTCACAGAGGGGGCGCGCAGTCGCGTGGGCGGAGCGTCCCTGGGGCTGGAGGCCCGGAAGTCAGCCGCGGACGTGCGTGCGGACCGCGCGCAGGGCGTGGCGTTGGACCAGTTTGATGACCGGGCTGCTGACCCAGAGCAACGGGGCGACCAGGGGGGTCGGCTGGATCGCCATCGTCCAGGTGAGGCGTGAGCCGGAGGGCGTGGGCTCGACGGTCCAGTCCTCCGCCGCGTGGCGCAAGCCGGGACGAGACGCCTCGTAGACGCTGAAGGTGTACCGGCGCCCTTCGTCCCAGCGGAAGAAGCGTTCTCTTGCGGTAAAGAACTTCAGCAAGGTGACATCGCGTACCGTGCCGACGCCGAATGGGCGAGACGAGTTCCAGTTCAGGCCGGTGAATGCCCACACCCAGTCGACCAGCTGTTCGCCGGTCAGGATTTCCCATATCCGCTCGGCCGGCGCTGTGGTCTCTACCGAGCGTTCGTAGCGGAAGGGCGCCGAGATGAGGAAACTGTCTCCGATTTCGGCGAGCGGGTACCAGTGGCGAGCCATCAGGTGCGTCCTCCCCTCGACAGTTCAGATCGAGGCAGGCGCGAATCGGGCGGCAGACATGCCGCTGTGCGAGAATGCGCCCGCATCAAGGCGTGTTCCTGGCGGCATTGGGAGGGCTCGGTTATGCCGCATTATTCTTCTTCAGGTCTTCAAGGACCACCCATTCGTCGGATTTCGTGTACATGGAGCCTTGCAGGACGAATGCGCCCAGTACGGCATTGCACGGCAGGAGTCGGCCGATCGGATCCTCTTCGGACGGGTAGATTTCCATGCTGGCGGCGTCGCCGGCGTAGACGTCCGCCTGCGTGATGTGCCAGGGGGTGCCTACGAGCTGGAGCACTTCGGCTCCGGCGTGGCCGTTCGGTCCCGGCCCGACGCCCGGGAAGCGCTTCAAAGCGACTGTCGGCAGAACGTAGTCCTGAGGTTCTCCCGTCGAAGGGGGCAACGGCAGCAACAGATTGTAGGGATAGGGTAGTTCGTCTGTCCTGTCGGCCGGCAACGGTACCGAGAACAGCTTGTTGCCCTTGGTGACGCAGGAGGAGGCCAGATCATTGAAGTTGGGATCCACGGTCTTCGTCTGGATCGAGCCGCGAGACATTTGACTCAGGAAAAGATTTCCGTAGTTGCGCATCGTGATCCGGGCCATCTTCTTGGGGTAGCCGCCCAGTTCACGCCCGGCCAGCAAGGCCGCGTCGTTGTCCACGTAGATGGCGGGGACGTACCCGTAGGGGCGGCCTTGATGGAGGACCGAGATCGAGATGATCACCTCCATGTAGGGGCCGAGGTCACATTCGCGATACTTGGCGAACACGAGGTTCGCCGACGCCATTCCGGGCAAGGCTGGAAATGCGATGAGTTCCAGCTCTTTCGGGATCAGCGCGGCTGCCTTTTCAGCATCGGTCGCAAAGGCTACCGACACGTAGTCCATGGCCCTATAACCGGCCATTGCCCCGTCGTAGGTCTGCCCCCAGTGAGGCATCGTCTTCGTCGTGTACTCCTCCGGTGGCAGAGTACCCTTCAGGCCGGGCTCGATAGCAGGCGTAGTCATGTTCTCTTCCTTTGGATTGCGAAACGCCGCACGGAAGGCGGGGATTTGGCGAATCTCTGAATGCCGTGCCTGTAATCGCCTCGATCGGCCGTTTGATCAGGCACCGGAATTTCGCACCTGGGCAGCCATTGACGAGCATTCGGAAGGTCCAGTGGCGGCCATCTCCTGATGCACCTACCATAATTATGGTGCTCTACGCGTGGTCGGCCAGCAACTGGACCTCCACTTCGGCCGCAGGGCCGCATAAGCACATCCTCACGCGGGTTCGCGTCACTGAAATTCTGACTTCGGAGTCCCGCAAACGGTTCTTCGGGGTGCCACGAGTCGCCGGTGGAGCGGTCTCGAAACGGCTCAAGGGGTAGCCGAGAGCGCGCATGGAACCCCTGCTGTGGCAGCCGATCTGTGGTGGACACCGCCGGAGCCGGAATCGACCGGCGGGACTGCGCAGCCGCCCGCCGCTCCGTGCACATCGGCCCAGCTGCCGAACCGTCCGCACGGGTCGGCAGGAAGGAAGGACGGGCACGATGCCAGTGAACGAGTACAAGCCGGGGAGCGCCTTCTCCGGAGTGATCGGGCGGACCACGGACGTCTCCAGCCCGGCATGGCCCGAGCCGCCGGGGGCGGTGCCGGGATCACCCAACGTGCTGACGATCGTGCTCGACGACACGGGTTACGGACAGCTGGGCTGCTACGGAAGTCCGATGCAGACGCCCCGCCTCGACGGTCTGGCCGCGGGCGGACTGCTGTACAACAACATGCACACCACGGCACTGTGCTCGCCGTCGCGTTCGTGCATCATCACCGGTCGCAATCACCATTCCAACGCGATGGCGGCGATCACGGAGCTGGCCACCGGCTACCCCGGTTACAACGGCAACATCCCGTTCGAGAACGGGTTCCTGTCCGAAATGCTGCTGGAGCACGGATACAACACGTACATGCTCGGCAAGTGGCACCTCATGCCCTCGGCCCAGGAGTCACCCGCAGGACCTTACAACCGCTGGCCGCTGGGCCGCGGCTTCGAGCGGTTCTACGGATTCCTCGGCGGCGACACCAACCAGTGGTATCCGGAACTCGTGTACGACAACCACCAGGTCGAGCCCCCCGCCTCGCCGGAACAGGGCTACCACTTCACCCCGGACCTGACGGACAAGGCCAAGCTCTTCATCTCCGACGCCAAGCAGGTCGCTCCCGACAAGCCGTTCTTCCTCCACTTCTGCCCCGGCGCCACCCACGCGCCGCACCACGTACCGCGGGAGTGGGCCGATCGCTACCGGGGACAGTTCGACGACGGCTGGGACGCCTACCGCGAGGTGACCTTCGCCAACCAGAAGCGGCTCGGTGTCGTACCCGGCGACGCCGTCCTCTCGCGCCACGACCCGGACGTCCCCGAATGGGAGTCCCTGTCTCCCGACGCCCGCCGCCTCGCCGCGCGCATGATGGAGGTCTTCGCCGGCTTCCTGTCCCACACCGACCACGAGATCGGTCGGCTGCTGGACTTCCTCCAGGAGATCGGCGAACTGGACAACACGCTGATCATGGTCGTCTCCGACAACGGGGCGAGCGCCGAGGGCGGCGTCACCGGGACGGCCAACGAGGCGCAGTTCTTCAACAACGCTCCCGAACCGCTCGGGGAGAGCCTGAAGGCGATCGACGATCTCGGCGGTCCGACCACGTTCAACCACTACCCCTGGGGCTGGACCTGGGCGGGCAACACGCCGTTCCGGCGCTGGAAGCGGGAGACCTACCGCGGCGGCGCCAGCGACCCGTTCCTCGTCCACTGGCCTGCCGGCATCAAGGCACGAGGGGAGGTGCGCACCCAGTACGCACACCTCGTGGACATGGTGCCCACCGTGCTCGACATCCTCGGCATCGAACCGCCGGACACCATCAAGGGCGTCACCCAGTCCCCCCTGCACGGTGTCAGCTTCGCCCATACCTTCGACAACCCTGCCGCACCGAGCCTCCACCGCACTCAGTACTTCGAGATGCTCGGGCACCGTGCCATCGACCACGACGGCTGGCGCGCCGTATGTCCCTGGCCGGGCCCGTCGTTCACCGAGGCGAAGCAGCCGTTCGGGACGCCCATCAGCGCGGAGAAGCTGTCCGAACTGGACGCCACAGCCTGGGAGCTTTACCACATCGACGAGGACTTCGCGGAGACCCGTGACGTCTCCTCGGACCATCACGCCAAGACCATCGAGCTGATTTCCCTGTGGTACGTGGAGGCCGGAAAGTACGGAGTGCTGCCGGTCGACGGAAGCGCGCTGGCGCGGATGGCAACGGAACGTCCACAGATCGGCAAGGCACGGACCAGCTACACGTTCCGGCCCGGCACCCAGTCGCTGCCGCCCTCCGTCGCCCCCAGGGTCCTCAACCGTCCGCACAGCATCACCGCCGATGTGGAGATCCCCGCCGACGGCGCCGAAGGCGTACTGATGAGCCAGGGGTCGATGGCCGGCGGATGGAGCTTCTACATCAAGGACGGCAAGCTGACGTACGTTCACAACTACGTCTCGCGCGCCCTCTACACGGTGTCCACGACGGACCCGGTACCCGCGGGCCGGCATGAACTGCGCTTCGAGTTCGAACCGACGGGCAAGCCCGATCTCGCCGCGGGCAAGGGCGCACCGGGGCGTGCTGAGCTCTACATCGACCGTCACCTGGTCGCGGTGGCCGAGTTCCCGGTGACCACGCCCGTCATGTTCAACCCGGGCGGGATGACCTGCGGTGCCAACCCCGGCCAGCCGGTGACCCCCGACTACCCGTCACCCTTCCGGTTCACGGGCGAACTCCACACCGTGACCATCGACCTGTCGGGCGAACTCATCACCGATGCGGACAGCGAGATGCGCATGCACATGGCCCGGCAGTGAACCAGGGGCATGCCGCGTGACCGATGGCTCCGCATCAGCCGGAGAAGGGCGGCACTACGGCTCACGGCCGAGTCGGCGCCGCTGATGAGGAGAACGCATCACCGGCTCCTGGTGTGCGGGCCGCGCCCGATTCCATGTCAACTGGTGAGCTGATAGATGCTGTTGCCCACCAGCCAAAGACCGATGAGCAGCGAGATCGCGACGATCGCCTGATCCTGGTGGTCCTCCATCCAGGCGCGCAGCCGGCCGAGCCTGTCCTGTGCCGCCTGCGGGGCGAACGTCGCGTAGAGCTCCATCGAGAGCAGGCTGGCGGTGGCCAGCAGGCAGAACCCGAACAGGGTGAGGACCGTGGTGGCCTCGGACATGTCGGCGTCGACGACGGTGGCGCAGCCCGCCGCGACCAGGCCCCACGGCTGGAGGAGGACAGCCAGCCCGGCGGCGGTCCAGTACGAGACCTCGTTCAGACGGGCGGCCCACGCCGGGGGCTTGCGGGGCCGGGTGCGGGGGCGCCGGAGCGAGCGGCGCTTGTGCTCCCCGTAGGCGACCAGCCCGACGCCGATGACGAGTTTGCCCGCGAGGGCAACCGTCGACGGGGCGCTCTTGGGTGGAGGAGGTGTACCGCCCGTCGCGAACACCACCAGGGCCAGGACGACGACCAGGCAGGCGAGTCAGGCAAGGATGAAGACCAACCCCTTGCGTACGCCGCGGTCGGCGGACAGCAGGAGGATGAACGCGGTCACGGGGATCGGATCCAGGGCGATGCCCAGGCCGATCAGGAGAAGGTCAAGAGCCATGTCGGCGACCACTCCGGAACACCGGCGCCGCGCCCGGTCCCTCGATGCTTCTGTTCTCCCGGATCCGCCGGGCGAGGGTGTCGCCCGTCCCGCTCCGGCGCGACGCCCCGATCTCCGGCCTGTCCTCCCAGGGGGCAGCCCTTCCCACCTCTGAGGTCACGCTCACCGGTCCCTCCTGCCTTCCCGGCACAAGGGACGGCACCGCGCGCTCGTCCGGTGGCAGGCTCACCACTGCCTCCTGTCGTCGTCACGATCCTCGCCGAGGGCACAACCATCCCCGCTGAAACCCAGGAGAGCGGCGGCGCCACGCGGCCTTTCACCCGTCCGCCCATCCAGCCCAGTGGTGAGGCTCTTTCGAGGGGCACCGGAAAGGGCCGGGCTGCGGCGCTCATGGTCCGCTGGCCCGCCCGCCCCCCGTTGTCGTGCCCGGAGGGCAGCATCGGCGGACCGGGGTCCGGTCACATGCTGGGCGTTTGCTGACCTGCGCCCGGCCATCATGGCTCTGACCTGCACAGATGACGAGATGTCAGCTGTTGGACTTGAACATGGTGCGAAGCAATTTGAGCTCCTAGAAGACGGCTCCCTGCCAGCTTTCTGCAGGTCAAGGGCGTTTCGCACTCTACTCCGGCAGGCGCCGGATCTGAGATCATAAGGAAGAGCGGCGCCGTCACTGCTCGCCGGTCCGGCCGGGTGTCGTAGGAGATCCGGCCGTCGGTGAGAGCACGAGGATCCGGTCGGGGAGGGTGATGGCCTCGTCGATGTCGTGGGTGACCAGCAGGACGCAGGGGCGGTGGCGGTCGCACAGCTGCCGGAGCAGTGCGTTCATGCGCATGCGGGTGAGGGCGTCCAGGGCGCCGAACGGCTCGTCCGTCAGGAGGAGTTCCGGTGCCCGGACCAAGGCGCGGGCGAGCGCGGTCCGCTGGGCTTCGCCGCCGGAGGGGGTGGTCGCGGCGAGCCCGGCGCCCAGGACCCGCACCGCGTCCGGCGGCAACGGGCCGGACCGCAGGACGGCGGCGGACAGCGAGGGCCCGGCGACGCAGCCGGTCGCCACCCACGGCTGCCCGCCCTCGGTGTCGGCGGCCAGTACCGGGGCGGTCCAACGGCCGCCGCTCGCCGCGCACGGCCTGCTACCGGCCGCTCTCGAAGACGGGGACGGCGCCCGGATCCGGCTCCGTGAGGTCCTCGGCCCGCGCGGCTGACGCCTCCCGGCCGCGGTCTGAGCTGCACCCCAAAGGCACGGACCTGACCTGCGGGGATGCCCGGATCACGGGTGCCGGGCCGGTCGCCGCCCGCTGCCGACGGACCGTAGAGGTTAGAAGATGGACTATGAGCAACTACCTGGGAGGCCTCCGGCGCCGGCTGCTCCGCTCGGCTCCGAGCCCCTCGGCTCCCGCTCGGCCCTCCCCCTCGGGAAACCGCCGGGAGCAGGAGGGGCGGCGGGAGCGGGCCCCGTCCCCCAGGGGAGGGGCGCGGCGGCCCCAGCGCCTGTCCTCCCTCCTGAGCGCGCGCAGCGTGGCCGGCGAGGTGTTCCTGCTCCAGCTGGCCGTCGTGGTCCTGCTCGTCGCCGCCGCGGTCCTGGCGCTCGTGGTGCAGGCCCGGAGTTCCGCCATGCTGGACGCCCGGCACCGTACCCTCGCCGCCGCCGGAACGTTCGCGGAGTCCCCGGGGATGGTCGCCGCCCTGCACAGCGCCCATCCCAGCGCGGTGCTCCAGCCGAGCGCCGAGGCGGCCCGGAAGATCGCCGGGGTCGACGGCCTGAACGTGTACACGCTGGACGGGGTCACCCTCGCCCACAGCGACCCGCACCAGATCGGCAAGCGCGTCGTCGGCCCCTTCGCCTCGGCGGCGGCCGGCAAGTCGTTCACCGAGACGTTCGCCGGGTCCCTGGGGCAATCCGTGGTCTCCGTGGTCCCCGTCAAGGACGCCCGGGGCAACGTCATCGCCGTCGTCTCCTCCCCGGTCACGGTCCAGAACGTCCAGAGCATGGTGAACGGGCAGCTGCCGGTCGTCCTCGGCAGCGCGGCCGCGGTGCTCGCCCTGTCGGCGGGCGGCACCGCTCTGGTGAGCCGCCGGCTGCTGCGCCGGACCCACGGCCTGGGGCCGGAGGAAATGACGAGGATGTACGAACACCACGACGCGGTGCTGCACGCGGTCCGGGAGGGCGTGCTGATCGTCGGGGACGGCGGACGGCTGCTGCTGGCCAACGACGAGGCGCGCCGGCTGCTCGCTCTGCCGGGGGACGCGGAGGGGCGCCCCGTCACGGACCTGGGTCTGGAGGAGGGGATCGCCGAGCGGATCACGTCGGGCCGTTCCGCGACCGACGAGGTGCACATGGCGGCCGATCGGCTACTGGCCGTGAACATCCGGCCCACCGCTCCGTACGGCTCGGCCGGTACCGTCGTCACGCTGCGCGACACCACGGAGCTGCGGGCGCTGTCCGGCAGGGCCGAGGTGGCCCGCGAGCGGCTGAAGCTGCTCTACGACGCGGGCGTGCAGGTGGGAACGACCCTGGACGTGGAGCGCACGGCGCAGGAACTGGCACAGGTGGCGGTCCCCCGGTTCGCCGACGTGGTCACGGTCGACCTGCTGGAGCCGGTGCTGCGCGGCGAGGAGCCACCCGATGTGAACACCGAGATGCGCCGCACCGCCGCCGAGGGCCTCCAGGGCGACCACCCGCTCTACCCCGTCGGCCGGCTGATCCGGTTCGTTCCGACCAGCCCGATGGCCGCCGGGCTGGCCCGCGGCCACGCGGTGCTGGAAGCGGACCTGCACGCCACCCTGCACTGGCGGGACCAGGACCCGGCCAACGCCGAGCGGATCCTGGAACGCGGCATCCACTCCATGATCGCCGTACCCCTGCGGGCCCGGGGCGTCGTGCTGGGGATGGCCGGCTACTGGCGGGGGAAGGACGCCGCGCCGTTCGACGAGGAGGACGTGTCCTTCGCCGAGGAGCTGACCGCACGGGCGGCGCTGTCCGTCGACAACGCCCGCCGTTACACCCGCGAGCACACCGTGGCCGACACCCTGCAGCGCAGTCTGCTGCCGCGTGGCGTCCCCGAGCAGTCCGCCGTGGAGGTCGCGCACCGCTACGTGTCCGCGCAGGCCGGTGTGGGCGGCGACTGGTTCGACGTCATCCCCCTGCCCGGCGCCCGGGTGGCGCTGGTGGTCGGCGACGTCGTCGGGCACGGTCTGTACGCCGCCGCCACCATGGGTCGCCTGCGTACGGCCGTGTACAACTTCTCCACCCTCGACCTGCCTCCGGACGAGCTCCTGAGCCACCTGGACGAGCTGGTCGCCCACATCGACACCGACCAGCAGGAGTGGCAGGGCATCACCGGAGCCACCTGCCTGTGCGCCGTCTACGACCCCGTCTCGGGGCGGGTGACGGCCGCCACCGCCGGCCATCCGGGCCCCGCCCTGGTCCACCCCGACGGCAGCGTGTCCTTCCCCGAGGTGCCGGTCTCCCCGCCGCTGGGCCTGGGCGAGGGCCTGCCCATGGAGACCGCGGAGCTGAGCCTGCCCGAGGGCTCCCTGCTGGCGCTCTTCACCAACGGGCTGATCGAGGGCCGCGACCGCGATCCGGACGCGGGCCTCGCGGCGCTGCGCGCCGCCCTGTCCGGGCCGGCCCGTACCCCGGAGGAAACCTGCACCGCGGTGATCGAGGCGGTGCTGCCCACCCGGCCCAGCGACGACATCGCGCTGCTGGTGGCACGGACCCGCCGGCTGGACCCGGCGCGGATCGCCGAGTGGGACGTACCGCCCGACCCGGCGCAGGTGTCCCGGGTGCGCAACGCGTGCGCCCGGCGGCTGGCCGACTGGGGCCTGGACGAGATCGCCTTCACGACGGAGCTCATCCTGAGCGAACTGATCACCAACGCCATCCGCTACGGGAGCGAGCCCATCCGGGTGAGGCTGCTGTACGACCGCGGCCTGATCTGCGAGGTCTCCGACGGGTCGAGCACCTCCCCGCACCTGCGCCGGGCGGAGGAGACCGACGAGGGCGGCCGCGGCCTGTTCCTCGTCGCGCAGTTCGCCCAGCGCTGGGGCACCCGCTACACCGCCCGCGGCAAGATCATTTGGAGCGAGCAGGCCCTCCACGAGGCAGTGGTGGGGGGTGTGCCGCCCGCAACGCTTCCGGGGGAGGCGCTCCTGGCCGGCTGGGACGACGAGCCCCTCTGACGGGCGGCGGGCGGCGCGAACGGCAGCGGACACCACCGGCTGGAACTGCGCTGCCGGGGGCATCGAACGTACGCTGGTCTCGACCGGTACGCGCCCGCCCGCCATGGAGCCTTAGTGCCCGCACCTCGTCTCCGGACAGCCGCCGTCGGAGTCTGCCTCGCCCTCGCGGCGGCGCCCCTCGGCGGCTGCGGGGACAAGCCGACCGCCGTGCCCAGGACCCCCGCGGCGGCCACCTCCGCCGCGGACGCCGGCGGCATGGCGGCACTGACCGCGGCGGCGAAGAAGGAGGGGGCGCTCAACGCGATCGCGCTCCCGGACGACTGGGCCAACTACGGCGCACTGATCGACGGCTTCGAGAAGAAGTACGGGATCAAGGTCTCGGTGGAGCACCCGGAGGGCAGCAGCCAGGACGAGATCAACGCCCTGAAGGAGCACAGGCGCGACGGCCGCGCCCCCGACGTGATCGACGTGGGGGGCTCCTTCGCCCAGTCCGCGGCACAGCAGGGCCTGCTCGCACCGTACAAGGTCGCCCCGTGGAACAGCATTCCCGAGGAGCAGAAGGACCCGCACGCCCTCTGGTACAACAATTACGGCGGCTACGTTTCGATCGGCTGCGACGCCAAGCGCGTCAAGAACTGCCCCGCGACCTTCGCCGATCTGCGCAAGCCCGAGTACAAGGGCAAGGTCACGCTCAACGGCGACCCGACCAAATCGGGCTCCGCCTTCGCCGGCGTGTACGCGGCGGCCCTGGCGAACGGGGGGTCCTTCGACGACATCCAGCCCGGTATCGACTTCTTCGCCGAGCTGAGAAGGAACGGCAACTTCGTCCCGGTCGAATCCACCCCGACGACGATCGAGAAGGGACAGACCCCGATCAGCATCGACTGGGACTTCCTCAACCTCGGATACGCCGACGAATTCCGCAGGAAGGGCGCGGACGTCGACTGGCGGACCGCCATCCCCTTCGACGGCAGTTTCGCCGAGTACTACGCCCACGGGGTGAACAAGGACGCCCCGCACCCGGCGGCGGCACGCCTGTGGCAGGAGTACGTCTTCAGCCCGGAGGGCCAGAACATCAGGCTCGGCGCCTACGCACGCCCCGTGCTCATGGACGCCATGGCGAAGGACGGCACCCTCGACAAGGCCGCCGCGGACAACCTGCCGACGGTCGAGGGCACGCCGACGTTCCCGACGGAGGCGCAGCGGGAGAAGGCGAAGGAGACCGTCAACCGCAACTGGGCCGAAGCCGTTCCGGGCTGAGGGCCGGGCGGCCCATGCCGGTTCCGGTCATTGCTCGCGGCGCAGCTCGTCGAGCCGCTTCTCGAAGGCCTTCGTCTCCGCGATAAGACGCTCGCGCGCTTCCTTCTGCCGCTCGTCGCCCCGGCGCTTGAACGCCTTGGTGAAATGCGGCTGCAGCTGGGTCCACCAGCCGTGGTCCAGCATCGCCCAGGACTGAGGGCACAACGGGGCACGGGTCTTGGGCAGGTAACCGGCGGCGACCAGGGGGGCGTGGAACTTCTTCGGGTCGCTCCCCTCCAGGTAGCACAGGAAGTTGAAGACCCGTTGCTGGGTGACGGGGTGATCGCCGGAGAGCCCCTCCAGCGTCAGCCGGCCCTCCCTGCGGGCGATCTCGTCGAACAGGACCGCGGCTGCCAGCGTCGGGCCGGCTCCCACCTGGTTGATGGTGGAGAACGACGCGTACCCGTCGGCGGCGTCCTCCTCCAGGCCGAGGTTGGCCAGCATCAGCTGACGCTGCAGGGCATGGCCCAGCTCGTGACCGAAGATGAACCGGGTCGAAGCCGCGGTCAGGTCGTCGGCGTTGAACTCGTCCGCGGGGAGCGGGGCAGGACGCTTGACGGTCTTGACCACGTCACCGAGGGCCTTTTCGATCTCGGTCAGGAACGCCGCCGTCATGAAGATCGTCCTGCCGTCGGGCTGGGTGACCGCGTCCGTGACCCCGGGCGGGACCTTGTCGGTGACCTTCACGACCAGGTCGTGCGGGAGGACGAGCGCCTCGTTCACCCAGTCGGCGGCCTGCTCCAGCACGCCGGACCTGCGGACCACGTCCACGGCGTGCCGGTCCTCGGGCTTGATCGTGTCGTCCTCGTAGACCACGGTGACCTCGCCGCCCGTGGCGGCCGCGCCGCCGTCGGCGCCGCACGAGACGGCTGCGAAGCCGACGGCGAGCAGCGCCCCCACGGAAGCGGTCCGCAGCAGGGCCGTGTACCCACCGGCGCTCGACACCCCGGCCGGCTCCTCTCGTTCGTCACGACGTGGCGGCGGGCAGGTGCGCGCCCGCAGGGGACCCGAGCCCGAGAACCCGCCACGCGGATTATGATCGAAGTGGCTTTTGTCTACAAGCACCCGCTTGATGCTATTTCCTTCCCTCGATTCGGGGCATCCGCGCGGGCACCCGGACGGGGTCCGGTGCGACTACGTGGCGGAGGGCGCCCGGGGCCTCCGCGCGTCCCGCCGACCGGAGGAGAGAAGCCATGACCGAGCAGCGCTACCGCGTGACCGGCATGAGCTGCGGGCACTGTGCCGAGCGGCTCACCCGCGAAGTGGCCCTGGTTCCCGGGGTGAGCGGCGTCGCCGTGGACCTCGGCGCCCAGACCGTCACCGTGAGCGGCGAGCCGCTGGACGAGGTCCTGATCAGGGACGCGATCACCGGGGCCGGCTACGGCGTCGCGGCGGTGCTGTGACCGCACGCCGGGACAACAGCCCTGCAACAGGCGGCTGTTGAAAGGTCGAACGCCGCAAGATAGCAGCCTTTCGAGGAGTTGCCCGGATGTTTATCCGATGGTGATGGTCCTTCCTCCCTGACGCCACACCGGGCACTAGCGTCCCGTGGCACCCCAGGAGAGCCGGATGTGCGGGTGTGAACCGCACGGCATGCGCCGGCGGCCGGCACGGCCCCGACTCTCCTGCAGGACCACGGAGCAAGGAGGCAATGTGCTGTCATTCCGGCGGCGATCCGGCAGCGGCTTGTCGGTGGCCACGAAGTACACGATCGGAAGCGGCCTGGTCATCAGTGCCCTGGCCGTCACGCTGATCGCGCTGCTGATCCCCGTGGCCAAGTACGGCGACCGCGCCTCGGCGGCCACCACGGGAGCGGCGGCACCGGCAGCGGGGATCGTGGACGACGGCGCCGGGATCATGAGCACGGCGTACGGGCCGCTCACCCCCACCGACCGGGACTTCGTCCGCAAGGTGCGGCTCGCCGGGCTCTGGGAGCTGCCCGCGGGGCGACAGGCCCAGCAGCGCGGGACGCGCCCCTCCGTGCGCACGGCCGGGGAGCACCTCGTCATGGGCCACACCGACCTCGACCGCCAGGTCCTCCAGGTCGGTCAGGCCCTCGGCATCGACCTCCCCGACCGGCCCAGCGCTCAGCAGCAGGGCTGGCTCGACCAGATGACGGCCGCCCAGGGCAACGAGTACGAGCGGCTGTTCGTGCAGCTGCTGCGGCGGGCGCACGGCAAGGTGTTCCAGCTGGTGGCGCAGGTCCGGGCGCAGACCCGGAACTCCATGGTGCGTGCCCTGGCCACCTCGGCCAACACCACGGTCCTGGACCACATCTCGGTCCTGGAGGAGAGCGGGCTCGTCGACTTCGACTCGCTCTCCGACGCGAGCCCGGCCCCGTCCTCCCCCTCCTCCCCGGTCCGCCAGGGGGCGTCGTCCCCCTCATCCGTCCGATCGACGAAGTGAAGTGATCACATGAGTCAAAAGGGCCACAGGCGCCCCCGGTTGAAACTCCTGGCCGCGGCGTGCGCGCTGGTACTGGGCGGCGGCGGGGTCGCCGTCGTCGCGGGCAACGCGAACGCCGGCCAGGACGCCGGCCGCACCGGCGAGGTGACCGCGACCATCGACTGTCCGGACGTGGGCGACCGGCTCACGGACGTACCCGACCAGGCGCGGGCCGAGGTCGACCAGAACCTCGCCCAGCTCGACGGCCAGGTCGCCGACGCCTACCGGCAGCTCGCCGCCGGGCAGGTGAGCAAGAAGAAGGTCCAGAAGGACGCGCTCCTGGGCCGGCTCAAGGACCAGCGCTCCACCACCATCCGGCGCGTGTCCGACGTGATCGGCCGTTCCGCCGGACGCCCCGAGGGGCTGGACGCGCTGAGCGGATGCACCATGAAGGAGGCTCCCGCGGAGGCCGACCCCGGTGTCGGCGCGGCGGCCGACGCGGCGGTCGCCGCCGCGGCCGACCCGGCGCGCGATCCCGACGCGGCGCGCAGCATCGGGCAGAAACGGGGTCCCGCCCAGAGCGACTTCGTCAACATCGCCAAGGTGCGGCCGAACGTGAACGCCCCCGCCGCCGGGCGCGGCGCCTCCACCGGCTCGTTCTCCTCGCAGTGCGGGCGCAACGAGAACGGCCACTTCAACCCCGACAACGTCATCGTCGCCCCCGGCGTCTCCAACGGCGCCCACCACATGCACGACTACGTGGGCAACAAGACGACCAACGCCTTCTCCTCCAACAACAGTCTCGCGGCCTCCGGAACGACCTGCGGCAACGGCGACCAGTCCGCCTACTACTGGCCGGTGCTGCGGCTGCGCGACGGGAAGGCGGAGCGGGACGCCAAGGCCCCGGGCGGCGGACAGGACGCCAACGTGGGCACGATCCTGCGGCCGAAGCAGGTCACGATCGACTTCAAGGGGAGCCCCGTCGGCCAGGTCAAGGCGATGCCGCGGTTCCTGCGCATCATCACGGGTGACGCCAAGGCCTTCACCAACGGCACCGCCAACGCCAACGCCTCGTGGAGCTGCACCGGCTTCGAGGACCGGCAGCTGAAGGACAAGTACCCGATCTGTCCGAAGGGCAGCGACGTGGTGCGCACCTTCACCTTCCAGAGCTGCTGGGACGGCCGCAACACCGACAGCGCCAACCACCGTACGCACGTGGCCTTCGCGGACAAGGCGGGCCGCTGCCCGAAGGGTTTCGCCGCGATCCCGCAGCTGGTGCAGCGGATCACCTACGGGGTCGCGCCCGGTGCCCGCTTCGCGGTCGACAGCTTCCCGGAGCAGCTGCACAAGCCGGTGACCGACCACGGCGACTTCATCAACGTCATGTCGAACGGGCTCATGGCCAAGGCCGTGAGCTGCATCAACGGCGGGCGCACCTGCCGCTGACGCCGTCCGGGACGGGCGCCGGCCCGGGGCTCGTCCCGGGCCGGCGCCCGTACGTCCGTACGTCCGTACCCGTACGCGTCCGGTGCCCGCGGCCGCGTGTACGGGTGCCGAAAGCGGCGAGGAGGAGTGCGATGCCCGGATCACGCGACACCGCGGACCGTCCACGGACATGTTCACGTCCACGTCCACGCCCACCGGAGGAGGAGCAGGTCCCTCCGCCCCCCGACGCGGAACTCACCCGGCGCCTGCGCCTGCCCGGCGGCGATGCCGAGGAGGCGGCCGTGCGTGAGCTCCTCTACCGGCGGCACCGGCGTGCCGCCCTCGCCTACGCGCGCACCTGCTGCCGTACCCCGCAGGACGCCGAGGACCTGGTGTCGGAGGCGTTCTTGCGGACCTTCCAGGCGGTCCGCTCCGGCTCCGGGCCCCGCGGGCCCTGGCGCGCGTACCTGCTGGCGGTGGTCCGGCACACGGCGATGGAATGGCGCGACCGCGCCGGACGGACCCTGCTGACCGCGGACTTCGACTCCTGGTGCCGGCAGGCGCCCGGCGGCGACCCCCAGGGACAGGTGATGGCCGACGAGGACCGCCGGCTCGTGGCGCGCTCGTTCCGGGCGCTCCCGGTGCGCTGGCAGACCGTCCTGTGGCACACGCTGGTGGAGGAGGAGTCCCCGCACCGGATCGCGGCGCGGCTGGGCATCACCCCCAGCGCGGTGAACTCGCTGGCGTTCCGGGCACGCGAGGGGCTGCGGGAGGCGTACCTCGGCGCCCATCTGGACGCGGCGGCGGGCGGCGGGCGGTGCGGCCACTACAGCGGCATGCTCGGCACGGCGGTCCGGCGGGGCGGTACGCAGCGCCCGCGGGGGCTGGTCCGCCACCTCGCGGGGTGCGGCCCGTGCGCGCGGGCCTACGCGGAGCTGCTCGACCTCAACGCGACGCTGCGCGGCGCCCCGGCGCCCGTACCGGCGTAGGGCCGCTCGCCCTTCCGTGCGCGAACGGCGTCCGCCCGGCCTCCCCGTGGTACGGGAAGGCCGGGCGGTTCCGGTTCACGGGCGGCGCGTCCGCGCGGTGCTCAGAGGCCGTTGACCCGGGCCATCCGTCCGACGACCAGGGGGGTGAAGTCGGCGGTGACGACGCGTGCCGTCCGCCGGCCCACCCGCGAGTGCTGGCGGCGCACCTGGGCCATCAGGCGGCGGCTGCGCAGGGCCATCTCCAGTTCGAAGCGGGTCCGCGGATCGCGCAGACCGGGTCCGAAGAGCTTCTCCAGCTGCCGCATGCGGTAGCGCACGGTCTGCGGGTGCACGCTCAGGGCCTTGGCCGCCTCGGGGGCCCCGCCGCCCTCCAGCCACGCCAGCAGGGTGACCTCCAGGCGCTCGCTCTGGCGCGGGGTCAGGTCGGCGAGGGGGCGCAGCCAGCGGGCGGCCAGCGCGTGGGCCAGGGGTTCGTCCTGGAGCAGCAGGAGCGTGGAGAGGTGGTCGTCCACGAAGACGGCGCGGGCGTCCGGGCCGCCGCGGTTGGGGGTCAGGGTGAGCAGGCGCAGGGCCCAGCGCAGTGAGGAGGCGGTGTCGCGGAGGGGGACCGCGTGGCCGACGGCCGCGAACCGGCCGCGCAACGGGGGTTCGAGGGCGGCCCGGGTGTCCGGGTCGGGGCTGGGGAGCAGCAGGCAGGGCCGGCCGGCGAACATGCCGGGGAGGGCGTCGTCGAGGACGGCCGCCAGTTGCTGGGTCTCGCCGGGCGTGGCCAGCGCGATGGCCCGTACGGCCACCGGGAGGGGCCAGCCGGCCGCCTCGGACAGCTCGGTGAGGGAGGCGTGGGAGGCCACGCGGTCGTCGGTGAGGGCCTTGAACAGCTCCTGGCGGGCCCGGTCGCGGGGGGCCGCGGGTTCCGGGCGGGCGCCGTGGGCGCCTCCATGGGGGGCCGCCTCGTCGTGCGGCGCGGGGCCGTCGCCGTCGGGGCGGCCGTGGGCGTGACCGTCGTGACCGTGGGCGTGAGTGCTGTGCCCGTGGCCCCCGTGGGCGCCTCCACCGAGGCTTCCGCTTCCGTGACCGTGCTCGCGCACCTCCGAGAGTCCGGGGCCTCGTACGTCCTCGTGCCGGCCGCCGTGGACGGCGTCCGACGCCACGTCGTGCCGGTCCTCGACCTCGTCCGGGGTCTTCGTGCCGGGCCCGTCGTGCGCCGCGTCCCGTAGTGGCTCGTCGCGGTACCCAAGTGCGGCGAGAAGGGCGTCTTCCACCGCTTGTCGGAGAATTTCGTCATCGATGGCATCGTTGTCATCGACAAGTATGGAAAATCCGGGAATTCCATGCAGAAGCTCCTCCACTATCTCCCCGGCCAGCGCGGGGAGTTCCCTGCGCAGGACACGGGTCCACTCGCCGCGAGGGCGGGACCAGATGCGGTTCAGAAGTTCGCACATCGTTTCCTCGTTCTTGCCGGGGTGAGGCCTGTCCGGTGCAGGAGCGACAGGCCCGCCAAGGTCGCCTGCCTCGCCAACGACCTTGCCTGTGACGACAGTTGCAGCTACCACACGCCCTCCTGGACGGTTCCGGCCACCTTCGGTCCCGCGGGTTTGCCTTGATTTTGCCGTCGGGGACGCGTAGACGGCGAGGGGTGCGGTGGCCTGTCACAACCTCCACTGGAGGGGAATCCTCCGGGCTCGTTCGACGCACCGGAGACGGGGTGCGAGAAATTATCACGTTTCGATAAATCCTGTGGAGATGCTGCGTAGCTCCACGATGCTTCTGCACTCCGGCCCCGAGCCCTTCGGCCGACGTGGGAATTCCACAGCGCTGCCGGCCACCATCGACCACAACTCCCGGGCGCCGAGCGCCAGGTGGAGTGCTCGGAGCCCAGGCGCACAGGAGAACTGGATGCCCCTGCCCCAGCCTCACATGCCCCGCTCCCACAGAGCCCGACGCGGGAGCCGCCACGCCGCGGTGGCACCGGCCGCGGGAAAACGGGCCGTCCGGCGGCCTCCGCTTCTGCCCGTCGCGGGGCGGCTGCGCACCAGCGTGGTCTGCGCCTCCCTCGCCGCTCTCGTCTCCCTGATCGTGGCGGCGCGCGCGGGCGCGCTGACCCATCTGTGGGACTTCCTCGACTTCGGGTCGGGCGTGCTCTCGCTCGTCTCCCTCACCTCCACCGTCCTGTGGGGGCTGGTGGCCACCGACCGGGTACTCCTCGGATCGGGGCACCGGCTGCTCGCGCAGGGCGTGCACCGCGGGCTGGCCGTCGCGGGGTTGGGCTTCCTCGCCCTGCACATATGGGTCAAGGTCGCCGAGGGCCACACGGGCGCGACGTCCGCGGTGGTGCCGTTCACCGACGCGAACCGGCCCGTCGTCATCGGCCTCGGCACCCTGGCCGGATATCTCTTCGTGAGCGTGGCGGTCTCCGGCGCCCTGCGTAGTGTGTTCGCCACCAATCGCCGCTCCATGTGGTGGCGGGCCCTGCACATCGGCGCGTACCCGGCGTGGGGGGCCTCCCTCGTGCACGGGCTCAAGGCGGGCCGTGCCGCCGACCTCTGGGTGACGGTGGCCTACGTCCTCGGCGTGGCCGGCGTGATGGGGCTGCTCGCCGTCCGGCTGCGCAGGCGCAGGCGCGAGGGGTCCGCCCCGGCGAGCGCCCCGCAGTCCGTCGCGGCCACCCGGAGCGCCCGCGGCCCCCGTTCCCGGGGCTACTCCGTACGGGACGTGCCCCTCACGGGGCTGCGCCCCGGAGGCCGCGGCGGGCCGGCGGGTGCTCCCGAACGCTCCGTGCGGCCGGCGGAGGCGACCGCACCCGTCAGGCAGGGCGCGCAGTTCACCCAGGACACGCAGGCCGTGCAGGTGACCCAGCCCATGCAGACGGTGCAACTGGCCCAGCCCATGCAGGCCATGCAGGTGACCCAGCCCATGCAGGCCGTGCCGGTGACCCAGGCCATGCAGGCGGTGCCGCCCCAGCCCCAGCACCCGCCGTACGCCGCCGCCTACGCACCCGGCCCGGCCGCGGACGCCGGGGCCGCCACGGGCTTCGGCCCGTTCGCCGGGCGGGAGGGACGGCGGTGAGCGAAGCGCCGCGCCCCGGCCTCGGCTGCGTGGGCACCCCCCGGCTGCTGACCGGACTCGACCGTTTCCCGCGGCTGGACCGCGACGCCCACGAGGCCGCGCACGGACCGCTGCCCCGCTACCGCCCGGACGAACTCGTCGACCTCGCCGCCGACATCGACCTGCGGGGCCGCGGCGGGGCGGGCTTCCCCTTCGCCCGCAAACTGCGCGCGGTCACCCAGTCCGCCCGGGGACGCGACGGGTTGACCGCCGTCGTCGTCAACGGCAGCGAGGGCGAGCCCAGTTGCCTCAAGGACAAGGCCCTCCTGCTGCACGCCCCCCACCTGGTGCTCGACGGGGCCCTGCTGGCCGCCGCCGCGGTCGGAGCCGAGGACGTGGTGATCGCCGTGACCCGCCCCGACGTGGAGCGTTCGGTGCGCGACGCCGTCGCCGAACGGGGCCGGGGCGGGCGCCAGGTGCGGGTTGCGCTGCTGCCCGAGCGGTTCGTCACCGGCGAGGGCACCGCGATGATCAACGGCCTCAACGGCGGCCCCACGCTGCCGTCCGGGCAGCGGGTGCGCACCAGCGAGCGCGGCCTCGGCGGGGTGCCCACCCTGCTGTCGAACACCGAGACCTACGCCCAGCTCGCCGTCGCCGCGCGGCTCGGCGCCGCCGGTTACCGGTCGGCCGGGCTGCCGTCCGAACCGGGCACCGTCCTGCTGACCGTCGCCGGCTCGACGGTCATCGAGGCCCCGACCGGGACGTCGTTGGCGTACGTCCTGGAGCTGTGCGGCCTGCGCCCCGGGCAGGGCGTGCTCGTGGGCGGCTACCACGGCCGCTGGCTGGATCCCGGCTCGGCCCTCGGCGCGGAGGTGTCCCGGCAGTCCCTCGCCGCCTTCGGTGCGGTACTGGGGGCGGGCGCGGTACTGCCGCTGCCCGAGGACACCTGTCCGGCGGGCGAGGTGGCCCGGGTGACGCGCTGGATGGCGAACGAGACGGCGGGCCAGTGCGGCCCCTGCGTACGGGGCCTGCCCGCGCTGGCCGACGTACTGGAGGCGGCCGTCGCGGGCGGGGGCCGCAGCGCCCTCGAAGCGGTGGAGGCGCGGATGCTCGGGGTGCGCAGACGCGGGGCGTGCAGCCACCCGGACGGCACCTCGCACTTCGTGGCCTCCGCCCTCGCCTCCTTCCCCGACGAGTTCCGCGACCACGCGCTCGGCAGCGGCTGCGGCCGGCGGGTACTGGGGGCGCTGCCGCTGCCCGACGACGAGAGCCCGGAGCGGCTGGTCGTGGACTGGACGCTGTGCAAGGGGCACGGGCTGTGCGTGGACGTCCTGCCGGACGTCGTACGGCTCGACGCGGACGGCTATCCGGCACAGGCCTCCATGCCGGTGCCGGAGCGGCTGCGGCCCAAGGCCCTGCGCGCCGTGCGGCGCTGCCCGGCGCTCGCCCTGCGCATCCAGGAATGAGCAGCGCACGGCCCCGCCCCACCCCCGAGTTCATTCTTGGCGCGATCTGACAAATTCCCCGGGATATTCGTTTGGGGGGCTCCGGGCCCCGTATCAATTACTCAGGCAATGCGAACAGAACGCGGGATCCAAACCGAAGGAGAGACCGTGAAGAGAATGCGCCGTGAAATACTCGCCGGTTCGGCGGTCGCGGTACTGCTGCTGACGGCCGGGTGCGGGCTCTCGGACAACAAGTCCTCCGCCAAGGGGGATTCGGTGCAGCCGGTGGGCGACAGCAAGGCGCTGGACGCCTACGGCTCGGGCTCCGGCTCCGGGTCGCTGCCGGGGTACGGCAGCGATACCGGGGCCGCGCCGGCCGGCGGGGCCGCGGCGGCCGGCAAGGGCGGGGCGGCCGGGGAACTGAAGGTACGGGAGGCCGCGGACCTGGGCTCGGTGGTCACGGACGCCGAGGGGTTCACCCTCTACCGCTTCGACAAGGACACGGCGAAGCCGCCCAAGTCGAACTGCGAGGGGGACTGCGCCAAGGCCTGGCCGGCGGTGTCGGCGGACGACGTCTCCGCCGGAGCGGGTGTCAAGGCGGACCTGCTCGGTTCCGTGACCCGCGCCGACGGCACCCGGCAGCTGACGCTGGGCGGCTGGCCGGTGTACCGCTACGCGAAGGACACCAAGGCGGGCGACACGCTCGGCGAGGGCGTGGGCGGCACCTGGCACGCGCTGGGCCCGGACGGGAAGCCGTCCACCGCGTCCAAGGGGGCGGGCGGCGGGGGCATGGACATGGGCGCCGGAGCGGGCATGGACATGGGCTCCGGTTCGACGGAACAGCCGCCCGCCCAGCCGCAGGTCTCGCTGTCGGTGCGGCAGAACGCGCAGCTCGGTCCGATCCTCGCCGACGCCCAGGGGCGCACCCTCTACCGGTTCGACAAGGACAGCGCCTGGCCGATGAAATTCGGCTGCCTCGACGCCTGCCTCGACACCTGGAAACCGGCTCCCGCGATCGACAAGACGAAGGTGAACGGAATTGCCGCCGGATTGGTCGGATCGGTGAAACGGCCCGACGGTTCGGAGCAATTGACGATCGACTGCTGGCCGGTTTACACATTCACCGGGGACAAGGAACCCGGGGACATCAACGGGCAGAACAAGCAGGGCCTCTGGTTCGCCGTGACCGACAAGGGCAAGAAGACGAAGGCGGCCGGATAGAGCGGCCCGCACCCCCGATCCCGTGGTGCCCGGCCCCCCTCCCCGTCGGGCACCACGACCCCCTTCCCGATCCGTCAGCGAGGTTGTCCCATGCCGTCCACCGACCGACCGACGGGCCGCCTGCTGACGGCCGTTGCCGTGATGTGCGCCTCGCTGCTGTGCGGGGGCTGTGGCGAGAGCCGGCCGCCGTACGGGGCCGACGCGGCGGCCGGCTCCGTACCGGCGGCGAAGGCCGCCCCGGCCTCCCCTGCCGCCCCGGCCGCCCCCGGCACCTCCGTGGAGGAGATCGCCGGCGTGCTGGGCTGCACCGCCGAGCTGAGCGTCGAGGCGGACGAACTGCGCCAGGGAGCCTGCGAGACGGCGCAGGGCGCCTACAGCGTGACCACCTTCGCCGCGGATCAGGGCCTGCGCTCCTGGCTGGCGGAGACCCGGACCTACGGCGGCGTCTACCTGGTCGGCGACCGCTGGGTGGTCACCGGCCCGTCGGCACAGGCCCTGACCGCTGTGCACGACCGGCTGGGCGGCACCCTCGAAACCGGCACCTCCCACGAAGGCCACTCCCCCTCGGCCGCCGGCCCGTCAGCGGCCGGCCCGTCAGCGGCCGTCCCCTCGGCGGCGGAGCACTCCCCCGCGGAGCACCCCTCCTCCGCCCACGGCCACTGACGCCCCGCCGCACCGGGTCCGGCCCCGGTGCGGCGGGGTCGGCCCGCCCGCTCAGCCCAGCCGCCGCGCCTCGGCCGCGGTGACCGGCTCACCCGCCCGCACCCCGTGCAGGACGTGCGCCAGCACCTCCGCGCCCCGTACGACACGTGGGCCGGGCCTGTTGAAGTACGCGGGCCCGTCGAGCACCCAGACGTTGCCCGCGCGGACGGCCGGCAGCTCGGCCCAGCCGGGCAGCTCCGTCAGCAAGTGGCTCTCGCGCAGGGTGCGTTCGGGCGCGAAACCGCAGGGCAGGACCAACAGCACGTCGGGACGGGCCGCCCGGACCGCGTCCCACGTCATCGGCACGGTGTGCTCGCCGGCCGCGGCGAGCAGGGGTTCCCCTCCGGCGGCGGCGATCTGGTCCGGGACCCAGTGTCCGGCCGGCCAGAGCGGGTCGAGCCACTCCACGGTGACCACACGGGGGCGGGGCCGTCCCGCCGTCAGCTTCTCGACCTCGTCGAGCCGGGCGCGCAGCGCGTCCCGCCTCCGCTCCGCCTCCGCGCGCACGCCGAGCAGGTCGCCGACGGTGACCAGGCATTCCAGGACGTCGTCGAGGGTGCGCGGTTCCAGGCTCAGTACGCGGGAGCCGGCATCGAGGACGCGCACCGCGCGGGAGACCGCGGCGTAGGAGACGGCGCAGACGTCGCAGAGGTCCTGGGTGAGCACGACGTCGGGGGCGAGTGCGGCGAGCGCCCCGGTGTCCAGGGTGTAGAGGGAGGAGCCGGAGTGGGCGGCCCCGCCGACCGCGTCGGAGATCTCCCGGCTGCTGAGTTCCTCGGCCGTGAACTGCGCGCGGGTGACCACGGGTACGCCCTCCACCTCGCCCGGCGGCCAGTCGCACTCGTGGGTGCGACCGACCAGGTCGGCGGTGAGACCGAGCTCCGCGATCATGTCGGTGGCGGCGGGCAGCAGGGAGACGATGCGCATGGCGCGACTGTAGCCCGGCGGCGGCCGAGGCCTCGGGCGCGGGGGCGGCACCCTGCGAACGAGGCGTCAAGGTGCGCGGCGAGTCGGCCAGTTGTCCGGAATTCTGCTCATTCGTGAGGAGCACGAGGGCCGCCCTGAGGGCTGATTCGCCCGGACGCCGCGTCCTCCATCGTGAGCGGGGAACCGCCCCTCTCTCCGAAAGGAACGGCTCTCCGTGCGCCTCAGCCCGCATCCGCGCGTACCGCGCTTCGCGCCCCTGCTCACCGCCGCCGGTCTCCTCGCCACTGCCCTCCCCCTCCTGTCCGCGAACCCGGCGGCCGCCGCCCCGGCCGACTACCACCCTCCCCGGAAGCCCTCCTGGCACCGGTGCGACCCGGGGCAGCCCGCCTCGTACGAATGCGCGACGATCAAGGTCCCGCTCGACTACCGGCGGCCCGAGGGCCGGCGGATCGATCTCGCGATATCCCGCATCAAGACCCCGAACGCCGCCAAACGGCACGGGGTGATGCTGATGAACCCGGGCGGTCCCGGCGGGACGGGCCTCGACCTGCCGCTGATGGTGGAGGAGTCGATGCCGAAGGAGGTCAGGGAGCGGTACGACCTGATCGGCTTCGATCCGCGCGGGGTGGGCCGGAGTTCTCCGATCACCTGCGGACTCACCGAAGCCGAACAGAACCTCGACCGGGCCTACCGGCCGGAGACCTACGCCTCCGACGTGGCCTGGGCGCGCACCGTGGCCGACAAGTGCCGGGAGAAGGCCGGCGACGTCATCCCGTACATCACCACCCGCAACACCGCCCGCGACATGGACGCCATCCGCGCGGCGCTGGGCGAGCGCACGGTCTCCTACGTCGGCTACTCGTACGGGACCTACCTGGGCGCGGTGTACTCCCAGATGTTCCCGCAGCGGACCGACCGCTTCGTCCTGGACAGCGGCGTCGACCCCGAACGCGCCTGGCGCGGCATGATCCAGGTGTGGGCGACCGAGGCGGAACCGGCGTTCCGGCGCTGGGCGGGCTGGACGGCGGAGCGGGACGGCGAGTACCACCTGGGGACCACCGCGGAGGCGGTGTCGCGGACCTTCTGGGACCTGGTGGCGCGCGCCGACCGCGACCCGATCGAGCTGGAGGGGCAGAAGCTGACGGGGGACGACATCCGGGCCGCCCGGGGCCTGTTCTTCTCCCCGGCGACGGCGGCCCCGCTCGTGAGCGCGCTCAAGGCGGCGGCCGAGGGCGGGCCGCGGCCGCCGGGCCCGTCCGCGGCGGAGCTGATGAAGGCCCTGCGTCCCTCCGGGCCGGCCCCGGACACCGGCACCGCCGTCTTCTGGTCGGTGGTGTGCGGCGACACCGACGCCTGGCCGCGCGATCCCGAGCAGTACCGGCGGGACGCGGTGAAGGACAAGCAGCGGTACCCGCTGTACGGGGACATGGCCTCCACCATCAAGCCGTGCGCGTTCTGGGGGCGTCCGCGGGAGGCGGTGACGCCGATGAGGACCCGGGCGAACGTCCTGACCGTGCAGAACGAGTGGGACTCCCAGACCCCGCTGGTCAGCGGTCAGGGCCTGCACCGCTCACTGAAGGGCTCGCGGATGGTGCTGGCGATGGGCGGCGAGGGGCACGGCGTCTACCTGGCCGATCCGAGGTCCTGTGCGAACGCGCCGGTCAACGCCTACCTGTCCTCGGGCCGGCTGCCGGCCGAGGACGTGACCTGCCGGACGCCCGCGGCCGGGGGCGAACGCGGGGCGGAGCCGCAGCCGCAGCGCCCGCTGCCGCTGCCGCTTCCGTTCCCGGCGGCGCCGCAGCGCTTCTGACCCGGACCCGGCTCCGCCCGCTCCCGCCACGGGCTCCCGCTAAGGGCTCGCGATCCCGGACCCGCGTCCCGGGCGCGCGCCCGTGGCCTCCGGAGGCGTGCCCCCGGGGCCGGGACGGCTGCCGCGCAGCGGGGTCAGCAGCCCGGCGCCGAGGATCAGCAGGCACAGGGCACCGGCGGCCAGGCTCACCGCCGGTACCCCGTGCCGGCGGGCGAGCAGGGTCAGCACGGCCGCCCCGACCGGCCCGGCGGCGTTGTGCACCGTCCAGAACGCGGAGGTGACCCGACCCAGCAGCGGTTCGGGGGTGATCTCCTGGCGCAGGGTCATGGAGCAGACCCCGCCGAGGGTGAGCCCGAACATGAACACCACGGCCGCCCCCGCGACCACCGGCACGCTCCCGCTGACCCCGGTGACCACGACGGCCAGAGCGATCAGCGCGACGGAGCCCAGCCAGCAGGTGCCGAAGCCCAGGGCGCGGCGCAGCCGCCCGGCCGCGAAGGCGGCGGCGACGGCGCCGAGGCCGCTGACGGCGATCACGTAGCCGAGGGTGGCGGCGGAGCGGCCGAGGTCGTGCCGGACGCGGAAGATCAGCAGGTCGGTGGCGCCCATGGTGACGAAGGTGAGGAGGGTCAGCAGGACGGTCAGGGAGCGCAGCACGGGCTGCGCCCACAGGAAGCGGAACCCGGCGAGGAACCTCTCCCGGAAGCCGCCGCCCGCGGCCGGGCGGTGTTCCCCGTCGCCGTGGCGGCCGAAGCGCACCCACCGCAGGGTGACGGCCGAGACGGCGAAGGTGGCCCCGTCCACGGCGAGCGCCCAGCCGGCGCCGGCGCCGGTGGTGATCAGCCCGGCGGCCACCGGCCCGAGGAGGGTCCCGAAGGCGAAGGTGCTCATCAGGCGGCCGTTGGCGGCGGTCAGGTCGCGCGGCGGGACCAGGCCCGGGACGGCGGTCACGTACGCCACGTCGAACAGGGTCTTGAGGACGGCCACCGGCACGGTCAGGACGTAGAGCACCCAGATCCGCGGGGTGACCGCCCAGAGGAGGGGCAGCGCGCAGAGCAGGACGGCCCGCAGCAGGTCGCACCCGATCATCAGCCGCCGCCGGTCGGTCCGGTCGACCACGGAGCCCGCGAAGGTGCCGGTGAGGATCCCGGTGGCCCCGGAGACGGCGGTGAGCAGCCCGAGCTGGCCCACGTCTCCGGTGGCGTCGAAGACCAGCAGGGGCAGCGCCAGCAGGGAGACGGAGCCGCCGAGCACGGACAGGGCCTGGCCGAGCCAGAAGACGGTGAAGTCCCTGTTCCGGCTCAGCTTGACCGGCCCCTGATCCCGTTCCCGATCCCGATCCCGATCCGGTCGGCCGGTGCCCCCGCTCACCCGAGCAGGGCGTAGACGGTGGAGGCCTTGGCGGCGGGTTCCCGGCCGCCGTCGGGGGTCATGGTGATGTCGGCGAAGGCCATCCGCTTGCCGAGTTTCGTGATCCGTACGTCGATCAGCACGTCGGAGCCGGTCACGGGCCGCTGGAAGCTCGTCGACTGCTGGACGGTGGTCATCGGGCCGTACGCGCCGCGCGCGGCGCTGATCGCGATGACGGTGGCGGTATCGGCGGCGGCCATCAGGGCCTGGCCGCTGAGTCCGCCGCCGTCCCGGGCCAGGGTCTCGGACCAGGGCAGCCGCAGGACGGCGTGCCGTTCGCCCGTCTCCTCGACGGTGAGTCCGAGGGCGAGCACCCAGGGGGCGAAGTTGTCGTGGAGGATCTTGTCCGCGTCTGCCGGTGTCAGCGTCACCCGGAGATTGTGGCGGCCCCGCCCGGACCGCCACAACTCCTTTGTCCCGGGGGCTCAGAGGCGCGCGGCGAGCTCCGTGCCCTGGCGGATGGCCCGCTTGGCGTCGAGCTCGGCGGCCACGTCGGCGCCGCCGATCAGGTGGGCCTCGATCCCGGCGGCGCGCAGTGCCTCGTGGAGCTCGCGGCGCGGCTCCTGTCCGGTGCACAGCACGACGGTGTCGGCGGGGACCAGGTGCGGCTCGCCGTCGACGGTGATGTGCAGGCCCTCGTCGTCGATCCGCTCGTAGGTCGTGCCGGCGACGGAGACCACCCCGCGGTGCTTGAGCTCCGCGCGGTGGATCCAGCCGGTGGTGGTGCCGAGGCCGGCGCCGACCTTGGTGGTCTTGCGCTGCAGGAGGGTCACCCGGCGCGGGGCCGCGGGCCGCTCGGGGGCGGTGAGCCCGCCGGGACCGGCGTACGCGGTGTCGACGCCCCAGTGCCGGAAGTAGACGGCGGGGTCCTGGGAGGCGCCTTCGCCGCTGTCGGTGAGGAACTCGGCGACGTCGAAGCCGATGCCCCCGGCGCCGACGACGGCGACGCGTTCGCCGACGGGGACGCCGTCGCGCAGGACGTCGAGGTAGCTGACGACCCCGTCCCGCTCGACGCCCTCGATGGCGGGGGTGCGCGGGGTGACGCCGGTGGCGATGACCACCTCGTCGTAGCCGGTCAGGCTCTCGACGTCGGCGCGGGTGTCGAGGCGGACCTCGACGCCGCTCGCCGTCAGCTGGTTGCCGAAGTAGCGGATGGTCTCCTCGAACTCCTCCTTGCCCGGGATCCGGCGGGCGACGTCGAGCTGACCGCCGATGTGGCCGGAGGCCTCGAAGAGGGTGACGGCGTGGCCGCGTCCGGCGGCGGAGACGGCGCAGGCGAGCCCGGCCGGACCGGCACCGACGACGGCGACGCGCTTCTTCGTCCGGGTCGGGGAGAGCACGAGTTCGGTCTCGTGGCAGGCGCGCGGGTTGACCAGGCAGCTGGTGATCTTGCCGCTGAAGGTGTGGTCGAGGCAGGCCTGGTTGCAGCCGATGCAGGTGTTGATGGTCTCGGGGCTGCCGGCCGCGGCCTTGGCGACGAAGTCGGCATCGGCGAGGAAGGGGCGGGCCAGCGAGACCAGGTCGGCGCGGCCGTCGGCGAGGATCTCCTCGGCGATCTCGGGGGTGTTGATGCGGTTGCTGGTGACGAGGGGTACGGAGACCGCGCCCATCAGCCGCTTGGTGACCCAGGTGTAGGCGCCGCGCGGGACGGAGGTGGCGATGGTGGGGATGCGGGCCTCGTGCCAGCCGATGCCGGTGTTGATGATCGTGGCACCGGCGGCCTCGATCTCCTTG
Organism: Streptomyces sp. NPDC031479; assembly: GCF_055581065.1. Classification (NCBI taxonomy): domain Bacteria; kingdom Bacillati; phylum Actinomycetota; class Actinomycetes; order Kitasatosporales; family Streptomycetaceae; genus Streptomyces; species Streptomyces sp. NPDC031479. Next base: position 36,795 of record NZ_JBVIKC010000005.1, read on the forward strand.
GCGAGGTGGACGACCTCGTCGAGGGTGGAGCCGCCGGGGATCAGGTCGAGCATCGAGAGGCGGTAGATGAGGATGAAGTCCTCGCCGACGGCGGCGCGGGTGCGGCGGACGATCTCCAGCGGGAAGCGCACGCGGTTCTCGTAGGCACCGCCCCAGCGGTCGGTGCGCTTGTTGGTGGCGGCGGCGATGAACTCGTTGACCAGGTAGCCCTCGGAGCCCATGATCTCGACGCCGTCGTAGCCGGCGAGCTTGGCGAGGCGGGCGGCGCGGACGAAGTCCTCGACGGTGCGCTCGACCTCGATGTCGGTCAGCTCGTTCGGGACGAAGGGGCTGATGGGGGCCTGGATGGCGCTGGGGGCGACCAGGTCCTTGTGGTAGGCGTAGCGGCCGAAGTGGAGGATCTGCATCGCGATCTTCCCGCCCTCGGCGTGCACGGCGTCGGTGATCACCCGGTGCTCGGCGGCCTCCTCCTCGGTGGTGAGGCGGGATCCGCCCTCGAAGGGACGGCCCGCGTCGTTGGGGGCGATGCCGCCGGTGACGATCAGACCGGCGCCGCCGCGGGCGCGCTCGGCGTAGAAGGCCGCGAGGCGCTCGAAGCCGCCCGCGTGCTCTTCGAGGCCCGTGTGCATCGAGCCCATGATCACGCGGTTCGGCAGGGTGGTGAACCCGAGGTCGAGCGGGCTCAGCAGGTGCGGGTACGGGCTCATGGGTGGGCGTCTCCTCGCGCGGGGGTGATGGACCTGTTCTAGCGAGGAGGGACGGGTTTTGCAACTAGGTGCATAACCAGGGAGGGGCCCGCGCGAGCGCCGTCGCCGCCGGGAGCCCGCAACCCCGGGCCCGCGCCATCACCCCCTGTGGCGCAGTTCACGGACGGCGCCGGCACGGGTAGCGTCTGCCGGATGATCGATCGGCACACGGTGACGGTGAACGGGATACGCCTGTCGTACGAGGTCTCCGGCCCTCCGGACGGCGACCCGCTGCTCCTGCTGCCCGCGCTGGGCGAACGCGCCGGCGACTGGGCCCCCGTACGGGAGGTCCTCGACCGGGAGCGCCGGGTGTACGCCGTGGACCTGCGCGGGCACGGCCACAGCGACCGGCCCGGCGCGTACTCCCTGGAACTCATGCGGGACGACGTCATCGGCCTCCTCGACGCCCTCGGCCTGGACCGGGTGGACCTGGTCGGCCACTCCATGGGCGGGGTCGTGGCCCACCTCGTCGCGCAGACGCGGCCCTGGCGGGTGGTCCGGCTGGTCCTGGAGGACGCCCCCGCGCCGCTGCCCCGGGAGGCGCCCGCACCGGTCCGCCCCGAGGGGGAGCTGCCCTTCGACTGGGACATGGTGCTCGCGGTCCGGGCCGAGCTCGACCGGCCGGACCCCGCCTGGCTGGCGGGCCTGGGGCGGATCACGGCCCCGACCCTCGTGGTGGCGGGCGGCCCGACGAGCCACGTACCGGCGGAGGGCGCCGCCGAACTGGTCCGCCGCATCCCCGACGCCCGCCTGCGCACCATCCCGGTGGGACACCTGATCCACGCCGCGGCACCCCGTGAATTCACCGCGGTGGTCGCGGAGTTCCTCAGGGAGCTCCCGGACGCCGAAACGGCCCGGCGGTGGCTGGCCGAGGACGGCATCACCCAGACCGGCGAGGACACCTGGTACGACGCCGAGCCCCCGGCCGCCACGCTGACCCGCGACGACGTCGCCGAGGGCCTCGGCTGCATGGCGTTCACCGACGAGGAACTCGACGCGGCCGGCCGGCTGCGCGTGGCCATGGGGCTGATGGAGGTGCTCGGCGACCACGTCCTGGTGATCGGGCAGATCCACCAGGCCCACACCGGCGCCGACGGCCCGCTTCCCGCGGAGGCGCTGTGGGGCGGCTACCGGCGCCGGCTGGAGGCCGTCCCGGAGTGCGAGGCCCTCCTCTGTTCCCTCTGGTACACCTGGTTCGAGGACCACGGGACCTCGGCGGAAGCCTTCGCCGAGGTCCTCGGCGAAGACCGCGAGCGGCTGGTGCCCGGGGCGCCGGAGCCGCTGCTGCGCCGGGCCCGCCGGGTCCTGGAGAACTCCGGCCCGGTCCCGTGGGACGCCAAGGCCCCCACCCTCCGGGCCGCCGCGGACGTCCCCGGGCTGCGCCGCGCGGTCTTCCGCGCCCTCCTGCTCGGCTATCACGACGTCTACGGGGACCTCGACCCGGCCGGGGCGCTCGTCCTGCTCGACCGGCTGGAACTCCCGGCCGGCACCCCGCACGCGGCGCCGCTGCGCACCGTACTGGCCGCCGGACACCGCAACCGCCGCCACGATCCGGAGGTCTGGAGGGCCGCCGCGGGCACCGGCGGAGGTGCTACAGGTCGATCGAGCGGAACTCCTCCAGCACCGTGAAGCCGGCGCTGTCGTACAGCCGCATCGCGACCTCGTTGCCGCCGAAGACGTTGAGCATCATCGCCTCGTCGCCGCCCTGCCGGGTGGCCCACTCACCGACGGCCATCGCGGCCCGGCCGTAACCCCGGCCGCGGTGCTCCTCGTAGACCTCCAGTGAGAAGCCGAAGGTCACGCCCGGCAGGAAACCGTGGTTCACCCAGCCGGTGCCGATCACCTGTCCCTCGGCCTCCATCGCGTAGAAGGCCTGATCCGGGGTCCGGTAACCCTGGGGGAGGTAGCGGGCGAAGTCCTCGTCGGACTTCGCCTTCGCCTGGTCCGGGGTCAGCGCGCCGGACCGGACGATGTCCGCGACGTACGCGGCCTGCTCCCCGGCCAACCAGCCCGGGTACTCCTCCTCGGTGAGCAGGCGGACCGTCAGGCCCGTCGGCAGCTCGGGCCGTTCGGCTGCGGCGCGCATCATGTTCCGCCCCCGGAGGGGGTAGTCGGCGAACACTCCCGGACCGCCCGTGAGGCGCACCTCCACCCGCTCCGCGCCCCGCTCGGCGCACCACCGCTCGGCCCACGGCCGCCCCGGCGCCGCCGTCAGGTCGTGGATCCGGCCGACCGTCGCCCCGGATCCCCCGGCTCCCCCGTCGTCCCCGGTGCCGCCGGTGCCGCCGGTGCCGCCGCTCAGCTCGACCGCGATCCAGCCGGTGCCGTCCGTGGCCACGGTCCAGTCGTCGATCCCCCGTACCACCCGCTCCAGCAGGGCCCGGGCCAGTGGATCCGAGCATCCGGCGGCCCGGTACCCGGCCAGGACGCGGGCCTCGAAGTCGGCGCGCCACGCGTCCCGGTCGGGGGCTGTGTCGATCTCGTTCATCCGGACAGCCTACTCACGGCGGCGGCACAGCCGGACGGTGACGATCTGGAACGGGCGCAGGGTGAGGACGGTGGCGCCGTCCGGGGCCGGCGCGCCCACCGCCGCGCCGTCCAGGGGGCGTTCGAGGAGGTCGCTCTCGACCGCCGCCGTGATCGGGAAGGCCGGGGTGAGGGTGGCGGTGGCGCGGCCGCCGCGGGATTCGTAGAGGCGGACGATCACGTCGCCGCTGCGGTCCTCTGCCAGTTTGACCGCCTCGACGACGACCGCGTCCTCGTCGACCGCGATCAGCGGGGTGACCGGGCCCGCGCCGGGGACCACCCGTTCCGGCAGGTTCAGCGCGTGGCCCTCGCGCACCGCGTCCTCGATCCGCGCGCCCGGCGCCAGCGAGAAGCGCAGGGTGTGGACGCCCTGATCGGTCTCCGGGTCCGGATAGCGCGGGGCCCGCAGGAGGGAGAGGCGGACCGTGGTGGTTTGTCCGCCGTCCGGCCGCACGTCGCGCGTCACGTCGTGGCCGTACGTGGAGTCGTTGAGGACGGCGGCGCCCCACCCCGGCTCCGCCACGTGGATCCACCGGTGCGCGCAGATCTCGAACTTGGCCGCCTCCCACGAGGTGTTGGTGTGGGTCGCCCGGTACACGTGCCCGAACTGGGTCTCGGAGGCGGACCGTTCGGCCTTCACGTCCAGCGGGAAGGCGGCCTTGAGGAACTTCTCGCTCTCACGCCAGTCCACCTCCGTCACCATGTCCACCGTCTTGGCCCCGGCCCGCAGGGTGATCGACTGGACCGCCGTGGAGCGGCCGAAGGACCGGCGGACACGGACCGTCACCGCGTCCGGTCCGGCCTCCACCAGGGGCGGGGCGTCCACCTCCACGAGGTCGGTGACGCGGTTGCGGTAGAAGGCGTCGATGTCCCACGCGTCCCACATGTTCGGGAAGTCGGGGTGGATCTGCAGCAGGTTCGCGGCCCCTCCGGGGGCCACCGCCTCGCGGCGCGCCCGAAGGTCGTACGCGGACACGATCAGCCCGCGGCCGTCGATCTCCACCCGCAGCCGCCCGTTGGCCAGGACGTGCCCGCCGTCGGGCCGCTCCTCCACGGTGACCGGCCGCCCCTCCTCCCGCGGCACGCCCGCGCCGCCCGCCGGGATGCCGCGCCGGGTGTGCGGGGCGCAGTTGAAGACCAGCTCGGCGGTGCCCTCCCCGGCCAGGGCCAGCTGCGCGGCCAGGACGATCCCGCGCAGTTCCTCCCGTACCTCCGCGTACGTCGCGCGCGCCTCGCGGTGGACCCAGGCGATGGAGGAGCCGGGCAGGATGTCGTGGAACTGGTGGAGCAGGACGGTCTTCCAGAGGCGCTCCAGGTCCTCGTACGGGTAACCGGAACCGGGCACGCGCACGGCTGCCGTGGCCGCCCACAACTCGGCCTCGCGCAGCAGGGATTCGCTGTGCCGGTTGCCCTGTTTGGTCTTGGCCTGGGAGGTGTACGTGCCGCGGTGCAGCTCCAGGTACAGCTCCCCGGCCCAGACGGGCGCGTCCCCGTACTCGGCGTGGGCCTTCTCGAAGAAGGCGTCGGGGCGTTCGATCTCCACGCGCGGGGAACCTTCGAGGTCGCGCTGGCGGCGGGCCCGGGCCAGGTGCTCACGGGTGGGGCCGCCACCGCCGTCGCCCCAGCCGAAGGGGGCGAGCGAACGCGAACCCCGCCCCTTTTCGCGGTAGTTGCGGGCGGCGTGCGCGAGCTGGGCGCCGCCGAGGTCGCTGTTGTAGGTGTCGACGGGCGGGAAGTGGGTGAAGACGCGGGTGCCGTCGATGCCCTCCCACCAGAAGGTGTGGTGGGGGAAGGCGTTGACCTGCGACCAGGAGATCTTCTGGGTCAGGAACCAGCGGGAGCCGGAGAGTTTGACGATCTGCGGCAGGGCGGCGGTGTACCCGAAGGAGTCGGGCAGCCAGACGTTGCGCGTCTCGATGCCGAACTCGTCGAGGAAGAACTTCTTGCCGTAGAGGAACTGGCGGGCCATGGCCTCGCCGCCGACCATGTTGGTGTCGGACTCCACCCACATGCCGCCCACCGGCACGAACTGCCCGTCCGCGATCTTCTTCTTGACCCGTTCGAAGAGCTCGGGCCGGTGGGTCTTGATCCAGTCGAGCTGCTGGGCCTGCGACATGGCGAAGACGAACTCGGGGTGCTCGTCCATCAGGGCGACCATGTTGGACGCCGTCCGGGACACCTTGCGCACCGTCTCGCGCAACGGCCACAGCCAGGCCGAATCGATGTGGGCGTGACCGACCGCGCTGATCCGGTGCGCGGAGGCGTTCGCGGGGGCGGCGAGCACCGCGGTGAGGCGGGAGCGGGCGGCGGCGGCCGTGCCGGGGACATCGGCGAGGTCCACCTCGTCCAGCGCGGAGTCGACGGCCCTCAGGATCGCGTGGCGGCGGGCGTCGGACCCGTCGAGCTGGGTCATCAGGTCGTACAGGACTTCGAGGTCCTGGACGAGTTCCCACACCTCGGTCTCGAAGACGGCGAGGTCCATCCGGGCGATCCGGTACAGGGGCTGATCCGCGCTGGTGAGCCGGTCGCCCTCGTACGTGGGGGCGTGGTCGACCAGGACCGGGTTGGAGGCGGCCTCGACGTACCACTCGACGCGTTCGCCGCCGGCCGCCGCGTCGGCCACCCGCACCCAGTCGTTGTACGGGTTGAGGGCCTTGACCTCGCTCCCGTCGGGGCGGTGGACCAGTCCCTCGCACTGGAAGCCCGGCATCATCCGGTCGAAGCCGAGGTCGAGGACGGCCTCGACCGTACGGCCCGCCCAGTCGGCCGGTACGGAGCCGGTGACCCTGAACCAGGTGGTGCCCCAGGCGGGGCCCCACGCGTCGCCGGCGGCGCAGGGCCGGTAGGGGGCGGCCAGGGCCTCGTCGACGGGGACGGGCTCGCCCGGGGCCTCCCAGCGCTCGACGGTGAGCGGGACCGGGCGGGTGCGGACGGCGGGCTTGATGCGTTCGTGCAGGACCCGGCGGAGGCGGTGTTCGGTGATGTTGCGGTCGTCGTGCATGACGGCGGCTCCCGTGGACGGAGGGTCGGACGGCGCGGGACGGCGAACGGGCGGACCGGGTGACTCGGACCACCCGGTGGCCCGGGTGGTCCAGGGAACCCGGACGGGTCAGGTCTTGACCGCTCCCTCGCCCACCCCCTTGAAGAAGAAACGCTGGAGGGCGAAGAAGAGCAGCATCATCGGCACGAACGCGGCCATGGCTCCGGCCGCGATGATCCGCTGGTCGCTGGTGGTCGTGGCGCCGGCGAGGGTCTTCAGGCCGAGCTGGAGGGTGTAGTGCTCGCTGTCGGTGAGGACCAGCAGCGGCCAGAGGAAGTCGTCCCAGGCGCCCATGAAGCTGGTGATGCAGACGACGGCGAGGGCCCCCTTGGCGGTCGGGAGGAAGACCCGGGTGAAGCGGGTCCACTCGTTGGCCCCGTCCAGGACCGCGGCTTCCTCGATCTCCCTGGGGACGGCCAGGAAGGCCGCACGCATGACCATGATGTTGAGGACCGAGACCGCTCCCGGCAGCCAGACCCCGATCAGGGTGTCGACCAGGCCCATCTCCCGGACCGTGAGGAACATCGAGATCATGACGGACTCGAAGGGGAACATCAGGGTGGCCACCAGGAGGGTGAAGACCGTCCTGCGGCCCTTCCACCCGGCCCGCGAGAGGGCGTAGCCGCCCATCGCCGCGAAGAGCATGTTCGAGGTGATCGCGAGGAGCGCCACGGTGAGGGTGTTGCCCACGTACGGCAGGAGCGGGAAGGACTCGGCGACGCGGAGGTAGTTGTCGAGGGTGGGCCGGGAGGGCAGCACGCCGTCGTAGACGTTCTCGGTGCGGCCCCTGAGCGAGGTCAGGAACTGCCAGACGATCGGCCCGAGGACGACCGCGAGCATCAGCAGCAGCGTCGCGTACCGGGCGGCGAGCCCGAGCAGCCGGCGCCGGCGGACCTCCCGGGAGGGGGCGTGCGCGCTCACTCCTCGTCCCCCTTCGACAGGCGGCGTCCCAGCAGGCTGAAGACCAGTGTCAGCAGGAACAGCAGGATCGAGAGGGCGCTGGCGTAGCCGGTCTCCCCGGAGAAGCCGAGGCCGACCTGCCGGATGAGGAAGGGCAGGGTGCGGGACCCGCCGCCGGGGCCGCCGCTCTCCCCGCCCAGGATGTAGATCTCGGTGAAGACGCGCAGGGCCGAGATGGCGGAGAGGGTGCCGACCAGCAGCATCATCGGTTTCACCTGCGGGACGGTGATGCTGAAGAAGCGGCGTACGGGGCCGGCGCCGTCGAGGGCGGCCGCCTCGTAGAGCGCGGCGGGCACGTTCCCGAGGGCCGCCAGGTAGAACACCATGTAGTAGCCGAGGCCCTTCCACACGGTCACGATCATCGCGGAGACCAGCAGCATGGTGCTGTCGGTGAGGAAGGGGATCGGCCCGGAGATCACGCCGATCCGCTCGAAGACCGTGTTGACGAGCCCGTCGCTGCGCAGCACCCACTGCCAGATCAGGCCGACGACGACGGCCGAGGCGATCACCGGGGTGTAGAAGGCGGAACGGAAGAAGCCGATGCCGGGAACCTCGGTGCGGACGAGGACCGCGAGGGCCAGCGGCAGCAGGACCAGACAGGGAACGACGACGACCAGGTAGAGCACGCTGTTGCCGGTGGCCACCCAGAAGTCGGGGTCGGCGAAGGCGCGGGTGTAGTTGTCGAAGCCGACGAAGGAGCCGCCGCGCAGGATCTGGGCGTCGGTGAAGGAGAGGACGACGGTGTTGACGAAGGGCCAGAGGCTGAACAGGACCACCATCAGCAGGCCGGGGGCGAGGAACAGGTAGGGGGTCCACCACCTGCGGTGGGGCAGTCCCGTGTCGGCCCCCGTCGCCCGATCCGCCGCGCGCGGGCGCCCGCGCCCGCGCCCGCGCCCGCCGTCCCGGGCCGCTGCCGGGGTCGCGGGCGGGGCCGGGGTCGCGGCCGCGGTCACTTCCGCACCGTCGCGGCCAGCAGCCGGTTGGCTTCCTCCTGGGCCCTGCGCACCGCCGTCCGGGCGTCCTCCTCCCCCTTGACGGCCTTCTGCATCTCGCGCGCCACCGCGTCGCCGACCTGACTGGTCCACTCGACGGGCGTGTTGGCGTCCAGGTCGGCGGTGGCGAGCTGTCGGGCACCGATCGCACGGGCGAGGGTCTCGGCGTCCTTGCCGTCGCCCGCGTCGGAGAAGTACGGGTCGGCCAGGCCCTTGGCGTTGGAGGGGTAGATGGTGGCCTTCTTGGAGAACTCCACCTGGTTGGGGCCGTTGGTCACCCATTTGGCGAACTCGGCGGCGGCGTCCGGGTGCCGGGTGTCCTTCCTGATGCCGAGGGACTGGGCGTAGATGCCGATGTGGCCGAGGGTGCCGGTGACCGCGCCGGCGACGCGGGTCTGTGCGTAGATCCGGGGGGCGTTGAGCCTGATGTCCTTGACGAAGCCCGGGGAGCCGGGGCCGAAGACCAGCTTGCCGCCGCCGTAGAGCTGGTTGATGTCGTCGGCCTTGAGGAGGGACTCCTTGGGCATGGCGCCCTTGGCGTAGAGGTCCTTCATCCGCTCGGCCCACGCGACGGCCTGGTCGGTGTCGAAGGTGAAGCGGTCCCGTGAGGCGTTCAGGAGCGGGACGCCCATCTTCTGCCAGTCGCCGGGCAGCCGGCCCTTGGGGTCGGCCATGAAGGCGGAGTACCGGCCGCCGGAGCGGGCGGCGATCTGCTCGGCGTAGTCGAAGAACTGCTCGACGGTGGTGGGGGGTTTGTCCGCGTCGAGGCCGGCCTCGCGGAAGAGGTCCTGGTTGTAGGTGAGGATCTCGGGGGTCACGTACCAGGGGTAGGCGTACACGCCGTCGCCCTTGCCGGGGAGTCTGAACTGCTCCCAGGCGCCGGGGACGTAGTCCTTGGCGACGGCCGCGTCGAGCGTGGCGACGTCGGCGAGCATGCCGCGGTCGCCGAGCAGCTGGAAGGAGTCCGTGGAGAGGTTGACCACGTCGGGGAGGGCTCCGGCCTGGGCGTCGGCGACGAGCTTCTCGTTGTAGCCGTCGCCCGGGACGTCCTCCCACTTCACCTTGACGTCCGGGTACTTCCTCTCGAAGGAGTCGATGACCCCCTGGACGTATCCGGTGTACACCGGCTTGAGCTGGAGGGTGCGGAAGGTGATCTCCCCGGCCACCCTGCCGGTCTTCTCCGCCTCCTTCGTGTCCCCCGCGCCGCCGAGGCCGCAGGCGGAGAGGGAGAGGAGGGATCCGGCCACCAGCGTGGCGAGGGCCGTACGGGTCAGCTGTGAACGAGTCATCGTCGCCGCCTTCCGGGGGAGTTCCGGCCTCGCTGCCGGAACGCTCCGCCCACGCTGTCCGGAAACCGGGACCCCGTCAACGAGCCCGAAAGCCAGCTGGCCGACGGCACATACGTCCCGAAACGAGACAGGTGACCTCGACGGCGCCTTCAGGCCTTCGCCACACCCGTCATTGACCTGGACTGATGCGCTTTAGTTCAAGGCTTCCCCACGAAGGTATCGGTTCAATAACGAAGATGATTGCGCGTCAGTGTTTGACTTCTTATCGACGGTTGTTCCGGGCCGGTACTAATGCGCTTTATCCCCGCGCTCGCGAAACCGCTTTACCCACGGGTTCGGCCCGCCCGCCCCGCCGCCCGCACAAAACACGTTGTGCGGAGCCGTCCCACCGCCTACGTTCGTGGCGAACGACGGCGTGTAGCTCAGCAGCAGAGCACCGGGCTTCCTTCCCGGAGGGCGCAGGGGCAGAACCTGCCACGCCGGCCATGAACGCACACGCTGACCAGCAGCTCCCGCACCCGTCCCCGTCCGTCTCCGCGTCCCCGTCCTACGCGGCGGACCGGCTCGCCCGGGCCCTGCGGACCTCGCTCACCCACGAGGACGCGGCCACCCGCGAACGGGCCGGGGCCCGTGCCCGCCAGTGGCGGGACGTCCTGTCCGGCATGGCCGGGGGCACCCTGTCCATCGGATCGCGGACCCCCGTCGCCACACTGCCCGCCTGGGTCACGCCGGACGTGGTCACCGGAGGCTTCGCGACCGGCTCGGCCGCGGCGGGCGGGCCGCTGCTGCCCCACGAGAAGGAGACCGCCCGGCGGGCCGGCGTACCCGCGACCCGGTCGGACCTCTTCGCCCACCACCTCACCGAGGACGGCCTGCGCGACCTGTGGTCCCTGCTCGACAGCGGCCGCTACGAGGTGCACGCGCCCGAGGAGGCGGCGCTGGCGACGGTGGCGTGGCTGGTGCGCGCCGGCCGGTTCGACTCCGCCGCCGAACTCGTCGCGGAGATCGGCCCGTTCGCCGACCGGCTGCGGTTCGCCCCGCGGCCCGCCGAGCGGCCCGCGCCCGGCGTGGACTGCCTGCACCGCCGCACCGCGGGCGAGGCCGCCGCCGCGCTGGCCCGCCGCAAGCCCCACCCGGGGGTGGAGGCGCAGCGCGAAGCCCTGTCCGTATGGCGGCCGTTCGAGGACGAACTGCTCGCGCACCGGCTGGCGGCGGCCGGGCCGGACGCGCCTCCGCCGGGCTGGCGCGCCGAGGGGGCCGCGCTGCTGGCCCGGTACGCCGGCCTCGCCGCCGCGCACACCCGCTGTACCAAGCACCTGGACCCGAAGTCGAACGCGGCGATCCTGCGCCGCGCCCTGGAGGAGGAACTCGCGGGCCGCGCCCTCGCGCCCCGCCTTGCCGGGCTGCTGCGGGTCGCCGTCTCCTCGATGGTCGCCAAGCGCGGCGTACCCGGCTCCCCCGCGCACACCCGGCTTCGTCGGGCCCGGGCCGAGCACGCGGCGCTGCCCTCGCACCACGCGCTGGCCGCGCTGGTGCTGCGGCGGATCGCCCCCCTCGACGGGGAGCGCGGGATCCCGGACCCGGAGGCCGCGGTGGCTCCGGTGAGCGGGCGCGAGGCCGGGGAGACCGGGCTGCCCGAGGGTGCGGTGGTGCCGCCGGCCGTCGCCGCCGTCGTCCGCGGCGCGCTCAGCGCCCCGTTGGAGGTGCTCGTGGAGCACGGGGTGGTGCCGTCCGCCGAGGTGCTGGCCGCGCTGGTGCCGCAGCTCGTCGCCGCGGTCACCGCCGAGCGGTACGCGGACGCGCCGCTGCGGACCCTGATGGCGGCGACGTACCGCGCCTTCCGGCGCCGGCGCTCCCTGCTGCTGCTCAATCTGGAACACCAGGTGCGGATCGGGGAACTCCCCTGGGTCCGGGCCGTTTCCGGCGAACTCGCGGGCGACCTCGCCGACGGCCTCTCGGACGGACCGGCCGACCGGGAGCCGGCCGAGGAGGCGCTGCGGCGGCTCGGCGAGCTGGCCGTGTGCGCCTTCCCGGCCACCGTGCTGCCCAATCCCCTGGTGCGTGAGCTGGGCGAGCTCTCCCGGCGGGCGGAGCTGGGCGCGCCGTTCGTGGAGGAGCTCGCCGCCGACATCTTCATGGGGACCTTCAGCCCGAAGTTCCTCGTCGCCGCGCGGATCGCCGCCGACCTCCTGGAAGGGAGCCTGTACGCGCGCTACTACGGCATCGACTACGCGGCGGTGCGCCGGATGGCGGTCGCGCAGGCCGCCGACAGCGCGCTGCGCGGCCACCCGGCCCGCACCGCGCCGGAGTTCGCCGCGCTGTGCGCGCAGCGGGCGGGTACGGGATCCCCGGGCTGGTCCACGGCGGCGAACGGCACCGTGATCGAGCAGGCCCAGATCCTGACCACGCACAACCTCGCCACCCTGGCCGCGCGGGCCCGGATCGCGCCGCAGCCCGGCTGGGCACGGCCGGCGCGGGACTGCTTCGGGACGGTGTGCCGGCTGCTGGCCCGGGTGGAGGGCAACCCGCGCCCGATGCCCACGATCAAGGACGCGGCGTACGCGTGGCGGCAGATGCTGTTCCACCTCTCGCTGTGCGAAGCGGCGGAGCGGGAGGCGGTCCTGGCCTGGATCGAGGCGGAGGCCGCGCGCCGGTCCGGGCACGTACGGACGCTGTTGGCCCCGGCCCTCGCCGGGCTCCGCCTGGTGGCCGGGGGCGGATCCTTCGGTGCGGACGGCACCGCCGAGGCCGGCCGGGCCCGCCGGCTGCTGGGCTGGAGCACCGGCCGGCACTGGATGCGGGGCAGCAGGCTGCCGGGGTAGCCGGTTCCCCGGGCGACGCCCGGACGGTCAACCCCGCGCACACGGGACGTCCACCGTCCGGGTGGTCGACGCGTCCCCCGTCCCGGGAGACGGCCGGCCGGGGCGGGCCGTAACACGCGGAGCGGGTGGCCGGCAGGGGGTTCTGCACGGCCGACCCGAACGGATCATGGGTTTTGCCTTGATCAACGCAATGTGATGCATTGATCACCCACTGCTTCCGTCTGCTCCGCTAAGGAACCCCATGCGTACGGTCCGCGAGTCGGTCCTGGACGTCCTGCGCACACGCGGGATGACCACGGTGTTCGGGAACCCGGGCTCCACCGAACTGCCCATGCTCAAGCACTTCCCCGACGACTTCCGCTACGTACTGGGCCTGCAGGAGGCCGTCGTCGTGGGCATGGCCGACGGCTTCGCCCTCGCCTCCGGCACCACCGCCCTGGTCAACCTGCACACCGGCCCGGGTACGGGCAACGCCATGGGCGCGATCCTCAACGCCCGTGCGAACCGGACCCCGATGGTGGTCACCGCCGGCCAGCAGGTCCGCGCGATGCTCACCATGGAGGCCCTGCTGGCCAATCCGCAGTCCACCCTCCTGCCGCAGCCCGCCGTCAAGTGGGCGTACGAGCCGCCGCGCCCGGCCGACGTGGCGCCGGCCCTCGCCCGCGCGGCCCAGATCGCCGAAACCCCGCCGCAGGGACCGGTGTTCGTCTCGCTGCCGATGGACGACTTCGACGTGGTGATCGACGAGGCCGAGGACCGGGCCGCGCAGCGGACCGCCGCCCGTACCGTCACCCATGCGGCCGTGCCGTCCGCCGAGGCGGTAAGGGCGCTGGCCGCCCGCCTGGCGGGTGCCCGCAGCGCCGTCCTGGTCGTCGGCAACGACGTGGACGCGGGCGGGGCCTGGGACGCGGTCGTGGCCCTGGCCGACCGCACCGGGCTGCCCGTGTGGTCGGCGCCCACCGAGGGCCGGTGCGCGTTCCCCAAGTCCCATCCCCGCTACCGGGGGACGCTGCCGCCGGCCATCGCGCCGCTCGCGCGCTGCCTGGAGGGCCACGACCTGGTCCTCGTCATCGGCGCCCCGGTGTTCTGCTACTACCCGTACGTCCCCGGCGCCTACCTGCCCGAGGGCGCCGAGCTGGTGCAGCTCACCCGCGACGCGGAGGAGGCGGCCCGCGCCCCCGTCGGGGACGCCCTGGTCGCCGACCTGGCGCTGACCGTACGGGCGCTGCTGGCGGAGCTGCCGGAGCGGCGGGCCCAGGAGGCCGCGCCGCGCATCGAGCGGGCCGTCTCCTACGCGGAGACGGACGGGATGCTGACCCCGCTCGCCGCGATGTCGGCGATCGCCCAGGGCGCCCCCGAGAACACCCTCTGGATCAACGAATCGCCGTCCAACCTGGGCCAGTTCCACGACGCGACCCGGATCAGCACCCCCGGTTCCTTCCTCTTCACCGCGGGCGGTGGACTGGGCTTCGGTCTCGCCGCGGCCGTCGGAGCGCAGCTCGGCGCCCCCGACCGGCCGGTGGTCTGCGTCATCGGTGACGGTTCGACCCACTACGCCGTCCAGGCGCTGTGGACCGCCGCCGCCTACCGGATCCCGGCGACCTTCGTCGTCCTGAGCAACCAGCGCTACGCCATCCTCCAGTGGTTCGCCCAGGTCGAGCGGGCCCAGGGCGCGCCCGGCCTGGAGATCCCGGGCCTGGACATCACCTCCATCGCCACGGGCTACGGCGTACCGGCCCACCGGGCGACCGGCGCGGGCGAACTCACCAAGCTCGTACGGGAGTCGGCCCTCCAGCAGGACGGCCCGGTGCTCATCGACGTGCCCGTAGCCACCGAACTCCCCTCGATGTAGCCCCAGGCCCCGAGGCACCCCCCGCACTCACCCCGCACCGTCCCGGAAGGCCGGCATGCCCCCCACCACCGACACGCCCCTCCTGCTGTCCGCGCTCCGCTCCGAGCTCCCCGACGAGGCCCTGCTCACCGACCCGGCGGTGCTGGCGGCGCACTCCCGGGACTCCGCGCCCTTCTCCGCGTGCGGGACCCCGGCCGTCGTCGCCGTCCCCCGGACCGCCGAGCAGGTCGCGCACGTCATGCGCACCTCCTACGCGCTCGGCGTGCCGGTCGTGCCGCAGGGCGCCCGGACCGGGCTCGCGGGCGCCGCGAACGCGGTCGACGGCTGCATCGTGCTGTCCACGGCCGCGATGGACCGGATCCTCTCCGTCGACCCGGCCAACCGGCTGGTGCGCTGCGAACCGGGGGTGACCACGCGCCGCCTGGCCGACGCCGTCGCCGGGCACGGGCTGACGTACCCGCCGGACCCCGCCTCCTGGGAGCACTGCACCATCGGCGGGAACATCGCCACCGGCGCGGGCGGCATCTGCTGCGTCAAGTACGGGGTCACCGCCGACTACGTCCTCGGCCTGGACCTCGTCCTCCCCGACGGCCGCCGGCTGCGCACGGGCCGGGACACCGTCAAGGGCGTCGCCGGCTACGACCTCACCCGGCTGGTCGTCGGCTCCGAGGGCACCCTGGCCGTGGTCGTCGGGGCCACCCTCGCCCTGCGGCCCGCCCGGCCGCCGGCCCTCTCCCTCCTCGCGCAGTTCCCCTCCCTCAAGGCGGCCGGCGAGGCCGTCGCCGCGATCACCGCCGCCGGGCACACCCCGTCCGCGCTGGAACTCCTCGACCGGGCCACCACGGAGGCCGTCGTGGACCTCGGCCGCCACCGGCTGCTGCGCACCGGGAGCGCCGCCACGCTGATCGTGGAGAGCGACGGCGCCGACCCCTCGTCGGACCTGACCGCCATGGAGCTGCTCTGCAAGGAGGCCGGGGCCGACCACATCGCCACCGCCGCGACCGCCGAGGAGGCCCGGGAGATCATCGAGGCGCGCCGGCTGGTCAGTCCGGCGCTCGCGGCGTACATGGCCTCCCGGGGCGGCGGGCTGACCGCGTTCATCGAGGACGTGGCGGTGCCGCGGTCCGCGCTGCCGGAGCTGGTCGGGCAGATCGAGCGGATCGCCTCGCAGCACCGGCTGCAGATCTTCACCCTCGGCCACGCGGGGGACGGGAACCTGCACCCCACCGTGGTCTTCGACGAGTCCGACGCGGACGAGTCGGCCCGCGCCCGGTCGGCGTACGACGACATCATGGAGGCCGGTCTGGCCCTGGGTGGCACGACCACCGGGGAACACGGCGTCGGCACCCTGAAGCGGGACTGGCTGGAGCGCGAACTGGGGCCCGTGTCGCTGGAGTTGCAGCGGGGCCTCAAGCGGCTCTTCGATCCGCGGAACCTCCTCAACCCCGGAAAGGTGGTCACGTCATGACCCAGTCCGCCGAGACCGGGACCGGAGCCGCCGGGCGCCGCCCCTCCGGAGCCCCCCGGGCCGCCGGGACCGGGTCCGCCGCCCGCCCGGCGCCCGCCCCGCTGCCCCCCGTCCGGGCGGGGCTGGCGGAGACCGTCCGCTTCGTCGCCACGCACACCCTGCCCGTGTTCGTCCGGGGCGTCGCCAACCCCCGGTTCGGGGTGATGTCCCTGTACTCCCGCGTCAACCAGCCCGCCTGGTCCAACGCGACGCTGCGCGCCATGCGGGCCCGCCACCGCGGGGCGCCCGTCATGGTGCGGGCGCTGTCCGGCGAGATGCTGGTGCTGCTGGACCAGGCCGACGTCCGGCGGTTCTTCGAGGAGCCGGTGTCCACGCTCGCCATGGACGCGAAGGACAAGTACGACAGCCTCTCGGTGTTCGAGCCGACCGGCGTGATCTGCTCGCACGGCCCGGTACGCGAGGACCGGCGGCGGGTCAACGACCGGGCGCTCGCCGCCGACCGGCCGGTGCACCCCTCCTGCGAGGAGTTCCGTACGGTCGTCGAGGAGGAGTGCCGGCGGCTGACCGAGCGGAGCGCCGTCGGGTTCCCGCTGTTCTGGAAGGCCATGACCCGCATCTCCCGGCGAGTGGTCCTCGGCGACCAGGCCGCCGAGGACCAGGAGCTGTCCGACCGGCTCGTGACCCTGCGCGGGCACGCCAACTGGATGGGCCGCAGGCGCCCGGAGGCGGCGAAGGCGCTCTACGCCGAGGTCGAGGACCGGATCGCGCGGTACGCCGCCTCCGCGCCCGCCCACACCCTGGCGGCCCGCGCGCTGAGCGAGCCCTCGCCGGACGGCACGGACCCGCTCGGGCAGACCCATCACTGGCTGCTCGGCGTGGACCTCGCCGCGCCGGTGGTGCTGCGCACCCTGTTCCTGCTGGCGCACCACCCCGCGGAGCAGGAGGCGGCGCACGCCGACGCGGCGGCCGGGACGGCGGGGCTGCCGCGGCTACGGGCCTGCCTGGAGGAGTCGGTCCGGCTGTACCCGATCGTCCCGGACCTGGTACGGGTCACCCGTACCGAGACCGAGTGGCGCGGGGTGCGCTACCCGGCCGGGACCAACGTCCTCGTCCCGATGGGCTTCCACCAGCGCGATCCCGAACAGGTCGACGGCGGCAACCTCTTCGCACCCGGCCGCTGGCTGGTACCGGACGTGCACGGGGACACCCGGGTGGCCCCGTTCAGCCACGGCGGGGCACGCTGCCCGGGCGAGCACATCGCCCTGCTGCTGACCTCCCTGGTCTGCGCCGAGGTGCTGCGCGGCCACCGCATCACCGCGGCCCGCCCGGCCCTCGACGTGGCACGCCCGCTGCCGGGGATCCTCGACACGGCCGCCCTCCGCCTGCGCCTCACCCGCCGCTGAACCGACCCGTGAGCCAGGGCCCGGCCGCCCCGGAGGCGCACCGGGCCCCAGAGAGGGAGTGTCATGCCCCCAGCCGTCCCGTACGTGACCGAACCGGACGTCGCCTCGCTGCACGCGGTCTGCGCCGAGCTGGCCGAGGCCGCCGACGCCGTGCGGGAGGCCGCCCGCTACGCCTCCCGCGTCGCCCTGGCCCCGCGTCCGGCGCCCGCCACGGCCGGCCCCCGCCGCCGTCGCGGCAACCGGCGGGAGCTGGTGTCCGCGCTGACGGACGCCCGGGGCTTCGGCTGGGCCCCGCACGGCCGTCACCCGCTGGCCGGGGCGCTCTGGCTGGCCGGCGTACTGACCAGCAGGGAGAGCCTGGCGGTGAGTCTGGCCGTCGAGGGGCTCAAGGCCCGGATCCGGGCGGCGTCGGTGCGCCACCCGGAACTACTGGAGAACCCGACCACCTCCAGGGTGCTGCGCGCCATCGACGAGGACCGGCAGGCCGAGGCGGTACGGGTGTTCAAGGGACTGCTGACGGAGAAGGGCGCCGAGTACGCGCTGGCGCTGCTGGCGCCGTCCTTCGCCGACATCATGGCCTGGAACGCGCTGACCGACGAGAACCCCTTCAACGACAACGCGGGCTGGCAGATCGCCACGGGCCGCCCCCTGACCTCGGACTACTTCCTGGGGATCAGCGCGGCGCTCTGGTCGGTGCTGGACCGGGGCGCGGGCCGGGCCGAACCGCACACCGCGTCGGCCGAACTGCTGGCGGACCTCGACACCTCCGGCTCCATCGTGGGCTACGTCCGCAACATCGGGCGCATCGGCACCGCCGGCCTGCTGCTGGTGCAGCAGGTGGCCGGGCCGGACGGCGTGGGCCGCCACGTCGTGCAACTGGCCGGGATGGGCAAGGCGTTCAACGCGGAGAGCCCACAGGACCTGGTGGGCGCCATCGACGCGGTCGGCGCCCGCGAGACCCCGTACACCCGGGCGGTCGTCAAGGCGCTGCGCCGCCTGGTCCCCTCCGGCACGGAGGTGGCCCTGGTCGGCCACAGCCAGGGCGGGATCACCGCCATGAACCTGGCGTCGAGCCGGGACTTCAACGCGCTGTACACGGTCACGCACGTGATCGCGATCGGTTCGCCCGTCGACCACAAGCGGGCCGCCGACCCGCGGACCCGGGTCGTGTCCCTGGTCAACGAGCACGACATCGTGCCCAGCCTGGAAGGGCGTTCGGCGGTCTCCCCGTACGCGCCGCCCGCCGGGTTCACCGAGTTCACCTGGGCCGACGACACCCACGCCTTCCCGCTGTGCCACGCCGCCGAGCGGTACGCGCACAACCTCGAACACGACGTCCCGCACGCGCGGGCGCACGTCGACTCCGAACTCGCGCCGTTCCGCGGCCGGGTCACCGGCACGCACCTCTTCACCCTCCACGACCGCTGAGGACCCCGATGACCGAGACCACCCCCCGGACCGCCGAGCAGACCGCTCCCCCGACGCCCCCGGGGGCGCGGGGGCGGGACGGGAACACGGACGGCGGCCCGCACCCGGCGCCACCGTCCCCGTCCCCGTCCCCGTCCCCGGAGCCGTACGGGCCGCCCGGGGTTCTGGAACGGCTGGAGTCCGCCGCCTTCTCCCTGATCAACCGCAGCTACGAGTGGCACGAACTGCCCGCTCCGATCGGCTTGTTGAACCTGGCGGTGCTCCGCGAGGACCTGCGCCGGCACAACCTCTACGACACCTTCGGCGCGGGCGGCGAACGCGACCGGCGCCCCACCGCGCAGCCGGCGCCGTACCGCTCGTACGACGGCTCGGGCTACGACCCGTACGACGTGGACATGGGCCGGGTCGGCACCCGGCTGGACCGCAACGCGCCGCTGCACATGGCCTTCCCCGACGGGGAGGACCTGATGGCGCCCAGCCCCCGCGAGGTCAGCCGGCAGTTGCTGGCCCGGCGGGGATTCGTCCCGGCACCGACGCTGAACCTGCTGGCCGCGGCGTGGATCCAGTTCCAGAACCACGGCTGGGCCAACCACGGCGACAACGAGGAGGCGAAGCCGTTCACCGTCCCGCTCGCCGCGGACGACGACTGGGAGGAGCAGACCGGCGGCTGCCCGATGCGGGTGAACCGCACCCGTCCCGACCCGGTCTCCCACACCACGCCCGGCGCCCCGCCGACGTACGAGAACACGGTCACCCACTGGTGGGACGGTTCGCAGATCTACGGCTCGGACGAGGCCCGCTGCCGCTCGCTGCGCACCGGGGAGCACGGGCACCTGATCCTCGACGACGGCCGGCTGCCGGCCGATCCGCGGCCGGGCATGGACTGCCTGGACGCCACGGGCATGAACAGCGACTACTGGGCCGGGCTCTCGCTGCTGCACACGCTCTTCGCGAAGGAGCACAACTCCATCTGCGACCTGGTCCGTTCGCACCACCCCACCTGGGACGACGAGCGGCTCTTCCACACGGCCCGGCTGGTCAACACGGCCCTCATGGCGAAGATCCACACGGTCGAGTGGACTCCGGGGATCCTCGACACCCCGGTGCTGCGGCAGTCGATGAACGCCAACTGGCACGGCCTGCTGCCGCGTTGGGTGACGCGCCGGTTCGGCCGGATCGGCGGCGAGGCCCTGAGCGGCATCCTCGGTTCGCGGACCGACCACCACGCCGCGCCCTTCTCCATGACGGAGGAGTTCGTCTCGGCGTACCGGCTGCACCCCCTGATCCCCGACGAGATCACCGTCCGCGACCACCTGCGGGGCGGGACGCGGAAGGTCATCGGATTCGACGACATGCAGGGGGCCACGACCCGGAGCTCGGTCGACGCGTACGGGACGAGCGACCTGCTCTACACCTTCGGCGTCACCCACCCCGGCGCCCTGGTCCTGCACAACCACCCGGACGCGCTGCGCAACCTCAAGCGCCTGTCGGGCGAGCACGTCGACCTCGGGACCGTGGACATCCTGCGCGACCGCGAGCGCGGCATCCCGCGTTACAACGCCTACCGGCAGATGCTGCGCAAGCGGCCCGTCACCTCCTTCGAGGAGCTCACCGGCGGGCACCCGGGCGACACCCCGCTGCTGCGGGAGCTCTACGACGGCCGGCTCGACCGGGTCGACACCCTCGTCGGAAACCTCGCCGAACCCCGCCCGGCGGGCTTCGGGTTCAGCGACACCCTCTTCCGGATCTTCATCCTGATGGCCAGCCGGCGCCTGAAGAGCGACCGCTTCTTCACCACCGACTACCGGCCGGAGGTGTACACGCCGGAGGGGCTGCGCTGGATCGACCGGAACTCGATGGTCACGGTGCTGCTGCGGCACCACCCCGAACTGGGGCCCGCGCTGGCCGGGGTGACGAACGCCTTCGCGCCCTGGAAGGAGCAGGCGTGAGCGGGCGGCCCGACGCGGCGGAGGGGCTGCGCGCCCACGCCGCCGCGCTGCGCGAACGCGCCCGGCGGCTGCGCGGCGCCTGCGAGCGCCTCGACTGGAGGGGCGCGCAGGCGGACGCCTTCCGGGCCCGCGTGGACGAGCTGGCCCTGCGCTGCGACACGGCCGCCGCGGGGCTGGCCCGCTCCGCCTCCCGGCTGGACGGCCGGCCGGGAGGCGGGTGACGCCCCGGCAAGGGGTCTACTTCATGCGGTACTCGGCCTTGTCCGCGAGCTTTCCGTCCTTGAAGCAGAAGCGCAGCACGTCGTCGCCGCTGTCGCTGGTGGAGAGGTACCAGGAGCACGTGCTGCCCGCGGGCTCGGCCGGACCGCCCTCCTTGAGGGCCTCCTTGACGAAGGTCTCGCCGGAGGGCAGCCTGCCGCGGACCTCGCCCTCCGGGTCGCCGACCTTGACCTCCGCGTAGACCTTCGGGTCGACCAGGGTCTTGTCGGCCACGTCAAGGACCTTGGAGACGCCGAGGAACAGCGCGACGGCGAGTCCGATCCCCACCACCAGCGCCACGCCGCAGCCGATCAGACATCCCTTGCGCTGAGCCATCGCCCGTTTCCTCCGTGCCGTCGCGTTCCGGCGCGTTCCCGCCGTCGTGACGACCTTCGCAGCGGGCGGGCCGTCTCCGCTGTCCCCCAAAGTCTTCGGCCGCCGCGACGATCGTCGTTCGAGGCGGGATCCGCCCGTCCGTGTATACAGGGAGGGAAGGACGATCCGGACGAACCGAGAGGAACCCACTGTGAGTGAGACCATCGAGCCCCTGATCGTCGTCGGCGTGGACGGTTCGGCCCATTCGAAGGAGGCCCTCCGCTGGGCGGTGGGCCAGGCGAGGGCCACCGGGAGCCGGGTGCACGCCGTCATGAGCTGGCAGTGGAACACCAACCCGTTCGCGGTGGGCATCGCGGAGCAGGCGGAACTGGTGTCCGCCGAGGAGGGGGCGCGGCAGCGGCTGGCGGACACCGTCGCCGAGGCGGTCGGCGCCTCGCCCGGCGTCCCGGTCTTCCGCCGGGTCGAACAGGGCCCGCCGGCCCAGGTCCTGGTGGAGGCCTCCCGGGAGGCGGAGCTGACGGTGGTCGGCACGCGCGGGTACGGCGGGATCAAGGGCGCCCTGCTGGGCTCGGTGAGCCAGCAGGTCGTCCAGTACGCCGCGAGCACGGTGGTCGTCGTCCGCGACGGACAGGAGGCCCCGTAGGTCCGGTCGCCGGAGCGGTGCGTCGCCGGCCCGCGGGGATCGGGCTCCCGTACCGGTCAGAGGTCGGCGGGGTCGGTGTTGGCACCGCACAGGACGACGGCGACGCGTTCGCCCAGGGGCTTTTCCGCGGTGCGCAGGGCCGCGAGGGCGGTGGCGGCGCCGGCCTCGACCACGAGGCGGTGCTCCTCCCACAGGGCCCGGCGGGCGGCGGTGATGGCCTCGTCCGGGACCAGGACCGAGGTGGCGTTCCCGGCGCGGGCGGCGGCCAGGGCGTCGGCGGAGACCCGGGTGGCGCCGAGGGAGTCGGCGGCCACGGAGGCCACGGGGACGCCGACGGGGCGGCCCGCCTCCAGGGCGGCGTTCAGGGCGCGGCAGTGCTCCGGTTCGGCCGCGACCACCCGTACGCCGTGGGCGCGGGCGGCGGTGGCGACGCCCGCGAACAGACCGCCGCCGCCGACCGCGACGACGACGGTGTCCAGGCCGGGCAGGGCGGTCCGGATCTCCTCCAGCAGGGTGCCGGCGCCGGCGGCCACCAGGGGATGGTCGTAGGCGTGGCTGCTCAGGGCTCCGCTGTCGGCGGCGAACTCCCGGCAGGCGGCCAGCGCTTCGGCGTAGCGGTCCCCCACGAGCCGTACGTCGGCGCCGTAGCCGCGCAGGCGTTCCACCTTGACGCGGGGCGCGTTGGCGGGGAGGAAGACGGTGGCGGGGACGCCGTGCGCGCGGGCCGCCCAGGCACAGGCGAGGCCGGCGTTGCCGCCGGAGGCGATGGTGACGCCGGCGGCGGGCAGGGCGCCGGCCTCACCGTGGGCCGCGAGAAAGTTGTGGGCGCCGCGGGCCTTGAAGGAGCCGGTGTGCTGGAGGTGCTCCAGGGCGTACCAGACCCCTTCGGCGGCGGGCACGACGGCGGCGGGGCGGATCGTCCCCGCCACCCGGCGGGCGGCGGCGCGGACGGCGGCGTGGTCGAGCTGCTGTTCCATGGTCGGACTGCCTTTCAGACGGCGGGCCGGGCGGCCTCGATGAGCTGGCGCAGGGCGCCGTAGTACACCTCGTGGTCGGTCAGCGGGGGCAGTACGTCGGCCAGCCCGCCGGCCAGCACCGGGAACTCGGCCGGATCCAGCGCGGCGAGCGCGGCGCGGGAGGCGGCGGTGACGGCGCCCGGGTCCCGGTGGTCGACGAAGGCGGCGCTGCCCAGGGTGAGCAGGTACATGCGGCGGTAGACGGTCATGGCCTCGGCGGCGCTCATCCCGGCGGCGACGCTGTCGGCGAGGGCCGGTTCGACGAGGCGGGCCAGCAGCTGGCGGCCGAGCCAGGGCCGGCCGCCGCGCAGCACGAGGAGTCCGGGGTGGGCGGTGAGCAGCCGGTAGAGCGCGCCGAACCGCCGCTCGGTGGCCTCGGCCCAGTCCGTGCCGGCGGGGATCTCGGGGAGCTGGGCGGCGAGGTGTTCGGTGCACAGGTCGAGCAGACCGGCGAGATCGACGCAGCGGCGCTGGACGGTGGCGTGGGAGACGCCGAGCCGGTCGGCGAGGGCGCGGAAGCTCAGGGCTCCGGGACCTTCCTCGTCGAGGACGCGCAGGGCGGTGAGGGCGATGGCCTCCGGTGTCGCCCGGTCCAGGGCGGTGGATCTCCTCGGCATGAGATACAGCGTATCAGCCAGTGGCACATACGCCGTATCTCCCGGCCGGCGTGCCTCGGCCGCACTCTCGACTACACCCATATTGCTGGTCATTGACGCGGAAACATCGACTTATGTTGACAGCGGGTAGTCGCACCGCTGCACTAGGCGCACGAACGCCCCCGCCGGTACGCCACCACGTCAAGGAGACCCCGTGCCGCCTCGCCTGCGCGCCTCGCTCCCCTGCCTGACCGCGGCCGCCCTGCTCGCCCTCGCGCTCTGCCCCGCCCCGGCGGCGGCCGAGCCGACGGCGACCCGGGACACCCCGCTCGCCCTCACCCCGCCCATGGGGTGGAACAACTGGGCGCACTACATGTGCGACGTCGACGAGGCCACGGTGGTCGCCAACGCGGACGCGCTGGTCTCCAGCGGACTCGCCGCCAAGGGCTACGACACGGTGACCGTCGACGACTGCTGGATGGAGAAGAGCCGCGACGCGCAGGGGAACCTGGTCGCCGACACCGCGAAGTTCCCGCACGGCATGGCCTGGCTCGGCGGGCACCTGCACGGCAAGGGGCTGAAGTTCGGCATCTACGAGGACGCCGGATCACTCACCTGCGAGCGCTACCCCGGCAGCGGCGCCCCCGAGGGCGGCGGCGCGGACCACTACGCCCGCGACGCCCTGCTGTTCGCGTCGTGGGACGTGGACTACGTGAAGATGGACGGCTGCAACCTGTGGGTGCCGCCCGGCAGGACCAAGGAGGAGGCCTACCGCGACGCATACAACTCCGTGGCCCGCGCGCTGCGCGACAGCGGCCGCCCGATGGTGCTCTCGGCCTCCGCGCCCGCCTACTTCCAGCAGGGCGAATGGGGCGGCTCGGACTGGCACAAGGTGCTCGACTGGGTCGGCGAGACCGGCCAGCTGTGGCGCGAGGGCCGCGACATCAAGGTCTACAAGCCGTCCGCCCCCGACACCTCGCGGTGGAGCTCCGTACTCGGCAACTACGGCTACAACCGGTGGCTCGGCCGGTACGCGGGCCCCGGCAACTGGAACGACCCCGACTTCCTGATCGCCGGCGCCCCGGGGCTGACCGACGCGGAGAGCCGCAGCCAGGTCGGGCTGTGGGCGATGATGGCGGCCCCCTTCATCCTCTCCTCCGAGGTCTCCGGACTGACCCCGGGCGGCCTGGCGGCCCTCGGCAACACCCGCCTGATCGCCCTCGACCAGGACCCGATGGGCCGGCAGGGCTCGGTCGTCTCCTCGAACGCCACCTTCGACGTCCTGGTCCGGCCGCTGGCGAACGGCGACCGCGCCGTGGCCGTGCTCAACCGCTCCGGCGCCGCCCGGGACGTCTCGGTACCGCTGGCCGACGTCGGGCTGCGGGCCTGCACGGTGGACGCCGAGGACCTGTGGAGCGGGCGGACCGCCGCGGTCTCCGACGCGCTGACCGGGCGGCTCGCCGCACACGACACGGCGGTCTGGCGGCTCACCCCGCACGGCTGCGCCGAGCCCGTGCCCACCGGTCAGCTCAACGGCCTCGGGGCCGCGTGCGCCGACGGGGCCAACACCAGCGGCGTCGGCGCCGTCGTGCTGGCCGGCTGCACCGCCGGAGGCGACCAGCGCTGGACCCTGGGCGGCGGCGGACGGGTGCGGCTGGACGGGAAGTGCCTGGCGGCGGGCGGGAGCGCGGCCGTGGAGCTGACCGACTGCGCCCCGGGACGCCAGGCAGGGCAGAGCTGGCGCCACCGGCGCGACGGGGCCCTGGTCGAGGAGACGAGCGGTCAGTGCCTGACCGCCCCGGCCGCGCCCTCGACCCCGGACGCCCCGGCCGAGCGGCTGCGGCTGGCCCCCTGCGGTGACCACCGGGCCGACCAGGCCTGGTCGCTGCCGGTCTGACGGGGCCCCGATGACGAAGCCGCCGCCCCGCGCCCGGCGCGGTGTACGCCCGGCGCTGCCGGTGCTGGCCCTCGTACTGCTGGCCCTCGCCGGCACGGGAGCCGCACCCGGGGCGGCGGTGCGCGGGGCGGCGGTACCGAGGGCCGCCCGGCCGGGGGCCGCCCTGCCGGGGGCGGCGGTGCCCGGGGCGGTGACGCCCGCGGAGGTGACGCCCGCGGAGGTGACGCCCGCGGAGGTGACGCCCGGAGCCGCCGGGCGCGGAGCCGCCGTGACGGGCGGGGTCGCGGTGCGGCGGGCGGTCGGCGGCGGCCCGGATGCCCGGACCTCGGCGCCAGGCCCCGGCGCGACTCCCCGGACCTTCGACGCCGCGCCCGCGCGGGCCGCCCTGGCGCGGCTCCTGCCGCGCCACGCGGGGCAGTTCACGCTCGTGCCCGACCCCGCGGCCGGCGCCGACACCTTCACCGTCTCCGGCCGCGCGGGCGCCGTCACCGTGCGCGGTTCCACCGGCGCGACGCTGCTCACCGGTGTCGGCTGGTACCTGCGGCACGTCGCCGGGGTGGACATCGGCCTGCCGGGCGACAGCCTCGGGATGCTGCCGGCGACGCTGCCCGCGGTGCCCGAGCCGGTCACCCGCAGCGCGCTCGTCCCGCACCGGTACGCGCTCAACGACACCGACGACGGGTACGCGGGCGCGTACCGCTCCTTCGAGGAGCGCCGGCGGCAGATCGACGTGCTCGCCCTGCACGGGGTCAACGAGGTGTTCGTGCAGGTCGGCGCCGAGTACCCGTACTACAAGGCGCTCCAGGGCTTCGGGTACCCGGCGCGGGAGCTGCGCGAGTGGATCCCCGGCCCCGCGCACCAGAGCTGGTGGCTGCTGCAGAACCTGAGCGGCTTCGGCGGGCCGGTCACCGAACGCCTGATGCGCGAGCGGGCCGCGCTGGGCGGGCGCGTCGCCGAGCAGCTGCGCGGACTCGGCATGACCCCGGTGCTGCCGGGCTGGTTCGGCACGGTGCCGCCGGAGTTCGCCGCCCGCAATCCGGGGGCGGTCACCGTGGCACAGGGCGACTGGGCGGGGTTCGCCCGGCCCGACTGGCTGGACCCGGCCTCACCGGTGTCCGGGCGGCTCGCGGCCGCGTACTACGCGGAGCAGCGGGCCGTCTTCGGGGACAGCACGATGTACCGGATGAGCCCGCTGCACGAGGGCGGACGGACGGGCCGGGTGGACGTGAAGGCCGCCGCGCGGGCCGTCCAGGGCGCCCTGCACGCCGCGCACCCGGGGGCCCTGTGGGCGGTGCTGGGCTGGCAGGACGACCCCACGCCGGAGCTGCTCGCCGGGGTGGACACCTCGAAGCTGCTGATCCTCGACGGACTGTCCGACCGGTACAACCGCCTGGACCGGGAGACCCGTTGGGGCGGTGTCCCGTACGCGATGGGCAGCATCCACAACTTCGGCGGGCACACGACGGTGGGCGCCAACACCTCGGTGTGGATCGACCGGTTCGCGGCCTGGCGCGCCAAGGGGAACAGCGCGCTGGCGGGGACCGCGTACCTGCCCGAGGCGGCCGGGACCGATCCGGCGGCCTTCGGCCTGTTCACCGACCTCGCCTGGGAGCCGGGGCCGATCGACCAGCGGGCCTGGTTCGGCGCCTTCGCCGCACGCCGCTACGGAGCGCCCGATCCGGAGGCCGCGGCAGCCTGGGATGAGCTGCGCCGGGGCCCGTACAGCACCTCCTCGGGGCTGTGGTCGGAGTCCCAGGACAGCCTGTTCACCGCGCGGCCGGGGCTGACGGCGGCCGGCGCCGGGCACTGGAGCCCCAGGTCCATGCGCTACCCGGCGGGTTCGGTGCGCCGCGCCCTGGACCACCTGCTGCGGGTTGCCCCGCGGCTGCGCTCCTCCAGCGCGTACCGGTTCGACCTGGTGGACACCGCCCGGCAGGCCCTGGCCGACCACTCGCGGGTGCTGCTGCCGCGGATCAGGGCGGCCTACGGGGCGGGGAACGCCGCGCTGCTGCGCACGCTCGCCACCCAATGGGCCTGGAGGGAGGCGCAGTTGGACGCGCTCACCGGATCCGACCCGAACTTCCTGCTGGGCCGCTGGCTGGACGCGGCCCGCTCCTGGGGCACGACGGAGGCCGAGAAGGACCACTACGAGTACGACGCGCGCTCGATCCTGACCGTGTGGGGGCGCCGCGGCACCAGCGAGGGGGGCTTCCTGCACGACTACGCGAACCGCGAATGGAGCGGTCTGGTCGGGGAGTTCTACGCCGGGCGGTGGGAGCTGTACTTCGGCACGCTGGAGAAGGCGCTGGCCCGGCGGACCGCACCCCCGGAGATCGACTGGCACGCGTACGAGGAGGAGTGGGCGCGGCGCACCACCCGTCCGCCGGCCACGCCCCGCGGCGATCCGTACGCCCTGGCCGCCGCGGTGGCCGCCACCCTCCCGGCGGCGACCGCGGGCTGACCTACCGCGCGGGACTTACCGCACAGGATCCGGATGCGCTCGCGACACGCCGTAGCACTCACCCTCCCGGGGGATTCGCCTTACCCGGACGGGGGAGATCGGATCCGAGGACTCCCTCCCCGCGGAGGCGCTGGGTTGACTGGCCCGGACGTGCCGAGGGGCGGCCGCCGCGGTGCTGCGGCGGCCGCCCCTTTCCGACGCCCACGGGCCAGAGGCCGACAGGAGTGCAGCGAGATGTCCGAGACCGAGCGGGAGCGGCCCCCCGGGCCCCCGGCCACCGCACCGGGTGCGGCGGATGATGCGGGCACCGCGGACGCGTCGGACGCATCCGGTACGGCGGGTGCGTCCGGTACGGCGGGCGCGGCCACCGCGTCCGGTACGGCGACGGACCCGTCCGGCCGGGCGGCGGCGCCGGTGGCGTCGGCCCTGGAGCTGCTGACCTTCCTGGTGCGCGGGACCGACGCCCCCACGGACGCCCGGTTACCCGGGCCCGCCGCCCCCACCGACCCGGACCGGCTCACCGACGGCGTGGTGGAGCTGCGCAAACGCGGCGAACTGGCCACCCGGCCGACCGGGTCGGACGCCGGGGACCGTCTGGCGGAGATGGCCCGCCGGGCCGCGGAACGGGCCGGCCGGCCCCGTGCCTGAGCGCCCCGCCGGACCCGCCCCCGTACGGGACCGAGCCGACGGCCCGGTGGCTCCGAATCGTCCACGCGGCGGGCGGGGGTCGCCACGGCCCCTCCTCTCACGGAGGATCGGTGCGTGAACGACATGACACGGTCCCGGACCGAGGAGGATCTGGCCGTCGCCCTCGGCCGGGTCGCCGGGGGCGACGAGGCGGCCTTCGTCGCGGTGTACGAGGCGGTGAG
Organism: Streptomyces sp. NPDC031479; assembly: GCF_055581065.1. NCBI lineage: Bacteria > Bacillati > Actinomycetota > Actinomycetes > Kitasatosporales > Streptomycetaceae > Streptomyces > Streptomyces sp. NPDC031479. Next base: position 65,346 of record NZ_JBVIKC010000005.1, read on the forward strand.
CCCGGCCGTGCTCGGCGTGACGAGCGCCGTGCTGCGCGACCGGGCACAGGCGGAGGAGGTGACCCAGGAGGTGTTCGTCGAGGTGTGGCGCACCGCCGGGCGGTACCGCCGCGAGCGGGGCGGCGTACGGACCTGGGTGCTGACGATGGCGCACCGGCGGGCGGTGGACCGGGTGCGCTCCGCGCAGGCCTCGGCCGACCGGGAACGGCGGGCGGCGCGGCTGGAGGCGGCGCTGCCGGAGTTCGACGAGGTGACCGAGGCCGCGCTGGAGCACGAGGAACGCGCGCGGGTGCGGCGCTGTCTGGAGGGGCTGACCGCCCTCCAGCGGCAGTCGGTGGTCCTGGCCTACTACGGGGGGCGGACCTGCCGCGAGCTGTCCGAGACCCTGTCGGTACCGCTGGGTACCGTGAAGACGCGGCTGCGGGACGGTCTCCTGCGGCTGCGCGACTGTCTCGGGGTGAGCGGCTGATGAGCACGGAGAACCCGCACGGGGCGACGGCGGCCTACGCGCTGGACGCACTGCCGGAGCCGGAGCGCGCCGCCTTCGAGGCCCATCTGGAGACCTGCCCGGACTGCGCCCGGGAGGTACGGGAGTTCGCGGCGACGGCCGCCCTGCTGGGCGCGGCGGCCGCGGTGGAGCCGCCGCCCGCGCTCCGCGAGGCCGTGTTGCGGCGGATCCGGGAGCTCCCCGCCGGCGCGGAACCGGAGCCCGGGGCGGCCCGGCACCGGGCTCCGCGGCGCCGGGGGTGGGCCAGGTGGGCCCTGGCCGCCTGCGTGGCGGTGGCGGCCGGGCTGGGCGGGGTCGCGGCCTGGCAGTACCAACGGGCGGACGCCGCGCGGCAGCAGGCACGGGCGGCCGAGGCCCGGGAGGCCGCGCTGGCCGGGGTGCTGTCCGCCCCCGACGCCCGGCTGGCGTCCGGCCGGATCGCGGACGGCGGCACGGGGACGGTGGTGCTCTCCCGCGAGCGGGACCGGGCGGTGTTCGTGCCCTCCGGGATGGCGGCGCCCCCGGCGGGGCGTGTCTACCAGCTGTGGTTCGCCGGTCCGGACGGCGGCATGCGCCCGGCGGGCCTGATGGATCCCGGGCGGCCCGACGCCCCGGCCCTCCTGGCCGGCCCGGTGCACGGAGCCACCGGGATCGGCGTCACCGTGGAGCCCGAGGGCGGTTCCGCCGCCCCGACGACGAACCCCCTGGTCCTGCTGGCCCTGCCCGGCACCCGGACCGTGTAGGCCGTCTCCACCGGATCTTGCCGGCGGCGCGGGCCGGGCAAGGTCCGGACGAGACGGCATGGCCGGCTCCGGCCGCTCCGACGTCCGGTGCGCAACCGTGGAAGGGTGGAGGGGTACCGGATCCGCGCGGCGGCACGTGCTCGCCGGGAGCGTGCGGACCGGACCATGCGCGGGGCGATGTGCGCACGGGCGGAGGTGAACGCCGATGGCACCCGTGGAGCGGACGCGCGGCGCCCGCCGGCTGTGGCCGGCCGGGGCCGTCGCCGGGCTGGTGTCGGCGTTCGCCGGGCTGACGGTCGCGGGGCTCGCGGCGGTGGCCGTCCGGCCCGAGGCGGCCCCGCTCACCGCGGTCGGCGGGGCCGTGGTGGACCGTACGCCCGCGGCGGTCAAGGAATGGGCGATCCGTACCTTCGGCACCGCCGACAAACCGGTGCTGACGCTCGGGATCACGTTGGTGCTGGCGGTCCTCGCCGCCGCGACGGGCGTCCTCGCCGTACACCGGCTCCGGACGGGCCTGGTGCTCGCCGGTGCGGTGGGCGTGCTCGGGGCGGTGGCGGCGCTCGGCCGGCCCGAGGCCACCTGGCGGGACGCCCTGCCGTCGCTGGCGGGCGGGGCGGTCGCGGCCGGAGCGCTGTACCTGCTGGTCACCACCCTGCGACGGCCCCGCCCCGCGCCGGGGCGGCCCGGTGGCACCTGGCCCATGGACCGGCGGGGCTTCGGCCGGATCGTGGCGGCCACGGTCACGGCCTCCGCGGTGGCCGGACTCGCCGGGCGCCGTCTCGGGGCCCACGGCTCGGCACGGGCCACCGCCTCCCGGGCGGATCTCGCCCTGCCGCCGCCGGCCGTCCCCGCGCCGCCCGTACCCGCCGGGGCGGACCTGCGGATCCCCGGTCTCTCCCCCTTCCTCACCCCCGCCGGGGACTTCTACCGCGTGGACACCGCCCTGGTCGTCCCGCGCGTGGACGCCGCCGGCTGGCGGCTCACGCTGCGCGGGGACGGGGTCGCCAAGCCGCTGAGCCTGGACCTGCCGGCCCTGCTCGCCCGGCCGCTCGTCGAACACGACGTGACCCTGACCTGCGTCTCGAACGAGGTCGGCGGCCCGTACGCGGGCAACGCCCGATGGCTGGGCGTCCGCCTGGCCGACCTGCTGCGCGAGGCGGGGGTCCGCCCGCCCTCCGAGGGCGGCCCCGCCGACCAGCTGGTGGCCCGCTCGGTCGACGGGATGACCATCGGAACGCCCGTGGAGACCGTCATGGACGGCCGGGACGCGCTGCTCGCCGTCGGGATGAACGGCGCGCCGCTCCCCTTCGCGCACGGTTTCCCGGTCCGGATGGTCGTACCGGGCCTGTACGGGTACGTGTCGGCCTGCAAGTGGCTGACCGAGCTGCGCCTGACCACCTTCGCCGCCTTCGACGCGTACTGGGTCCGGCGTTCCTGGGCGCAGCGGGCCGCCGTCAAGACGCAGTCGCGGATCGACACCCCGCGTCCCTTCGGCCGGGTGTCACCCGGGCGGGTGATGGTGGCCGGGGTGGCGTGGGCGCAGCACCGGGGCATCTCCCGGGTGGAGGTGCGGGTCGACGACGGCCCGTGGCTCCCGGCCCGGCTGGCGGCGGCCGACGGCGTCGACACCTGGCGGCAGTGGGTGTGGCCCTGGGACGCCGTTCCCGGCGGGCACACGCTCCAGGTCCGGGCCACGGACGGCTCGGGACGGACCCAGACGGGCACGCGCTCCGGGACCCTCCCGGACGGGGCGACGGGCTGGCACACGGTCACCGTGGACGTCCGCTCGCTGTGATCGGGGGCGGGCCGGGGACGGTGGCGGGTCCGCTCCGGCGCCCGTGCCGACACGACGCGGACCCGCGCCCGCGGGCCCGCGGGCGCCGTACATTGAGGGCCCCGTCAGGACGTCACCCGCCTGCCGTCCCGCCCTCCCGCACGTCAGGAGCCGACGCCGTGGAGCTGACCAGTACCGCGTTCCTCGTCACGCTGATCGCGGTCACGGCGCTGGCCGTGCTCCTGGCGCTGCTGCTGTGGAACCGGGTCCCGGGGCCCGCTCCGGTGCGGTGGACGGCACGGGTGCTGATGATCGGGCTGTGCCAGCTGACGGCGATCTGCGTGGTCGCCGCGTGGATCAACGGCAGCTTCGGGCTGTACGCCTCCTGGGACGACCTGCTGGGCACCGGGAACGGTGAGGACGCCTCCGCGATGACGGGGCCGCCGGTCGGCCGGGCCAAGTTCACGCAGGGCGGCGACGGCACGCTCAGCACGTACGTCCGGGGCAGTCACTCGAAGCTCGCCGGGCAGGTGATCGTGTGGACTCCCCCGGCGTACGACGCCCCGGGGGCGGACCGGACCCGGTTCCCGGTGGTGATGCTGCTGCACGGCTACCCGGGTACGCCGCGTTCCTGGATGGACCTGGGGTCCATGCCCGGGGCGCTGGAGCGGCTGGTCCGGCTCGGCGAGGCGCGCCCGTTCATCCTGGTGATGCCGGAGATCTATCCGGGCGGGGTGAACACCGACTGCAGCGACACCCCGCAGCGCAAGATCGCGACCTGGCTCGCCCGGGACGTGCCGGACCTGGTCGCGAAGAACTTCCGTACGCTGCCCGAGCCGAAGGGGTGGGGGCTGATGGGCGTCTCGACCGGGGCGTTCTGCGCGGCGAAGCTGCCGTTGCAGTACCCGAAGGTGTTCCGGGCGGGCGCGGCCCTGGACCCCGATCCGCTGACCGGGGACGCGGGGGTGCTGGCCGATCCCGGGCTGCGCGAACGCAACAGCCCGGCGTGGCTGCTGGCGCACACGAAGGGGGCGGACGTCGGGCTGTTCCTGGCCACCTCCGCCCAGGACAAGGAGAGCCCGCCGCGGCAGCTGGCGGAGTTCGCCCGCGCGGCGCGGGGCACCGGGGTGCGGGTGAAGACGCTGGTCCGCCCGGCCGGCGGGCACAACTTCCAGACGTGGAGCGGGATGTACCCCGACGCGCTGGGGTGGCTCAGCACCGAACTCTCCGCGCCCGCGCCCGTCTCGTAGGGCGGCACGGGACCCCGCCCGCCCGGGTCAGGCCAGGCGGACCGGGAGCGCCTCGACGCTGTTGCCGATGAAGCTGCGCTGGCGCGGAAGCCCGGCCTCGGGCACCGCCAGGTCGAGGCCGGGGAAGCGGGTGAAGAGGCGTTCCAGGGCGATGGTCGCCTCCAGCCGGGCGAGGGGCGCGCCGACGCAGTAGTGCGCGCCGTGGCCGAAGGAGAGGTTGCGGGCGGCGGTGGGCCGGGTCAGGTCGAAGCGGTCGGCGTCCGGGCCGTGGAAGGCCCGGTCGCGGCCGGCCGCCGTGTAGCCGGCGAGTACGGGGGTGCCTTGCGCGATGACGGTGCCGGCGACGGTGAGGTCGCGGGTGGGGTACCGGAAGGGGAACCAGCTGACCGGCCCGTCCCAGCGCAGGGTTTCGTCCACCACGTCCGACCAGCTCGCCTTGCCGTCCATGACCAGGGCCAGCTGGTCGCGGTGGGTGCACAGGGCGCGGACGGCGTTGCTGATGAGGTTGAGGGCGGTCTCGTGGCCCGCGACGAGCATCAGCCGCATGGTGCCGATGAGTTCGGCCTCGCTGAGCCGGTCTCCGTCCTCGTCGCGCGCGGCGATCAGGGCGCTGGTGAGGTCCTCGCCGGGGGCGGCGCGGCGGGCGGCGGCGATGGTGGCGATCAGCTCCACCAGCTCGCGCACGGCGGCCATCACCTCGGCCGGGGCGATGTCGGTGGAGATGATGACGGTGTTCGAGAGGTGGTGCAGGCGGCCCCGGTGCTCGGGGTCCACGCCGAGCAGTTCGCATATGACGCTCATCGGCAGCGGCAGCGCGAAGTGCGTGCGCAGGTCGGCGACCCCGTCGGCGGATCCGGCGGCGGCCGCGGCGAGGTCGTCGAGGAGGCCGTCGGCCAGTTCCTCGACGCGCGGGCGCAGCCGCTCCACCTGACGGGCCGTGAAGGCGTTGCCGACGAGGGAGCGCAGGCGCCGGTGGTCGGCGTCGTCGGCGGTGTGCATGCCCTGGGCGTTGGCGAAGACCCGCAGGGGCCAGTCGGCGGGGATGCTGCCGTCGTGGAGGGCGGGGAAGTGGCGTGCGTCCTTGGCCACGTCGGGGTGGGCGAGGAACTCCTTGAGCGCCTCGTGTCCCAGGACGACGGCGCCGGGCACCCCGCCCGGGAGGACGACCTCCGCCACGGCGCCCTCGGCGCGCAGCCGGGCGTTGAGCGCGTGCGGGCAGCCGCCGGCGGGGTCGATGACGTGCCGGGGGGAGGTGTGCGACGACAAGGCGGTCTCCTGGTCAGATGGGCGACTACCGGCCAACAGTGCGGCCTGAAGGGCCCGTTGTTCAAGCGGTGTGCCTGGTTCGTCCGGGATGGGAACCGGCGCGACGCGCCGACGGGGTCCCGCACTCCGCGATCTCCGGGACGCCGTCCCGCGCGGGCCGCGCGTGGCGGCGCCGGCCGGCGACCCGCCCCGGGAATTCCGCTGTACGCATGCCGCGTACAGCGTCCGCAGGCGGCTAGGGTGGGGGCATGTCCCCATCAGAGCAGCAGTCCCCCGCCCCCGTCCCCTCCGTCTGGGCCCGGCCGCGGCGCCAGAAGGAGCAGGCCTCCCTCAGCCAGGAGCAGATCGTCGCGGCGGCGGTGCGGCTGCTCGACGCCGAGGGCATCGAGGCGCTGAGCATGCGCAAGCTCGGCGCCGAGATGGGCACGGCCGCCACGTCCCTCTACCGGCACGTGGCCAACAAGGACGAGCTGATCGAGCTGGTCGTGGACGAGGTCTACGGCGAGCTGGAGCTCCCCGAGGCCGGCGGCCCGGACGGGTGGCGCGCCTCCCTCTCGCACAGCGGGCACAGCCTGCGCGACATGGTCCTGCGCCACCCCTGGGTGGCCTCGGTCCTCGGCCAGGTGGGACTGGCCCACCTGGGACCGAACCTGATGCGGATGTCCGAGGGGATGCTGCGGCTGGCCCGGACGGCCGGTTTCCCGCCCGGCGAGGCCGACCTCGCCATGAAGGCGGTCATCTCCTACGTCATCGGCGCCACGACCAGCGAGGCCTCCTACCTCTCGCTGCTCGCCCGCAGCGGCATGAGCGAGGCCGACTGGCTGCGGTCCCTGGCCCCGGCGGGCCGCCAGGCCCTCGACGAGCACCCGCTGACGCAGGACCACTACGCCACCCAGCGGGAACAGGACCCGGCGCGGCTGCGCGAGGAGAACTTCGACTACGGGCTCCAGCGGGTCCTCGACGGCCTGGCGACCCGGATCGACCGCGGCTGACCGGGCGCCGCGGACGACCGGGCGCCGGATCCGCGGCCGGTCCGCGCCCGACCCGGCCCTACGGGAAGGTCAGTTCGCGGCCCTCGCCGAGCGGGGCGAAGAACCGCTCCACCGAGGCCGGCCGCACCTGGACCAGGGCCGCAGGAGACCAGCGGGGACGGCGGTCCTTGTCGATCACCTGCGCGCGGATGCCCTCCACCAGGTCCGGCACGGACAGGGCGGCACTGGAAACCCGGTACTCCTGCTCCAGGACCCGCTCCAGGGAGTCCAGCGCCCGGGCCCGGCGCAGCGCGGCGAGGGTGGCCTTGAGGGCGGTGGGGGACTTGGCGTGCAGGGTCTGGGAGGCCTCACGGGCCGCCGGCAGGCCGGTGCCGAGCAGCCGGGAGTGGATCTCCTCGACGGTGTCGGCCGCGTAGCACCGGTCGATCCACTCCCGGTCGGCGGCGAGTCCGCCCGAGCAGGGGGCGGGGAGCGCGTAGCGGGCCACCACCTTGTCGGCGGGGGCGCCGTCGGTGCCCTCCGTGAGGTCCCGGACGAGCTCCGGCAGGAAGTCCGAGGGCACGTAGTGGTCGGCGAGCCCGCACAGCAGGGCGTCGGCCGCGCCGACCGCGGCGCCGGTCAGGGCGAGGTGGGTGCCGAGTTCGCCTGGGGCCCGCGAGAGCAGGTAGGTCCCGCCGACGTCGGGGACGAAGCCGATGCCGGTCTCGGGCATGGCCACGCGGGAGCGTTCGGTGACGAGGCGGACGCTGCCGTGGGCCGAGAGCCCGACGCCACCGCCCATCACGATGCCGTCCATGAAGGCGACGTAGGGCTTGGGGTAACGGGCGATGCGGGCGTTGAGCCGGTACTCGTCGCGCCAGAAGTCGAGGGAGCCCGTGGTCCCCGCCTTGGCGTCCGCGTGGATGGCCCGGATGTCACCGCCCGCGCACAGGCCGCGCTCCCCGGCGCCGCGGATCATGACGTGGTCCACTGCGGGGTCCTGCTCCCAGGCCGTGAGGGCCTCCGCGATCCTCAGCACCATGGGGTGGGTGAGGGCGTTGAGGGCCTTGGGGCGGTTGAGGGTGACCACCCCCGCGCGGCCCTGGGTCTCGATGACAACGGTGTCGTCTTGGATCATCACACCGGTCAGTATGTCGTCTCGACGGCACAGAGAAGATCATTTCCGATGATCTCGATGATCTTTCGGGATGTGCGGCGATCTGGGGGGTGTGCGGCCGGTTCGGGCCACCCCGCCCATGACGGGTGGGCTGCGGGCGCGTACCCGGAAGCGCGCCCGAGGGCGTCGGTGAAGGCGCTCGCCGAGCACCGGCCGGGGCGGGTGCGCGACCGCCGTCGGGGGCGCGCCGTCGGCCGGCGGCCGCAGCGTCCGGTGCGGTCCCGGCTGGGTGCGCCACTGCGGGAGGGTCACACCCGGCCCGGCGCGGAACATCCGGCCCGGGGTCGGCTCCCCCGCCACGCTCCCGCCCGGTGGCACGCCGGACGTGCCGGGCACGCCGGACGCACCGGGCCGCGCACCGGCTGTTTTCGGCCCGGCGCCTCTTCCGCGTCACCCGGCGGTCCAACGGAAGCGGGGCCCCTCCGCCGGGGGTGATCCCCGGTCGGTGACGTCCCTCGATCCAGTGAATACGGACCGGTCTTCCCCCGTTCCTCCGTCCGGCGTGGAGTCCGTGACCGCCGGACGACCGCCGTCGCGCTCCCCGGGCCCGCGGCCGCCGGCCGCCACCCGGTCAGATCATCAGTCTTCCTTGCAAGTTTGCCTGTCGTTCCCTACGGTCGGGGTATGACATCGGGACGGGAGCCGCGCGACGGGGTGCACGACATCGCCGAGGAGCTCCAGCTGGCCGTGGGCATGCTGGTGCGCCAGGTGCGGGCGACGACGGGAGGGGGCATCAGCCTGTCGCAGATGTCCGTCCTCAAACGGCTCGACCGGCTCGGCGCGGCCACCGCGGCCGATCTCGCGCGGGCCGAGAAGATCCGCCCGCAGTCCGTCATCGCCACCGTGAACTCCCTGCGGGCCGAGGGGTACGTCACCCGGACCCCGCACCCCACCGACGGGCGCCGGCTGCTCGTCTCGCTGACCGACCGGGGACGCGCCCTGGTGCGCGAGCGCCGCGAGGCCGGGCACGACCGGATCGCCGAGCTGGTGGCGGGGCGGCTGACCGCCGATGAGCGGCGGCTGCTGGCCGAGGCCGTGCCGCTGCTGCGCCGCCTGGCGGAGGACTGATCGCCCCTCCCCCCGACGGAGCTCCGCCGACCACCCCTGCCCGTACCCCTGCCCGTACCCCTGCGAACAGCGACCGAGGAGTCCGAACATGACCGCCTCCCCCACCCCCTCCACCCTGACCCTGGACTCCGGCACCGCGCTGGTGCTGATCGACCTCCAGCGGGGCATCCTGGGCATGCCGACCGTCCGCCCCGGCGCCGAGATCCTCAAGAACGGCATCGCGCTCGCCGAGGCCTTCCGCGCCCGCCGGCTGCCGGTGGTCCTGGTCAACGTCGCCTGGTCGCCCGACGGCGGCGACCTGCCCACCACCGACGTCGACACCCCCGGCCCGGCCACCGCCCCGCCGCCGGCGTTCTCCGAGATCCCGGACGAGCTGGCCGCGCTGGGCGACGTACGGGTCACCAAGCGCCACTGGGGCGCCTTCACCGGGACCGAGCTCGACCTCCAGCTGCGCCGCCGAGGGATCCACCGGATCGTGCTGGCGGGCATCTCCACCAGCATCGGCGTCGAGTCCACCGCCCGTACCGCCTGGGAGCACAGCTACGGGCTGGTCTTCGCGGAGGACGCCACCACCGACCTGGACGCGGCGTCGCACGCCCACTCCTTCGGCAAGATCTTCCCCCGCCTGGGCCGGGTCAGCTCCACCGGCGAGATCTTCACGGCACTGGACGCTCTGGGCTGAGCCCGGCCGCCGGCCAGGGCACCTCCAGCCAGACGCACTTGCCGAGCGCTCCGGGCCGCGAACCCCAGGCCCGGGCCAGACGTTCCACGATCAGCAGCCCGTGGCCGCCCGGCCGGGCCGGGTCCGACGGGACCCCGTGCCCACCGGGCTCCGGCGGTGCCGGATTGGTGTCGGTCACCTCGATGCGCAGCCGCTCGTCCGTACGGTCCAGCACGAGCGCACCTGGCCCTCCGCCGTGCAGGCAGGCGTTGGCCACCACCTCCGAGACCAGCAGGAGGACGTCCTCCGCCGCCTCCCGTACGGCCTCGCCCTCGGCCGGCAGCCACTGCCAGGCGGTCAGCGCCCGGCGGGTGAACTCGCGGCTGCGGCTCACGGGGTCCGGGAGCCCGTCGAGGACCAGGAGCCAGTTCCGGTCCGCCGACCCGCGCTGCCCCATGGCCCCTCGCTCCCTCTCGCTAGGAATGGTCCGGCCGCAACGCCCGCGCCACGTCCGCGTGGACCGGGAAGACGCCGTCGGCGCCGGTGATGCGGAACATCCGGGCGACCGGCCCGCTCAGCCCGGCCAGTTCCAGCCTGCCCCCGGCCTCCTGGACCGAGAGCCGGGCGTGCAGCAGGGCGTTCAGTCCGGTGGAGTCGCAGAAGTCCAGCCGTGCCATGTCGACGACCAGCCGGCCGCCCGGCGCGACCGCCGCCTCCAGGGCCTCGCGCAGGGGCGCGGCCGTGTCGTGGTCGAGCTCACCGGTGAGCGTGAGGACCGTCACCCCGTCCACCGCGCTCACCGCGACGGCGAACCGCCCGTCCTCCGTTTCCGGCACCATCCGGCATCACCTTCCGTCCTGCTGGACCTGCGCCTGCCCGGGTCCGGCCGATCCATGCACGGCTGCGGACGACCGCTGCCCCGGCGCCCCCGGGCGGATACCCGGGCAAGGGCATCGTGACACGGCCGGCGTCGACCGCGGACACCATTCGACCGGGAATGCGCCCGCACGGCGCCGGGTTTCGCTCACCGGCCTTTCCGCCCTCTCCCCCGCGGGTCGAACCAGGGTCCGAGGTCCCGCATATCTCGGGCCTTCCACCACCTTTGACCAGGTACTTGGCCTCTTCCATTCCACCGTTCGGCCTGATATCCGGCGCGCCGCGAAAAAGGGGTAGGCCGACCGTACGCCTTTATCCGCGCACGGGCGGCGGGGTTTTCCCGACGGGGGAACTCGGGCCGTGCCTGCCCAGAGAAAGCGAAGCTCGGATTGCAGATACCAGGGGATCATCGAGGGAAGCCCCTGTCCGCCGATCGCGGTGTTCGACGGACAGGGGGCTTCCGGACCGGCTCACACCAGTTCGGGCTGCGCCTCGCGCCGCGGCTGCGGAAGGTGCACCGAGGCGGCCTCGCGCTCCCAGAGCCTGGTGGTCCGTACGTAGCCGTAGATCACCGAGGCCATCGACAGGATGATCAGCGGCCCGAAGAGCCAGGGAAGCCCGGCCATCTCCACCGGCAGGTAGCGGTACGAAGCCAGGAGCGCGGCGAAGACCGCGGCGCCGTAGACCACCAGCCGGGTCGCCGACCGGTCCCAGCCGTGGTCGATCGCGCGCAGCGCCGCCTCGATGGTGAGCGTGAAGACCACGCCGGCCACGATGTCCGCACCGTAGTGGTAGCCGAAGCCCAGGGTCGCGCCGAGAGTGGCGATCAGCCAGAACGTGCCGGCCCAGCGCAGCGCCCGGGGGCCCCTGCGGGAGTGGATGAAGATCGCGGTGGCCCACGCCGTGTGCAGACTGGGCATGCAGTTGCGCGGGGTGATCTCGTCGAAGGGCATCGGGACCGGGGTGCCGAGCGGCGGCGGCGTGTTCGGCCACAGGTCGGCGAGCGCCCAGTGCCCCCCGTCGGCGCCGTAGGCGAGGATCGGTCCGACCACCGGGAAGATCATGTAGATGCCCGGGCCGAGCAGGCCTATGACCAGGAACGTGCGCACCAGGTGGTGGCCGGGGAAGCGGCGCTCGGCGGCCACGTTGCGCAGCTGGTACAGCGCGACGCCGACCGCGGCCACCGCGAGCTGGATGTAGACCCATTCGAGGACGTGGTGGCCCACCGAGCCGGTGGCCTCCACGATCCGGCCCGCCAGCCACGACGGGTTGCCCAGTGCGTGATCGGCGGTCGCCACGTACTGGTCGAGCACCATCGGGCGGGTCTTGGACGTGATCAGCAGCCAGGTGTAGCCGGTCTTGCGGCCGGCCACCAGCAGCAGGGCCAGTCCGACGCCCTTCAGCAGCAGGGCCCGCTCCCGGCCGGTGCGGCGCGTGACGGCGATGACGGCGCAGCCCAGGGTCACCCACAAGGCGCCGTTGCCGACCATCATCTGGGCGCCGACCATGCTGCGCACGATCCAGAAGACGAGGTCGATGCCGACCGCGGCGCCGAGCGCGATGAACCGCTGCCGCCAGGTGAGCACCACCATCATCAACGCCATGCTGACGTAGAGGACCGTCCCCGATCTGGGGGCGAAGATCACCTCTTGCGCCTGGCTGGTGATCGGTCCCGGCTCGCCGTAGTGGCGCGCGGCGATCTCCAGGGCGATGAGGAATCCCAGGGCCACCACACCGACCGCGGCCCACAGCATGACGCGCGGTCGACGCCATGCGGCGACCCTGGGGCCGCCGCCCGTTCGCGAAAATGCTCGCGCAATCCTAGATATCAATTTTCAACCGATTTATATGTTTTCCAACGCCGTCGTTGTGAGCTCGAACATGTTAACGGAAAGGGTGGCTTTCACTGATGCCGTGCTGGACGTCAAGTGAACGCTGCGGGGCCACCCAGCTCGGCACCCAGGTCCCGGCGGCGTCGAGGGCGGGGCGCGTGGCGGCGAGGTGGGCGCGGAGGGCGGCCAGCGCCGGGTGGGGGTTGTCGCGGTGCCAGAGGAGCGAGTGCGGGTAGACGGGTGTCGGGTCGGTCACCGGGACGCGGCGCAGGCCGTGGCCGGCGGGCCAGACGACGCGCGTGTGCTCGCCCATGAAGGTGGCCAGGGCCGGGGTGTCGGCGACCGTGTCGAGGAGTGCGTCGGAGCCGAAGTTGGGGCCGGTCGCCTCGATGGTGAGGCCGAACCCGGCGGCGAGGTCGTCGTAATAGGCGCCCCACTCGGTACCGGGGACGATTCCGGGCATCCAGATCCGGTGCCCGGCGAGCTCCGCGAGGGCCACCGACCGGGCGCCCGCCAGGGCGTGGGCCGGGCCGGTGAGCAGCTGGAGCGGCTCGTCGAGCACCCGTACGGACTCGACGTCCTCGGGGAGGGGCCGGCCGGGCACCCCGACGGCGCGGAAGGAGGCGTCGATGACACCCGAGCGGAGGGCGGCGACGGCCGTCTCGATGTCGAACAGCATCACCACGTCGAGCTCGACGTCGGGGTGCGCGCGGTGGAAGTCGCGCATCATGCCCGATGGCGCGACCCGCGAGGCGATCACGTCGACGCGCAGCGGACGCCGGCCGGGGCGCACGGACGCGACCGCGCGCTCGGCGACGCGCAGCAGCTCGCGCGCGTGGGGCAGGAACGCCTGCCCGTCGATGGTGAGCTCCGCACCGCGCGCGGTGCGGGTGAACAGTCGTACGCCGAGGTCGCGCTCCAGCGCGGCGATGCGCTTGGAGACCGCCTGCTGCGTGACCGCCAGCCCGGCGGCGGCCTCCTGGAACCGCCCCGCCTCGGCGGCGGCGACGAAGGTCCGGATGGTGTCGAGGTCCATGCAGAGACCCTAAGCCCACAACCAATGGTTGTGGGGAGGTGGCCCTGTGGTTGTTTGACCCCGTGTGCAGCCCTGGCCTTTGATGCTTCCGATCGCGGATCGGTTGTACGGGTGGAGCGGGGGAGGAGTCGGGCATGGGCGGCGGGCACCGGCTGGGACGGCGGTTCGGTTGGCTCTGGGGGGCGTACGGAACGAGCGCGCTCGGCACCTGGCTCGCCTTCGGCGCGTTCCCGCTGATCGCGGTCCGGGAGCTGCACGCCGGTCCGGCGGAGGTCGCCGCGCTCTCCTCGGTGGGGGCCGCGGTGGGCGCGGCGGTGGCGGTGCCGCTCGGCCCGTGGGTGGAGTTCCGCCGCAAGCGGCCGGTGCTGATCGCGATGGACCTGGCGCGGTGCGCGGCGCTGCTCACGATCCCCGCCGCCTTCGCGCTCGGCGTGCTCACCCTCCTTCAGCTCCTGCTGGTCTCGGCCGTCGTCGCGGCGGCCGACATCGGCTTCCGCGCCGCCTCCGGCGCGTACCTGAAGACACTGCTGCCGGCCGAGGACCTGCTCGTCGCCAACGCCCGGTTCGAGTCCACGGCCTGGACGACCACGATCATCGGACCGCCGCTGGGCGGCGCGGCGATCGGGCTCCTCGGACCGGTGGCGACGGTGGTGGCCGACGCGGTCAGCTACCTGCTCTCGGCCCTGGGCATCCGCGCGATGGGCGGGCACGAGCCCCGGCCGGGGCTCCGGGGGGAGGCCGGGCGCATGCGGGCCGGGGACCTGCTCGACGGCTGGCGGTTCATCCTCTCCGACGCGACGCTCCGGCCGCTGTTCTACAACACCGCCCTGTTCAACGGCCTCGTGATGGCCACCCAGCCGCTCCTGGCCGTCCTGATGCTCGGCCCGCTCGGGTTCGCACCGTGGCAGTACGGCCTCGCCTTCGCGGCGCCCTCGATCGGCGGCCTGCTCGGTTCGCGGCTGGCCCGACCGCTCGTCACCCGGTTCGGGCAGCGCCGGGTCCTGGCGGTGTCCGGGACCCTGCGCGCGCTCTGGCCCGTGGGGCTGGCCTTCGTGGGGCCGGGCACCGCGGGGCTGCTGCTGGTGATCGGCGTCGAACTCGGTCTCATCTTCTGCTGCGGGGTCTTCAACCCCGTCCAGGCCACCTGCCGCCTCCAGCGCACCGCGCCCGACCGGGTCGCCCGCACGCTGTCCGCCTGGGCGGTGACGACCAAGGCCTCGACCGCGCTCCTGACGGCCGTCTGGGGCGTACTGGGCACCCTGCTCGGGCCGCGCACCGCCATCGGCCTGGCCGGGGCGGTCCTGCTGGCGACCCCCCTGCTGCTCCCCCGCCGCACGACGGGCCTTCCCCCCGAGCCGGAGCCGGCACCGCGACGGATGCTCTCGTAGGGCCGACCAGCGCCGGTGTCCCGTACCGGTCGAGCGCTGGATGATCGTCCGGTGATGCCGCGCCCGTGGACGCTGTTGGCTTCGGCCGGCCGGCCAAAGGCGCCCTCGCGCACCGGTTGACCGCCGCCCCGTTCACGGCCGGCCGGGGCGGCACGTACGACGACTGACGGCAAGGACGCACCATGGCGACGCTGGACCGGATGGACCTGCGGCTGCGATAGACGGGCTTCGCCCGGACCGTGGCCATCGGGGACGGTCCGGAGCGCCGTCGTCTCGGGAACGACCTGGCCGTGGTGGCCGGCGCCGCACGGGAGGCCTTCCGCTCGGACGAGACCATCACCGGGCGGCAACTGCACGCGCGGACCTGAGCCCGAGCCCGCCGTCACGGCGTCCGGACCAGCATGGCGGCGAGCACCAGGCACAGGAGGGCGACGTACCCCGAGGCGTGGAGACGGTCCGCGATCCGCGGGGGCCTGCGGCGAAGGAGGACGACGACCGGGAGGGCCCCGAGGAGGAGCAGGGCGGCGGCTCCGAAATCGACGGAACCGACGGCCGACACCGGCGCCGCGCCGTCCGTCCCGTGGGCGACCGCGAGGAAGACCGCGCACGCCGGGGCACTGATACAGGCGGTGAGGGGGTTGGCCAGCGCCGCGGCGGTGCCCATCGGGAGTCCCGAACGCCGCAGCAGCGGTACGGTCATGACGCTCCCTCCGACACCGAGGAAGGAGGCGGCGGCGCCGATGGGGACCCCGAGCGCGGCCGGGACCGCGAACGCCCCGGACCCGCGGGCGGCACCAACAGCGGCACCGGCACCGGAGGCGGGTCGCAGGAACCCCGGGCGCGCGAGCACGTCGGCGACGGTCATCGCCAGATAGGCCACGAACCCCCAGTGGATCAGCCAGCCCGGCGCGGAGCCCGCGACGACCGCACCGCCGGTCCCCCCGACGCCGAGCAGGACCATCAGGGGGCCGGTACCCCGCAGACGGCGCAGAACCGGCCGGGGCGTGGCCGCGCTGGCCACCACCGCGTTGACGACCATGACCAGCGACGAGGTCGCCACCGCGACGGCCGCCGCGGCCGGTCCCGCGGCGGCGTCCGCCCAGACGATGACGGGGACCGTGACGAAGCCTCCCCCGAAGCCGAACACCACGGTGGTCAGACCGGTCAGGATCCCGACGACGACAAGAACGACAGCACTCATGGACCCCAGTCCAGTCGAGAAGCCGCCCGCCGACGATCGACCGCCGATCAAATTCTTTCGAGTTTCGGCCATACCCTTCCCGTCATGCGCAACGTGTCCCTCGCGCGACTCGACCACCTCCCCGCCGAGGTGCTGCCGATCGCGACCGACTACCCGGCGGACTCCCTCCTCACCTGGCACGAACACCGCCGGGCGCAGCTCCTGTACGCCGCGACCGGCACGATGCTCGTGGAGACCGACGACGGGGCGTGGACCGTTCCGGGCGAACGGGCGGTGCTCATCCCGCCCCGGATCCGCCACCGGGTGCGGATGCTGGACGTGCGGACCTCAAGCCTCTACATCGAGCCGTCGGCCGTTCCGTGGTGGCCCACCGCCTGCCGGGTCGTGGAGGTCCCGCCGCTGCTGCGGGAACTGCTGCTCGCCGCCGCCGACCTGGACGCGGACTACGCCACGGACGACCGCGACAGCGCGGTGATCGCTTTGATCCTCCTGGAGACGGCCGCGCTCTCCGAGGTCCCGCTGCATGTCGCCCTCCCGCACGAGGCGCCGTTCTCCCGGCTCTGCCGCGACTATCTCGCCGGCCCCGACCTGGCGGTGAGCAACACCGACTGGGCGCGCGCCGCGGCCATGAGCGAACGCGTGTTCACCCGACGCTTCCGGCACCTGACGGGGACGAGCCCCGCGGCCTGGAGGTCCCGGGCCCGGCTGCTGGCCTCGATCCCCCTCCTGCGCCACAAGACCGTCACCGAAGTCGCGACCCTGCTCGGATACGCCTCCCCCGCGGCCTTCTCCTACGCGTTCATGCGCGCTTTCGGCATACCGCCGTCGTCCATGAGCCGCCGCTGACCCGGCACCGTCGCCGCTCGGTGCGGCGACGGGGGGAGGGTCAGACGCGGTCGAGGAGGGAGTCGAAGACGGCGGGCAGGCGCTTCCAGCCGTCCCGGCCCGCCGCGTACTCCGCGTCCGTGAGCAGGCAGGACTCCAGGAGCCGTTCCAGTCCGTCGCGGTCCAGGCCGGGCGAGGTGAAGACGAGGTGCTGGCAGCAGTCGCCGTGCTCGGGGTGCCAGTCCAGGGCCGCGGCGGCCCGGCGCATCGGCGGGACCATCTCCCAGGCCGCGTCGGGCAGTGACGCCAGCCAGGGGCCCGCGTTCTCCACGCACAGCGCGCCGCCCGCGGCGTCCCACGCGAGGAGGGTGTCGGGGCGGTCGGCGAGCCAGACCTTGCCACGGCTGCGCACGGCCGCACCGCACAGCTCTTCCAGCGCTTCGTACAGGCGCTCGGGATGGAAGGGCCTGCGGCGGTGCCAGACGAGCGTGGTGACACCGGCGTCGTCGGCGTCCTGGGGCAGCAGCGCGCACGCGGGGTGCTGCGCCGCCGCTGCGGCCTCGACGTCGAAGCCCGCGAGGGCCGCTGCGGCGAGCCCGCCCGAATCGGCCGCCACCCGGCGGGCGGTGGGGTGCAACTGGGCGAGGAGCGCGCGGTCCTCGTCGTCGGCTTCCTCGCCGCCGACGACGGCGAGGACGGGCGCGTACTCCAACTGGCGGGCCCAGGTGTCCCCGACGGTCCGCCGGTCGGCCGGCGCCGCCCCCAGGCCGGCTTCGGCGAGATCGTCGCCGTTGGCGAGGCACGGCAGCACGAGCGCGGGGTCCACGGCGGTGATCACACCGGTGAGCACCAGGTCCTCTCCACCGTGCGCGGCGACGACCTCGGCCATCGCCTTCGGCTCGACCGAGTCCCACGGCTCGACCACGGCGAGCCGGGCCGTGCCCGCGCGGGCCAGTCGCGCGAGTTCGGGTACGAGGTCCTCGCGCAGCGCGCAGCAAGCGCAGTCGTTGACCAGCGGCGTCCCGTCCTCGGAGAGGAGTCCGGTGGCGTCGCGGACCGATCGGCGCACCGGTCAGGTCGTGGTGAAGGGCGACACTGCCGGGGACGGCCCGCAGGAGTCGGCCCACGACCTCCCTGCGGGCGTCGGCGTGGATCCCGGCGACGATCACGACGGGCAGTGCGGAGCCCTGCGCCATCAGCGGGCCCCGTAGCGGCGCTCGAAGCGTTCGACGCGGCCGGCGGTGTCCATGACGCGGGCGGTGCCGGTGTAGAAGGGGTGGCTCGCGGAGGAGATCTCCACGTCGACCACGGGGTAGGTCCGACCGTCCTCCCATTCGACCGTCTTCCGGCTGGTCATGGTGGAGCGGGTGAGGAACGAGGTGCCGCTGGCGCTGTCCGGAAGACGACGGGGCCGTAGGCGGGGGTGGATGCCGGGCTTCTCCGGCGGTGCCGGTCGGCGGGTCACCGTCGACGTACGGTGACCCGCCGGTCCCCCGCGTGCCCCCGGGTCCGGGTCCGGGTCCGGGTCAGCTGATGCTGAGCGCCGTGTCGTCGATCACGAACGAGGTCCGCAGGCTGGGGTCCTCGGTACCGCTGAACCTGACCGTGACCGTCTGGCCCGCGAAGGAGGACAGGTCGAAGGTCTTCAGCGCGTAGCCGGTGTTCTTGTCGAGGTTGGAGTACCCGGCCAGGGTGGTGGAGTTGGCCGTCACCGTCAGCTTGTCGTAGGCCGTGGCGGTGGTCGTCTCCGCGGTGTCGACGTGCAGGTAGAAGCTGAGGGTGGCGTGGCAGCGGACCGGGATGGTCACCGACTGCGAGAGCGAGTCGGTGTGGGTGGAGCCGTAGCCGTCCAGCCAGGCCTTCCAGGAGCCGGAGTGCGCCGCCTCACCGCTGCCGTTGTCGACCACGCCGGTGCTGGCGGTCCAGGGGGCGGTGCCGGACTCGAAGCCCTGGTTGCCGAGGAGCTGGGTCACGGCGCAGCCGCCGTCGACCGTGGCGACGGTCCAGGTGAAAGAGGTACTGCCGCTCGCGTTGGTGGTGTCCTTGGCCGTGACCGTGACGCCGTAGGCGCCCGCGGTGGTCGGCGTACCGCTGATCAGGCCGGTGGAGGCGTTGACGGACAGGCCGGGCGGGAGCCCGGTGGCGCTGTAGGTGAGGGTCTGCCCGCCGGCCGAGTCGGTGGCCTGGATCTGCAGCGAGGTGGCCGTGTCGACGACACTGGTGCGGCTGCCGGGGTTGGCCACGGTGACGGTGTTGCCGCCGGTGGAGCCGCCGGCGAAGGCGGCGGTGCCCTTGGGCGTGCCGAGTCCGGTCGGGCCGTCGTAGCCGGCCTTGGCGGTGCAGAGGTAGCCGCCGGAGCAGGAGCCGTTGGCGCCGCTGGTCACGTCGTTGAGCGACGCGGTGTGGGCGTACGGGTACGACGACGGGTAGGTGCCGGCGGCCGGGGTGCCCGCCAGGGCGTAGACGGAGGCGATGATCGGCGCCGAGGCGCTGGTGCCGCCGTACACGTTCCAGCCGCCGGCCTGGTAGCTGTCGTACACCGCGAGCCCGGTGGCGGGGTCTGCGACGGCGGAGACGTCGGCGACGGTGCGCTTGGCGCAGCCGCCGTCGGTCTGCCAGGACGGCTTGGCGGTGAAGCCGGAGCAGCCCGAACCGGCGCCGTCGCCGCCGGAGCTCGTGCCCCAGACGCTCTCGGACCAGCCTCGGGGGGTACCGCTCGCGCGGCTGAGGGAGGTGCCGCCGACGGCGGTGACGTACTGGGAGGCCGCCGGGTACTCGACTCCGTAGCCGCTGTCGCCGGAGCTGACGGTGATGGCGACGCCCGGGTGGTTGAAGTACGAGGCGTCGGAGGCGGGGTCGGTGGAGTCCTCGCCACCGCCGTAGCTGTTGGACACGTACTTGGCGCCCATGGTCACGGCGCGGTTCACGGCGGCGCCGAGGTCCTCCATGGAGGGCTGGTTCGCCTCGACGAGCAGGATGTGGCACTGCGGGCAGACGGCGCTGACCATGTCCACGTCGAGGGAGATCTCACCGGCCCAGCCGGCGTCGGCGGTGGGGTAGCTGGTGCCGCCGTTCTGGTCGGCCTTGCGGAAGCAGCCGTTGGCCGTGGTGCAGGGGGGCAGTCCGTACTGGGAGCGGTAGGCCGCCAGGTCCGACTCGGCGTTCGGGTCGTCGTACGCGTCGATGATGGCGACCGTCGCGCCGGCTCCGGCCGAGGCCGACAGGGCGTACGCGCCCTGCAGGTCGGTGGGACCGTAGCCGGACGGCAGGATGCCGGGTGCGAGGCCGATGCGCTGCTGCACGTCGGTGCGCGCCAGCGCGTGGCAGGCCATCCAGCCGGCCCGGGCGGGCTCCGAGCAGAGCCGCTGGGCGTGCGCGGCGGCGGTGCCGGCCGAGGGGCCGGCGGCGGCCGAGGCCACGGACGGGGCGGCGAAGGCGAGCATTCCGCCGGAGATCAGGGCAACCGTCGAGAGTAAGGCGGTCGTGCCGCGCCGGCTCAGCCGTGCGGCGCGCCGGGACAGGGCGTTGCGCAATGAACTGCCCTCCATGGGGGGGTTGATGTGCCGCGCCGGGGGATCTCTGCATTGACAGGTCCATGACATCCATGCGCACGTCAGGGCATGCCGGAGCGGAGGGTCGACGCGGGATGCGGGTGGCACGTGTTCAACGGTGCGGACTGTCACCACGTGCAGTGGTGGCCACCGCTGAAGGTATTGAAGTGCCGGGCCAAGGGACTACCCGCCGAATGCAAAGGCTTGCTTTCGGTCAGTGATGGTCGCGTATACCGTGTCCTGCCATGGAGTTGGACGACGGCGCCGTCAACGACCTGGTGTCCCTGGGACTCTCCCGGTACGAGGCCCGGGTGTATCTCGCCCTGGTCAGGCGGGAGTCGTACACCGCCGCGGAGGCGGCCCGCGCCGCGGACGTCCCCCGCCAGCGCGTCTACGACGTACTCGACGCCCTCGTCCGCCGGCGCCTCGCCGTCCTGCGCCCCGGCCGGGTCGCGGCCTTCTCCGCGGTGGCCCCCGAACTGGCGCTGGCCCGGCTGATGGCCCTCCAGCGGGAGTCCCTGGAACGGCTGAACGAGGTGTCGGCCGCGCTCACCACGGCGCTGCTCCCGGTCTGGGCCGACGGCCGGACGCACACCGATCCGCTCGACTACATCGAGGTGCTGCGCGACCCCCGGGCGATCGCCGAGCGGTTCGACAGCATCCAGGAGCAGGCCTCCCGGGAGCTCCTCAGCTTCTGCAAGCCGCCGTTCGTCGCCCCCGCGGCCAACAACGAGGGCATCAGGGCCGTCCGCCGACTGCGTCAGGCCGGGGGCTCGGCCCGCGCGATCTACACCCACGACGCCCTCGGCGACGCGGAAGTGCTGGAAAACGTACGCCGGTTCGCCGCGGCGGGCGAGGAGTCCCGCTTCGCCCCGGGCCTCCCGCTCAAGCTCGTCGTCGCCGATGCCTCGCTGGTGCTGTGCGACATGCCCGATCCGGTGGCCGGCAGCCGCGCCACGACAGCCCTGTACATCGAGCACCCCGCACTGGCCGCGTGCCTGAGGCTGGCCTTCCTGGCGGTATGGGACCAGGCCCGGAGCGCCCCCGGGGCGGACAGCGGCTGACCATCAGGGCTGGAGTGCGAAGGGCTGGAGCGCGACGCCCGTGTAGTTCTCCGCGAGTTCGGCGGCGGCATGGTGAGACCGGGCGATGCGTTCCAGTTGGGCGATCTGGAGGCGCGTGTCGAAGGACGAGTGCTCGGTCGGGGTGTGCAGGGTACTGGTCATGAAGTACGAGAACTGCTCGGCCCGCCAGACGCGGCGCAGACAGGTGTCCGAGTAGGAGTCGAGGAGCGAGGCGTCTCCGTCTCCGTAGTGCGCGGCGAGGGCGGCGGCCAGGACGGTGACGTCGGAGGCGGCGAGGTTGAGGCCCTTGGCGCCGGTCGGGGGGACGATGTGTGCCGCGTCACCGGCGAGCAGGACACGGCCCCAGCGCATCGGCTCCGTGACGGAACTCCGCATCGGGAGGACCGACTTCGCGGTGACGGGGCCGCGGGTGAGGCGCCATCCGGCATCGGCGCCGAGCCTCAGATCGAGTTCGTCCCAGATCTTCTCCTCCGGCCAGGCGGCTGGATCCTCGCCGTTGGGGACCTGCAGGTAGAGCCGGCTGACGTGCGGGGACCGCATGCTCGCTAGGGCGAAGCCGCGCTCGGAGTGGGCGTAGATCAGCTCGTCGTAGACGGGCGGGGCGTCGGCGAGGATGCCCAGCCACGAGTACGGGTAGGTCCGCTCGTGGACGCGCATGACGCCGGCGGGAACGGCTCGGCGGACCACGCCGTGGTAGCCGTCACAGCCGATGACGTAGTCGCAGTCGAGGAGGCGTTCCTCGCCCTGGTGCCCGTACCGGACGACGGGACGGTCGGTGTCGGCTCCCTCGACCGCGTGGACCGGCGCGTCGAAGTGGAGCGGCGGTCCGTCCTCCAGCTGGAGCGCCACGAGGTCCTTGACGACCTCGGTCTGCGCGTAGACCCACACGCGGCGGCCGCCGGTCAGGGACGGGAAGTCGATGCGGTGGCGACGGCCGTCGAAGCGGAGTTCGATGCCGTCGTGCGGGATGCCCTCGCGGTCGAGCCGGTCGGCGGCGCCGGCTTCCCGGAGGGTGTCGACGGTGCTCTGTTCCAGGATGCCGGCGCGCTGGCGCTGTTCGACGTAGGCGCGGTCGCGGCTCTCCAGGACCACGCAGTCGACTCCGGCCCGGTGCAGCAGGCGGGCGAGGAGGAGGCCGGAGGGGCCGGCACCGACGATGGCGACCTGGGTGTGGCGGGGGTGGGTCATCTGGGGTCACTCCTCGGTGTGGGCGTCGTCGAGGACGCGCCGGGCTGTGGCGAAGGCGGAGTTGGCGGCGGGGACGCCGCAGTAGACGGCCGTCTGCAGCAGCACTTCGCCGATCTCGTCGGCGGTCAGTCCGTTGGTGAGGGCGGCCCGGACGTGCAGGGCCAGCTCCTCGTGGTGGCCGCGGGCGACGAGGGCGGTGAGGGTGACGCAGCTGCGGGTGCGGCGGTCTAGCCCCGGGCGGGTCCAGATCTCGCCCCACGCGTAGCGGGTGATGAGGTCCTGGAACGGGTCGGTGAAGGGGGTGCTGAGGGCGGTGGCCCGATCGACGTGGGCATCGCCGAGCACGGCCCGCCGGACCCGCTCCCCCGCCGTCCGGGCGGACGTGTGACCGAGGTGGGCGAGCAGCGCCACGGTCACGGCGTCGGGCCGGTCGATGCCGGCGAGGTGGGCGGCGCCGGCGATCTCGGTGAGCCCCGCTCCGGGGATGCCGTCGGCGAGTTCGCGTGCGTGGGCGGGCGGGGTGGCGAGGTCGGCACGGCCGGCGACGACCAGGGTGGGTGCGGTGATCCCGGGCAGGTCGGCGCGCAGGTCGTGGACGGCGAGCGCATCGCAGCAGGAGGCGTAGGCCTCGGGGTCGGCGGAGGCGAGGTCGGCGAGGAGCGCCTTGCCGGCGAGGGTTCCGGTGGTGTGCGCCGGGTCGGCGAACCAGCGGGCCGCGGATGCCTCTGCGAGGGGTCCGGTGCCCTCCGCGCGGACCCGGGCGGCGCGCTGCCGCCATGCCTCCGGGTCGCCGAAGCGGGCGGAGGAGCAGACCACGGCCAGTGACGAGACGCGCTCGGGCCGGTGTACGGCGATATGGGTGCCGATCGCGCCGCCGAGCGAGATGCCCGCGTAGTGGAAGCGCTGCCAGCCGTGGTGGTCGGCGAGGCCGAGCACGAGGTCGGCCAGGTCGGCGACGGTGGCGGCGCCGATGGCCGGCGAGGAGCCGTGGCCGGGCAGGTCGAAGCGCAGGACGCGGTGGTGGCGGGCGAGGGCGGCCAGCTGCGGTTCCCAGACGGCCAGCGAGGTGCCGAGCGACGGGCCGAGGATCAGCGGGGCCCCGTGGACCGGTCCGTCGAGCCTGTGGTGGAGCAGGGTCATGGGTGTTCCCGGACGGGGTCGGAGAGCGCGCGGTCGACGAGTTGCGGGGCGCAGCCCAGATAGCGGGTGGGGTCGGCGAGGTCGCGCCAGTACGGTTCGGGGAGGTCGGCCAGCTCCGGCAGGTCGCGCAGCCGGCCGATGAGCGAGGTGTCGTGGCGGGCCCGGGCCGAGGCCCGGGTGACGAGCGACCGGGCCCGTGAGCTGCCGAGGTGGGGTGCGAGGGCGAGGGCGAGGCGTTCGGAGACGATCAGGTCGCCGGTGCGCGCGAGGTTGGCACGCATCCGTGCGGGGTGGGGGCGCAGGCCGGCCGCCAGGTCGGCGGCGCACCGTGCGGCGCCGCCGGTGATGCGCAGGGCTTCGCGGAGGGGCTGCCACTCGGCGTGCCAGGCGCCTGCGGGGCGTTCGTCCTCGGCTGCGAGCGATCCGAACAGTACGGAGGCGAGGGCGGGGACCTGGCGGGCCGCCGCGGCGATGAGGGTCGCGGAGACGGGATTGTCCTTGTGGGGCATGGCGGACGATCCGCCACCGGCCGCCTCGCTCACCTCACCGGTCTCCGTGCGCGCCATGGCGAGCACGTCGGCGGCGAGTTTGCCGAGGGCCCCGGTGGTGAAGGCGAGGGCTCCGGCGAGGTCGGCGACCGGGGTACGGGCGGTGTGCCAGGGCAGGACCGGCTCGGCGAGTCCGGTCTCCTCGGCGTAGCCGGCGAGGAGTGCCAGTGCGGTGACGGGGGTGGTTTCCTCGGCGATCACGGCGAGGGTGCCGGCCGCGCCGCCGAGCTGGGCCGGCAGGCCGGCCCGTACGGCGGTGAGCCGGTCCACGGCGTCCCGGACGAGGCGGTACCAGACCGCTGCCTTGAGCCCGAACGTGGTGGGCACCGCGTGCTGGGTGAGGGTACGGCCCGCCATCGGCGTGTCGCGGTGCGTCCCGGCCAGGGCGGCGAGCCGCCCGGCGGTGCGGTCCAGGTCGGTCAAGGTGTGGCCGAGGGTCCGGCGAGCGACCAGCATGGCGGCGGTGTCGAGGATGTCCTGGCTGGTGGCGCCCCGGTGCACGTACGCGGCGGCCGAGGGGCCGACCGCGGCGCGCAGTACGCCGACCAGCGGGATGACCGGGTTTCCACCCGAGCGGGCCCTCGCGGCAAGGTCCCTGAGGTCGTACCGGGAGGCGTCGGCCGCCGCGTCGACCGCCGCGGCGGCGGACGCCGGAGCGAGGCCGAGACGGGCCCGGGCCCTGGTGAGCGCGGCCTCGGCGTCCAGCATCGCCTGGAGGAAGGCGAGGTCGCCGGTGGCCCGTTCCGCCGCGGAGGCCGCTCGTACGGGGGCGAGCAGCCCCATGTCGGCGCCCTCGTACGGGACGGCGATGCCTGCGTCGTGCGGCCCGGCCGAGGCCGGTCCGGCGGGAGCCTGCCCGGTGGAGGACGGTCCGGGCGGAGCCTGCCCGGCGGGCGACGGTTCAGAGGAGCTCAAGGAACACCGTCTCTTCCCCGCCCTGGAGCCGGATGTCGAACCGGTGGATCCCGTCGGCCTCCCGCGTGGCGAGCAGCGTGGCACGGCGCTCGGCCGGCAGGGAGCCGAGCACCGGGTCGGCCGCGAGACCTCCGGCCTGCTCGGGCAGGTAGATCCGGGTGTGGAGGTGGTGCAGCAGGCCGCGGGCGAACACCACGACCGCCAGGTACGGGACGGCGCCCGGCGCGTGTGCCCCGGGGGCCAGGGTGCGGGCGGTCCAGTGGCCGTCCGCGTCGGTGGCGATGCGGCCGTATCCGGTGAAGCGGACTCCGTCGCGGCCGACGACCCTGCCGGTGGCCGGGTCGTGCCGGAGCGATCCGGGTGCTCCGGCGGTCGAGCCCGCAGGGTCGGCCTGCCAGATCTCGACGATCGCGTCGGGCACGGGCTCCCCGGCGCCGTCGCGTACGTACCCGTGGAGGGTGATGGCATCGGGGTGTCCTGCCGGGGCGATGTCGCCACCGCCCGCGAACGGCAGGGCGTAGCCGTAGAAGGGGCCGACCGTCTGGGAGGGGGTGGGTGGGAGCAGGGGGTTCATCAGTCGCGTCCTTCCTCGAACCAGGTGGACGCCGGACCGTCGAGGACGATGTCCCAGCGGTAGCCGAGCGATCGTTGCGGGACGGACAGGTCGTGGTCGTAGGTGGCGACGAGCCGGTCACGCGCCGACTGTTCGGTGACGGCCTGCAGGATCGGGTCGTGGGCGAAGAGCGGGTCGCCCGGGAAGTACATCTGGGTGACCAGCCGTTGTGTGAAGGCCTCGCCGAACAGGGAGAAGTGGATGTGGGCGGGGCGCCAGGCGTTGGTGTGGTTGCGCCAGGGGTAGGCGCCGGGCTTGATGGTGGTGAAGGAGTACGCGCCGTCCTGGTCGGTGAGGCAGCGGCCGACGCCGGTGAAGTGGGGGTCGAGCGGCGCCGGGTGCTGGTCCAGCCGGTGTGCGTACCTGCCGGAGGCGTTGGCCTGCCACAGCTCCACCAGCTGGCCGCGGACCGGGCGGCCCCGGCGGTCCAGCACCCGCCCGGTGACGGTGATCCGCTCGCCGAGCGGCTCGCCCCGGTGCCGGCGCGTGAGGTCGCGGTCCAGGTCGGTGACGTCGGTGACTCCGAAGACGGGACCGGTCAGTTCCACGGCCTCCGGGTCCTTCAGCGGGAGCGGGGGCTGCACGGGGTGCCGAAGGGCGCTGCTGCGGTACGGGGGGAAGTCGCGGGGCGGATGATCGGGGGACGTGCCGGCGGCCCGTGCGTGGGCGCGTGCGGTCTCGGCATCGATGTCCCGCTGGCTGAGGCCCTCCGGGAGGGGTGTGGTCATGGGGTGGCGGCTTTCGTCGGTCGGGAGCGTTCGGGGATGAGGGGCCGGCGTTCGGGGACGAGAGGTCAGCGTTCGAGGACGAGGGCCAGGCCTTGGCCGACGCCGATGCACAGGGCGGCGATTCCGGTGCCCGAGCCCCGGCGGGCGAGCTGGTGGG
This sequence comes from Streptomyces sp. NPDC031479, assembly GCF_055581065.1. Taxonomy (NCBI): domain Bacteria; kingdom Bacillati; phylum Actinomycetota; class Actinomycetes; order Kitasatosporales; family Streptomycetaceae; genus Streptomyces; species Streptomyces sp. NPDC031479. The sequence continues at coordinate 91,826 of NZ_JBVIKC010000005.1, forward strand.
CGACGGTGCCCGCGAGGCGGGCGCCGGAGGCCCCGAGGGGATGGCCGAGGGCGATGGCGCCGCCGAACGGGTTCAGTACGCCGGGGTCGAGCTCCGGCCATTCGGCGACGCAGCCGAGGGCCTGGGCGGCGAACGCCTCGTTGAGTTCCATGACGGTCAGGTCGCCGAAGGTGCGGCCGGCCTTGTCCAGGGCCCGCCGTACGGCCTCGACCGGGCCGAGGCCGAACCACTGCGGTTCGATCGCGGTGACGGCGGACGCGCTGATGCGGGCGAGGGGTTCGCGGCCGCACTCCGCCAGTCCCCGCTCGTCGGTGAGCAGCAGGGCGGCGGCGCCGTCGTTGAGGGGTGAGGCGTTCCCCGCGGTGACGGTGCCGCCTTCGGGCCGGAACGCCGGTGCGAGCTTGGCCAGGGCCGTGTCGGAGGCGTCCTCACGGACGCACTCGTCGGCGGTGACGCGGGTGCTCCCGCCCTTGCGGCCGGGCACGGCCAGGGGGACGATCTCGTCGTCGAACAGGCCTGCGGCGCGGGCGGCGCTCGCCTTGCGGTGCGAGGAGAGCGCGAAGGCGTCCTGCCGTTCCCGGGTGATGCCGTGCTTGTCCGCGACGAGTTCGGCGCACTCGCCGAGGTCGACGGTCCAGCGTGGCTCCATCGCGCGGTTGACCATGCGCCAGCCGATGGTGGTGGAGTACATCCCGGTGTGTCCCGCGGGGTGGGCGCGGTCGGGCTTCGGCAGGACCCAGGGGGCGCGGGTCATGGACTCCACGCCGCCGGCGACGGCGATGGACACGTCGCCGACGGCGATCGCCCTGGCCGCCTGGATCACCGCTTCGAGGCCGCCCGCGCACAGCCGGTTCACGGTGACACCGGGGACCGTCACCGGCAGGCCGGCGAGGAGCGCGGCCATGCGGGCGACGTTGCGGTTCTCCTCGCCGGCGCCGTTGGCGTTCCCGAGGAACACGTCTCCGATGCGGGAGGGGTCCAGCCGCGGCGTCCGGGCCAGCAGTTCGCGCAGGGCGTGGGCTGCCAGGTCGTCGGGGCGGACGGAGGCGAGGGCGCCCCCGTACCGGCCGAAGGGGGTCCGGACGGCGTCGACGACGTAGACGGTGCGTGCCTTCATCGCAGTTCCTCGGGGACGTGGACGTCGGCGGCGGTCGCGGCGAGGATCCGTTCGACGGACACGTCCGGAGCGCGTTCGACGAGGACCAGGCCGCCGGCCGTGACGTCCAGGACGCCGAGGTCGGTGATGACGCGCTGGACGCACGCCCGGCCGGTGAGGGGGAGGTCGCACGTGGCCACGATCTTGGGGCTGCCGTCCCTGGTGGTGTGGGTCATCGTGACGATGACCCGGCGGGCTCCGTGGACGAGGTCCATGGCCCCGCCGATACCGGTGATCATCTTCCCGGGGACGGCCCAGTTGGCGAGGTCGCCGCGGGCGGAGACCTGCATGGCGCCGAGGACGGCGGTGTCGATGTGGCTGCCGCGGATCATGCCGAAGGACAGCGCCGAATCGAAGTACGACGCCCCGGGCAGGACGGTGACCGTCTCCTTGCCGGCGTTGATCAGGTCGGGGTCGACGTCCTCCTCGTAGGGATAGGGGCCGGTGCCCAGGATCCCGTTCTCGGAGTGCAGCACCACCTCGACCCCGGCGGGCATGTGGTCGGGGATCAGGGTCGGCAGGCCGATGCCGAGGTTGACGTACTCTCCGTCGCGAAGCTCGCGGGCGGCCCGCGCGGCCATTTCCTCTCGTGTCCACGCCATCAGCGGTGTGCCCCTCGTGTGGTGCGCTTCTCGATGCCCTTGGCGGCGGCCTCGTCCGGGCCGAGCGCGACGACGCGCTGGACGAAGACACCGGGGAGGTGCACGGCGTCCGGGTCGATCTCGCCCGGCTCGACGAGGCGCTCGACCTCGGCGATCGTCACCCTGCCCGCCTGTGCGGCGAGGGGGTTGAAGTTGCGGGCGGACTTGGCGAAGACGAGGTTGCCGTGCCGGTCGCCGACGGCGGCGCGTACCAGGGCCACGTCGGTGCGGATCGCGTGTTCGAGTACGTACTCGACTCCGTCGAAGACCCGTACCTCCTTGGCGGGCGAGGCCACCGCGACCCCGCCCCCACCGTCGTAGCGCCAGGGCAGTCCGCCGTCGGCGACCAGGGTGCCGACACCGGCGGGGGTGTAGAAGGCGGGGATTCCGGCACCGCCCGACCGCAGGCGTTCGGCGAGCGTGCCCTGGGGGATCATCTCCAGCTCCAGCTCGCCGGCGAGGTACTGGCGGGCGAACTCCTTGTTCGCGCCGACGTACGACCCCGTGACCCGGGCGATCCGGCCGGCCGACAGCAGCAGGGCGAGGCCTTCGCCGTTCGCACCGCAGTTGTTGGAGACGATGCGCAGCCCGCTCGTCCCCTGCTCGTACAGCGCCTGGATGAGGGCCTTCGGCACTCCGCTGAGCCCGAAACCGCCCACCGCGACGGACGCGCCGTCGGGTATGTCCGCCACCGCCTGGGCGGCGCCGGCCACGACCTTGTTCATGGTGTCCCCTCAGGCGCAGTGGCGGTGGACGGCCCGGACCACGCAGGCCAATGCCTTGTTCATGGTGTCCCCTCAGGCGTAGTGGCGGTAGACGGCCTGGGCCACGCAGGCCGGCTTGGCGCTGCCCTCGACCTCGATGGTGAACGTGAGGGGCATCTGCACGCCGTTGCCCTTGATCTCCTCCACGGGGCCGACGGCCCCGTGGAGCCGGACCCTCGCGCCGACGGGGACGGGGCTGGGGAAACGGACCTTGTCCAGGCCGTAGTTGACGCTCATGGAGATGCCGGTGATGTCCAGGAGCTCGCCGAACATCGGGATGACGAGGGAGAGGGTGAGGTAGCCGTGGGCGATCGGGCCGCCGAACGGGCCGGTCTTGGCCTTCTCCGGGTCGGTGTGGATCCACTGGTGGTCGTCGGTCGCGTCGGCGAAGGTGTTCACCCGTACCTGGGTGATCTCCCGCCATGCGGTGTGGCCGAGGTCGGCTCCGCTGAGGGCGGTGAGGGCGTCGAGGCCGTGGGCGGTGGTGGGCATCGTGAATCGGTCCGTTCGGCAGAGGGTGAGGAGAGGGTGAAAGGGGTGGGAACGGGCCCGGCCCGGGGCCTGCTCCCGGCGGGACACGGGCGACGCGCGAGGAGCCGGCGGGTCAGTCCGCGTAGCGGTCGCGCACGGCGGGTTTGAGGATCTTTCCGGAGGCCGTGCGGGGCAGGACGTCCGTGAGGACCACCGATTTGGGAATCTTGTACTTGGCGAGCCGGCCCTGGAGGTGGCCGAGCAGATCGTGCTCGTCCGCGCGGCTTCCGGGCCTGAGGACGACGACGGCGCGGCCGACCTCGCCCCAGACCGGGTCCGGCACGCCTACGACGGCACACTCCTCGACGGCGGGGTGGGTGAGGAGGACGCCTTCGACCTCGGCCGGGTAGACGTTCTCGCCGCCGGAGACGAACATGTCCTTCACCCGGTCCACGACGTAGGCGTAGCCGTCGGCATCGAGCCGGGCGACATCGCCCGTACGCAGCCAGTCGCCGTCGGTGAAGGCGGCCTCGGTGTCCTCGGGCCGGTCCCAGTAGCCGCTCATCACGTTCGGGCCTTGGACGAGCACCTCGCCCCGCTCCCCGGGAGCGGCGTCGGTCCCGTCGGGCAGGACGAGGCGCGTGTCGGTGAAGAAGTGGGGTACGCCGGCGGAACCGGCCTTGGCCGAGGTCTGCTCCCGGCCCAGGAACAGGACGCCCGGGGACGCCTCGGTCATGCCGTAGCCCTGACTGAAGGCCAGGTCGCGGTCGAGGTACGCGGCGATGGTGCGGGCCGGGACCGGCGCGCCGCCGCAGTTGAGGGTGCGCAGGCTGGACAGGTCGGTGGTCGCCCAGTGGGGCCGGGCGGCCATCGCGTCGTACATCGCGGGGACGCCGAACATGTAGGTGACACGTCGGCGTTCGACGGTTTCCAGGACCCGCTCGGCGTCGAAGGCGTCGAGCAGCACCACCTGGCCGCCCTTCAGGATGGTGGGCAGGCAGGTCATGTTGAGGCCGGCGGTGTGGAACAGCGGTGCCACGACCAGGGTGACCTCGTCGCCGGCGAGGTCGGTGTCGACGATCACGTTGACGCTGTTCCAGATGATGTTGCCGTGGGTGAGCACGGCACCCTTGGGCCGGCCCGTGGTCCCGGAGGTGTACATGATCATGCACGGGTCGCCGGGGGCGACGGCCTCGTCCAGGGGCTCGGGTCCGTTCGCGGCGAGCAGTTCCTCGTAGACGAGGCCCGCGGGGCCGGGCGCCGCGAGAGTGATCCGGTGCCGCACCACGTCGGCCTCGTCGGCGGCTGCCCGGGCGGCCTCGGTCTGCTCGGGCGCGTGGATGAGGACCGTGCTGCCGGAATCGGTCAGGTTGTACGCCAGTTCCGGCGCGGCGAACCGGGTGTTGAGCGGGACGAAGACCGCCCCGAGCACACCCGCGGCGAACAGTGTCTCCAGGAACGCCGGGTGGTTCGGGCCCAGGTAGGCGATCCGGTCGCCGCGCCGGACGCCGAGCGCGCGCAGGGCATGGGCGCACCGCAGGACGCGGTGGTGCAGTTCGCGGTAGGTCCGGGTGCGGTCCTGGTGGACGAGGGCGATCCGGTCGGGGGTCCTGCGGGCCCGGCGTGCCGGCCAGGAGCCGATGCCTTGGTTCAACACGGCGATCCCTTCAGTCGGTGAGCAGGCCGAGCAGGCGGGCGGCGTTCTCCTTGAGGATCTTCGGCCGGACCTCGGGCTTGATGTCGAGCGTTTTGAAGTCGGCGAGCCAGCGGTCGGGGGTGATGACCGGGTAGTCGGAGCCGAAGAGGACCTTGTCCTTGAGGAGGGTGTTGGCGTACCGCACGAGCTGGGGCGGGAAGTACTTCGGGGACCAGCCGGACAGGTCGATGTGGACGTGCGGCTTGTGGGTGGCCACCGCCAGGGCCTCGTCCTGCCAGGGGAACGAGGGGTGGGCGAGGATGATCCGCAGGTGCGGGAAGTCGACGGCGACGTCGTCGACGAGCATCGGATCGGAGTACTTCAGCCGGATGCCGCCGCCGCCCGGGACCCCGGCGCCGATGCCCGTCTGGCCGGTGTGGAACAGGGCCGGGACGCCGAGCTCCTCGATGGCCTCGTACAGGGGGTAGGCGAGGCGGTCGTTCGGGGCGAACGCCTGGAGGCTGGGGTGGAACTTGAACCCCCGCACGCCGTGCTCCTCCACCAGGCGCCGCGCCTCCAGCACTCCGGCGCGGCCCTTGTGCGGGTCGATGCCGGCGAACGGGATCAGCACGTCGGCGTGGGCGGCGCAGCTCTCCGCGATCTCTTCGTTGGAGATCCGCGGGTGCCCGGTGGCGTGTTCGGCGTCGACGGTGAACACGACCGCCGCCATGCTCCGTTCGCGGTAGTGGTCGGCCATCTCCTCGATGGTGGGCTGCCGGTGTCCGTGGGCCTTGAAGTATTTCTCGGAGGCGCCGAGGAGTTCGGGGCCGAGCGCGGTGCGGCCGTCCTTGGCGACCTCGGCGTGCGTGTGCATGTCGATGGCGGTCAGGCGGTCGAGGTCGAGCGCGGGTTCGTAGGCACGGTCTCCCATGTCATGCCTCCGGGGCCTGGGGCGCGGGGATGCCGTACGTCTCGGGTTCGGCTCCGACGCCACCGGGCCATTGCGCCGCGATCGCCTCGGCGCTCCAGCCTCCGTCGGCGAAGGCGGTCGCCTTCTCCTTGGGGTGCGCCCACAGGGCGAGCCGGTCGCCGCCTATGCCGATGGCCTGTCCGGTCACGTCCTTCGCGGCGTCGGAGGCGAGGAAGGTGATCAGCCCGGCGACGTCCTCGACGGTGCCGAGGCCCTCGTCCTTGCGCAGCCAATCCGGCAGCGGACCGCCGGTGCGCTCGGACTCCTCGATGACGGGGGCGAAGGCCGGGATGGTCCTGGTCATCTCGGTGGCGGCGACCGGGACGACCGCGTTGACGGTGATGCCGGAGCGGCCCAGCTCCATGGCCCAGGTGCGCGCCATGGCCACGATGCCGGCCTTGGCGGCGGCGTAGTTGGTCTGACCGAAGTTGCCACGCTGTCCGGCGGGCGAGGAGATCAGGACGAGACTGCCACCGGTGCCCTGCTCCCGCATCCGGACGGCGGCCGCCCGGGCACAGGTGAAGGTGCCGCGCAGGTGGACGCGGACGACGTCGTCGAAGTCGGCGTCGGTCATCTTCCACAGCACGCGGTCGCGCAGGATGCCGGCGTTGGTGACGAGCACGTCCAGGCGGCCGAATTCCCCTACCGCGGTGTCCACGAGCGCCTGGGCCGCCGCGCCGTCTCCGACGGCCGCGACGACTCCGGCCGCCGTGCCGCCCTCGGACCGGATCGTGGCGACGGCGGCGTCGACCGCGTCCCGGTCGACGTCGTTGACGATGACCGCGGCGCCGGCGGCGGCGAGGGCTCGGGCGTATCCGAGGCCGAGGCCGCGTCCGCTGCCGGTGACGACGGCGACCTTCCCGTGCAGATCCATGAGGGGTACCTCTCGTGAGGGGTGGGTGGGATGCCGGGAGCACCGGCGGACGGCCGGGCTCAACCGACAGGAATCCTGTCGAATGACAGTCTCGCCAACCAACAGGATTCCTGTCAATGCCTTAGGGTGTACCCGCCATCCACCCGGCACCACCACAGGAGGACGAACGTGAGCACCTCGCTGCTCTACCTGGTCAAACGAACGGAACTGGCGGTGCGGGCCCGTCTCGAAGAGCTGGTCAGGCCTGCGGGCATCACCGCCCTGCAGTACACCGCCCTCACCGTCCTGGACCGGCACGACGGGATCTCCGCCGCCCAGCTCGCCCGCGACTCGTTCGTCACCGCCCAGACCATGGCCGACATGGTCCGCGCCCTGGAGAGCCGCGGCCTGATCCGCCGCGAGCCGAACCCGGACAACCGCCGGGAGCGCCTCGTCCTGCTGACCGAGGCGGGCAAGGGGCTCCTGGACGAGTACGCCGGACCGGCCCGCGCGCTGGAGGAGCGCATGGTCGCCGACCTGACGCCGGAGGAGGTCGACGGGTTCCGGCAGGCACTGCAGCGCACGTGGCGCTCCCTGGCCTGACCGCGCGGGACGCCCGCCCGACGGGACGCCCGCCCGACGGGACGCCCGCCCGTCGGGCGGCCCTCAGCCGCCTCCGCCGGTCAGACTGCCGCGCCGCGGCACCGAGCTGAGCAGCAGCCGGGTGTACGGGTGCTCCGGCGCGTCGAGCACCCGGTCCGCGGGGCCCGACTCCATCACCCTGCCCGACTTCAGGACGAGCACCTCGTCCGCGATGTGGCGTACGACGGCCAGGTCGTGGGTCACGAACAGGAAGCCGATCCCCGCCTCGCGGCGGATCTCACGCAGCAGTTCGAGGATCTGGGCCTGGATGGACACGTCCAGCGCGGCGACCGCCTCGTCCAGCACCAGCACCCGGGGCTCCACCGCGAGGGCGCGCGCGATCGCCACGCGCTGGCGCTGCCCGCCGGACAGGTCGCGCGGCAAGGCCGCCGCCTCCCGGGTCCCGAGGCCGACCTGATCCAGGTGTCCGGCGACACGGACCCGGCGCGCGGCGGCGTCCAGGTCGGTGTGCAGCCGCAGCACCTCGTCCAGGCAGCCGCTCACCGTCACCCTCGGATCGAGCGACAGGTAGGGATCCTGGAAGACCATCTGGATCTCCCGCGCCCGGGCGATCCGTTCGGCGCGGCCGCGGGCGCGGGCGGAACGGTCCCGGCCGTCGAGCCGGACCGTACCGCCGTCCGCGCGCTCCAGGCCCACGAGCATCCGGACCGTCGTCGTCTTGCCGCTGCCGGACTCGCCGACGATCGCGAGCGAACCGCCGGGCGGCAGCGAGAACGACACCCCGTCGACCGCCGTGTGCTCCCCGTACCGCTTGTGCAGCCCCTCGACCACCAGTCCCTCCGTCACAGCGTGATTCCTTCCTCGGCGCGCAGGCACGCGGCCAGGCCCTCGCCGTGCGGTGCGAGTACGGGCGTCTCCTCGGCGCAGCGCGGCACCGCGTGCGGGCAGCGGGCTGCGAACGCGCAGCCGGGCGGGGCCTCGGACAGCGATACCGGCCGGCCCCGGATGGGCCGGGGCGGGGGCGAGCCCGCTTCGATGCGCGGAGTGGAGGCGAGGAGCCCCGCCGTGTACGGGTGGCGCGGCCGGTCGAAGAGCTCGTCGGTGGATCGGGTCTCGACGATCCGGCCGGCGTACATCACGTACACCCGGTCGCAGATCGCCGAGGCCAGCTCCAAGTCGTGCGTGACGAAGAGCATCCCGGTGCCGCGCTCGGCCCGCAGCCCGGCCAGGAGCGCGATCACCTCGGCCTGGGTGGTGACGTCCAGCGCGGTGGTCGGTTCGTCGGCGAGGAGCAGGGCCGGCTCGGCGGCGAGGGCAGCGGCGATGACGACCCGCTGGAGCATTCCGCCGGAGAACTGGTGCGGGAAGCGGCGCAGGGCGCCGCGCGGATCGCGGATACCGACGGCGTCGAGGAGTTCCTCGGCCCGCGCGGCGGTCCGGTCGGCGGGGGTGCCGCAGGCCTGCAGCCCTTCGGCGAGGAAGTCGCCCACTCTGCGCAGCGGGTTGACGGAGGCACGCGGGTCCTGGAAGACCATGGCGACCTCGCGGGTCCGCAGCCCGGCCAGCTCCCGCGGGCGCATGCTCAGCACGTCCCGCCCGGAGACCCGGACCCGACCGCCGACCCGGGCGCCCCGGGGCAGCAGTCCCAGGACGCTGCGGCAGGCGACCGACTTGCCCGAGCCGGACTCGCCGACCAGGCCGACGGTCTCCCCGGGCCGCACGGTCAGGCTCACCCCGTCCAGGATGGGCCGGGCGGCCCGGTCGTCCGGGAGCCGTACTCCGAGCCCGTCGATCTCCAGGACGGGCGTGGTCGATGGCGTGGTCATGGCGTTCACCTCTCCCGCCTCGCGATCCGGTCGGCGAGCCCCTCGCCGACGATTCCGAACGCCACGACCGCGAGCACGACGCACGCGGACGGCGCGAGCGCCGGGAGCATCGCCCCCTGCATGACGGCCCCCTGGCCATCGTTGATCATGGCGCCCCAGTCGGCGGCCGGCGGCTGGACTCCGAAGCCGAGGAAGGACAGGGCCGCGAGGTCCATCAGCGCGTACCCGAAGTTCATCGCGGACTGGGCGAGAACGGTGGGCGCGATGTTCGGCAGCAGGTGACGGACGCAGACCGTCCAGTCGGACCAGCCCTGCACCACGTACGCCTCGATGTACGGCCGTTGTTTCTCCTGCCGGGCGATGCCTCGCACGAGCCGGCCCACGTACGGGGTGTAGGCGACGGACATGGCGATGACGGGTGCGGTCATGCCGGAACCGAGGACGGAGACGAGCAGGATCGCGAGCAGCAGTCCCGGGATCGCGAAGACGAGGTCCATCGAGCGGGACAGGAGGGTGTCCGCCCAGCCGCCCCGCCAGGCCGCCACCACACCGAGCAGCAGACCGAGCAGGGTGGAGACGCCGACGACGAGCAGCGGCCCCAGGAGCCCGGTGCGGGCGCCGTGGATCAGCCGGGACAGGATGTCCCGCCCCGACTGGTCGGTGCCGAGCAGGTGGTCGCCGGTGGTGCCGGCGAGGGTCGCGGTGAGGTCGAGCGCCTCGGGGTCGTACGGAGCGAGGACGGGTGCGAGCACGGCGACCAGGACGAGCGCGGCGAGCACCGCGACCGAGACCGCGAACAGTGGCCCCTGGCCGAAGATGCGCAGTCCGCGCAGGCCCGGCCTGCGGTACGGCGCCGTGGTGAGGGTGGAGGTCATGGAGAGCCTTCCCCGGAGGAGAGACGGGGGTCGATGAGCGGGGAGACCAGGTCGACCGCGAGGTTGACGAGGACGAAGGCCGCCACGCTGAGCAGGGTGACGGCCTGGACCACGGCGAAGTCCTGCGCGGTGACCGACTGCACGAGCAGCGAGCCGAGCCCCGGCACGTCGAAGGCGGTCTCCACGATCGAGGTGCTGATGAGCAGGCCGGCGAGCATGGTGCCGCCGACGGTGACGATGGGTCCCAGCGCGTTGCGCAGCACGTGCCGGCGCACCACGGTCCGCCCCGGGACGCCCCGGGCGCGCGCCACCTCGACGTGCTCGCGGCCGAGTTCGTCGAGCATCGCGGAGCGCGTGACCCGGGCCAGCAGGCCCGCGAACGTCAGGGCGAGGGCGAAGGCCGGCAGGGTGAGCTGGTGGAGCCGGGCGCCGAAGCCCTCCGCGGCGCCGCCACCGGGGCCGGGGAACCAGCCGAGCCGGACCGAGAAGACCGAGACGAGCACGATCGCGCTGACGAAGGACGGGGTGGCGGTGACCACTCCCGTGCCGATCAGTACGGTCCGGTCGAGGAGCCCGGGGCGCAGCGCCGCGAGGATGCCGAGGCTCACCCCCAGGACGACGACGAGCAGGGCCGCGTAGCCGACGAGGAGGGCGGTGCCGGGCAACCGGGAGCCGAGGAGCGAGGTGACGTCCTGGTGGTACTGGGCCGAGCGGCCGAGGTCGCCGCTCAGGACGCCGCCGAGCCACTTGCCGTACTGCACCACGACGGGGTCGTCGAGGTGGTGCTCCGCACGCAGGGCGGCCACGGCCTCGGGGGTGGCCGGGCGGCCGTGCAGCAGGAAGGTCACCGGGTCACCGGGGGCCAGGTGGATCGCGCCGAACACCACGACCGAGGTCACGAACAGCACGGCCAGCAGGCCCAGGAGCCGTCCGACGAGGAAGCGGGTCATTTCTGTGCGGCCCCGATCTTCGCGGCCCACGGGTAGTAGAGCTGGCTGATGCCGGTGGGGGCGCCGGTGATCCGCTTGCCGAGGAAGACCGAGTACGGTGCCTCGTACACGGGGATGACGGGCATCTCGCGCAGGGCGATTTCCTGGAGCTTCGCGGTGAGGTCGGCGCGCTTGGCCGGGTCCGGCTCGGAGTTGGCCCGGTCGAAGGCGATGTCGAATCCGGCGTCGGACCAGTAGCCGTAGTTCCCGAAGTCGCCGGTGCGCAGGTACTGGTAGAACTCCAGCGGGTCCGGTGTGTTGTCGTAGCCGTTGGTGATGACGAGGTCGAGCCCGTCACGGGCCTTCGGATCGACGAAGATGCTGCTGTACGCCTCGGGGGAGACCGACTTCAGCTTGACGTCGAGGCCGATCTGGCGTCCGGCCGCCTGCACCGCGTTGGCGACCACACTGATCTCGGGGGCGAGTGTGCTGGTCACGAGGGTGACCGTGCGACCGGTGGCACCGGCCTCCTTGACCAGCTTCCTCGCGCCTTCGACGTCATGGGCGAGGTCAGGCAGCGTGTCGTACAGGGTGGCGGCCTTCTCCGGGACGAGCGCCCAGGCACCGCGCGCCGCGGGGGCCTTGGCGGGGACGCCGACGCCGCCGGCCGCCGCGTTGATGATGTTCTTCCGGTCCAGTGCCATGGACAGGGCCTTGCGGACCTTGAGGTTGCCGAGCGGGCCTTCGAAGTCGAGGACGGCCAGGTTCGCGGCCGCGGTGTTGGGGCCGAAGAGGAGCGCTCCGTTGCCGCCTGCCCGCAGCTGGGCGAGGGAGGAGGACGGCACCAGGTAGCCGCCGTCGGCGGTACCGGACAGGAAGGCGTTGGAGCGGGCGGCCGCGTCCTCGATGAAGGTGAACTTCACGGACCGCGACTTCGGAGCGAGCGCCTTGTCCCAGTACGCCGGGTGCTCGCGCAGGGTGATGCTGTCGCCCTGCACCCACTTGTCCAGGGCGAAGGGTCCGGTGCAGTTCAGGGCGCCCTTCGGGGTGCCGTAGTCCGGACCTTCCTTGGCGAGGGAGGCCGCGCTCACGACGGTGCCGGGAGAGGCGGCCATGAGTTCGTGGAAGAGGACGTCGGCCTTGGTGAGGCGGATCGTCACCTCCAGCGGGCCGGTCGCCTCGATGGTGTGGACGTTCTTGAAGGACGAGGCCCACGGGGAGCCGGTGGCGGGGTCCATCTGGCGCTTGAGGGAGGCGACGACGTCCTCGGCGGCCATCGTGGTGCCGTCGTGGAACTTCACGCCCGGCCGCAGGGTGTACACGAGTGTGAGCGGGTCGGGCTGCTCCCACTTGACCGCGAGACCGGGCTCGATCTTCAGGTCGGGGGTGACGCGGAGCAGCTGCTCGCAGACGTTGGCGAGCACGGTGTTCGGCGGGTAGTCGTACGCGAGGGCGTAGTCGAGGGTGTACGGCTCGGCGTACAGCGACCACGTGAAGGAGTCCAGGGGACCCTGGGCGGGCGGTGAGGTCGGGGTGACCTGGAAGGCGGCACCGCCGGTGGCGCCGGTCTGGGGCCGGCTGGCGCCGGAGCAGGCGGTGAGGGAGGCCGCGAGCACGGCGGTACAGGCGAATGCGATGAATCTGGGGATACGCATGCAGTCCACCCCTTTACGGGTGTTGTGACGGGCACGGGGGGATGGAGCGAGTATTGATGCGGGAACGTTCCCGCACAAGACTTCGACCAGGTTTGCGGGAACGGTTTTGCAGAGGTCGGGAGGATGGCAGCATCGCTCCCATGACCGAAGATTCCGGGCACGGCGGGAAGCCCTCACCGCAGGACGGACAGCCCTCACCGCGACGAGGGCGGCCCTCGCCGCCCACCCCGCGCGTCCGTCTCGTCGACGTGGCCCGCGAGGCGGGCCTGTCCAAGACGACCGTCTCGGCTGCGCTCAACGGCACCGGCCGGCTCTCCCCCGAGGTACGGGAGCGGGCCCGCGAGACCGCGCGCGTCATGGGGTACCGGCCCAACGCCACCGCACGCCAGCTGCGCGCGGGACGGGCCCGGCTGATCGGATACGTGGTCGGCGAACTGGCCGACGCCCCCTGGTCCTTCCTGGAGTCGCCGTACTTCGCCCGGCTCACCGGGGCCGCCGCCGCCTCCGCCCTAGGACACGGCTACGCGATGGTGCTGCTGCCCGCCGGCTCCCTGCAGAGCGAGTGGTCCGCGCTGCCCCTCGACGCCGTGATCGTCGCCGACCCCGTCGCCGACGACCGGATCGTCGAGGACCTGCTCGCCGCCCGCATCCCGGTCTTCAGCGACCGGTCCGTGGAAGGCCGGCCGGAGGCCCACTGGGTGGACGTCGACGCGGTCGCCGCCGTCCGACGCACCCTGGACCACTTCCTGGCCCAGGGCGCCCGGCGGCCCGTACTGGTCGTCCCGGACAACACCACCCGCTTCCACCGCGAGGTGTTCGCCGCGCACCGCGACTGGTGTACGGCGCACGGGCTGCCGGAGCTGGCCGTACGGGCCACGGAGCCCGGCAACGGGCCGGTGGTCCAGGCCGTCGAGACCGCGCTGACGGCCGGGCGGGAACGCCCCGATGCCCTCTTCGTGGTCGCCGAGGCCAGCCCGCCCCTCGTCCTGGGCGCGGCCCGACGGCACGGCTACGACGTTCCGGGCGACCTGCTCCTCGCCTGCGTCAGCGAGGACGAGGCGGCCGTGCACACCGAACCACCGGTCACCACGCTCAGCCTGCGCCCCGAGGCCGTCGCCGAAGCCGGGATCGAATTGCTGGTGAGCGTGCTGGAGCACGGGCAGAAGGAGACCGGCGGGGTTCTCGTGCCGGTCCGCCTCGACGTCCGCGCCTCCTCGGTACGGCATCCTCAGCCTCCGAACACGAGCTCGCCGCCCACATAGGTCCGCTCCACGCGCGCGTCGGCGATCTCCTCCGGGGGTGCGGCCAGGATGTCCCGGTCGAGCACCACGAGGTCGGCCAGATGGCCGGGGAGGAGGCTGCCGGCGTCGTCGAGCCCGCTCACGTGCGCGGAACCGGCGGTGTAGGCGGCGATCGCCGAGAGGAGGTCGATGCGCTGCTCCGGCAGGAACACCCGCTCGTCGTCGGTCCCCGGCTCCCGCCGGTTCACGGCGACGTGGATGCCCGCGAGCGGGTCCGGGCTGGAGACCGGCCAGTCGCTGCCCGCCGCCAGGGTGGCCCCCGACCGCAGCAGACCGCCGAACGGGTACTGCCAGGCGGCACGCTCCGGGCCCAGGAACGGGATGGTCAGCGCGTCCATCTGCGGCTCGTGCGCCGCCCACAACGGCTGGATGTTCGCGATGGCGCCCAGCGCCGCGAACCGCGGCAGGTCGTCGGGGTGGACGACCTGGAGGTGGGCCAGGTGGTGGCGGTTGCCGCGCCGCCCGTTGGCCGCCACGGCGGCCTCGACCGCGTCGAGCGCCTCGCGCACCGCCCGGTCGCCGAGGGCGTGGAAGTGGACCTGGAAGTCCAGCGCGTCCAGCGCGGTCACATGGGCGCGCAGGGCCTCCGGCTCGACGAAGCTCAGCCCGCTGTTGGCCGTGGCACAGCCGCAGCCGTCCAGGTACGGGGCGGTCAGCGCGGCCGTGAAGTTCTCCGCGATCCCGTCCTGCATGATCTTCACCGACCCGGCCCGGAACCGGCCGTACGTCAACTCCTTGCGGCGCTCGACCAGTTCGGGGATCTGCTCGGCACCGCGCTCACGGTCCCACCACAGCGCGCCCGACACGCGGGCGGTCAGCGAACCGTCCCGCGCCGCGGTCAGATAGGCCTCCGACGGATCCCCCATCCCGTTGAAGGTGCCGAGCAGCGCGTCCTGCCAGCCGGTGATGCCGAGCGAGTGCAGCAGCTCCTGCGCCCGCAGCAGACCCGCGAGCCGGTCCTCCGGCGTACTCGCCGGCACCAGCCGCGAGACCAGGGCCGTCGCGCCCTCCTGGAGCATCCCGCTCGGAAAGCCGTCCGCCTCCCGCTCGATCCGCCCGTCGGCCGGATCCGGGGTGGCGGCGGTCAGCCCCGCCCGTTCGAGGGCCCGGGTGTTGGCCCAGGCCCCGTGGTGGTCGCGGTTCGACAGCAGCACCGGCCGGTCCGGCACCACCGAGTCCAGCAGCTGACGGGTCGGCAGCCCGCCCGCGAAGCTCTCCAGCGACCAGCCGCCGCCCGTGATCCACTCCCGGTCCGGGTGCGCCTGCGCGTAGGACCGGATCCGCTCCAGGTAGGCGGCGACGTCGACGATCTCGGTCAGATCGCACTCCGCCAGCTCACTGCCCCCGCCCACCGCATGGACGTGAGCGTCCTGGAAGCCGGGCATCAGGAGCCTGCCCGCGAGGTCGACCACCTCCGTACGGGGCCCGATCAGCTCCCGCACCGCGTCATGGCCGACGGCGGTGATCCGCTCCCCCTTGACCGCGAGCGAACTCGCCCGGGTGCGGGCCGGATCCATGGTGAGGACGGGACCTCCGGTGAAGACCAGATCGGCGTGCGGCATGCGGCGGCTCCCTTGCCTGCGGATGCGCTGGACAGACTGCGTACGGATGCACTGGACGGCTTGCGTACGAATGCGCGGGACGGGTGTCGGGCGCCATCGAAGCTCGCGAGCCGTTTACACGTCAATGGTGTTGACGTAAGGTCCCGGCCATGTCCGAACGCGTGGTACCCGAGGGCAGGCGCCGGCGCAGCCGCCCGACCAAACACGGCGCGGTCCTGTCCGAACGCCTCATCGTCGACACCGCACTGCGCCTCGTCGAACAGCACGGTGCGAAGGCCCTCTCGGTCCGCAGGCTCGGGGCCGCGCTCGGCGCCGACCCCACCGCCCTCTACCGCTACTTCCGAAACACCGACGCCCTGCTCCTCGCCCTCGCCGACGAGCTCATCGGCCGCGCCCAGCAGGGGTGGACGGCCACGGGCGACTGGCGGGAGGACCTGCGCTCGATGGGCCGGCGCATCCACGCCTCGTACCTCGCCCAGCCCCAGGCCGCGCTGCTCGCCGCCCACCGCACCACCGGTCGCCGGCACGAGACCCGGGCCGTCGAGACCATCCTCGGCATCCTCCGCGACGGCGGCTTCCCCGATGCCCTGGCGGTGCGGATCTACCACGCGTTCGTCGACCAGTCGCTCGCCTTCGCCGCCCAGGACGCCGCGGCGGCGGCCCTGCCGCCCTCGGCGGCGGCGGCCGACGCCGAGGTCTGGCACGCCGCGTACAGCCACCTCCCCGCCGACACCCACCCGAACATCGCGGCGGCGTACCCCCTCCTGGCCGTCGACATGCGCGACAGCGGCTACCCCTTCGCCCTGGAACTGATGCTCATCGCCGTCGCAGCGCTGCACCCGGACGCGGACGCGGGGCGGTAACGGTCCCCGTGATCCACCCGAGCACGCTTACGTCAACACCATTGACGTTGTCGCTTCCCGCCGGGTCTCATGGGCGGCACCTCGGAGGGAGCCCCCGTGCCCGGGCTCCTCCGCCACCCGAAGGAAGCCGCCATGGACCCCCTGCTCTCGCTGCGGGACGCCGATCCGACCCCGTTCTGGCTCGACGATCCGCGCCGCCCCCGGGCCGCCCCCGCCCTCGTCGGCGGCACCACCTGCGACCTGCTGGTCGTCGGCGGCGGCTACACCGGCCTGTGGACCGCCCTCGCCGCCAAGGAGCGCGACCCCTCCGCCGATGTCGTCCTGGTCGAGGGCGACGAAGTCGGCGGCGCCGCCTCCGGCCGCAACGGCGGCTTCTGCGAGTCGAGCCTCACCCACGGTCTCGCCAACGGCCTCGCCCGCTGGCCCGACGAGATAGGCGTCCTCGAACGGCTCGGCCGCGCGAACCTCCAGGCCATGGAGGACACCCTGGCCCGCCACTCCATCGACTGCGACTGGGAGCGCACCGGCTCCCTGGTCGTCGCCACCGAACCCCACCAGGTCGACTGGCTCGCCGAGGAGGCCGAGACGGCCGCCCGGTACGGCGCCACCACCACCGTCCTCGACGCCGACGCGGTCCGCGCCGAGATCGACTCCCCCACCTTCCTCGGCGCCGTCTGGAACAAGAGCGACACCGCCATGGTCAACCCGGCACGGCTCGCCTGGGGCCTCAAGCGCGCCTGCCTCGACCTCGGCGTCCGCATCCACGAGCACACCCCGGCCCTCTCCCTCGACGAGCACGGCGCCGTCGTCTCCGTCCGCACCCCCTACGGCCGGGCCACCGCCGGGCGGGTGGCGCTCGCCACCAACGCGTACCCCTCCCTGGTCCGCCGCCACCGCCCTTACACCGTCCCCGTGTACGACTACGCCCTCATGACCGAACCGCTCGACGAGCAACGGCTCGCCTCGGTCGGCTGGCACAACCGGCAGGGCTGGGCGGACCCCGCCAACGCCTTCCACTACGTGCGGATCTCCGCCGACAACCGGATCCTGTGGGGCGGCTACGACGTCGTGCACCAGCGCCGCGTCCGCGCCGAGCACGACCGGCGCCCCGAGACGTACGCGACGCTCGCGCGCCAGTTCTTCCACACCTTCCCGCAGCTGGAGGGCACCCGCTTCAGCCACGCGTGGGGCGGCGCCATCGACACCAGCACCCGCTTCTGCGTCTTCTTCGACACCAGCCACCGCGGCAAGGTCGCCTACGCCGCCGGCTTCACCGGGCTCGGCGTCGGCGCCACCCGGTTCGGCGCCGAGGTCATGCTGGATCTCCTGGCCGGCGGGCGCACCGAGCGGACCGCCCTCGATCTCGTACGCCGCAAGCCGCTGCCCTTCCCGCCCGAGCCCGTCCGCTCCCTCGGTATCGGCATCACCCAGCGCTCCCTCGCCCGCGCCGACCGCAACGAGGGCCGCCGCGACCTGTGGCTGCGGTCCCTCGACCGCCTCGGCCTCGGCTTCGGCAGCTGACCCCCGCATCTCCGGCTCCACTGGACCGCGATCGGGTTCCCCGACCATGCGTCGGCGTCAGGACGCTCCGAAAACCCGCCGGTTGACCGGCCTCAAAGCATCTGCGACCGGCCCCCGGGAACGATCAAGGGGCCGTTTCGGATTGCTCTGAAACGGCCCCTGACCCGCGACTTCGAAAAGTCGGGACGACAGGATTTGAACCTGCGACCCCTTGACCCCCAGATGGCTGCGCCAGGGCCGCAATCAGAACATGTGCCGCTATTTGAGGGCGGGTAACGTGCGCGAACACACGTATGGTGCACCAGCGTGCGGCGATGCTGGTCCCCATGTGGTCCCCAACCCGGCGTCACCTCCAGGCGCTACTCGCAAGACCCAGTCGGGCCCTGCGCGCCCCGGTCCACAGGAACACTCCCAGGCGAAACCGGGCCCGCCTCTCTCAATGTGACCCTCACCGCTCTCTTGGGTGATCTGCAGCCGTGCTGCGGCGGGAGTGCGCAGGGCCGAGCCGGCCGTCGGCACGAGGGCCTTCCCGTCACTCGATCGGTGGGTGCCCCGTCCTGCTCAGACAGGCCACGAACCCTCACTGGTGCTGCCATCCCGCCTCCCCATGCCGGCCGAAGCCGTCATCAGCACAACGAGCAACCCGGCAAAGGACCGCGGCCTCGCGGGAAGAGCACGCATGAGCCGGCGCAGCCCCGCGTCAGGCCCCGGCCGCTCTGGCTCCCGCGATCACCTCTGGCCGCAGCAGGGCGGTGAGCCGCTCGGCCGGCAGCAGACCTCGCTCCAGGACGAGCTCGGCCACGCCCCGGCCGGTGGCAAGGGCCTCTTTGGCGATGTCGGTGGCGGCGGTGTATCCGATGTGCGGGTTCAGGGCGGTCACCAGGCCGATGGAGTTCTCAACGGTGGCCCGCAGCTTCTCGGTGTTGGCGGTGATGCCGGCCACGCAGCGCTCGGCGAGGGTGAGGCAGGCCGCGCGCAGGTGGGTGACCGACTTCGACAGCGAGTGCAGGATGACCGGCTCGAAGGCGTTGAGCTGGAGCTGTCCGGCTTCGGCGGCCATGGTGATGGTGATGTCGTTGCCGATCACCTCGAAGGCGACCTGGTTGACGACCTCCGGGATCACCGGGTTGACCTTGCCGGGCATGATGCTCGAGCCCGCCTGCACCGGCGGCAGGTTGATCTCGCCGAGTCCGGCGCGCGGCCCGGAAGACAGCAGGCGCAGGTCGTTGCAGGTCTTGGACAGTTTGACGGCGATGCGCTTGAGGACGCCGGACATCTGGACGAAGGCGCCGCAGTCCTGGGTGGCTTCGACCAGGTCGGCCGCGGTGACCAGGGGCAGCCCGGTGATGTCGGCGAGGTGGCGGCGGGCCGACTCGGCGTACCCGGCAGGGGCGTTGAGGCCGGTGCCGATGGCGGTGGCGCCGAGGTTGATCTCGTGGATGAGTCCGAGGGCCTCTGCGAGCCGGCTGCGGTCCTCGTCGAGCATGACGGCGAAGGCGGAGAACTCCTGCCCGAGGGTCATCGGTACGGCGTCCTGCAGCTGGGTGCGGCCCATCTTCAGCACGTCGTGGAACTCGGCGGCCCGGCGGGCGAAGGCGGCCTGCAGGACGGCCATGGCTTCGAGCAGGCCGCGCACCGCCGAGGCGGTCGCGATCCGAACGGCGGTCGGGTAGACGTCGTTGGTGGACTGGCCGAGGTTGACGTCCTCGTTGGGGTGCAGGTGCCGGTACTCGCCCCTGGCGTGGCCCAGCAGCTCCAGCGCCCGATTGGCGATGACCTCGTTGGCGTTCATGTTGGTCGAGGTGCCGGCGCCGCCCTGGATGACGTCGACGACGAACTGGTCGTGGAGCTTGCCGCCGCGTATCTCCCGGCAGGCGGCGACGATCACGGCTGCCTTCGCGGGCTCCAGCAGGCCGAGTTCCTCGTTGGCGAGGGCTGCGGCCTCCTTGACGGCGGCGAGGGCGTCGATCAGGTGCGGGTAGGCGGAGATGGGCGTCCCGGTGATGGGGAAGTTCTCGGTGGCGCGCAGGGTGTGGACGCCCCAGTAGGCGTCGGCGGGGACGTCGCGGTCTCCGAGCAGGTCGTGTTCGCTACGGGTGGCGGCGGTCATGGGTGTGCGGCCCTCTTCCTGAGGTGGGTGGGTCAAGGTGGTGAAAGGGCATGGAGTCAGGCGGTGGCGGGGACGCTGGGCGGGTTCAGCGCCGCCACCGGCTGGATGCCGCCGACGGGCCGGCCGCCGCCGGTCATCGGCTCGCCCTCGAACCCGGCGAGCAGCCGCGGCTCGACTCCCGCCCGGGCGAGGGCTGCGGCCGTCACCGGGATGCGCGCCCGGTCCGCCCCGTCGGCGATCTTCACTGCGACGGCGCGGCCGTCGGGCAGCGCGGCCACCTGGACGCCCTCGAAGCCGTCCTTGGCCAGCAGCCCGGGCACCGCGCGCATCAGCTGGGCCGCGTCTCGCCCTGTGCCGGAGGCCATCTCCGGGTGGACGCGCAGCGCGTCCGCCACCCGGCGCCCGGCGGTGTCCGGACCGGCCGTGGCGATGCGGGCGGCGGCGCGGGCCAGGCCGTGCAGGGACACTGCGAACAGCGGGGCTCCGCAGCCGTCGACGGTGACGTTCGCGATGTGCTGGCCGGTGAGTTCCTCGACGACCTCGGCGATCGCCCTCTGAAGCGGGTGGCCCGGGTCGAGGTAGCTCTCCAGGGGCCAGCCGGCCAGCTTGCACAGGTACAGCATCGCCGCGTGCTTGCCGGAGCAGTTCTGGGCGAGCCGGGAAGGCCCGCGGCCCTCGCGCACCCAGGCATCCCGGACCGCCGGGGCGTACGGCATGTCGGGGACGTTGCGCAGGTCGTCCTCGGTGAGGCCGGCCAGTTCGAGGATCAGCCGGGTACCTGCGAGGTGGTGCTCCTCGCCGGAGTGGCTGCCCATCGAGAGGGAGAGCAGGGCGCCGTCGAGCGGCAGCCCGGCCCGCACCATGGCGAGGGCCTGGACCGGCTTGAGGGCTGAGCGCGGGTAGCAGGCGGCCTCGATGTCTCCGACGCTCAACCGGACGTCGCCATGACCGCCGAGGACGACGACGGATCCGTAGTGGACTCCCTCGATCACGCCGCCCCGGGTGACGTGGGCGACGGGTGCATGCTGGGGCTCGCGCATCGCGGGCGCGTCCGCGAGGAGACTGCTGCGCATCACTGCCTCGTTTAGTGGTGGGTTGCTGCTGACCGGGGTGGCCGGCGGCAGGCCCGGCCCGGGGGGACCGGGCCGCGCCCGCCGCTTGGCTCAGCCCTCGCTCTTCGCGGCGGCGCGCGCCACGCGGCCGCGGACGGCGTACCAGCCGGCGACCAACGCCGCGGCGATCAGTGGCACGCACAGCACGGTGGTGCGCGCCGCTCCTCCGTCGGCGTACATGAGGACCAGGACGGAGGCGAGGAAGGCCAGCGTCACGAGTTCGGTCCACGGGGACCCGGGCAGGCGGTAGGAGGGACGGGTCAGTTCGCCGTCACGGGTCTTCCGCCAGAAGAGGAGGTGGCAGAGCATGATCATGCCCCAGGTGGCGAGGATGCCGATGGCGGCCAGGTTGAGCACGATCTCGAACGCGTCCGCCGGAACGACGAAGTTGAGCCCGACGCCGAGGACGCACATGCCGCTGGTGAGCAGGATGCCGCCGTAGGGCACCTGGGTGCGGCTCAGCCGGGCGGTGAAGCTCGGGGCGGAGCCGTTGACGGCCATCGAGCGCAGGATGCGGCCGGTGGAGTAGAGGCCGGAGTTGAGCGAGGACATGGCCGCGGTGAGAACGACCAGATTCATCACGTCGCCGGCCGCCGGGATGCCGATGTGGGAGAGCACGGTCACGAACGGGCTCTGGCCTGCGCTGTAGCTGTTCCACGGCATCAGCATCGACAGCAGGACGACCGAGCCGACGTAGAAGAGGCCGACGCGCCACATGATCGAGTTGATCGCCTTCGGCATGATCTCCTCGGGATTCTCGGTCTCACCGGCCGCGACTCCGACCAGCTCGACGGAGGCGTAGGCGAAGACGACGCCCTGGATGATCAGCAGCATGGGCAGCAGGCCGTTGGGGAAGATCCCGCCGTTGTCGGTGATCAGGGACGGACCAGGCACGGCGTCGTCGATGGTGTGCCGGGTCACGAGGAAAAAGATCCCGATGGCCATGAAGACGACCAGCGCGCCGACCTTGACGATGGCGAACCAGAACTCCAGTTCGCCGAAGATCCGCACCGAGATGAGGTTCACGGTGAGGACCACGGCCAGGGCTATGAGCGCGATCACCCACTGCGGGACGTCGGAGAACAGGCGCCAGTAATGGGTGTATGTGGCGACGGCGGTGATGTCGGCGATGCCGGTGGTCGCCCAGTTGAGGAAGTACATCCAGCCCGCGGTGTACGCGCCCTTCTCCCCGAGGAACTCCCGGGCGTACGAGACGAAGGCGCCGGAGGACGGCCGGTACATGACGAGCTCGCCGAGCGCGCGTACGACGAGGAACGCGAAGATCCCGCAGACGGCGTAGGCGACGAACAGTGAGGGGCCGGCGTCGGCGAGGCGTCCGCCCGCGCCGAGGAAGAGCCCGGTGCCGATCGCACCCCCGATGGCGATCATGTTGACGTGCCGGGGTGTCAAGGACTTGCTGTAGCCGGTGTCCCCGGCGTCCACGTGACGGGTCGTGGGGCGCTTCTCGTCTTTGAGGAACTGCTCGCTCACGCCTCGGGTCTGCCTTCCGTGGAGGTGGCCGCGCGCTGGGGGCGCACGATTTCTGTGAGGGTCGTCTCGACCCGCAGGAGGTGGTGGGACATGGCCTCCACCGCGTCGTGCTCGGAACCGTCGGCCAGCGCCTCGAGGATCGCCCGGTGCTCGCAGTTGGACTGCTCGCGCCGGCCGCCCAGTTCGTTGAGGAAGGTCGACTGACGCGCCAGTGCGTCGCGGATCTCCTCGATGACGCGGCGGAAGACGGGGTTGCGGGATGCCTCGGCCACCGCCAGGTGGAAGACGGTGTCCATCGCCACCCACGCGGTGGTGTCGGTCTCCTGCTCCATCCGGTCGAGCAGATGGCCCAGATGGTCCAGGTCCTCCGGGGTGCGGCGCAGCGCGGCGTACCCGGCGACCGGGATCTCGACGTGCCGGCGCACCTCCAGCAGGTCGCTGGCGACGTAGTCGCCGAAGGTGGGGTCCTCGACCGTGTTCGCCAGGACGAACGTGCCCTTGCCGCTCTTGGAGGCGGTCAGGCCGATGGCTTGGAGGGCTCGGAGCGCCTCCCGCAGCACGGGCCGGCTGACCTCCAGGGTCCGGCACAACTCGGCTTCGGAGGGGAGCTTGTCGCCCACGACGTACTCACCGCGCTCGATGGCGCTGCGCAGGTGGCCGAAGACCGCTTCCATCGCGCTGACGCGCCGCGGGGCCTGGCCACCTGTCTGGCTGTCTGACAGGTTCACGGTGTGATCCTGATGGGTGCGCCGGAGGGTGTCAAGACACCTGTGTCGGGAAAGTCCGGCCCGGCGAGTTTCGTACCGTGCGCACTTTCCGTCCTGCCACCGAAGCCGCCCGATCGGTGTCTGCGGCGAAACCGGCGGCATCCACCAGGGCGTGCACCACCGGCGTGTCGACACCCATCTCCGGATGCCACTGGACGCCCACGGCGAAGCGGTGCCGGGTGCTCTCGATCGCCTCGACGGTGCCGTCCGCCGCACGGGCTGCCACGATGAACCCGGAGCCAAGGCGATCCACGGCCTGATGATGGTGCGTGGCGACCTCGCGGGTCCCCGGCAGGAGGGCGCCGATCCGGGTCCCCGGCGCGGTGGTGACGGTGTGGGCACAGAAGTGGCCCCGGTAGGGGTTGTGGCCGTGATGGCCCACCCTGTCGGGCAGGTGCTGGATGAGGGTGCCTCCGGCGTGTACGTTCATCAGCTGCATACCCCGGCACACTCCGAGCACGGGAATGTCGCGGGCGAGACCAGCGGCCAGTACAGCCTGCTCCCACCGGTCGCGCTCGCGGACCGGCGGCCCCGTGCGCGGGTGGGGCCGGGCGCCGTACAGGGCGGGATCCACGTCCTCGCCTCCCGTCAGGACGATCGCGTCCAGACGTGCGACCACATCGGCCGCTGCCGACGGGGCGTCCGGCGGCAGCAGGACGGCCCGGCCGCCCGCGGCCTGGAGACAGCCGGCGTAGGCCGCAGGCAACACTGCGGCGGGCAGGTCCCACTCGCCCCACCGGGCGTCGGCCAGGTAGGTGGTGAGTCCGATGAGTGGCGGCTGGGGCATACCACTTCCTTTCAGGGCGTGAGGGGTGATCGTCGATGGCCGGGTGCACACCCGCCCCGCCGGACGTCCCCGGCCACGGCGGGCTGCGGCAGAAAAGGCGGACGGGGCGGACGGGGCACTGGCGGAGGGCGCCCCGGCGACAAGGTGGAGGGGCGGTCACGATCCGGGAGCGCGGGCTTGCGTTTTTCTTGCCGCGAGCAAGAATCCTGCTGGCGTTCATCCGCAATCACAAGAAAACACATCTTCGCGACAGATAAGTGAGCCTTAACTCCGTGCAAGGACTCGACCCCCGCCTGCTCGCCACCCTCGAAGCCGTCGTGCGGCACGGCTCCTTCAACGCCGCCGCACGCGAGCTCGGCTACAGCGCGCCCGCGGTCTCCCAGCAGATCGCCGAACTCGAACGCCGCGCGGGCCTGAGAGTGCTGGAGCGCCGGCCCGTGCGCGCCACACCGGCCGGCGAAGTCCTTCTCGACGCCGAGCAGGGCGTCCGCAACGCGTTGGCGACGGCATCGGTGGAACTCGACGCCATGCGCGCGGGTACGGCCGGACGGATCCGCCTCGGCGCCTTCGCCTCGGCCGCCACCAGCATCGTTCCGCAAGCGCTGGCCCAACTCCACGCGGCCTACCCCCACGTGCAGGTCAGCCTCAGCCAACTGGAACCCGAGGCCTGCTACAACCGGCTCAAGCGGGGGGACATGGACCTGGCCCTCAGCTACGACTACGACTTCATCCCCGTCCCGCCGCCCCGGATGCTGCGCCGGACGCTGGTCGCACGGGATCCGGTGGTGGCCGTGGTCCCGGCACACCACCGCCTGGCCGACAGGGAGGTCATCGACCTGGCCAGCCTCGCGTCCGAGACCTGGATCGCGGCTCCGGAGGCCGCACTGCGCCTGGAACTGCTGTCCCAGATGGCCAAGACGCCTGGCTTCCAGGCCCGCCTGCAATACGAGGGGGACGACTTCAACACCGTGCTCGGCTTCGTGGCCGCAGGCCTGTGCGTGGCCGTCATGCCGCAACTCGCCCTACCCCGCGCCAACACCCAGGTCGTGGCCCGCTCCCTGGCCGAGCCGCAGTTGACGCGCTTCATCTACGCCGTCCGCATCGACACCCGGCACGCCCCGCGCGCCGTCCTGGACCTGGAGCAGATGCTCGCCGCGCAAGCGCTGGCCGCGCTCGCATGAGGCTGCGGCGGGCGGCTACCGGAGGCGAACGGAGCGTGAACCCACGTGAAATGCGCCAAGTTGACGGCGGCCGCACGCGCGTAGACCGGGTGGTGACGCCAGGTCTCCCGGCTTGTCCGACTACCGGACGCGGTGGCTGAAAGTTAAACTATTGTGTGACGGGAGCCCTACGTTTGCGGCGGTTGACGTTCCAGCGAGAGGAAACCCCTCATGACCGCCGCCGACAGTGCGCCGCGAACGGCCCGCGTCCTCACCGGCTACCGCCCCGAGGACGGCTTCATGGCCGTGGAGCTGGACCCGCCTCCGGGCGAGTACGTATGGCACGACGAGCACGCCGAGCAGCAGGAGCAGCGCTACGGCCCGGGTGCGGGCTACCACCAGTGGCTGGCAGTGGACGCACGCGACGGCGCCGTATGGTTCGGCGACATCGACTGGCGGGCCCCGTCCGAAGACCTCGGCAGCCAGCTCCCCGGCCTCCCCCGCAGGGCACTCGGCGACGGGGCCGTCCCGGCCTCCGGAATAATGGTGCAGCTGCTCGGCCACCTGGCCCATGACGAACAGCGCGGCTGCTCCTGGCGCTTCTTCACCGCTGAGGAACTGCACGCGCTCGCCCTGCGCATACTCCCCGCCGTGCAGCGGCTCGTGGACTCCATCCACCGCATCGGACCGGGCGACGAACTGGAGTGGTCGGCCGAGGCCGCCACCGCCTGGGACGACATCGAGCAGGCCGCGACCCACACCTTCGATCCCTCCGGCGATCTCCGCTGGCCCAGGCTGCGCACGACACCGATCCCTGCCTGGCGTGTCGAGGTCGGCGCGTTCCTCGCCATGAACCCCGGTCTGTGCGATCCCTCCTGGGGCCTGGCCGCGGACGCGGAACTCGATGCCTACGCCGACTACAGTCCCGAGAGCGGCTATGGCGGTGTACCGGGGCGGATGTGCCGCGCCGCCGACCGGCAGATCGAGGACGGTTTCACTTTCTACGGCCACCGTGCCGCCCTGTACGCCTACCGCGCGCAGGCGTGCGGCGACCGTGTTCCGACAGACGCCCGCGTCTGGCTGGAGACGACAGAGGCGGGTCGGGGCACCTGGGAGGCGGCCAAGCCCCCCGGGGCCACCCTCGCCGACGTCCCCGACTGCGTGCTGGCGGCTTTGGCCGAAGGGTTCCAGAACTCCGCGCACCAGGAGGGTCTGGTCCTGACGGGCCTGGACGCCCATCTGCGCCGGTTGCGCGCCGAGGAACGCTCCGCCGTCGACCAGCAGCTCGTCCGCGAAGCCGAGGAAGCCGAACGCCTCGAGAACATGCTCAAGGACTTCCGCGCGGCACGGAACCGCACCGTGACACGGATCCTTGCCTGGTCCGATGGGCGCAGCGACGGGGAAATCGCCCGCCTGGCGTCCATGCCCGACGATTACGTCAGCGACTGGCGGGCCCGCCTGACCGACGAACAGACGACGGCCACACCCGCAACCTGAAGCATGTGCGGCGAAGACAGGGCACCCGCTCCGCAGCCTCACCGCCCGGGCAGCCCGTCGAGCGCCACGGCCGTCCGTAGACCGAGGCGACGGCCCGAGGCCTTGAGCTGGTGCCGCCGGCCCGCGGCGAGTACCGCTTGCGCGGGGTAGGCGGAGCCGGACCTGGCCGCTGTACCGGCGAGACGACCGGAGACGGTGATCGTCGACGGCCTCGGGACCGAACGCACCTGGCCTGCTGCGCCCCGGGCTCCGGACTCCGGCCGCTGCGATCCGAAGCCGCCATCCTCAGCCGGCGCCTACGACCGGACATCGTGAACCCCTGCGCAGGGCAGCGGCGCGGGTGGAGTGGGCGCACGCTCCCCGGCACCCAGCCCGGCGGTTCCAAGCCGCTCACCGAGCGCCAACAAGGGAAAGGCACTGGTCGCGGCGGCCTCGGGAGCGCGGTGGTCGCCTGTGGTCGCCCCCTGGAAGCGTCCGAGTCGGCAACCGCCGAGGCGGAGCCGAGTTCGTGCCCGGCCTCGCGCTGGGCGGCCGACAGAAACGGCATCACGGCCAGGGACAGAGCGGCGAGCACGATGCCGGGGATGGTCCGCTCGGCCTCTCCGGTGCCAGAGAGCGGCAGGACGGCGTCGACGGCGACGTACGTGGCGAGCGCGAAGAACGAGAAGGCGGTGATCCGTAGGATGGTCTTCTCCCGTGCCTCGCGGACAGCGTGGTCGCGGCCGGAGAACTGCCAGGCGACCGCGGCGGCCGAGGAGACCTCGATGACCGAGTCCAGGCCGAAACCGATCAGCGCAGTGGAGGGGGCGATAGCCCCAGCGGTGATGGCGACGATCGCCTCGACAACGTTGCAGGTGATGGTGGCCGCGACCAGCAGCCGTATCCGCTTCGCGAGGGCGTCACGGCGGGCCGGGGCCGGGCCGATGGATATCTCCGCAGCCATCTCAACAGCAACCCTTCTCCTCGGCGTCCACTCACGCACGGTCGGCCTCGACGGCGACCACGGCGGTGCGCAAGTCGTCCAGGGCGTGGCCGAGGCGCTCGTCGGCGAGTCCGTAGCGGGTGCGGCGGCCGACCGGGACCGTGACGACAAGACCGCAGTCGCGCAGGCAGGCCAGGTGGTTCGACAGCCGGGTCCGGGAGATGCCCCGCGCGTCGGCCAGCTCGGCGGGATGGGCCGGAGCCTGGCACAGGGCGAGCAGGATGCGGCAGCGGATCGGGTCGGCGAGGGCGCGGCCGCACCGCGCCGGCACCTCGATGTCGGAGGCGATTGTCATCACCTACGGGACGGTCCGCTTCGAGATCCCGATTCCCGTCGTGCCCGCCGCCGGCCGATTCGGCAGCTAGCCACTTCTCCTGCGGGGCCGCCCGAGCTCACCGAAGGCATCCTGTACGTACGCTGCACCCTCTCAGCGATCGACAACAACCACCTCGTCATCACCGCCCCGAAGACCCGCTCCAGCCGCGCCTGGGTCGCCATTTCACCCCGTGTCGCGACCGCACTCCGACACCAAGCGACGACAACCACCCGTATGCGGGGAGATCCTGACGATCCGTTCACCGGCCTGGTCTTCTGCCGCCCCGACGGACGACCACTCGGCCCCCACCACGTCCTGGACCGGCTCCATCAGCTGTCCGAAGAGGCCGGCGTCCCACGGGTCACCGTCCACGACCTGCGACACCTGGCGGCCACCATCACCATCAGCGCCGGCGTGCCGCTGACCGTGGTCTCCAAGACGCTGCGGCACTCCACCCTGTCGACCAGCGCCAACATCTACAGCCACCTCACCCGCCAGGCCGCCCGCGAAGCCGTGGACACCATCGACCGCGCCCTCACCGGAGCTGAGAAGGCCGGGCTCGGGACGAGCCGCCCGGCGTCACTGCGACCACCACGCGACCACATCCAACGGCTCGTCCGCCGGCTCCGCTCCCCTGTGCCGCTGGCCTTCAGCGCCACGGCCTCCCGGCCGCAGGCTGGACGTGCGACCACACTGCGACCACCATGGCCCCGGACGCACGAAAGGCCGTCCTCTCAAGTTTGAGAGAACGGCCTCCGACCTGCGTTTCCGCATGGTCGGGACGACAGGATTTGAACCTGCGACCCCTTGACCCCCAGTCAAGTGCGCTACCAAGCTGCGCCACGTCCCGTTGTGCCGCCCACCTGGGGTTTTCCCCCTCGCGGCGGGCACATGCAGAACATTACCGCACGTTGAGGGGTGCGCGTGCACGGGTGATCGGCGCGCGGGAGGATGGCCCGGTGAACGGACGGGATCGTGATGGTGAGGGGCGGGCGCGCAGTGCGCGGCCGCGCGACGGGCTGGGGCGGCCGCTGCCGTACGGGGCCGAGGGCGTGGAGCGGCAGCCCGAGGGGGTGGTGCGTACGCCGGCCGGGACCGTGGAGGAAGCGCAGCGGCTGCTGGACGCCGGGATGCCCTTCCACGCGCACGAGGTGTTCGAGGACGCCTGGAAGTCGGGGCCCGGGGGCGATGCCCCGCTGTGGCGGGGGATGGCGCAGCTGGCGGTGGGGCTGACGCACGCCGCGCGGGGGAACGCGGTGGGCGGGGCCCGGCTGCTGCGGCGCGGTGCGGCGCAGCTGGCCGGCGTGCGGGAGGCGTACGGGATGGATCTGCCGGGGCTGGCCCGGTGGGCCGGGGAGCTGGCCCGCCGGGTGGAGGGCGGCGCCGTGGTCGACGCCGCCGTGGAGGCCCCGAGGCTACGCGGCGGCGGGCTGTAGCAGGTCCCAGCGGTTGCCGTAGAGGTCCTCGAAGACGGCGACGGAACCGTACGCCTCGTGGCGGGGCTCCTCCAGGAAGCGGACGCCCTCGGCGGTCATCCGGGCGTGGTCGGCGGCGAAGTCGGCGGTGTAGAGGAAGAAGCCGACGCGGCCGCCGGTCTGGTCGCCGACGCGGGCGCGCTGGGCGTCGTCCTTGGCGCGGGCGAGCAGCAGGGCCGACTCGGTGGCGCCGGGCGGGCGGACCACGACCCAGCGGGAGCCGTCGGGGCGGGCGGTGTCCTCGACGAGGTCGAAGCCGAGGGCGCGGGTGTAGAAGTCGACGGCCTCGTCGTAGTCGCTGACCACGAGGGCGGTGAGGGCGATGTGGGATGGCATGCCGTCATTGTGCGTCGAGGAGGACCACGTCCAGGACACGGGGACCGTGGACGCCCTCCACCCGGTCGAGTTCGATGTCACTGGTGGCGGAGGGGCCGGAGATCCAGGTCAGGGGGCGGGTCGGGTCCAGCCGTTCCAGTGCCTGCGGGACGGAGTCCACCACCTGGCCGGGGACGCGCACCACGCAGACGTGGTGGTCCGGGATCAGGGTGATGCGCCGGCGCCCCTGGTCGGGCCCGCCGTCGAGGACGATCGTGCCGGTCTCGGCGACGGCCAGGGCGCAGCCGGTGATCACGCCGCCGACGCGGTCCAGCCCGGCCGGGGTGGAGGCGGCCCGGTCGTGGATCCGGGTCGGGTCGGCGGCGGAGAGCCAGTACGGGGGCAGGCCGGGCGGGACGAGGACGCTCTCGTGCCGGGACAGCAGCCACGCAAGCAGCATCGGCAGTCCGTCCTCGTCGGTGCGGTGGACCGTCGCGCGGTACTCGGTGAGGTGCGCGGCGAGCAGGTCGACGCGCTCGGCCGGGGTGCGGGAGCCGTGGACCCGGAGGTAGTCGCGGGGGACCTCGGGGTCGGGGCCGGAGGCGGCGCGGCGGATGCGGGAGAGGATGCGGTCCTTGCTGCTCACTTCTGCGGGGACTTCCGTTCTCGGGCCCACCAGTCGCGGAAGGACTCCGCCGGTACGTCGGGCAGTGCGCGGGTGTCGGTCCAGGCCCGGCCGGGTCCGGGCAGGCGGCGCGGTCGCAGCCGCCGGGCCCGGGAGAGCAGCCGTTCGCCCGCGCGCAGGGCGCCGGGGCGGTCGAGGAGGAGGCGGGCGGCGCGCATCGCGGCCCGTTCGGCGGTGTGGCCGTGGGCGGGCCGGATGCGGACGCGGACGCCCGCACGGGTCACGGGGCCGCCCTGGACCACCCGTTCGCGCAGGTGGACGAGGATCTCGGGGATGTCGATGGCGACGGGGCAGACCTCGTAGCAGGCCCCGCAGAGGGTGGAGGCGTAGGGCAGGGTGGCGTCGATCGGGGCGGCGGTGCCGCGCAGTTGGGGGCTGAGGACGGCGCCGATGGGGCCGGGGTAGACGGAGCCGTAGGCGTGGCCTCCGGCGCGTTCGTAGACGGGGCAGACGTTGAGGCAGGCGGAGCAGCGGATGCAGCGCAGGGCCTGGCGTCCGGTCGGGTCGGCGAGGGTGTCGGTGCGGCCGTTGTCGAGGAGGACGAGGTGGAAGGCGGTGGGGCCGTCGCCGTCGGCCCCTTTCCACGGTCCCAGCCCGGTCCACATGGTCGTGTACGGGTTCATCCGCTCGGCGGTGGAGGAGCGCGGCAGGGTCTGGAGGAAGATCTCCAGGTCGCGGAAGGTCGGCACCACCTTCTCGATGCCGACGACCGAGATCAGGGTCTCGGGCAGGGTCAGGCACATCCGGCCGTTGCCCTCGGATTCCAGGACGACCATGGTGCCGGTCTCGGCGACCATGAAGTTGGCGCCGGAGACGGCGACCCTGGCGCGCAGGAACTTCTCGCGCAGGTGCAGACGGGCGGCCTCGGCGAGTTCGCGCGGGTCGTCGCCGAGGTCCTCGGGGGCCGGGCGGCCCCAGCGGCCCATCTCGGTGCGGAAGAGGTCCCGGATCTCGCCGCGGTTGCGGTGGATGGCCGGGACGAGGATGTGGGAGGGGCGGTCGTGGCCGAGCTGGACGATCAGTTCGGCGAGGTCGGTCTCGTAGGCGGCGATCCCGGCCGCTTCCAGGGCCTCGTTGAGGCCGATCTCCTGGGTGGCCATGGACTTGACCTTGACCACCTCGCGTTCGCCGGTGGCGAGGACGAGGCCGGTGACGATCCGGTTGGCCTCCTCGGCGTCGACCGCCCAGTGCACGGTGCCGCCCGCCGCCGTGACGGCGGCCTCCAGCTCCAGGAGGTACCGGTCGAGGTGGCGGAGCGTGTGGTCCTTGACGGCCTTCCCGGCGGCGCGCAGCCGGTCCCAGTCGTCGAGTTCGGCGACGGCGCGGGCGCGTTTGTCGCGGATGGTGTGGGTGGCGTGGCGCAGGTTGGCGCGCAGCACCTCGTTCCCCACGGCTTCGCGGGCCGCTTCGGGGAAGGGCGGGAAGGCGGGCATGCCGAGGTCGGTACCGGTCATCGCGGCGGTTCCTCCTCGGTGGCGGCCAGGATCTCGGCGAGGTGCAGGGTGCGCAGTGGCTCGCCGGCGTGGCGCAGGGTGCCTTCGAGGTGGGCGAGGCAGGAGTTGTCGGCGCCGCACAGCACCTCGGCGCCGGTGGCCCGGGCGCTGCGGATCTTGTCGGCGCCCATGGCAGCGGACACGTCCGGGTTCTTCAGGGCGAAGGTGCCGCCGAATCCGCAGCATTCCTCGGCTCCGGGCAGCTCGATCAGTTCCAGGCCCTTCACCGCGGCCAGCAGCCGGCGCGGGCGGTCGCCCAGCCCGAGGGAGCGCAGGCCGTGGCAGGAGGGGTGGTAGGTGACGGTGTGCGGGAAGTACGCGCCGACGTCGGTCACGCCGAGTACGTCCACCAGGAACTCGGTCAGCTCGCGCACCCGCGGTACGAGGTCGTCCGCCAGTGCCGCGAGTGTGCTCCCGCGCCCCTCCTCGGCCGCCTTCCGGCCGATGCGCGGGTACTGCTCGCGGATCATCGCGGCGCAGGAGCCGGAGGGGGTGACGACGTGGTCGTAGCCCGCGAAGGCCTCGGCGGTGCGGCGCAGCAGCGGCTCGCTCTCGCGCCGGTAGCCGGTGTTGTACTGCGGCTGTCCGCAGCAGCTCTGGGCCGCCGGGAAGTCCACCTCGACGCCGAGGCGCTCCAGGAGGCGGACGACGGCGATGCCGGTGCGCGGGTACAGCGCGTCGTTGACGCAGGTGACGAACAGGGCGGCACGCATGACGGGCAGAATAGCCGGGTGAAGAAGTTCTCAGTGATCGGCATAGGCGCGGGCGACCCGGACCACCTGACCCTCCAGGCGGTCCGGGCGATCGGCGCGGCGGACGCATTCCTCATCCTGGAGAAGGGGGAGGAGAAGTCGGACCTGACGGGGCTGCGGCGGGCGATGCTGGAGCAGCACGCCCGGCCGGGCCACCGGCTGGTGGAGGGGCGCGATCCGGACCGGGACCGCACCCCGGCCGAGTACGCGCCGACGGTGGACGGCTGGCGCAGCGCGCGGGCCGAGATCTTCGAGCGGTTCATCGCCGAGGACCTCGCGGAGGGCGAGACCGGGGCCTTCCTGGTCTGGGGCGATCCGTCCCTCTACGACTCCACCCTGGCGATCCTCGACGAGGTGCTGGAGCACGGCCGGGTGGAGTTCGAGCACGAGGTGGTGCCCGGGATCAGCAGCGTCTCGGCGCTGCTGGCCCGGCACCGTACGAACCTGAACCGGGTCGGGCGCCCGGTGCAGATCACCACGGGCCGGCGGCTGGCGGAGGGCTGGCCGCAGGACGTGGACGACGTGGTGGTGATGCTGGACGCGCGGCACGCCTTCACGGCCCACCTCGACCAGGACCTCTTCATCTACTGGGGCGCCTACGTCGGCACGCCGGACGAGATCCTGGTCTCGGGGAAGCTGGCGGAGGTGGCCGGGCGGATCGAGGAGCTGCGCACCGAGGCGCGGGCCCGCAAGGGCTGGATCATGGACACGTACCTGCTCAGGCGCGCCTGAGGAAGGCGGGCAGGAGCTCGGCGAGGCGCTCGTACTCCTCGGCGCGGTTGTAGACCTGCCCGCAGACGCGGATGCCGCCGCCTCCCTGCCGGGGCCAGATCAGGACCCGGATGCCGGTCTTCGCCGCGAGTTCCTCGCGCAGGGTGCGGGCGGCGTCCTGGGTCTCGGCGGTGCCGGGGGGCAGCAGCAGGGAGCGCATCGCGAGGCCCGGGGTGTACGGCAGGGGGGTGAGCCCGGGGATCCGCGCGAGCAGGGCCGCGCCGTAGGCGGCGAGGGCGCTGTTGTGGGCCCGGACCTTGGCCGCGTCGAGCCGTTCGAGGAGGTCCAGGCCCTCGGGCGCGGCGAGCCAGCCGGTGTAGTCGGCGGTGGCGCGGTACTCGACGGAGACCGGGAAGCCCTGTTCGTCCTCCCAGGACGGGGAGAGGGAGCGGACCCGGGAACGGTGGGCGGGGGCCACGGCCAGGAGGGCGCTGCCGGAGGGGGCGTACCCCCACTTGTGCAGGTTCCCGAACCAGAAGTCGGCGGCGGCGATCGGCTCGGCCAGCATGCCGGGGGTGTGGGCCCCGTCGACGACGGTGGTGATCCCGCGCGCGGACAGTTCGGCGAGGAGCCGGGGTCCGGCGATCAGGCGGGCGGTCGGCGAGCTGACGTGGTCGAGGACGGCCACCTTGGTGCGGGGGGTGAGCCCGGCCAGCACGGTCTCGCACACGGCGTCCTCGTCGGGCAGGTGCGGGTCGAGGGCGACGGTGGTGACGGGGGCCCGGCGGGCGGCGGCCGCGACGACGGTGCCGTAGCCGTGGTCGGTGACCAGGATCTCGTCGCCGTCGGCCAGGTCCACGGCGTCGAGCGCGAGGTTGGCGCCCTCGGTGGCGTTGGCGATGAAGGCGATGCCGTCGGGGTCCGCCCCGAGCCGGTCGGCGATCCGCCCGCGGGCCGCGGCGACCCGTGCGGGGACCGCGTTGAAGAAGGCGTCCGGGTCGGCGTGCGCCTCGGCGCGCAGCAGCTCCTGGGCCTCGCGCACGGGCAGGGGGACGGCCCCGTAGGAGCCGTGGTTGAGGTGGGCGACGTCGGGGTCGAGCCGGAACAGGCCCGGACCGCCGGGGAAGACGGGCGGGGCCGGCGGTGCGGGCGGGACGGACGGCTCGGGCACGGGTACCTCCGGGTGCGCGGTGAGGCTGTGGGTCTCCCGCCGGCCCCGGCACGGGGCCCGCGGGCGTGTCCCCCGGAGCATGCAGTCCCGACGCACCCTCCGACAGGGCCGATTCCGCCAGAGTGGCCTACCTCCGGTCCGCCCGCCCGCAGGCCGGGCGCGCGAGGTCAGCGCGGCGCTTCGTCCCGGCCGCTGGTCGCCGCGTAGTACTGGAGGTCCTGCACCGCCACCGTGCCGTCGACGCGGTACGGCAGCTCCACCGAGGCCGCCGTCCGCCCGTCGCGCACCACCTCGGCGGAGCTGGTGCCCGGTTTCAGCGGCAGCAGTTCGGCGTGCGGCCCGGCCGGCGCGGCGTGCTCGTCCCGGGCGGGGCCGACGGTGGTGCGGACGGTGGCGGGCTCCGTCAGGAAGCTGAGCACCTCCACCGTGTCCCGGGGAGCGGCGCTGCCCCTGCGCGGCGACATCAGCAGCGACTGGCCGCCGGTCGGGCCGGTGGCGGCGAACTGGGTGCGGGAGGTGAGGTACAGGGTGTCGCGGACGATCCGGGGCCACTGCCCGGTCTTGAAACGGGTCAGGTAGTACGAGGTCAGGTCCAGGTACGCGTACCCGTTGTGCAGGGAGGGCGCGAACTGGCTGCCCTCCGAGTAGTCGTTCCAGGTGGTCAGCTGCACCCAGTCGGCCCCGTCGTCGATGGCGTGCGTCCAGGTGGTCCGCAGGGTGGCGGTGTTGCCCGCCTCGTCGTAGATCCCCTGGTTCGGCCGGGCGTCCTGGACGGACACCGGCTGCATCCAGATCTTGCCGAGGCCGTGCGCCCGGTCCACGTCGGCGGTGGCGCCCTCCTGGCCGGCGTAGCTGCGGCTGCCCCACTCGGAGAACCCGTAACTGATCGGCGCGTAGGCCGCGTTGTGGGCGCCGAAGTCGAGGAAGAGGGGGACGAGGGCCGTGCGGACGCCGTAGCGGGCCTTGAGGGTGTCCATCATCCGGGTCCACCAGGCCGGGCTCTTCTCCTCCGCCTTGAACGGGGAGACGACGAGGCGGCCGTCGCCGAGCCGGTGCGCGGCGGGGGCCCGGGCCAGGGTGGCGAGGGCGTCGGCGAGCACCGTGGGGTCGTCGGTGTCCAGCGAGGTCATGTCCGGCATCAGCATGACCCTGAAGGCCGGGTCGACCTCGTGGGCCGCCCGCATCAGGAGGTCGGCGCGCTCCCGGTTCTTCCCGGTCAGGGAGAGCAGGTCGAGGGTGAAGCCGTCGATGCCGGCGGCGCGGGCGGTGCGCACCTCCTGCCGGAGGTTGGCGTACTCCCAGTCGCCGTCCTTCGGGGCGACGGGCAGGGGGCGGTCGCGCAGCAGGCCGCCGTACCGCTCGTGCTTGCCGTTCTCCCCGCCGGGGCGGAGGTAGTTGCGGGTGTAGTAGTCGGCGTCGGCGCTCGCGTTGTCCAGGGAGAGCGGGTACGGGGTGAAGTAGTGGGCGAAGACCAGCTTCCCGGCGGCGGACGCGGAGCGCAGCGCGGCCGGTCCGGGCAGGTCGAAGGGGAGGGCTCCGGCGGGGCGGGCGCCGCCGCTGTCGACCCGGCCCCGCACGGGGGCGGAGGGCGGGGGCGGGGCCTGCGCCGGGCCCGTGCTCCCGGGGCCGGGGCCCGTGGCGGGGGCGGAGGGGTCGGAGGGGGCGGGCGTGCCGGTGGGCCGGGGCGCGCCGGCGGCGGGCCCGGCGCGGTCCTGGCCGGCGGCGGCCCGGAAGGGGTCCCAGAACATGCCGGTGGCGACGCAGGCTCCGGCGAGGAGACAGGCGACGAGGAGGGCGAGCAGGGGCCGTTTCCCGAGCGGCCTCGGCCGGCGGCGGTGGGGCGAGGGCCGCGAGGGGCCGTCCTTGCGCCGGTGGGACCGTCCGTCCGCCGTCATCTCGCAGCCCCTCCCAGGAACGTGCCCCGGGCCGGGGCTGCACAGCAGTAGAGCGGATTCCCGGCCCCCGGACAACCGTTCCCGGGGACGCGGGCCGCGCCGGCGCGCGCTCCTTCGGCCTTCCCGCGTACCGGACCTGCGGCGATCGGCCTAGGCCAGGCGGATGAGGAGGGCGCGGGCGGTGCGGTTGCCCCCGGCGGCGCGGAGGCGGACTCGCAGTCTGCGCGTGGCGTCGGCGACCCGGGCCGACTCCAACGGGCCTACGGTGTCCAGCAGTTCGTGCCAGGTGGCGCAGGCCCGCTCCAGGTGGCCGCGGTCCAGATGGAGTTCGGCGAGCCGTGCGGAGGTGATGGCACGGGCGCGGCGTTCGACGGGCGGGCGGTGGCGCAGCGAGGAGGACAGGGCCGCCACGGCGCCCGCCGTGTCGCCCAGCGCGGCCAGGACTTCGGACTGCTGGTGGTGGTAGGCGGCCCGGTGGTAGTCGCCGATCGGGGCGCACCGGCCCGTCGCGCGTTCCA
The DNA here is from genome assembly GCF_055581065.1 of Streptomyces sp. NPDC031479. Taxonomy (NCBI): domain Bacteria; kingdom Bacillati; phylum Actinomycetota; class Actinomycetes; order Kitasatosporales; family Streptomycetaceae; genus Streptomyces; species Streptomyces sp. NPDC031479. Next base: position 128,689 of record NZ_JBVIKC010000005.1, read on the forward strand.
GCAGCCTTTCGGCGCGGCCCAGATGGGTCAGGGCGGCGCGCCGGTCTCCGCAGGCCGCCTCCGCGACGGCGAGCTGGCCGGTGACGAACGCCGCCTGGACCGGCGGGAGTCGGGGGGTGTCGCGGGCTGCGGCCTCGGCCAGTTCCAGGGCCTGCTTGCGGTGCCCCAGGTGGTGGGCCTGGACGCTCATCGCCCGGAGCACGGGCGCGTGGCACCGCGGGTCCCCCGCCTCAAGGCCGAGCCTCAGCGCCGCCCGGTAGTAGGCCTGGGCGAGGCCCTGTTCGTTGCCGTCGAAGCACAGGAACCCGGCCGTGTAGGCGAGGCGGGCGGCGCTGCCGAGGAGCCGGTGGCGGACGGCGGGCGGCGCGTCGGCGCTCAGCCAGGGGACGACGGTGGTGGTGAGGTAGGCGGTCAGGGCCGGGCGGACGCGGCCGCTGCCGTACGCCATGTCGGCGTCCCGGAACACCGGCAGCAGGGCCTCGGCCGCCGCGACCTGATGGTGTTCGAGCCGGGCCCCCGCCGGGAACCGCGGGGCCGCGGCAGCGGTCGGCGGTTCCCCGGGGGGCCGCCAGGCGCGGGAGTAGACCGGGACCTCGCCGGAGGGGCCCCCGGCGAGGCCGGCCGGCCCGGGTGCGGCGCCGGGCCCGCTGCCGTACGGGGCGGCGGGTGCGCCTGCGGTCGTACCGCCGGCCGCGCCCGGCGCTCCGCCTCCCGTGCCCACGGGCGGTCTCCGGGATCCGCCCGGACCCGGCGCGGCCCGGGCGAGCCCGGTATCGGCCGGGCTGATCCGGCGGCCGGTCCGCCGGCTCAGCGCTTCGGCGGCGAGGGCCACCACGTGGGCGGAGGGGCGGGTGCCCGAGAGCCAGTGGGAGACGGAGGTGCGGTCGTAGCGCAGCGTGAGACCGGTCTCGGCCGCCACGCCGTTCACGGCGCGGGCGAAGTCCTGCCCGCTCCAGCGGGCGTCGTTCAGGAGGGTGCGCAGTCGTCCGTTGGGTTCACGCTTGGCCATCAGAACCGCCCAGGTCGCCGGGTCGTACACGTGTCCACCGCTTCAACGCGGCCGGACATTCAACACGTCGGGGTCGCGGCGGACGTACCGGGTCCGGCCGTCCTGCGCCTCACTAGGACCTGTGCACACCGTGACACACGGGCGCGTCCCGTGCCCCTGGCGTACGGGAGCACTACGGGCCCCGGCGGAGCGGAACCGCCACCCCCGGCTCACTCCGTCACGCCGCGCACCCCCCGCCCCGCCCCTCCCCCGCCCGCCGCCCCGGCGCACGCGCCCCGAGACGGCCGCACGACGCCCGCGCACGGCCCGCCGAGCAGGAGGTTCCCACCCGTGATCCCGTACCCGACGGACCATGACGACCCCGGTGCGGCGGCCGCGCCCGGCCGCGCCCGCGCCGCCGTCGACCCGGTGCTGCGCGCCTGTCTGCACACGCTGCCCGACGCCGTACGTGCGGTCTGCGCGTACCAGCTCGGCTGGGGCGACCGCTCCGGCGCCCCGACCGGCGGGGGCGCCGGTGCGGGGACGGCGATCGGGCCCGCCCTGGTGCTGGCGGCCGCGCGGGCGGTGGGCGGGCGCGACGGGGCGGCGCTCCCCGCGGCGGCGGCCGTCGAACTCGTCCACCAGTCCACGCTGTTGCACTCGGGGGTGACCGGCCGCGCCCCGGCCGCGCGCCGCCGGCCCCCGACCCGGGCGGTGTTCGGGACGACCGGGGCGGGCGCCGCGGGCGACGCGATGGCCGCGCTCGCCGTCCGCCTCGTCGCCGGCCGCCCCGAGGCGGTCACCGTCCTGTGCGACCGGCTGATCGAGCTGTGCGGGGCCCGGGCCGCGCGCCATGCGGCCGGTCCGGCCGTGGCGCCTCCCGGGCCGGGGGCGCTGTTCGGTCTCGCCTGCGCGCTGGGCGGGATCCACGGGGGCGCCCCGCCGTGGGTGACGGCCGCGCTGGACGCCTTCGGCCGGGCCGTGGGGGACGCCGCCCCGACCGCTCCGGCGCCCGGGGCCTCCGTAGGGTCCGACGCCCCCCTGGAGCACCTGGCCGGGGCCCTTCCCGGCCCGGCCGCGGCAGCCGAACTGGTGGCGCTGTACCGGCTGATCACCCGGAGGGAGCGCTGAGCGGCGGTGCCGGAGCCGCGCCGGCCGGCCCGATGGGACGGAATGCGACATTCCCCTGGTCATACCCTGGAATTGGCGCATAATCGTCGTCACGCGGCTCGAAGAATCCCTATGGCCGCGCTCGGTCACGCATGCAATGGGGGGCATCGTGATGATGGGGGACTCCCGGCCGCCCGGCGCGGCCACCACACTGACGACCACGTCCGCCGAGCTGTCGATGCTGCTCACCGCCGTGCGCCGGGGCCGGGTGCTCACCGTCACGGGCCGGTTCCGGGCACCGCGGAGCCTGCTCGTACGGGACATCGCGCGCCGGCTCTCGTCCAACTTCTGCGACGGGACGGCGGTGGTCACCGTCGCCCGGGACGGCAGCGTGGGGGAACTGGTGGCCGCGCTGGGCCGCGTACCCGGCATGCCCGTCCCGCCCCGCGGCACGGCGAACGCCGCCTCCTGGCTCGCGGAACGGGACATGCTGCTCGTCCTCGACGACAGCGACCGGCTGAGCCCCGCGGCGCTGTCCTGGCTGCGCACCCTGCTCACCCTCGCGCCCGGCCTGCGGATCCTGGCCGCGGGGGTGCACCCGCTGGCCGTGGGACAGGGGCGGGTGCACCGGCTCTGAGCGAGGCGGCCGCCGCTTCACACGCGCGGCACACGACTGCCATACGGGAGTCATTGAGTGGGGGAGCCCCTGCTCCTAGGGTCTGACCTGCGGGTTCCGGCGGCCCTGGCGTTCCGGTCGCGGGCCCGGGTACGTACGTCACCTTCCCCCGCGCGTACAGGAGACCCTCGTGAGCGAGCACGACAGCACGCCCCGCACCCCCGCGGTGGCCCGCCGCGGCTTCCTTGCCGGTGCGGCGGCCGTCGCGGCCTCGGCCGCCACCCCGGCCCTCGCCCGGGCGGCGACGCCCGCAGCCGGCGCCGCCGGAGCACGCCCCAACATCCTGCTGATCGTCACCGACGACCAGCCCCGGCACACCGAATGGGCCATCCCGAAGACCGTCGACTGGCTCGGCGGCCAGGGCGTCACCTTCACCCACGGGCACTCCGCGACCCCGCTGTGCGCACCCTCGCGCTCCTCGGTGTTCTCCGGCCGCCACGCGCACCACCACGGCGTCCGCAACAACGCGGCCTCCCACAGCCTCGACCAGTCCACCACCGTGCAGCGGTACCTCAAGGAGGCCGGCTACCGGACCGGGCTCTTCGGCAAATACCTCAACTCCTGGACCCTCGCGGACAATCCGCCGCACTTCGAGGAGTTCGCTCTCCTCCAGCCCGCCTACAACGACGCCCGCTGGAACGTGAACGGCACCGTCCAGCAGATCGACGGCTACACGACCAACATCGTCCGCAACAAGACCCTCGCCTTCCTCGACAAGGCCGCCACCGACAGCCGCCCGTGGTTCGCCTACGTCACCCCGTACGCCTCGCACGCGCCCAACGTCCCCGCGCCCAGGTACGCCGAGACGCCCGTCCCCGCGTGGAACGGGCGCCCCTCCGTCCCCGAGGCCGACCGCTCCGACAAGCCGCCCTTCATCCAGGACGCCACGGCCACCCTGGACGACGCCCGCGAGGTGCGCACCCGCCAGCTGCGCAGCCTGCTGTCCGTCGACGACGCGGTGCAGGCCATCCGCGACCGGCTGGTGGCGCTGGGCCAGCTGGAGAACACCCTCGTCATCTTCACCGGGGACAACGGCTACACCTGGGCGGACCACGGCTGGCTAAAGAAGTCGGTCCCCTACTCCCCCTCCCACGAGGTGCCGTTCTACCTGTCCTGGCCCGCCCGCGGGCTCGCCGCCGGCACCACCGACCACCGGATCGTCGCCAACATCGACATCGCCCCGACCATCCTCGAAGCGGCGGGCATCGGGCAGCCCGCAGGGCAGGACGGCCACTCGCTCCTCGGCGCCGCCGAGCGGGACCACCTGCTGGTCCAGTGGTGGAAGCAGGGCACCGGGGGTGGGGGACCCACGACCTGGGCCTCGTACGTCGCCAAGGACAAGCAATATACGGAGTACTACGACCTGCACACCGACGCGAGCGGAGCGGTCTCCGGCACCGGGCAGGTCTCCTTCCGCGAGTACTACGACCTGGTCGAGGACCCGTACCAGCTGAGGAACCTGCTGTACCAGGCCACCCCCGCGCAGGAACGGGCCCTCGGGATACCGGCGCTCGCCGCACGGCTGGCCGCCGACCGCACCGGCTGATCCGCCCACCGGCCCCTCCGGGAGAGACCCATGGCACCGAAGTCCTGCTGCGCGCCCGTACGCGGATCCGCCCCGCTCGCCCCGGCACCGGTCGCGCCGCCGCTCCCGCGGGCGGCTGACCCGGCGGCGGAGCGGGCCGTCCGGGACCTGCTGGACCTGCCGGGGGGCCGGTTCCTGATGGGTACCGAGGACCCGGACGGGTTCCCCGCGGACGGGGAGGGGCCGGTCCGGGAGGCGGTGGTCGGGGCGTTCCGCATCGCCCCGACCACCGTCACCAACGCCCGGTTCGCCTCCTTCGTGAAGGCCACCGGGCACGTCACGGAGGCGGAGTCCTTCGGCTTCAGCTTCGTCTTCGGCGGCTTCCTCGCCCCCACGGTCGCCGCCGCCTCACCGGCGGTCGCCGGGACTCCGTGGTGGCGGGCGGTCTCCGGCGCCGACTGGCGCCGTCCGGAGGGACCCGGTTCCTCTTCCCTGAGCACCCGCCAGAACCATCCCGTGGTGCACGTGTCCTGGAACGACGCGCAGGCGTACTGCGCCTGGTCCGGGACCCGGCTGCCCACGGAGGCCGAGTGGGAGTACGCGGCGCGGGGCGGGCTGGAGCAGCGCCGCTATCCCTGGGGCGACGAACTGCGGCCGGGCGGACGGTACATGTGCAACATCTGGAACGGGGACTTCCCCCGGCACAACACGCGCGCCGACGGCCACGCGGGCACGGCGCCCGCCCGGTCCTTCCGGCCCAACGGCTACGGGCTCTACCAGGCCGTGGGCAACGTGTGGGAATGGAGCGCGGACCGGTTCGGCGCGGACGGCCCCGAGCGGGCGATGCGCGGCGGCTCCCACATGTGCCACGACTCGTACTGCAACCGTTACCGGGTGGCCGCCCGCACCCGCAACACCCCGGACAGCTCGGCGGGCAACATCGGCTTCCGGGTGGCGGCCGGACCCCGCACCGGGTGATGCGGGGCGGGTGGGGCCGGTCAGCGCTGCCAGTCGGCCGGCTTCCACTCGGCGGCCGGCAGTCCGAGGATCACCTCGTCGAGGAACTCCCCCATCACCCAGGCCGATCCGCGCAGGGTTCCCTCCAGGGCGAAGCCCGCCCGGCGGGCCGCGGCGATCATGGGGGCGTTGTCCGCGAGGGTCTCCAGCTGGAGGCGGCGCAGCCCGCGCACGGTGAACCCGTAGAAGCAGAGCAGCTGGACCACCTCGGCGCCGAAGCCGCGGCCCCGGAAGGCGGGACGCAGCGACAGGCCGAGGTGGGCGTTGCGGTTGTGGGTGTCGATGCCCCACAGCAGGGCCTCGCCGGCCAGTTCGCCGGAGGTCCGGTCGACCACGGAGAAGAAGGCCTCGCCGCCGCCCGGTGCCCCCGGCTCGTACGGGGAGTGGCCGCCGGCGGCGGCGATCGGGGCCCAGGGCCGGGTGTCGGCGCGCGAGCGCGTGGCGACGTCGTCGTAGAGCTCGGCGTGGAGCACGGGCACGTCTTCGGGGAGCCGGGCGCGCAGCCCGGTCGATTGTCCTTGGATCACGGGGACTTCCTACGCCCTGCCCCGGGCCCGGCACAACCGGCTTTCCGCCCGGCGGGCGCGGCACGACCGGCTTGCCGCCCTCCGGGCGCGGCCCGGACACGGCTGCGCCCCGGCCGGGCACGAGGCCGGCCGGGGCGCAGTCGCGGAGCGCGGGGCGTCAGCCGAGCAGGGCGATCGCCTTGTTCAGCGTCGCGGAGGGACGCATGACCTCGGCGGCCTTGGCCGGGTCGGGCTGGTAGTAGCCGCCGATCTCGACCGGGGAGCCCTGGACGGCGATGAGCTCGCCGACGATGGTCTCCTCGGACTCCGTCAGGGTCTTGGCGAGCGGCTCGAAGGCGGCCGCGAGCTTCGGGTCGTCGATCTGGCGGGACAGCTCCTGCGCCCAGTACATGGCCAGGTAGAAGTGGCTGCCGCGGTTGTCGATGCCGCCCAGCTTGCGGCTCGGCGACTTGTCCTCGTTGAGGAAGGTGCCGGTCGCGCGGTCCAGGGTGTCGGCCAGCACCTGGGCGCGGGCGTTGCCGGTGGTGGTCGCGAGGTGCTCGAAGGAGACGGCCAGCGCGAGGAACTCACCGAGGGAGTCCCAGCGCAGGTAGTTCTCCTTGACCAGCTGCTGGACGTGCTTGGGGGCGGAGCCGCCGGCGCCGGTCTCGAAGAGGCCGCCGCCGTTCATCAGCGGGACGACCGACAGCATCTTGGCGCTGGTGCCCAGCTCCAGGATGGGGAAGAGGTCGGTCAGGTAGTCGCGCAGCACGTTGCCGGTCACCGAGATGGTGTCCTCGCCGCGGCGGATGCGCTTCAGGGAGTACGCGGTGGCCTCGACCGGGGAGAGGATCTCGATGGTCAGACCGTCGGTGTCGTGGTCGGCCAGGTACGTCTTGACCTTGGCGATCAGCTGCGCGTCGTGGGCGCGGCCCTCGTCGAGCCAGAAGACGGCCGGGACGCCGGTGGCGCGGGCGCGGGTGACGGCGAGCTTGACCCAGTCCTGGATCGGCGCGTCCTTGGTCTGGCAGGCGCGGAAGATGTCGCCGGCGGCGACCTTCTGCTCCAGGACCGTGTCGCCCGCGGCGTCGACGACGCGGACGGTGCCCGCGCTCGCGATCTCGAAGGTCTTGTCGTGGCTGCCGTACTCCTCGGCCTTCTGGGCCATGAGGCCGACGTTCGGCACCGAGCCCATGGTGGCCGGGTCGAAGGCGCCGTGGGCGCGGCAGTCGTCGACGACGACCTGGTAGACGCCCGCGTAGCTGCTGTCCGGGAGGACGGCGAGGGTGTCGGCCTCGGCGCCGTCCGGGCCCCACATGTGGCCGGAGGTGCGGATCATGGCCGGCATGGAGGCGTCGACGATGACGTCGGACGGCACGTGCAGGTTGGTGATGCCCTTGTCGGAGTCGACCATCGCGAGGGCCGGGCCCTCGGCGATCTCCGCGTCGATCGAGGCCTTGATCGCGTCGCCGTCGGCGAGGGCGCCCAGGCCGTTCAGGATGGTGCCGAGGCCGTCGTTGGGGGACAGGCCGGCGGCGGCGAGGGTCTCGCCGTAGCGGGCGAACGTCTTCGGGAGGAAGGCGCGGACCACGTGCCCGAAGATGATCGGGTCGGAGACCTTCATCATCGTGGCCTTGAGGTGCACGGAGAACAGGACGTCCTCGGCCTTGGCCCGCTCGATCTGGTCGTTGAGGAAGGTGCGCAGGGCGTCGACGTGCAGGACGGACGCGTCCACGACCTCACCCGCGAGCACCGGTACGGAGTCGCGCAGGACGGTGACGGCGCCGTCGGCGGCGACGTGCTCGATGCGGAGCGTGCCGGCCTCGGCGATCACGGTGGACTTCTCGGTGGAGCGGAAGTCGTTCTCGCCCATGGTGGCGACGTTCGTCTTCGACTCGGGGGTCCAGGCGCCCATGCGGTGCGGGTGGGCCTTGGCGTAGTTCTTCACCGAGGCGGGGGCGCGGCGGTCGGAGTTGCCCTCGCGCAGGACCGGGTTGACGGCGCTGCCCTTGATCTTGTCGTAGCGGGCGCGGATCTCGCGCTCCTCGTCGGACTTCGGGTCGTCCGGGTAGTCCGGAAGGGCGTAGCCCTGGCCCTGGAGCTCGGCGACCGCGGCCTTCAGCTGCGGGATCGAAGCCGAGACGTTGGGCAGCTTGATGATGTTCGCTTCCGGCGTCTTCGCAAGCTCGCCGAGCTCGGCGAGGGCGTCGGCGATCCGCTGGCTCTCCTCAAGGTGCTCGGGGAAGCTGGCGATGATCCGACCGGCCAGGGAGATGTCACGGGTCTCGACATTCACACCGGCCGTCGACGCGTACGCCTGGATGACAGGCAGGAAGGAATACGTCGCGAGGGCCGGGGCCTCGTCAGTGTGCGTGTAGATGATGGTCGAGTCAGTCACCGGATGCTCCGCTCCACAGTCTGCGTCTCTCGTCTGCAACATTGCTCGACATCAAGATATCTCGTGATCGGGCCTGTCTGGACAGCCCCCTGCCGCAAGCGTGACGAGACGCGTGTCACCCCGGCGGGCCCGGGGCGCGCGAAAGGCGTCGCCCCCCGCCGTCAGTGGCGGGGGGCGACGCCTCCGGGCGGTGCCTAGGCCCGTATCTCCTTGGGGTTCTGGCCGTACTCGTTGGCTCCGGGGTGACCCTCGGTGGCCATCAGGACCAGGATCCAGACCCAGCCGACGAACGGGATGAAGCTCACCAGGTACCACCATCCGGACTTTCCGGTGTCGTGCAGGCGGCGCACCGAGAGGCCGAGGGACGGCAGGAGGACGGCGAGCGTGTAGATCCAGCCGAGGACCGGGTAGGTGCCGAGCACGAAGTCGAGCACCGTGAGGACGATCACGATCGGGATGTTCCAGAGGACGAACATCCAGTATTCCTGGCGCCGGGCACGGCCGGCGAAGTCCACGTACCGCTTGATGACGTCGAGGTAGTAGTTCACGAGTCCCCCCTGAGGACGGAACCTGCGGCCCTCCCCGTCGAATGGGCCGGGCCGGACTTATGCCCTCCTTACGGCACTCCCAAGCCACCTCGAACCACCTGAATATGGCCAGTCTCCCTGGTTTCAGGAGCAGTTGACCAGCAGCGGGACAGGAGTGACGAAACCCTTACGGAGGGGCGCGCCGAGCCCCGTCCGGCCGGACGGCTCCGTAGCGTCGGGTCCATGCGCGTACTCGTCACCGGAGGAGCCGGCTTCATCGGCTCGCACATCGTCACCGCCCTGCGCCGGCACGGCCACGACCCCGTCGTCCTCGACTCCCTGCTCCCCGCCGCCCACACGGACCCGCCCCCGCTGCCGGACACCGGGTTCCTGCGGGGGGACGTACGGGACGCCGAGGCGGTGCGGGCCGCCCTGAGCGGGGTGGACGCCGTCTGCCACCAGGCCGCGATGGTCGGCCTCGGCACGGGCTTCGCCGACGCCCCCGCGTACGTGTCCGCCAACGACCTCGGCACGGCGGTCCTGTTGGCCGAGACGGCGCGCGCCGGGATCCGCGGACTCGTCCTGGCCGGATCCATGGTGGTCTACGGGGAGGGCCGGTACGCGTGCCCGCGCCACGGGGTGGTGCGCCCGGGACCCCGCCGCGCGGCCGACCTGGACGCGGGCCGCTTCGAACCGCTGTGCCCCGCGTGCGGCGCGGAGCTCACCCCGGGCCTGGTCGCCGAGGAGGCCCCGGCCGACCCCCGGAACGTCTACGCCACCACGAAGCTGGCCCAGGAGCACCTGGCGGCCGCGTGGGCCCGCGACACGGACGGCCGGGCGGTGTCGTTGCGCTACCACAACGTGTACGGCCCGGGGATGCCCCGTGACACCCCCTACGCGGGGGTGGCCTCGTTCTTCCGCTCCGCGCTCGCCCGGGGCGAGGCCCCGCGGGTCTTCGAGGACGGGGGCCAGCGGCGGGACTTCGTCCACGTCACGGACGTGGCGCAGGCGAACGTGGCGGCCCTGGAAGCCCTGGAGTCCCCCGGCACCCTCCCGGCCGGCCTGTGCACCCCGTACAACACGGGCAGCGGGGACCCCCGCACGATCGGCGAGATGGCCTCGGCCCTGGCCACCGCCCACGGCGGGCCCGCCCCGGTGGTCACCGGCGAGTACCGGCTGGGCGACGTCCGCCACATCACGGCCGACTCCGCCCGGCTGCGCCGGGACCTGGGCTGGCTCCCCCGCACCCCCTTCGCCGACGGCATGGCGGAGCTGGCCGCCTCCCCCCAGCGCCCCTCGGCCGCCGCCGTCTGAGGCCGACGGCCCCGAGGGGCCCGCCGGGTGCCCGATAGGCCCACCGGTCTGCCCCCGGGTCCCTGGTGGGCCGCCGGCCTCCGTGCGAGGTTGGTCCGGATCGACCGGACTCCCTTCCGAAGGAGCGCGCGTGGCCCCGATACGGGACGAAGACCGGAAAGCCGACGGCGGGCGCGCGCCCGGACGCACGCGCGCCCCTTCCGCGGCGCCGCCCGCCCACGGACTCGTGGGTCTCCAGGGCGGGCCCGGGAACGCCGCCGTCGTCCAGATGCTGCGGCGGGCCGGACACGCGTGGGCCCAGGACCGGCACCGGCACGGTCCCGGTTGCTCGCACCCGTCGCAGGGCGCCCCGTCACCGGGCCCCTCGGTACAGCGGTCCGCGGACGGCCGTGGCGACGGGGAGCGGCACGAGGGCGGCGAGGACCGCGGTCACGGCGCCGCGACGGATACCGGACCGGCCGGCCTGCGGGCCCTGCTCGACGCCGCCAGGGCCACCCCGGGCCGCGCCCTTCCCCCGTCGCTGCTCGCGGAAGCGGGGCCGTTCTTCCGGAACGACCGGCTGTCCGCCGGCCGCTTCCACGACGACCCCGTGTCGCAGCGGGCCGTCGAGGCCATGGGCGCCCGGGCCATGACGATCGGCGAGCACATCTTCGCTCCCCCCGGGGCCCTCGGGGACAAGGCGCTCATCGGCCATGAACTCAGCCACCTCAGCGAGAACCTCAACGGTGTGCGCGAGAGCGGCGTCAGCGGGGGCGACGGAACGACCGTCACCGACCCCGGCCAGCCGTCCGAACTGATGGCGGGGGCCGACGGAGCCGCCTTCGCCGCGGGAACGGGGACCGCCCCTTCCGTCCTCCGACGAGCGAGCACGGGGCACGCGGGAACCGGTGGCACCGGGCGGAGCGGCCAGGCCGTCCAGAGGGCCCGGCACGGTTCGTCGTCGACCTCGGCGGGCCGCCAGTCCCAGCGGCGTCAGCGTGTGCGGGTCGGGGACCTGCGGCACGCCGAATACCTCGTGAGGCCCGACTGGGGGCCCACGCTCGGCAACCGTGGCGGTGGCAGCTGGGCGAACGCGGTCCTGGGGCCGCTCAGCCTGCAGAACGTGCGCTCCAATTCCAACGCCCGGCTCCCCCCGGCCATCGACGACGCCCGGGCGGCGTATCCGCACCTGACGTTCATCGCGGGGCACCTGCTCAACGAGTGTTTCGGCGGACCGGGCCAGCGGTCGAAGAACCTCACCATCCTGCTCTCCGGCGCGAACGGCGCCCACAAGGGCTACGACGATCCCCTCAAGAACGCGGTGGACGACATGCGGCGCGTCTACACGTTGCTCTCCGATCTCTACCTTCCCATCGACACCCTCAGGTTCGGTGTCGAAACGACGGTCACCGCCTCCGCGTCACAGGGTTACGCGTGGTCCGAAACGGACTATCCCCAGAAGTACATATCCGAATACCTGCACTGCGTGGCCCGGATCCACGGCGGCGAACAGGTATGGGACTGGATAGAGCAGGCAGAGGAGCAGGACCCCGGCAACCGGGATTGGGCGCAGGTCGCCGCGTACCTGCGCCGGGTGGAGGACTGGGTGGACCAGGCGAACCGGCACCAGATCATCACCAACACCCCCGGTGGCGCCCTCCTGGCGCTCTAGGCCCGACGCCACGCCGCTGCCCCGTCGCCCCGTCGGTGGGGCAGCGGGGTGGCGGGGCGGCGGGGTCAGGACGCCGCGGAGCCCACCGGCAGCGTCACCTCGAAGCGGCAGCCGCCGGGGACGTTGTGGACGGCGGTGCGGCCGGCGTGGGCCTCCACGATGCCCCGTACGATCGCCAGCCCCAGCCCGGCCCCGGCCCCCGCCGGGCGCCCGGCCGCCGAGGCCCCCGCGCCCGTGTCCGCCGCGGGCACCGGCGTGCGCGCCGCCGCCCCCCGCCAGCCCGTGTCGAACACCCTCGGCAGGTCCTCCGCCGGGATCCCCCCGCAGCCGTCGGTCACCGACAGCACCACGACCCCGCCGTCCGCCCCGGTATCGGCCGCGATGGCGACCGTACCGTCGGCCGGCGTGTGCCGGATCGCGTTGACCAGCAGGTTCGCCAGGACCCGGGACATCTCCTTGGCGTCGACCTCCACCGGGACCCGCTCCACCTGCTCCCCCACCAGCCGGACCCCGTGCTCCCGCGCCAGCGGGTCGACCCCGGACAACGCCTCCGCGACGAGGTCGTACAGCGACATCCGGCTCGGGCTCAGCGCCAGCGCCCCCGCGTGGATGCGCGACAGCTCGAACAGGTCCCCGACCATCGTGTTGAGCCGCTCCACCTCGGTGCGGATCTGCCGGTGGTAGCGGCCGGGATCGGCGGCCATGCCGTCCTCCAGTGCCTCCGACATCGCCCGCAGCCCGGCCAGCGGGGTCCGCAGGTCGTGCGAGATCCAGGCGACCAGCTCCCGCCGCGAGGCCTCCAGAGCCCGCTCCCGCTCCCGCGAGGCGGCCAGCCGGTCGCTGGTCGCCGCGAGCTCCCGGGACAGCGCGTCCAGTTCGGCGGTGGTCTGCCCCGGCGGCGCGGCGAACCGGCCGCCGTCACCGAAGTCCCGCGCGGCCAGGGAGAGTTCCCGGCTCCGGGCCACCACCCACCGGCCCAGCAGCAGCGCGGTGGCCAGCGAGACCACCGCCGCCATCGCCACCACCAGGGTGACCACGCCGAGGTCGTGCGGGGACAGGAACATGGCCTCGGCCACGGCCAGCGTCCCGGCCAGCATGGCGGTGACCGTCACCCCGGCGATCACCGCGAGGGAGACGGCGACCGAGCGGCGTCGCACGAGGCGCAGCACCCCCGCCCCCAGCACCCCCGCGCACGCGGCCCCGCCGAGCGCGAACAGCGCGATGAGCAGCACGTCCTTCACGCCGCCACCGCCCCGCCGGGCTCGAAGCGGTAGCCGACGCCCCACACCGTCTGGATCAGCCTCGGGCTCCCCGGATCCTCCTCGATCTTGGCGCGCAGTCTGCGTACGTGCACGGTCACCGTCGACAGGTCCCCGAAGTCCCAGCCCCACACCTCGCGCATCAGCTCCTCCCGCCCGTGCGCCCGTCCGGGATGCCGAAGGAAGTGCGCGAGGAGGTCGAACTCCCGCAGGGTGAGGGCGAGTTCCGCTCCGCCGCGGGTGGCCCGGTGCGTCGCGGGGTCGAGCGAGAGCCCGGCACCGGTCAGCGGCGCGGGCACGGCGGCGGCGGCCGCGGCCCGGCTGCGCCGCAGGACGGAGGTGACCCGCAGGACCAGCTCGCGCGGGCTGAACGGCTTGGTGACGTAGTCGTCCGCGCCGACCTCCAGGCCGGTGATCCGGTCGTCCTCGTCGCCCCGCGCGGTCAGCATGATCACGGGTACGGGTCCGCTCGCGCGCAGCCGCCGGCACACCTCCAGCCCGTCGATCCCGGGCAGCATCAGGTCGAGGACGACCAGGTCCGGGCGGGCCCGTCCGGCGGCTTCGAGGGCGCCGGGGCCGTCGCCCGCCTCCTCCACGGCGAACCCGGCCCGCCGCAGGTAACCGGCGACGACCTCGGAGACGGTCGGGTCGTCGTCGACGACGAGGATCCGCGCGGGCGCCGTTTCGCGCGGGGACGCCTCTTCCATGCTGTTCATGCCCCCAGCCTCCCATCCGGCGCCCGCCACCGGACCCCGGCCCGGGACCCCCGGGGGTGACGTCCGCGTTTCGTAAGGAGCGCGGGACCCCGTTCGGGGCCCGGCGTTCCTACGGTGAGGACGTGACCGTGACCGTGAGTGTTGATGTCGTCCTGCCCTGTCTGAACGAGGCCGAGGCCCTGCCCTGGGTACTCGCCCGCATCCCTCCCGGCTGGCGGGCCCTGGTCGTGGACAACGGGTCCACCGACGGCTCGGCGGAGATCGCCCGCTCCCTGGGCGCCACGGTGGTGACCGAGTCCCGGCGCGGGTTCGGCGCCGCCTGCCACGCGGGGCTGCTCGCCGCGCGGGCGGAGGTCGTGTGTTTCTGCGACTGCGACGCCTCCCTGGACCCCGGGCTGCTGACGGGCTTCGTGGCCGCCGTGGCCTCCGGCGAGGCGGACCTGGTGCTGGGCCGGCGCCGGCCGCGGGGCCTGCGCGACTGGCCCGCGCACGCCCGGGTGGGGAACCTGGTGCTGGCCCGGCTGCTGCGCCGCCGGACCGGGCTGCCCCTGCGCGACCTGGGCCCGCTGCGCGCGGCCCGGCGGGCCGGCCTGCTGGGCCTGGAACTGTCGGACCGCCGCTCGGGCTACCCGTTGCAGATGGTGGTGCGGGCCGCGGACGCGGGCTGGCGGGTACGGGAGGTGGACGTGCCGTACCTGCCGCGCGCCGGGAAGTCGAAGGTGACCGGCACCTGGCGGGGCACCTGGCAGGCCGTCCGCGACATGAGCCGGGTGCTGGCCGAACCCGCCGCGCCCGGCGCCCGCGACCGCGCCTCCGTCGGGGGGACCCGGTGAAGACGACCCTGCTGGTGATCGCGAAGGAACCCCTGCCGGGCCGGGTCAAGACCCGGCTCACCCCGCCGTTCACCCCGGCCGAGGCGGCCGCCCTGGCCGAGGCCTCGCTGGCCGACACCCTGGCCGCCGTCGCCGCGACCCCCGCCGCGCGCAGGGTCCTCGTACTCGACGGGCGGCCCGGTCCCTGGCTGCCGCCCGGGTTCGAGGTGCTCCCGCAGTCCGCGGGGACCCTGGACGAGCGTCTCGCGGCGGCCTTCGGAGCCTGCTCCGGGCCCGCGCTGCTGATCGGCATGGACACCCCGCAGGTCACGCCCGCGCTGCTGACCGTCGACTGGGACGGGTACGACGCCTGGTTCGGGCCCGCCGTGGACGGCGGCTTCTGGGCACTGGGCCTCGCCGAGCCCGACCCCGGGCTGCTGCGCGGGGTGCCGATGTCGGTGGCGGAGACGGGAGCCGTCCAGTACGCGCGGCTGCGGGCGGCCGGGCTGCGGACCGGGCGGCTCCCGCTGCTGCGGGACGTGGACACGGCCGAGGACGCCCGGCGGGTGGCGGCCTCGGCTCCGGCGGGGGCGTTCGCGGCCCGGCTGGCGGCCCTGCCCGGCGGTGCGCCGGCGGTGCGGGGGTGACCGCCGCCGCGGCCTGGACGGCCGACGACCCGTACTCCCTCGCCCTGCGCAGCGGCCGGGGTCCCCTTTTCCTGCGGCGCGGGGACGGCTGGCTGTTGCCGCTGGAGGTGGAGCGCTGGTGCGAGGCCCCCGACGAGGCGGACCGGACCGTGCTGGGGCGCTGCCGCGGGACGGTGCTCGACATCGGCTGCGGCCCCGGGCGGCTGGTGGCGGCGCTGGCCGCCCGGGGCCACCGGGCGCTGGGCATCGACGTGAGCCCGGAGGCGGTGGCCCGTACGGCCCGCGCGGGCGGCAGCGCCCTGCGCCGCTCGGTCTTCGACTCCCTTCCCGGCGAGGGGCGTTGGGGCACGGCCCTGCTGATCGACGGGAACATCGGCATCGGCGGCGACCCGGCGGCCCTGCTGGGCCGGATGGCAGAGGTCCTCGCCGCCTCGGGGTCGCTGATCGTGGAGTGCGAGGAGGTGGAGGTGGACGAGCGCTGCGAGGTCCGGGTCGCGGACGGCCGCGGCGCGCAGGGCACGCCCTTCACCTGGGCCCGCGTCGGTGCCGCCGCGCTGACCGCGCACGCCGGGGCGCAGGGGTGGGTCCGCGCGGACCACTGGACGGTCGAGGGGCGCGTGTTCGTGGAACTGCGGCGTCCTGGAAGGACGCTCCCGCGGCCCTCGGACCGCCGGTCGGGGCGGACCGTACGCCCCTGAACGGTCCGGCGCCGCCCGGTGCCGACCGGTGCCGACCGGTGCCGACCGGTGCGGTCGGGTGCCGTCCGGTGCCATCGGGTGCCGTGTCTGCGGCGGACTCCGGCGCGGCCGCCCGCGGCCGCCCGCGGGCCGGGTCCGCGGGCGGTCGCGCCGCGCCGTACGGGGACGGCGCCCGAACCGTTCCTCCTGCTCAGCGGCGCTCGTTGGACTTTCCGCCGATGGTGTCCGGCGGCCATGGTCCGGACAGCGCATTGCGCGGGGAGGTGCCGGCGCCTTGGATCGACGAGATCAAGACGGCGGGACCGCTGCCCGGCGTCGACCGGGGGGAAGCACATGACCACCATGCCCGACGGCCACACGCCCTGGCCCGAGGAGTTCGTCGACCGCTACTGGGCTGCCGGGCACTGGCGTGGCAACACGCTGGACAACCTGCTGCGCGACTGGGCCCTGCGGTACGGACCGCGCACCGCGCTCGTGCACGGCGGCACCCGCCTCACGTACGCGCACCTGAACCGGCGCGTGGACCGCATGGCGGCCGGAATCCGGCTGCTCGGCCTGCGGCCCGGCCAACGGGTCGTCGTCCAGCTGCCGAACGTGCCCGAATTCGTCGTCACGGCCTTCGCGCTGATGCGCGCCGGGGTGGTCCCCGTGTTCTGTCCGGTCTCGCACCGCGCGCCCGAGGTGTCACGGCTCGTGCGGGTCACCGGGGCCGTCGGCTACGTCGCCCCCTCGACGTACCGGGGCTTCGACCACACGGCGATGGCCGCGGAGATCGCGGCCCGAGAACCCTTCCTGCGGCGGGTGTTCACCCTCGGAACGCCGGACTCCCCCGCCCCGTACGGCGGCGGCTTCACGACCGACCCGGCGGGCTGCCACTACTTCCCGCTGGGCTCCGTCGACGCCCCGCCCGGCCCGGCGCTCGCGCGGGGCGCGGACCGGGTGGCCCTCATGTTCCTCTCCGGCGGCCGCTCCGCGACGCCCGTGCTCGTTCCGCGCACCCACGACGACTACGCCTACCAGGCGCGGGCCGTCGCCGAGCTGGTGTCGCTGACCTCGGACGACGTGTACCTGGCTGCTCTGCCCGCCGGGGCCGACTTCGCCTTCGGCTGCCCCGGAGTCGTCGGGACGCTCTCCGTCGGCGGCACGGTCGTCCTGGTCGAGGACCCGGGGCCCGCCACGTGCCTTCCGGTCGTCGAACGGGAGCGGGTCACCGTCACGTCGCTGTCGCCCGCCACCGTCCGGCTCTGGCTCGACGCGCCCGGCCCGGTCCGGGCCGGCACGAGCAGTCTGCGCCTGGTGCAGGTCGGCGGCGCGCCTCTGGAGCGGGAGACCGTCGAACGGATCGGCCCCGCATGGGGCGCTCGCCCGCAGCGGGTCTTCGGCATGCCCGAGGGGCTGCTGGTCCTGACCCGGCCCGACGATCCGGCCGAGACCATGCTCACCACGCAGGGCCGCCCGCTCTCGCCGGACGACGAGATCCGCCTGGTCGACGCCGACGGCCGGGACGTGCCCGACGGGGAGCCCGGCGAACTCCTCGTCCGGGGCCCGTACACCGTGCGGGGCTACTACCGGGCGCCCGAAGAGAACGCCCGCGCCTTCACCGCCGACGGCCGCTTCCGCACCGGCGCCCGCGCGCGGCGCACCCCGGACGGCAACCTGGTGGTGGTGTCCCGCTTCATCGACCCCGCCTGGCCGGTCGAGGCGGAGGCCGACGCCGTCCTCCCGTAGGAGGACCTTACGGAACCCGCCCGACCGCTCAGACCCGTTCGAAGACGTGCGTGTGGCCGATGGACGTGAAGCCGCGCCTGGCGTACCACGTACGCGGCCAGTCCTGGGTGTCCGCGATCAGGAAGCGGATGCCGCACCCCGCGTCGGCGGCCCGGCGCAGGGCCGTGTCCAGGACCGCTCCGGCGTGCCCGCGGCCGAGGTGGGCCTCGGCGGTGACCAGGTCCTCGACCTGGGCCGTGCCCGTTCGCGGGTCGGCGTAGAGGTCGGCCCAGGAGGCGATCTCGCCCTCGCCGGTGCGGGAGCCTATGAACCGTACGAACTCGGCGCCGCGACGACGGGCACCGCGCTGTTCGACGAGGGCCCGGACGGTCTCCTCCCCGGCCTCCGGCAGGAAGCCCTGCCAACGCCGGGTCAGCGGGGCCCGCAGCGCGTCGAGTTCCACCTCCCGGGCGTGCGCGCCGTCCGGGACGGACCCGGTGTGCAGCATGACGAGGTAGGAGGAGTGCGTGTACCCGGCCCGGGTCAGCCACGGCGCGCAGGCCGCCGCGGTGACGTCGTCGAAGACGGAGACCATCCGGTGCCCCAGGTGCCCCAGGAGCTCCTCGGCCCGTGCGGGCAGCGCCCCGGGGTCGACGGCCCGCTCCACGACGATCTGGTTGGCGGACCAGGTGCGGGCGAAGGCGTCGTCGAGGGCCGCGAACCCGCCCGGGAACTCGACGGTCCGTGCCGCCTGACGGCGCGCGAAGGCGGTCAGGAAGGCGCTGATCCGCGGGAGTTCGGTGCCCGGTTCGATCGGCTGCGGCTGCGGCTGCTGCGTGTGCTGCGTCGGCTCGGTCGGCATGGTCCGAGCCTAGGCATCGGGTCCCCACCGCCGCCCCCGATTTTCCGCCTGTCGGCTTCCGGCCCCTCCCGGCCCGCCGGCGGTCCGGGTTCCGGTTTCCGGGCGGCCGCGGCCCCGGCGGCGCGAGACGGTCACGGCGACGGCGGTGACGACCACCACCGCGCCCAGCACGATCAGCAGGTTCCTCCCGTACGGCAGCGGCAGGGCCGTCGGGTTGGCCGCGACCCCCGGCCGCAGCAGCGCGGGCAGCGTGACGAGCACCAGCGCGCCCCCGGTGATCAGCCCCCCGCGTACGGGTCCCCGCGCGGGGGCCGCGGCGAGGAGCAGTCCGGCGGCCAGTACGAGCGGGGCGACGACCCCGTCGTGCAGGAGGAGCGAGCCGCCGAGCCAGACGAGCAGGTCCAGCGGGTCGGGCAGGGCGGCCACCAGCCGGCCCCCGACCGCGATCAGGAGCAGGCCGAACGCGCCCAGTGCGCAACGGAGGGCCTTCACAGCACCTCCAGCAGGGTGACCCACTTGGTCTGGAGCACCCCGGGCCGGTTCGGCGCGATGATCCGCGCCGGGTAGCCGTGGTCGGGCGAGAGCACCTGCCCGTTGAGTTCCAGCGCGAGCAGGGTGAGCGGGTCCTCGGCGTGGTCCCGTCCCATCTCCATGACGCGGTAGGCGCCGCCGGACTCCATGGAGGTGACGCGCAGCCCGGCGCCCGGCGGTGCGCCCGCGCGGGCGAGCAGGTCCCTGATCCGCACCCCGCTCCAGGCCGCCTGGGCGCTCCAGCCCTCCACGCAGGCGATCGGCAGGTCGGCCCGCGCCCGGGGCAGGGCGCGCAGCTGGGGGAGCGTCAGCGTGTACGGGCGGGGGCCGCGCACCTCCAGCCGCCAGTCGCGCAGCCGGTCGGGCCCGATCCCGGCCGCTGCGGCCGTCCGGTTGACGGGCAGGCCCTGCGGCCCGTGGCCGGGGTGCCGGGGGCCGAGCAGGTCGAGGAGCGCCAGCGGGGTGAAGGACTGGCCGACGGTGGTCACCGTGACCGCGCCGACGGCGGCGGCCGTCCCGAGGAGCAGCGACCGCCGGTCCGGCCCGTCCGCGGCGGGCAGCAGGCGGGTGCCGGGCGAACGCGCGGTCCAGTGGTCCCTGATCTCGGGGGCCTTGAGGGCGATGTGCAGCAGGATGGACCCGGTCACGACCCAGCCGAGGGCGAAGTGCGTCTCGACGAAGCCGAACGGCCAGGGGTACCACTGCACGATGTTGAGGAGTCCGGTGGCGACCTCCAGTACGGCGGTCGCGACCAGGACGGCCACCGACAGCCGCTCCAGGGCGTGCCGTACGCCGCGCAGGGGCGGCCACGCGAAGAGCCGGGGGTAGACGGTCCACAGCTTGACGAGCAGCAGCACGACCGCGGCGGTCCCGGAGGCGACGTGCAGGCCCTGGGTGAGCCGGTAGCCCCAGGCGGGCCGGGTGGGGAGGGAGTCGGCGGCCCAGGCCGGCGGGTGCTGGAGGTAGTGGCTGATCAGCCCGGTCACGAAGCAGACGGCGAAGGCGGCGGCGAGTGGGCGGCCGACGGCGGTGGCGGTACGGGCGTCGTGCAGGCGGCCGGAGGAGCCGGGCGGGCGTACGGCCGCCAGGGCCGCCTTCGCCCGGCCGACCGCCCCCCGTGCCGGCGGCACCGGCCCGGGGTCGTCGGCGGGGCCGTCCGTGAGCGACGGGTCACAGGGCGGTGGGGGGTCGGAAGTCATGCTCCCCATCACACCGTCCCGGGGGCCTGCGCGGGCCGTCCGGGACCTTACGAAACGCGGACGCCGGGCCCGGTCAGGGGTCTTGCGGCGGCCCGCGCTGCCAGGCTGGCGACCATGGACCACCCCCGCCTCCGCCCCCGTCCGGGCCCCCGCCCCCGCGCCGCCGCCCGCATCCCGGTCGCCGTGACCGCGCTGCTGCTCACCGCGCTGACCGGCGTGCTCGTCGCCGCCGTCCGCTACGACGCGTACTTCACCGACCCGGCCGGGCTCCTCGGCTGGTACGCCGCCGCCTGGGCCCTGTTCGGGGCGGCCGTGTGGTCGCTGCGCCGGGTGCCGGCCCGCCGCGTGGTCCCCCTGCTGCTGGCCGGGGCGCTGGCGGTGGCCGGGGCGGGGCTCGCCGGGCCGCCGCTGACCAGTACCGATTCCTTCCGCTACGCCTGGGACGGCCGGGTCCAGGCCGCCGGAACCTCCCCTTACGACCGCGCCCCGGCGGATCCGGCGCTGCGGCCCCTGCGCGACGCCTGGCTCTTTCCCCACACGCCCGCCGCCTGCGCCGGACCCGCCCGGGTCGTCGTCGAGCCGGGGGTCTGCACCCGGATCAACCGGCCCGCGGTGCACACCATCTACCCGCCCGTCGCGGAGGGGTACTTCGCCCTGGTGCACTTCCTCTCGCCGCCCGGCGTGCGCCACAAGGCGCTCCAGGCCGGCGGGGCCCTGACGGCGTTCGCGGTGACCGTGGGGCTGCTGCTGATCCTGCGGCGCCGGGGCGCTGACCCCCGTACGGCGGCCTGGTGGGCGTGGTGCCCGGCGGTGGCGGTGGAGGCGGTGAACAACGCGCACGTGGACGGGCTCGCCGTGCTGCTGTCGGTGGCCGCGCTGGGGGTGGTGGTGCGCCGACGGGCCCTGGGCGGAGTCCTGTTCGGCCTCGCCGTGGCGGCGAAGCTGCTGCCCGCGGTCCTGCTGCCGGGCGCGCTGGCCGGCGTACGGCGGTGGCGGGACGCGGCGGTGCTGCTGCTGCCCGCCGCGGCGGTGGTGGGGCTGGCGTACCTGCCGTACGTGCTGTGGTCGCGCTCGTCGGTCTTCGGCTACCTGGGCGGCTACGCCGAGGAGGAGGGGTACGGGGATGCGGGTGCGGGCGGCCGGTACGCGCTGCTGCGGCTGGTGCTGCCGGACGCGTGGGCGGTCCCGGCGGTGGTGGCCGGGATGCTCGCGGTGGTGGCGTACGTCTGGTGGCGCGGGGATCCCGAACGGCCGTGGAGCGGGGCCCTGCTGGTGACGGGGACGGCCTTCCTGCTGATGACCCCGGGGTACTCCTGGTACGCGCTGCTGCCGGTGGCCCTGGTGGCGCTGGACGGCCGGGCCGAGTGGCTGGGGGTGGCCGTCGCCGGGGCGGTCGTCTACGTGGGCCGGGTGCCGCTGGGCGGGGCGACCGTGGAGGTGGCGTACGGGCTGGCGGGCGCGGCGGTGCTGGCCGGCTGGGCGCTGCGCCGCCGCGCCGGGGCCCGGGACGGAGAGGGGTCTCGTCCCGGGCCGCGGCGCGGACGGGTGGGCGGTGGTCAGCCGATGTGGAAGGAGTCCCCGTAGACCTTCCAGTCGAGCGGGGTGTTGAGGTTCAGGTTGCCCTTCTTCAGGAAGACCCGCTGCGCGGTGTCGACGCGGCTGGTGTCGCTGTGCGCCTCCTCCTGCTTCATCGCCCAGACGCGGGCGTCGAGGAAGGCGTTGAGCCAGGTGGTCTCGTTGCCGCCCTGGGCCGGGGGCTTGGCCTTGGTCAGGGCCCGCTTGCGGATGTTGCGGAAGCTGGTGGAGTCGCCGCCGTCGCCGTGCATGACGATGGCGTCGTAGTACATGAACTGGCCGAGGGTGCCGACGCCGTCGCTCTTGCCCTGGCCGACGGCGGGGTTGAAGTAGACGCGGTCGCGCTCGTGGTCCTGCGCCTTCTTGAACTCGCCGTCGGCGGCGGCCTTGGCCCAGTCCTTGGTGAAGTTGGGGTCGAGGCCGGCGTGCGATTCGCCGCCGTTGACCTTGCGCAGGGCGGGCAGGTACTTGGCGAGCACGTTGCCGGGCTTGACCTGCGTGTAGTACTCGACGAGGTCGAGCATGTCGCCGGTGCCGGAACAGAAGCCGATGATGCCGGCGGTGTAGCCGCGCCCGTCGCGTATGTCCTCGATGTACTTGTACTGCGCCTTCCAGTCCAGCGAGGAGTTCTCCGCGCTGGAGACGATCTGCATGGCGATGTCCTTCTTCGCCGGGTCGTCGAGACCGGTCGCCGCCGCCGCGGCGGGGGAGGCCGCGGCCGGTGCCGCCGCCGGTGCGGCGGTGGCGTGCGCGGCGACGGGGGTGGCGAAGAGCGCGGCGCCGATCAGGGCGCCGATCGTCATGGTCTTGCGGCGGGGAGTGAACACAGGGCCTCCGTACGGTGGTTGAGCCTGTCCCGGCTTCATTAGGAAACTTTCCTACCAGATATCTGCGGCGGCCGACACCCCCCGCGAATGAACTCCGGAGGAGACCAATCCGCTCGGGCGGCGGCTCCGAAGTCCTCCATGACCGACGCCGTCACCGTCCCGGAGGACCGCCATGACCCGTACGCGACGCCGCCCCGCAGGTCACGGCCGGAGGGGGCGCGCGTGAGGCGGCCGATCCCCTTCGGCGCACCGCAGGAACGGTCCGCCCCCGACCTCCCCGGAATCATGGAGCACGTCGCCCGCGGCGATCAGGACGCCTTCGCCGCGCTCTACGACGTGATCGCGGGCCCCGTCCACGGGATCGTCGTCAAGGTCCTGCGGGACCGGGCGCAGTCCGAGGAGGTCACCCAGGAGGTCCTGATCGAGGTCTGGCGACAGGCCCCGCGCTACCGCCCCGACAAGGGCACCGTCATGACCTGGGTGCTGACCATCGCGCACCGGCGCGCGGTGGACCGGGTCCGCTCGGCGCAGGCCGCGACCGCCCGCGAACAGGACACGGCGGCGCGCGAACACGCCCGCCCCTACGACGAGGTGAGCGAACAGGTGGAGATCCGGCTGGAGGGGGAACAGGTGCGCCGCTGCGTGCGCGGGCTGACCGAACTCCAGCGCCAGGCCGTCAGCCTGGCCTACTACGGGGGGCTGACGTACCGGGAGGTCGCCGAGACCCTCCACACCCCGCTGCCCACGGTCAAGACACGGCTGCGCGACGGGCTGATCCGGCTGCGCGACTGCATGGGGGTCACGGCATGAGCCGCACCAGAACCGGCACCGAGCAGCTGCACGCGCTCTCCGGGGCCTACGCCCTGAACGCGCTGGACCGGGCCGAACGGGACTCGTTCGAGCGGCACTTGGAGCGGTGCCCCCAATGCGCGCAGGACGTGCGGGAGTTCGCGGCGACGGCCGCGCGGCTCGGCGTCGGCGTGGCGCTGCCCGCCCCACCGGGGATGCGGGCGGCGGTCCTGGGGCGCATCGACGGGGTCCGGCAGCTGTCGCCGGCCCGCCGGGGCATCGCCACCCTGCGCCGACGTGCGCTGCCGCTGGCGCTCGCGGCCTGCCTGACCGGGGTGCTGGCGCTGGGCGGGACGGCGGTGTGGGAGCACCAGCGGGCCCACCGGTCGGCCGCGGCGCTCCAGGACCTGACGGCGGTACTGGCCGCGCCGGACGCCCGTACGGTGATCAGGCGGTCGGCGTCCGGTGCCACGGCGACGGTGGTGGCGTCCCCGTCCCGGGACCGGGCGGCCTTCCTCGGCTCCGGGCTTCCGGCGGCCCCGGAGGGTCGGACCTACCAGCTCTGGCTGGCCGACGGGGGCACGATGCGGCCGGCGGGGCTCACGGGCGGCGACGGCGCGACCGTCCTGACGGCTCCCCTGGGCCGCGCGACGGCGGTCGGCCTGACCCTGGAACCCGCGGGCGGCTCCCCCGCCCCGACCAGCCCCCCGCTGGTGCTCCTCCCCCTCCCCCGCTGACGGCCGGCCACCGGCCCGGCGCGGGCCACGGCGCGCGGGGCGGCGCGCGGGACTCTGGCACATGCGGGCCAGCAGGGGGCATCCTTGCGCACATGCGACCCCTATCGGCCGCAGAAGCTCTTACGTACACCCCACCGCCCGGGCCCCCGGCCCGCCCGCACCGACAGCAGGAGGCGCCGATGGCCCTCGTCGTGATCCGCCACGCACCCGCCCCCGCCCCCGACCCGCTCGCCCCCGCCCTGGACACCGGCGCGCCGTCCGGGCCGGAGATCCGGCGCTGTGACCCGTGGTCGGGGGATCCGCTCCCGGCCGGGCTCAAGGACATCGAGGGCCTGGTGCTGACCGGGGACACCCCGGAGGCACTCCCCCTGCTGCGGGAGGCGCTGGCCGCGGAGGTGCCGGTCCTGGCCCTCGGCGGCGGGGCGGACCTGCTGGCCCGCGCGGCCGGCGGATCACGGCGGCCCGCTCCCCGCACTCCGGAAGCCGCCGATCCACTGCTCGGCGGCGACGGAGGCCCGGACAGAGGCCCGGAAGGAGGCCCGGAAGGAGGCGGGGAAGAGGGCCCGGACGGGGGTGACGGCCGACCGGCGCCGCCCCCGGCGTTCCGGGTCGGCGGCTGCGCGTGGGGGCTCGCGGCCCCGCCGGAGGGCGACGGGGCCGGGGGTCTGCTCGGGCGGTTCGCGGCGCTGGTGGCCGGGCGGGCCGAGCACACCGCCACCCGGGCCTTCTTCACCCCGCGCGCCGACGCCTGGGAGGAGCGCTTCGCCTACCAGACCCCGGCCTACGAGGCGGCCGTGTCCCGGATGGGCCTGGCGGCGGGCGGGACCGCGCTCGACCTCGGCTGCGGCAGCGGCCGTGCGCTGCCCGCGCTGCGCGGGCTGGTCGGCGCCTCGGGCACGGTGCTCGGCGTCGACCTCACGCCCGCCATGCTCACGGCGGCCGCCCGCGAGGGCCGGACCGGCCCGGGGCAACTGCTGCTGGTCGCCGACTGCGCGCGGCTTCCGCTGGCCGCCGGCACGGTGCACGGCATCTTCGCCGCCGGCCTGCTGGACCACCTGCCGAAGCCGCGCCCCGCACTCGCCGAGTGGGCCCGGGTGTCCGCGCCCGGCGGGGAGCTGCTGCTGTTCCACCCCTCGGGCCGGGCCGAACGCGCCGCCCGCCACGGCCGCCCGGTCAGCCCCGACGACCCCCTGGCCGAGCCCAACCTCCGCCCGGCCCTGGAGGCGACGGGCTGGCGCCTCGCGGAGTACGAGGACGCCCCGGACCGCTTCCTGGCCCGGGCCCGGCGCCCCTGATCAGGCGCCCCTGATCAGGCGCCCGGGGCGGCGGCCGGGTCCGCCGGATCCGCCGGCAGGTTCAGCTGCCAGGAGACGCCGAAGCGGTCGTTGAGCCAGCCGAACCGGGGGCTGAAGCCGTACGAGTCCAGGGGCATCAGCTCCTCGCCCCCTTCGGCGAGGGCCCCGTAGAGGCGGTCGATCTCGGCGACGCTCTCGCACTCCACGAAGAGCGACACGGCAGGGGTGAAGCCGAAGGCGTGCTTGACGTGGCTGTCGATGCACATGAGGCGCTGGCCGGCGAGCGAGAAGGTGGCCTTCACCACCGTGCCCTCCTCGCCGGGCCCCTCGGCCCCGTAGCGGGTGACGTCGAGGATCCCGGAGTCCTCGAACAGCGAGGTGTAGAGGGTCATCGCCTCTTCCGCCCTGCCCTCGAACATCAGGAACGTGGTGATCTTCTGTGGCAGCGAGGCCATCGTGCCCGCCTTCCGCGTGGTGGGGGGAGCCGTTCGCCCCCGAGGCTAGGACATGCCGGTGACACCGGCCCCGGGACTCACGGGCGGAGCGCCGGCTGGCCCCGGTCAGAGCCAGCCGTTGCGCCGGAACCCGCGGTGGATGACGAAGCAGGCGGCCGCCATCACGGCGACCACGACCGGGTAGCCGTACGTCCAGTGCAGTTCGGGCATGTTGTCGAAGTTCATGCCGTAGACCCCGCAGACCATGGTCGGGACGGCGACGATCGCCGCCCAGGCGGTGATCTTGCGCATGTCCTCGTTCTGGGCGACCGTCACCTGCGCGAGGTGCGCCTGGAGGACGGAGTCGAGGAGGCCGTCGTAGGCGTTGATCTGCTCGGTGGCGCGGAGCAGGTGGTCGCAGACGTCGCGGAAGTAGGCGCGGGCCTCGTCCGGGATGACCGGTATCGGCTCCGTGGCGAGGTGCTGGAGCGGTCGGCCCAGCGGCGCCACCGCCCGTCGCAGTTCGAGGAGTTCGCGCTTGAGCTGGTAGATCCGGCCCGCGTCGCCGCGCCCGCCGCACTCGCTGAACACGGCCGTCTCGACGGCGTCCATGTCGCTCTGCACGGCGTCGGTGACGGCCACGTAGTCGTCGACGACGTGGTCCGCCATGGCGTGCAGGACCGCCGCCGGGCCCTTGGCCAGCTGCTCCGGCTGCGCCTCCAGGGCCTCCCGGACGGGGCCGAGGGAGCCGCGGCCGCCGTGCCGGATGGTGATCACGAAGTCCCCGCCGACGAAGGCCATCAGCTCGCCGGTCTCGACGACCTCGCTGGTCGCCGTCAGTTCCTCGTGCTCGACGTAGCGCACGGTCTTGAAGACGGCGAACAGGGTGTCGTCGTAGCGCTCCACCTTGGGGCGCTGGTGGGCGTTGACGGCGTCCTCGACGGCGAGCGGGTGCAGCCCGAACAGCTCCGCGAGTCCGGCGAGTTCCGACTGGGACGGCTCGTGCAGGCCGATCCAGACGAAACCGTCGCCCGTCTTGCGGACCCGCCGCAGCGCCTCCTCCACCTCGGCGCAGTCCTCCTGGCGGATGCCGTCGCGGTAGACGAGGCAGTTGACGACGGCGCTGCCGAGCGGGGAGCGGGCGGGGTGGCTGAGGTCGACGGCCCGCCGGTAGCCGCGTCGAACGGCCCGGCGCAGGTTGCTGAACATGGACAAGGACGTACTCCCCTTCGGCGGATCAGCGGCCAGTCTGCCACCGCGGAACCGGTCCGCCCGCTCACACCGGCCTCAGGGCCTCCTGCGCGCTCTCGGCGACCACCCGGGCGACGAGGGCCAGGGCGGGCGAGTCCAGCTTCCACTGCTGCCAGTACAGCGGTACGTCCAGCGGGCGCTCGGGGGCCAGCTCCAGCAGCCGCCCGGAGCGGATCAGGGGATCCGCCTGCGTCTGCGGCACCAGCCCCCACCCGAGCCCGGCGGCCACCGCGTCCCGGAAGCCCTCCGAGGTCGGCACGTGGTGCCGGGCCCGGGAGGCGCCCGCGGCACCGGCGGTCAGACCCCGCACGAAGGCGTCCTGGAGTTCGTCCCGCCGGTCGAACACGATCAGCGGGGCCTCGCTCAGGTCCCGCGCGGGCGCTCCCGTCAGGTACCGGGCGGCGAAGCCGGGGCTGGCCACCGCCAGGTAGCGCGCGAGGCCCAGCGCCCGCACCGTGCAGCCCGCGACCGGGTCCGGGGAGGAGGTGACGGCCGCCATCACCTGGCCCTCGCGCAGCAGCGCCGTCGTATGGCCCTCGTCCTCGCGGTACAGCTCGAAGCAGACCGGCGGGTCCTGCGGCACCCGGGTGAGCGCGGGCAGGAACCAGGTGGCGAGCGAGTCCGCGTTCACCGCCATCGGCAGCCGCACCGGGCCGAGTCCGTCGGCGGCCCCCATCCCCAGCTCGGCCCGCGCGTCGCGCTCCAGGCGGGCCAGCTGCCGCGCGAAGCGGATCACCACCTCCCCCGACTCGGTCGGCCGCACCGGCTTGGTCCGCATCAGCAGCACCCGCCCGGTGCGCTGCTCCAGGGACTTCACCCGCTGGCTGACGGCGGAGGGGGTCACGTGCAGGGCGGAGGCGGCGGCGTCGAAGGTGCCCTCGTCGACGACCGCGAGCAGGGTCCGCACCTGTTCGAGGGGGAGCTCGTCCATCACGGGCGCTAATGGTACGTAAAAATCTTTAGCTGTACGCGGCCCCACGCCGTGCCTACGGTCGGTTCCATGAACAACGGCATCACCACAGCAGCCCTGGCCGGTTTCGGCACCGGCCTCTCCCTCATCGTCGCCATCGGCGCCCAGAACGCGTTCGTCCTGCGTCAGGGGGCGCGCCGGCACGCCGTGCTCGCCGTGGTCGCCATCTGCGCCGTCTCCGACGCGCTGCTCATCACCCTCGGCGTGGCCGGGGTCGGCGCGTTCGTCACCGCCTGGCCGGCCGCCCTGACCGCCGTCGCGATCGCCGGGGGCACCTTCCTCGTCTGCTACGGGATCCTCGCGGCGCGCCGGGTGCTGCGCCCCGCCGCGGGCGCGACCCTCAGCGCCGGGGGCCCCGCCGCCGGCTCCGCGCGTACGGCGGTGCTGACCTGCCTGGCGATGACCTGGCTCAACCCGCACGTGTACCTGGACACCGTCCTGCTGGTCGGGTCGCTGGCCGCGGACCGGGGCGACCTGCGCTGGGCCTTCGGCATCGGGGCCGCGCTCGCCAGCCTGATCTGGTTCGGCGCGCTCGGCTACGGCGCCCGGCTGCTGAGCGGTCTGCTCGCCCGGCCGGGGGCCTGGCGGGTGCTGGACGGCCTGGTGGCCGCCACCATGGTGACGATGGGCGGCATGCTGCTGGCACGGGCCTGACCGGGGGCGGAGCCGCCCGGCCGGCCCGGCGGCCGTGGTACTGACGCCTGACGGCCGGGTGCTGCCCGCACCCGGCCCGCCGCCGCCTCCAGGAGCCGCCGCCGTGCCCGACCGCCCGTCCTCGAACCCCGCCGCGCCGTCCCCATCCTCGCCTCCCGCCCCGTCCCCTCCCTCCGCATCGGTGCGCGCGTACTACGCCGGCCTGGCGGGCCCCCTCGTCGCCGCGACCGGGATCGTGCTGGACCTCCACGGCCGGGTCCTGGTCCTGACCACGTCCTACAAGGACGGCCTGGAACTGCCCGGCGGCACGGTGGAGGACACCGAGACCCCGGAGGAGGGGCTCGCCCGCGAACTGAGGGAGGAGCTCGACCTGTCCGTCCCGGTCGGCCGGCTGCTCGCGGTGGACTCCTGCCCGCCCGGCGCCCCGGGCCGCTCGCTCGTGGTCCACGTCCACCTGGTCGGACCGCTCGACCCGGCCCGGATCGCGGGGATCTCCTTCGCCGACGGGGAGATCACGGAGGCCCACTGGCTCACCCCGGAGGAGGCGGCCGAGCGGCTCCCCGACCGGATCGCCCCCCGGCTGCGCGCCGCCGTGGCCGCGCTGCGCTCGGGTTCCCTGGCCCACCTGGTCGGCGGCGTCCCCCAGCCCGGTTCCCCGGCCGGCCTCGACCCGGCCGCCCGCGCCGCCCTGGAACACGCGGGCGGCTACGACGAGGCCGGCCACCGCGCGGCGCGGCCCAAGGCCGTCACCGCCGCCAACGTGCTGTTCACGGATCGGGCCGGAGCGGTCCTGCTGGTGCAGCCCGGCTACGGCGAACCGGGCCGCTGGCTGCTGCCCGGGGGCGGTGTGGACAGCGACCTCGGCGAGACCCCCCGGGCCGCGGCCGCGCGCGAGGTCCGCGAGGAGATCGGCCTGGAACTGGGTCCGGGCCGCCTCCTCGCCGTCAACTGGTCCCACCGGCCAGGCTTCCCGGCGCGGATCCGCTTCCTCTACGACGGCGGGGTCCTCGACCCGGACTCCCTCGCCCGGATCCGCCTGCAGCCGTCCGAGCTGCTGCGGTGGCGCACGGCGCGCCGCGACGAACTGCGCGGCCTGGTCAAGCCGCTGCTGCGCCGTCAGATCAAGGCCTGCCTGAAGGCCAAGGCCCGGGGCGCGGGCCCGCTCGAACTCCACGAGGGGCGCCCGATCGGACCGAAGGGGCCGAAGCAGCCGAAGGAGCCCAGGCAGCCGAAGGAGCCGAAGGGCCACGCCACATCACCCTGAGCCGGAACATCGCCCAACCAAATACGACCTCATTCGACTATTCAGCCAAGCAGTTGCCAGGCCATTGCCGAATTTGACATCGCAGATGCACGATATGGACAGGCAGGGCGGACCGGCGACGTGCCGCTCCTCCGACTCCTGCACCGAGCGAGGTGGACCCCATGAACCAGCGCCGGGCGGACGGCAGCGCCGGAGACGTCGACTACGGCCGCATCGGCAGCGGTTACCCGGCCCACCGGCGCCCGGACCCCCGGATCGCGCGGCGCATCGCCGATGCCCTGGGGGGCGCCCGTACGGTGATCAATGTCGGCGCCGGCGCCGGATCGTACGAGGGGGCCGCCCGCGCGGTCACCGCCGTCGAGCCCT
Source organism: Streptomyces sp. NPDC031479 (assembly GCF_055581065.1). Classification (NCBI taxonomy): domain Bacteria; kingdom Bacillati; phylum Actinomycetota; class Actinomycetes; order Kitasatosporales; family Streptomycetaceae; genus Streptomyces; species Streptomyces sp. NPDC031479. Next base: position 158,994 of record NZ_JBVIKC010000005.1, read on the forward strand.
CCCGCGCGATGCGCGCCCAGCGCCCGGCCGGACTGTCCCGGGCGGTCGACGCGGTGGCGGAGGACCTGCCGTTCGCGGACGGGGAGTTCGAAGGCGCGATGACCCTCTTCAGCGTGCACCAGTGGACCGACGTGCGGGCCGGCCTGCGCGAGATGCGGCGCGTGGCGCGCGGCCCGGTGGTCATCCTGACCTGCGATCCGAAGCTGGTGCGCGATTTCTGGCTGTACTCCTACGCGCCCGAGGTACTGGACACCGAGGCGCGCCGCCACCCGCCGATCGAGGACATGGCCGGCGCCCTCGGCGGCACCGGAACCGTGGAATCCGTTCCGATTCCGCTGGACTGCACCGACGGCTTCAACGAGGCGTACTACGGCCGCCCCGAAATGCTCCTCGACCCGGCCGCCCGCCAGGCCTGTTCGGCGTGGAGCTTCGTCGACGACGGGGTGCGCCGGCGGTTCACCGAATCCCTGCGCCGCGACCTGGACTCCGGGACCTGGGACGAGCGGCACGGCCACCTGCGCCGCCTCCCCGCCTACGAGGGCTCCCTGGTCCTCGTCCGCGCCACGCCGGCCTGACACCCGACGCGACCCGGGCCCACATACCCCCTACCCCTTTGGAGTATCCCGCCCGGTCCCCTACGATGCGGGCATGAGCACGCGGGCGGGGCGACGGGACGGGCGGCACGGGCTGCCCGCGCGCCTGTGCCTGCTGTTCGCCCTGCTCACCGGGATCTTCGCCATGCACGGCCTGGGCCCCGGGCCGCCGACGCCGGCCTCCGGGCACACCACGCCCGCCCCTGCACCGGCCGCCCACCGGGCGGCCGAGGACCACGTCCCGGCCGGTCCCTGCGCCTGCCCCGACGAGGGCGGCGCCGACGGGCACGGCCTGCACGCCGACCCGACCTGCGCGGCGCCCGGTACCGCCGGAGCCCCGGTCCTGCCCGCCCCGGCGCCCGCCCCCGGGACCCTCCCGGCCTGGGCGGCGGCCGCGCACGTGACCGCGCCCGGGTCCGCGGTCGAGGGGCGCGCCCCTCCCTCCCTCAGCGAACTGCAGCTCCTGCGCATATGAGACGGCTCCGGCACCCGTGCCGCCGAGCCATTCCTCAGACCCCAGCACAGGAGCAGCATCACCATGACCATCCAGCGTTCCCTCGTCCGCCGCACCGCCGCCGTGGCCGCGGCGGCGACCGCCGCCCTCGTCCTCGCCGCCTGCGGCACCGACTCCGCGAAGGACTCCTCCGCGGGCGCCCCCACGCACGACGGCCACGCCGCCGGCTCCCCGGCGTCCGCCACGCCCTCCGCGCCGTCCTCCGCCTCGCCCGGCCAGGGCGGGAACAACGCCGCCGACACGGCCTTCGCCCAGGGGATGGTCCCCCACCACCGGCAGGCGGTCGAGATGGCCGGCCTGGCCGCGACCCGCGCCGGATCACCCGAGGTCAAGGCCCTCGCCGAGGAGATCAGGAAGGCGCAGGACCCGGAGATCAAGACGCTGTCGGGCTGGCTGACGGCCTGGGGGCAGCAGGTCCCCGCCGCCGACGCCGGTCACGGCGGGCACGCCATGTCCGGGATGATGACGGGCGGCGAGATGGACGAACTCACCAAGGCCTCCGGCAAGGAATTCGACGGGGCCTTCCTCCGGATGATGGTCAAGCACCACGAAGGCGCCGTGGCCATGGCCCGCACCGAGCAGTCCGCGGGTGCGTACGGGCCGGCGAAGGACATGGCCGCCGCCATCATCAGCTCCCAGAGCGCCGAGATCACCCGCATGAACACCCTCCTCGGCAAGGGCTGATCCCACCCCCGCACCCCCGCGCCGCCGCGCCCGCGCGCCGCGCCGCGGGGGTCCGCGGGCATGGCCCGGTCCCCTCGGACGCGCCGGCGTACGGGTGATGTGCGGCCCGTGCGGGGACGTGCCACGCTGGTCACAGACCCGGGGCAGGCGACCGTCGCGAGGAACGGGGGCGCGCTGTGGTGCGAGGAGCGAAGGCCGGATCCCTCAGGCGCCGCGTCGCCGCCGGTTGCGCGGCCCTGCTGTTCGTGGCCCTGGCCGCGGGCCCGGCCGCCGGATCGGGCACCGCGGCCTCCGCGCCGTCCGCGCCGTCCGCGCCGTCAGCGCCGTCCGACGACGACTCGGGCGGCGGGCTGGACCCCCGGATCACGGCGATCATGCACAAGCCGGAGTACCGCCACGCCCAGTGGGGCCTCCTGGAGACCGACCCCGCCGGCGGCCGGGTGGTGCACAGCATGTCGCCGGAGACGTTCTTCATCCCCGGGTCGACGGCCAAGCTGTTCGGGGTCTCCGGAACCTGGCGGACGCTGGGCGCCGACCACCGCTTCGTGACCCCGCTCTACGCGGTCGGCGAGCGCCGCGGCGGCACGCTGACCGGCGACCTGGACCTGGTCGCGCAGGGCGACCTCACGATGGGCGGCCGGACCGCCCCCGACGGTACGGTCGCCTACACCGACCTCGACCACACCTACGCCAACGACTTCCCGGGCGCCTCGCTCACCCCGGAGAACCCCCTCGCCGGCATCGACCTGATCGCCCGCCAGGTGCGCGGCGCCGGAATCACCCGCGTCGACGGCGACGTGATCGTCGACGACCGCCTCTTCCTCCCGGAGCCGGTCCTCGATCCCACCCCGACCCCGCTGATCATCAACGACAACCTGATCGACCTGCTCACCACGCCCGGGGACCGTCCCGGCGCCGCCGCCCGCCTGGACTGGCGGCCCAAGGTCGCCCCCTACGAGGTCACCTCGACGGTCACGACCGTGGCGGCGGGCCGCCCGGCCGCCGTGACGGTGACGACCACCGGCGGCGGCACCCGGATCCGGCTCTCCGGCACGATCGCGGCGGACGCGCAGCCGCTGCTGCGCACGGCCCCGGTGACCGATCCGGCGGCCTTCGGCCGCACCGCCCTGATCGAGGCACTGGCGCGGGCCGGGGTGAGCGTCACCGCGCCCCCGACGGGCCCCGACCCGGTCGGCCGGCTGCCGCGGGACTACCGGGGGCGGCCGCGCGTGGCCGCGTACACCTCCCCGCCGTTCGTCCAGTACGCCACGCTCATCCTCAAGGTCAGCCACAACCTGGGCGCCAACCTCGGCATGTGCCTGCTGGCCGTCACCACCGGAAGCCGGCAGTGCATGAACGGCTTCCCGGTGCTGGCCGGCTTCCTGGACCGGGCGGGGGTCGACCGCGAGCAGGCGGAGCTGCTGGACGGCCGGGGCGGCAACCCCGCGGACCGCGCCACTCCGCGGGCGCTGGTGCAGATGCTGACGTACTGGCAGCGCACGCCGGAGGCCGAACGGTTCCGGGAGGCCCTGCCCGTCCTGGGCGTCGACGGGCTGCTGGCGGACAACTGCCGCGACTGCCCGGCCCGCGGCAAGGTCTTCGCGAAGACCGGGGCGGCCGTCGGCCCGGACGCCCTCAACGACCGCCTGGCCGTCGGGGCGATCACGATCGCGGGATACCTGGACAAGGGCGACGGCCGCTACGACACCTTCTACGCGGGCGTCAACGGCGCCTCCACCCCGACGACCGACCCCGCGGGCGTGCTGTCCATCGCCAACGACCTGGCCATGATCGCCGCCTACCTCCAGGAACGCTGATTCAGAGCGAGTCCGAGCGGGCCGGAACCTCGTCGAGGAAACCGCCCGACTGGTGCTGCCACAGCTTCGCGTACGCGCCCTCCGCGTCCAGCAGCTCCTGGTGCGTGCCCTGTTCGACGATCCGTCCCCGGTCCAGGACCACGAGCCGGTCCATGCCGGCCACGGTGCTCAGCCGGTGCGCCACCACGAGTGCCGTCCGTCCCTCCATGAGCCGCCACAGCGCCTCCTGGACGAGGAGCTCGCTCTCGGAGTCCAGGGCGCTGGTCGCCTCGTCGAGCAGCAGGATCGGCGCGTCGCGCAGGATCGCCCGCGCGAGGGCGACCCGCTGGCGCTGCCCGCCGGACAGTTTGATGCCGCGCTCGCCGACCATGGTGGCGAAGCCGTCCGGGAGGGCGTCGGCGAACTCCGTGACGTGCGCCGCCTCGGCCGCGCGCCGGACTTCGGCGTCGGTGGCGCCGGGCCGGGCGAAGGCGATGTTGTCGCGCAGCGTGCGGTGGAACATCGCCGGGTCCTGCGGTACGTAGGCGATCAGGCCGCGCAGGTCGGCCTGGCGCAGCCGGCTGATGTCCTGGCCCCCGATCGTGATCCGGCCGGCGTCGATGTCGGTCATCCGCAGCAGCAGCCGGGTCAGGGTGGTCTTGCCTCCGCCGGACCGGCCGACGAGGCCGAGCTTCGTCCCGCCGGGCACGTCCAGGTCGAGGTGTTCGAAGAGCGGCTCCCCGCCCCCGTGGGCGAAGGTCACCCCCTCGAACCGGACGTCGCCGGACCGGGAGCGCAGCGGCTCCGGCGCGGCCGGGTCGACCACGGCGGGCGGGGTCAGCAGCAGTGCGGTGAACTGCGCGGCCTCCGTCATCGAGCTCTCCAGGCGGCGGTAGATCTGGTTGAACTCGAACATGATCCGGGTGGCGTTGGCGAAGTAGGTGAAGGCGACGACCACCGCCTCCACGCCGTGCGTCCCGCCGCCCAGCGCGACGGCGAGCAGCAGGCCGAGCGCGTTGGTCAGTACGGACATCGGCGCGACGAGCGTGTCGATGCGCAGGTTGCCGTAGTCCCACGACCGCAGCATGAGCCGGTGCGAACGCGCCACGCGCGAGCGGTGCTCGGCGGCCTCGCGTTCCTCGGCGGCGAAGGCCCGGACCGTGTCCATGTTCATCAGGCTGTCGGCGACGTGGCCCGACACGTGGGCGATCGCCTCCTCGCGCTGGTCGACCAGTGCCTGGCGGCGCCGGATCAGGGGCAGCACGCACACCGCCGTCACGACGATGAGCGACAACAGCCCGACCACGAGCAGCGGTTCGTACTGCCACAGCACCACCGAGCCGAACAGCAGCGGCACGAGGCTGCCCAGGACCGAGAACGTCAGCGTGTCGACGAACTCCTCGAAGCGGGACGCGAAGCTCAGGACCCGCTTGGTCAGCGATCCGGCGAAGTTGTCGTGGAAGAACGCGGCGTCCTTGGCGAACAGCTCGTCCATGCCGATCACGTACAGGCGCTCGATCCCGAGGGCGTCGACGCGGTTCAGGAAGTGCAGCCCGAGGCGCCACAGCCCCTCGGAGAGCAACAGGACGCCGGCGAAGCCGAGCACGTAGGGCAGCGCCGGGCCGACCCCCGCTCCGGCGCCCGAGGCGATGCGGCCGACGAGCTTGGCGACGACCAGCGGCGCGAGGTAGTTGATGCCGATGTTGCCCAGCGCCGGGAGCAGCATCGCCGGCCCCGCCAGCCGGCGCAGCCGGACCAGTTCGCGGCCGTAGTAGCGGAGTGCGAGGAGTACCGGACCCCTGCCGGTCGGACCTTCGGACGATTCAGCCGTTCCCATCACAACCCTGCGTCCTCGTGGGGCGAGACGCCGTCACCTCGCCGGGTGCGGGCCAGGAACCGCAGTGTCCCGCGAGCGAGCCCGCCGGGTCCACGCGTTTTCCCGTGTGGGGGACACGGCGCCGGCCCCGCCGGCGGACCCGGTCCCGGAAACGATCGAGGGGCCGTTTCAGATCTCTCTGAAACGGCCCCTCGATCTACGACTCTTCCGAGTCGGGACGACAGGATTTGAACCTGCGACCCCTTGACCCCCAGTCAAGTGCGCTACCAAGCTGCGCCACGTCCCGATGGCCGCTGACCTGGGGTTTCCCCTGGCCGGACCAGCACGAGAACAATACCGCACTTCCGGGGGTGGTCGCGCGCGGGTTTCCCCGGACGGCCGGATGTGACGGATCCGGCGACGGCGGCTTGACCTCAAGTCCGCTTGAGGGAGCAGGGTGGTTGCATGACACAGGCAATCGCGGACACCGGGTTCCGCCATGAGGATCTGGGCCGGCTCATCGCGCTCATGACAGGGGCGGAGAAGCACGGGCCCGCCGCCACCTCCACGCTCGACGCGCTGTGGGTGCTCTACGACCGGGTGTTGCGCGTCGGGCCCGGGAGTGCCGGGGCCGCCGAGAGGGACCGGTTCCTGCTCTCCAAGGGGCACGGGCCCATGGCCTACTACGCCGTGCTCGCCGCGAAGGGGTTCTTCCCCGTCGAGTGGCTGGCCGGATTCGGTTCCTACGACTCCCCCCTCGGCCACCACCCCGACCGCACCCTCGTCCCCGGCGTGGAGATCGGCAGCGGCTCGCTCGGGCACGGGCTGCCGCTCGCGGTCGGCACCGCGCTCGGGCTGCGCGCCCAGGGGCTGGACGACCCGGCCGTGTGGGTGCTGATCGGGGACGCGGAGCTCGACGAGGGCAGCAACCACGAGGCCATCGCCTACGCCGGCCCGGCCGGACTGGAGCGGCTGCACACCCTGGTGATCGACAACGACTCCGCGACCCACGGCTGGCGCGGCGGGATCGCCTCCCGCTTCGAGGCGGCCGGCTGGTCGGCGGTCACCGTGGACGGGCGCGACCACGAGGCGCTGCACGTCGCCTGCACCGCGCCGCATCCGGGCCGGCCGCACGCCGTCGTCGCCCGTGTCGAGAAGAAGTTCTGAGGGGGCAGGTCATGGACACCATGCGGGACCGGTTCGTGTCGGTCACGTCGAAGCTGCTCGACGAGGACCACCGGCTGGCGGTCGTGCTCGCGGAGATCACCATGGACGGGTTCCGGCCCGCCCAGCAGCGCCACCCGGACCGGGTGATCAACGTCGGGATCCGCGAGCAGCTGCTCGTCGGCGTGGGCGGCGGCCTGGCCCTCACGGGGCTGCGGCCCGTGCTCCACACCTTCGCCAGCTTCCTGGTCGAGCGGCCCTTCGAGCAGGTCAAGCTGGACTTCGGGCACCAGGGCACGGGCGGGGTCCTGGTCAGCGCGGCCGCCAGCTACGACTGGCCGGCCGGCGGGTTCACCCACATGGCGCCGGGTGACGTGGCGCTGCTGGACACCCTGGACGGCTGGACGGTCCACACGCCCGGCCACCCCGACGAGGCGGAGGAGCTGCTGCGCCACGCCTACGCCGCCGGGGACGACAAGGTGTACGTCCGGCTCACCGCGCAGTCGAACTCCGCCCCGCGCCCCGTCGGCGACCTGCGCTTCCAGACCGTACGGACGGGGAGCGCGGGTGTGGTCCTCGCCGTCGGCCCGCTGCTCGACGAGGTCCTCGCCGCCACCGAGGGCCTCGACGTCACCGTGCTCTACGCGGCCACCGTGCGCCCCTTCGACGACGCGGCCCTGCGCGCCGCCGCGGGCCGGGCCGCGCCGGAGGTGGTCCTGGTCGAGCCCTACCTGGCCGGAACCTCCGCGGCGGCCGCCGGGCAGGCCCTGATGGACGTACCGCACCGGATCCTGCCGCTCGGGGTGGGCCGGGCCGAGCTGCGCCGCTACGGCACGATGGAGGAGCACACCGCCGCCCACGGCCTGGACGCGGCCTCGCTGCGGCAGCGGATCAGCGGCTTCCTGGGCTGACCGCCCCGGAACGGCCCCGGGCGGGGGGCCGTCACGCACCCCCGCCCGGCCCGGCGCCGTCAGCGGCCCCGGTCCTCCCGCGCGTGGATCAGCTCCACCAGGTCGGCGGCGAGCGCCTTGACCGTCGTCAGGCCCTCCGTCCCCCAGCGCCGCGGCACCACGTCCACCGCACACACCGTGCCCAGGACGACGCCGCGCCGGTCGGTGAGGGGAGCCCCCGCGTACGAGCGCACCCCGCTCTCGTCCACGACCGCGTTGCCCGCGAAGCGCGCGAAGTCCCGTACGTCCTGGAGCACCAATGCGCGGCGCCGCACCACCACGTGCGGGCAGTAGCCGTGGTCCCGGGGCAGCACCCGCGCCGGGTATCCGGCCTGCGCGGCGTCCGGGCGGTGGTGCAGCCCTGCGAAGAACTGCCGTTCCTCCCCGACGAAGTTGACACCGGCGTACGGGGTCCGCAGGGTCCGGGCGACCCGCGCCGCGAAGGCGTCGAGTTCCGCGTCCACCCGCTCCCCCAGGCCCAGTTCGCGCAGCCGGACGGCGCGTGCGGGTGCCTCCCGGTCCACCGGGGTGAGGAGCAGGTGGCCGGTCGATTCGTAGTAGGTCATGGCGGTTCCCCCGGATCCGAGTGGGCTTGCTTCGCTGTGGACAGCAGATGGTGGACGAGGGCCGCGAGGGTCCCCGTACCGGAACCCCTCAGTCGCGCGTCGCACCGGACGACGGGAACCCGGGGGCCGAGTCCGACCGCCTCGCGGACCTCCTCGGCGGTGTAGCGGTGGGCGTCGTCGAACTCGTTGACGGCGACGACGAAGGCGATCCCCCGCCGCTCGAAGAAGTCCACGGCGGGGAAGCAGTCGTCGAGCCGGCGGGTGTCGGCCAGCACCACGGCCCCCAGGGCGCCCGCGCACAGCTCCTCCCACAGGAACCAGAAGCGCTGCTGCCCCGGCGTGCCGAACAGGTACAGGACGTGCCGGTCGTCGAGGGTGAGCCGGCCGAAGTCCAGCGCGACCGTCGTCGTCGCCTTCGCCTCCACCCCGTCGAGCGGGTCGCTGCCCTCGCCCACCCCGCTCAGCACCTCCTCCGTGCACAGCGGCTCGATCTCGCTGACCGCGCCCACGAAGGTGGTCTTCCCCGCCCCGAACCCGCCCGCGACCAGGATCTTCAGGGTCGCGGGCGGGGCGGGGGCGTCACAGTCGCCGGCGTAGGCCATCGAGCACCGCCCGGAGCAGGGTCTGGTCGTCGTCGGCGAAGGAATCCCCGCCGGGGAACCGGGGCGCCCGCACCGAGACGGCCCCGTGCTGCGTCAGATCGGACAGCAGCACCTTCACCACCACCGCCGGGAGCCGCAGCTGCCCGGCCACCTCGGCGACGGTCACCCCGGCCGCGCCCGCGCAGATCCGCAGCGCGAGGGTGTGCTCGGCGCCGAGCGGAACGCGCGGACGGACCCCGGTCGCGGTCACCATCGACAGCAGGTCGAGGTGGACGGCCGCCCGGGTGCGCCCGCCGCTGGCGGTGTACGGGCGCATCACCCGGCCCGCCGAATCGTCCAGCCACGGCGTGTCGCGCGCCGCACCGGATCCCCGTTCCCCCCGTGCCCAGACCCTCATCGCTCCGCGTCGACGGCGTGCGCGGGCCGGCGCGGCGGGGCCGCCAGGTACGGGCGGACGCTCTTGACCAGCATCGCCATCTCGTAGCCGAGGACGCCCGCGTCCGCCTCCCGGTCCGCGAGCACCGCCAGGCAGGTCCCGGACCCGGCCGCCGAGACGAACACCAGTGCCGTGTCCAGCTCGACCACCACCTGCCGGACCTCGGCCCCGTCCCCGAACCGGGATCCGGCGCTGCGCCCCAGCGAGTACAGCCCGGAGGCCAGGGCGGCCATGTGGTCGGCGCTGTCCGGGTCCAGTCCGTGTACGCAGGTGACGAGCCCGTCCGCGGTGAGCAGGACCGCGCTGCGCGTGTACGGCACGCGTTGGACCAGGCCGCCGAGCAGCCAGTCGAGGTCCGCGAGGCTGCCTGTCTTCGTCGCCGCTTCTCCGGCCATGGGGGTGTGCTCCTTGCTGGGGTGAGGGTCCGGGCCGGGGGCCCGGTTCATGCCTGCTGCTCCGACTGGGCGAGGCCGAAGCCGCGCTGGAAGGCCGCCATCAGGCCGGGGTCGTGCACGGGTTGCTCGGTTTCGGGTGCCCGGCGCGGGACGGGGGTCCCGCGCAGCTGGGGCGCGAGGTGGTGCTGGGCACGGCGCCGGGGCAGCGCCGGCCGCTCCGCCTCGGCGGGGGCGGGGGCGGCCGGCTGCGGCCGGGGTGCCGGTGCGGGCGACACGGCCGGGGCCGGTACGACCGCGTTCCCGGCCTCCGACGGCACCGCGGGCGACAGCCGTACGGGTACGGGTACCGGCGCGGGCTCCGCCGCTCCGGCCGGGGCGGGCGCGTCGGGGGTGACGGCCGCGCCGGGGGGCGGCGGTACGGAAGCGGGCACCGGCCCGCCCGCGGGGTGCTCCGGCACGGAGGGCGTCGCCTGCGCCCACCACCCGCCGGGCCCCCGCTCCGGCTCGGGATCCCGCTCCGGCTCGGGCCCCCGCTCCTGCCGGGAGCCCGGCACGCGCACGCGTACGGGTTCCAGCGGAGGCACCGCGCCGCCCTCGCCGGTCCCCCAGGAGGTGGCCCTCGACCCGTCCAGCGCGTCGGCACCGCTCGGCGCGTCCGCGCCCAGCAGCCCCTGGGGCAGCACCAGTACGGCGAGCACCCCGCCGTAGATGTTGGACTTCAGCTCGACGGCGATGCCGTGGCGGCGGGCCAGCGCCGAGACCACGAACAGCCCGATCCGCCCGTCGGCCAGCAGGTGCCGCACGCTGACCTGGTCGGGGTCCCCCAGCAGGGCGTTCATGCGGTGCTGCTCCCCGGCGGGCATGCCCAGTCCGCGGTCCTCGACCTCGACCGCGATCCCGGCGGTGACCCGCTCCGCCCGCACCACGACGTCGGTGTCGGGGGCGGAGAACACCGTGGCGTTCTCGACGAGTTCGGCCAGCAGGTGCACCACGTCGGCGACGGCGTGTCCGCGCACCGTGCCGCCCGCCGGCGGCACCACCTTGACCCGCGTGTACTGCTCGACCTCGGCCACCGAGGAACGCAGCACCTCGCTCAGGTCGATCGGCCGGGTCCACTGGCGCCGCGAGGCGGCCCCGCCGAGCACGGCGAGGTTCTCGGCGTGCCGACGGATCCGGGTGGCGAGGTGGTCGACGTGGAAGAGCTCCCTGAGCAGGTCGGGGTCCTCGACCGTGTCCTCCAGCTCGTCGAGGAGGGAGATCTCGCGGTGCACGAGCGACTGAAGCCGGCGCGCGAGGTTGACGAAGACCTCCACCTTGCGGTCGCTGTCGCTCGGGGCGGCCGGGACGGCGAGCCGCACCAGGGTCGCGTGCGCCTGTTCGCGGGCGCCGCGCAGCTCCTGCGCGAGCAGCCAGAACTCGTCCACCCCGGCCGGATCGGCGGCCGGCGGCGGACCGTTCGGCCCCCCGCGCACGGGCCGTCCCGGACTCTCCCCCCGCTCCAGCCGCTCGGCGGCCGTCCGCAGCTCCTGGCGGCCCCGCACGCTGGAGCGGCGCAGGGCCTCGCAGCGGTCGCCCACGGCCTTGGCCGCCCGCTGCGCCCCGAGCAGGGCGCAGGCGAGGGCGCCGACGACGAGCAGGGCGCAGCCCGTGAGAACGGGCCACAGCCGGGCGTCGCGCTCCCCGGCGCCCCCGCCGAGCTGGAGGGTGAAGATGACCGCGGCGGTGCCGCTGAGCCCGGCGGCGAGCGTGGGCAGTACGGCGGCGCGCAGCAGCTGGGGGCGTATCTGCCGGCCGGGTCCGGTGACGGCGTGTCTCGACGGGGCGTGGCGGGCGGCGCGGAATCCGGACATCGGCGTCCTCGGTACGTGGGGCCCGGCCACCGGCGGTCCCGGGCCCGGTATTGATCACCGGATACCCACGCTAGACCGCACGCTCCCGCCCCTGACGCCCGGTTGGGGAACTTCGGCGGGCTGCTTCCCGCTCCCGACGGAGCGCTCGTACGGGAGCCCGAATGCGCCGGGAGCGCGTACCCCGGCTCGGCCGGGGGGCGTGCGCCGCCCGGCCCGCGCTCCCCACGAACCCGGGGGCACGGGCGTCCCACCGGGCCCCCGGGCCCCACCGTCCGTTACGACCCCACGGCCTCCGGCTCGCCCTGTCCGGCCGGTGCCGGGGCGACGGGGGCCTCCGCGGGCCGCGCCCGTACGGGGGTGGCCGTCACCGGGGCCGGGGGCGCGGCCACGAAGGGGCGCCACCAGGCCTGGTCCGGGGCGTCGGCCGCACCCGGTTCGAAGGGCTGGCCCGGGATCGGCAGGGCGACGGCCGCCCCGGCCGCCTCCGCGGCGGCGACGGTCCCCTCGCCGGGCTCGTCCCACGGGTGCGGGGCCAGGTTGAAGGTGCCCCAGTGGATCGGCAGCATCGTCCCGTGCGGGAGTCCGCCCTGGAGGTCGAGGTGGGCCCGGATCCCCTCCGCGGGGGTCATGTGGATGTCCGGCCAGTACTCGGAGTAGGCGCCGATCTGGATCATCGTCGCGTCGAAGGGGCCGTGCGCGGCGCCGATCTCCCCGAAACCGGGGAAGTAGCCGGTGTCCCCGCTGTGGAAGATCCGGTGTTCCCCGCCCGTCACGACCCAGGAGGCCCAGAGGGTGAACTGCTGGTTGCGCAGCCCGCGACCGCAGAAGTGGCGGGCCGGGGTGGCCGTGAGGGAGAGCCCGGCGACCTCGGTCGTCTCGTTCCAGTCGAGCTCGCGCAGCCGGTCCGGTGCCACGCCCCAGCGCTCCAGGTGCGCGCCGACGCCGAGCGGGACGGCGAAGACGGTGTCCGTGCCGGCCAGTGCCTTGATGGTGGGCAGGTCGAGGTGGTCGTAGTGGTCGTGGGAGATCACCACGACGTCGACCTCGCCGAGGGAGGCCAGCGGCACGGGGACCGGGTGCAGCCGCTTGGGTCCGGCGAAGGGGAAGGGGGAGCAGCGCTCGCCCCAGACCGGGTCGAAGAGCACCCTGCGCCCGTCGATCTCGGCGAGCACGCTGGAATGCCCCATCCAGGTCAGGCGCAGCCCGCTGACCGGCGGTTTCGCCAGCTCGGCGAGGGTGGTGGGGTACACCGGGACGGGGGCGCCCGGGTTGCGCCGTACCCGCTGCTCCTTGTGGAAGTAGATCTTGGCGAACTCGACCATCGACCCGGAGGGCCTGGTCCGTGCGCCCACGGGGTTCTGGAAGACGCCGTCGGCGAAGTTCGGCGAGCGCAGGATCCGCTCCAGCCGTGCGCCGGAGGGGTCCGCGCCGAAGGCTTCGGGCCGCAGGGCGCGCAGCCGGGGACGCAGGGGAAGGGAGCCGGTCAAGGCGCCTCCTGGGAAAGGTGCAGGACGGTGGGACGGTCGTACGACTACGACCATCCCAACGCGCACCGGCCCCCGAGGATTCCGCGTACGGCCCGCGTGTCGGCCGGATCTCCCGGCCGGCCTCCCCCCGGCGCCCGCGCGGGCCTCCGGCGCCGGTCTCCCGTGCCGGCCTCCGGCGCCGGTCTCCCGGCGGGCGCCCCGGGCGGCCCTTCCCCGGCGGGGGAGCCCGCCGGGCCCCGTCGGTCAAAGCGGCGACCGGCCCTAGAGCGGCAGCAGGTCCGGCCGCTTGGCCTCGACGTGGTCGCCGGAGGACTCCCCGCGCAGCCGGCGGCCGATCCAGGGCACGAGGTGCTCGCGCGCCCACTGGATGTTGTCCCGGGTGACGTCCACCGACCCGCGCGGCGGGGTGGGCGGCCACGGCTGGTCCGGGTCGGCGGGGATCTCGTAGCCGAGGACCTGTGCGGCGCGGAGCGCGACACGGGTGTGGCCCTCGGGCGAGAGGTGCAGCCGGTCGCCGTCCCAGGCCCGGCGGTCCTGCACCGACTTCAGCGACCAGAGGTCGAGGACCGGGCAGTCGTAGCGGTCGGCGATGGCGCGTACGTGCGCGCTGTACGTCGCGACCTTGCCCCGCAGGTGCTTGAGGACGGGGACGCCCCGGGTGTCGAAGCCGGTGGTGATCATGACGAGGCCGACGGCCCCGGTGAGGTCGGCCACCGCCGCCTCGAACCGCTCCGCCACGTCGTCCGGGTCACTGCCCGGCCGGATGATGTCGTTGCCACCCGCGCAGAAGGTGACCAGGTCCGGAGCGAGGTCCTTGGCTCTGGGCACCTGTTCGGCCACGATCTGGTCGAGGAGCTTGCCCCGCACCGCGAGGTTCGCGTACCGGAAGTCGTGCTCGTCGCGCTGATCGGCCAACAGGACGGCGAGCCGGTCCGCCCAGCCGAGATACGAATCCCCGGGTCCCGGGTCCCCCACGCCTTCGGTGAAGCTGTCCCCGATCGCCGCGTACGAGCCGATGGTCTTGAGTGTCGTCTTCGTCGCTGCCACGGGACGACATCCTTCACCCCCGTCACCAACCTACGCCAACGTAATGAGGGGTTGACGGACCGTGATCTATACCACGCGGGGGATAAGGAATAAGTACACGTGGGGCCGGGACCCCCCTCAGGTCCCGGCCCCACGCGCGTCCGTGCCGCTGCCGCGGCTCCCGTCAGACGTTCACGCCCTTGGAGCGGAGGTAGGCCAGCGGGTCGATGTCCGAGCCGTAGGACGGGCCGGTGCGGATCTCGAAGTGGAGGTGCGGGCCGGTCACGTTGCCGGTGGCGCCGGAGAGGCCGATGCGCTGTCCGGCGGTGACGCTCTGGCCCACCGAGACGGACAGCTGGGAGAGGTGGCCGTACTGGGAGTACTTGCCGTCGGCGTGGCGGATGACCACCTCGTTGCCGTACGCACCTCCCCAGCCTGCGGAAACCACGGTGCCCGCGCCCACCGCCCTGACGGTGGTGCCGGTGCTCGCGACGAAGTCGACGCCGGTGTGGTAGCCGGAGGACCACATGGTGCCGCTCTGGTGGTACGGCGTGGAGGTGCCGCCGTCGACCGGGGCGACGAAACCGGAGCCGTTCGCGGGGGCCGCGGAACCGGCCGCGGCCGCGGGCGCGGAAGGCGCCGGGCTCTGGGCGGGGGTCTTGGCCGCCGGTCCGCGCGAGGTGCCGGACCGCGGTGCGGGGGTCGCGTCGGCGGTGTCCCCGCCGGTCGCGCCGGCGGCGGAGGGGGCCTCGTCGGCCGCCTGAGTCCCGCTGGAGGATCCCTCGGCCGCGGCCTCAGGAGCCTTCGGCGCGGGGGTCCCGGCGTGGCCGTCCAGGGTCAGCTTGAGGCCCGGGTGGATGAGGGAGGGGTTCGCGCCGACGGCCTCGCGGTTGTCCGCGTAGAGCCGCTCCCAGCCGCCCTGGAGGTGACGCTCGGCGGCGATCTTCGACAGGTAGTCGCCCGGCACGACGGTGTAGACGGCCGGGGCGGCGGAGGGGGCGGAGACCGGAGCGGAGGCCGGAGCGGAGACGGGGGCCCGGAGGGCCTGGGGCACCTGCGCGGGCGTCGCGGCCGGGGTGGCGGCGTGGGCACCGGCGGCGACCGTCAGCGGCAGCGCGAGGGCGGCGCCACCGGTGCCGGCCACGGCGAGACCGCGGGATATGGAACGGGACTTCGGACGGCGGTGCTTACCCTTTGCGGGCATGGCGAATTCCTCTCCGGCGCCTGCGAGGTGAGCTGTCGGGTTCGGACTGGAGATGTCCGGCCGCACCCGTGGAACACGCGTACGACTTCACCCCGAGCTGCCCGGAAGTGATCCGGAACGGCGACTTACCTGGTTCCCCCGCTCCTGCCGCGCGCGTCGATGGTCGGGTGCGGTTCCCGGGCGGCGGCAGGATGAGGCGGTCCACCCGGATCGATCGCGAAGGTAATCCAGCGGGAGTGCGCACAACAAGCCGTGAATTCCCTGACGGAATAGCAGGCATGAAGGATCAACGGAATTCCCGTCACCCTCCGTCCATTCCCGTGCGACAACAGCCGCCCTGGCAAGGGAATTCGGATTTCGCGATCAGGCACGGACGGTCACCGTATGATCTGGCTCACGGGGCCTGGCGCGATCTCGCCTCCACGTATGGCAAGTTGTTCCCAACCAGAGCAATTCGGACACGCAGGACACGCGGAGGAACGCACGTGACCCAGCAGATACCCCAGCCCCCGCCGAGCGGCCCGGAGCCGGAGCCCGCCCTCTCCGGGGTGCGCAATTTCCGTGACGTGGGCGGCCTGTCGACCGCCGACGGACGGAGGGTCAGGCCGGGACGACTGTTCCGAAGCGGACATCTCGCACATGCGACCGAAACCGATACGGAATTCCTCGAATCGCTCGGACTGCACACCGTCTTCGACTTCCGCAACGGAGCCGACCAGGCCCTGGAGGGCCCGGACGTCGAGCTGGCGGGCGTGCGCAACGTGAACATCCCGCTGTCGGATCCGGCCGACGGACGGGAGTTCTGGAAGATGGTCCGCGACGGGGACCTCGCCCGGCTCCGCACCGTCCTGGGCGACGGCAAGGCGGCCACCCGCATGAGGGACTCGTACCGGACGATCATCCGCACCCGCACCGCCGAGCACAGCCGGGTGGTGCACGCGCTCGCCGAGGACAGCGTCCCGGCGCTGATGCACTGCGCCGCGGGCAAGGACCGCGCGGGACTGTCGATCGCCGTCACCCTGCTCGCCCTGGGCGTCGGGCGCGAGGCGATCGTGGCCGACTACCTGGAGTCCAACGCCCCGCACAACCGCTACCGCGTCCGGCGCGGCAGCGACGCGCCCGAGGCCCGCTCCCCCGAGGTCATGGAGCTGCTGGCCCCGCTCTTCGAAGCGCGCGCCGAGTACCTGCTCGCGGCGTTCGACACCATCGACGGCCAGTGGGGCGGGGTGGAGGCCTACCTCGCCGAGGGACTCGACCTCGCGCCCGCCACGCTGGACCGGCTGCGCGACCGGCTCCTCGTCGACTGAGGCCCGGCTGAGGCCCGGCGGGGGCCGCGGCGGGGGCGCACGGGGGCGGGGGGCGTACGGGCCGCGCGGGGGGCCCGTACGGGGTCCCCGCACGGCCCCCCGCCGCGCCCTCAGCGGTTGCCGACCGCCTGCTTGACCAGGGTCCTGCCGAAGTCCCACATCAGGCCGCCCCCGCCGTGCGCTTCGTCCATGACCTCACGGAACGCCCCGACGAACCGGTCCACGTCCCCTTCGTCCACGATCAGCGGCGGGATGAGCTTGATGACCTCCAGGTGGTCGCCGGAGACCTGGGTCAGGATCCGGTGCCGGTTCAGCAGGGGCACCACCACCATCTGCGCGAACAGGCCCTTGCGGGCCGCCTGGAGCACGGCCCAGCGGCTGCGCAGCCCCAGGGAGGACGGCCGGCCGAACTCGATGCCGATCATCAGGCCGCGCCCCCGCACCTCGTGCAGCAGCTCGTACTCGTCCACCAGCGCCGCGAGCCGCCCGCGCAGCAGGTCGCCCATGGCGCGGGCGTTGGCCACCACCTGCTCGTCCTCCATCACCGCGAGGACCGCCAGCCCGGCCGCCATCGCCTGCGCGTTGGAGCCGAAGCTGGCGGAGTGCACCAGCACCCGGTCCATGGAGGAGTAGACCTTCTGGAAGATCCAGTCCTTGCCGAGGGTCGCCCCGACGGGGACGTAGCCGCCGGAGAGGGCCTTGGCCACGCACACCAGGTCCGGTTCCACGCCCGGCTCGTGCTGGTACGCGTAGAAATCGCCCGTCCGGCCGAGCCCGGTCTGGACCTCGTCCGCGATGAGCAGCGCCTTGTGGCGGTGCAGCAGTTCCTGCGCGGCGCGCAGGTACCCGGGCGGGGCCGCGAGCACGCCCTTGCCCTGGACCGGCTCGACGATCAGGGCGGCGACGTCCCCGCGCCGGAGCTCCGCCTCCAGGGCGTCCAGGTCCCCCATCGCGATCTTCGTATCGGGCAGCAGCGGCGCGAAACCGTCGCGGAAGCCGCCCTCCCCGTTGACCGACAGCGAGCCCGTGGTGAGCCCGTGGAAGGCGTGGTCGCAGTAGAGGATCCTGGGCCGGCCGGTGGCGTAGCGGGCGAACTTCAGGGCGGTCTCGACGGCCTCGGTGCCGCTGTTCCCGAAGAAGACCCGGTCCAGGTGGGGGCTGTGCCCGAGGAGCTTCTCGGCCAGCAGTCCGGGCAGCGGCTGGCAGTCGAAGCGGGTCAGGTCGGCGAGCTGGGCGTCCAGCACGTCGTGCAGGGCCCGGCGCACGACGGGGTGGTGCCGGCCCAGGCCCATCACGCCGAACCCGGCCAGCATGTCGAGGTAGTCGTTGCCCTCGTCGTCCCAGAAGTGGGCGCCCTCGGCCCGTACGTAGACCTTGTCGAAGCCGATGGTGCGCAGCATCCGGGGCAGCTGGTGGTTGAGGTGGCGGGTGTGCAGCTCGTACCGCTCCCCGCCGCGCTCGGCCAGCAGCGCGGCGAGGTCGAAGCCCCCGCCCCCTCCGGGCGCGGACGTCATGCCGAGCCGGCCCGGTTGCCGCCGATCGTCTCCCGGGCCGCGCGCAGGGACTCCTTGAGGGATCCCATCGTGGCGAGGACGGCGGTGGGCTCGTAGCCGCAGTGCGCCATGCAGTTCGCGCAGCGCGGGTCCTTGCCGCGGCCGTACTTGCTCCAGTCGGTGTCCTCGATCAGCTCCCGGTACGTGGGCACGTAGCCGTCGCTCATCAGGTAGCAGGGCCGCTGCCAGCCGAAGAGGGAGTAATTCGGAATGGCCCAGGCGGTGCAGGGGAAATCCGCCTTGCCTTCGAGGAAGTCGAGGAAGAGCGGGGAGTGGTTGAGCCGCCAGCGCAGCCGGTTGCCTCCGGCGAAGGCCTTCTTGAAGAGTTCTCTGGTCTGTTCGACACCCAGGAAGTGTTCCTGGTCGGGGGCCTTTTCGTAGGCATAGGCGGGCGAGATCATCATTTCGTCGACCTTGAGGTCGTCGTTGAGGTAGTTCAGCACCTCGATGATCGTCTGGGGTGTGTCGGTGTTGAAGAAGGTGGAGTTGGTGGTGACCCGGAATCCGCGGCGCTTGGCCTCCTTGATGGCCGCCACGGCTTCGTCGAAGACGCCTTCCTTGGCCACGGATTCGTCGTGGCGTTCGCGCAGCCCGTCGATGTGGACGGCGAAGGCGAAATACGGGGAGGGGGTGAACTTCTCGATCTTCTTGCGGAGCAGCATCGCGTTGGTGCAGAGGAATACATACTTCCGCCTGGCCACGAGCTGCCGCACGATCTCGTCGATCTGCGGGTGCATCAGGGGCTCGCCGCCCGCGATGGACACCATCGGGGCGCCGGACTCCAGGACGGCGCCGACCGCCTGGGCGACGGGCATGCGCTGCTTGAGCACCCCCGCCGGATGCTGGATCTTCCCGCACCCCTCACAGGCCAGGTTGCACGCGTAGAGCGGCTCCAGCTCGACGATCAGCGGGAACTTCTCGCGCTTGCGGAGCTTCTGTTCGAGAAGATAGGTCCCGACCCTGATGGACTGTCGCAACGGCATGGCCATCTGGCTCACCTCCTGGGGAGCAGCAACGAACGGTGCCAGTCATGGAACGCGGGCCGTACGGCACGCAGCACGCGGAAGGCCGATATTCCACCGCGCACCGTGCCGATACGGACGAGCTCGTGCTCCGGAGCGTCCACGATCACCCGGACGGCCGCAAGGGGACGGTCGGCGCCCCCGTGTGCGGTCCACAGGGTGGCCGCGGACTCCATGTCGACCGCGATGGCACCGGTGGCGCGCAGCTGCGCGCGCTCCTGCCCGCGGACGACGTGGTCGGATCCGGTCAGTGCGCCGAGGTGCACGGTCCGGCCGGGCACCGCCCGGGCCAGTGCCTCGGCGAGGAGGGCGGTGCCGGTGCAGGCGACCGCCCCGCGCGGGTCCCGGGTCTCCTCGGCGACGACCAGGTCGCCGGGGTGCATCCCGGGGACGAGGCCGGCGCAGAAGCCGGTCGCCAGGACGGCGGCCCGCTCCATGCCCGGCCGCCCCAGGGCGCGGGTGAGGGCGCGCTCGGCCGCGCGCGGGCCCATGCCGGTGCGCAGCAGCGCCCCGTCCGGTGCGCCGCCGCGGCCCGCGCTGCGCAGGGCCGCCTGCTCGATGCGCAGGGCGCAGGCGATCAGCAGCGGGGGCCGGGGCGGTGGCGCTCCGGCGGCCATCAGGACCCTCCGGCCGGCCGGTGGGCCCCGGCCGTGCGCGGACCGTCCGGGCCGAACGGTTCTCCGTGGAGGTAGCGGCCCAGCGCGGTGAGCGGGAACACCTGCCGGTAGAGGTGGTAGTTGATGGAGAAGTCCCAGGGGAAGCCGGTGCCGGTGAAGTACGGCTCGTCCCAGGTCCCGTCCGGGCGCTGGGTCCCGACCAGGTACGCCAGTCCCCGCTCGACGGCACCGCCGTCGCGCTCCCCCGCCGACAGCAGCGCCATCAGCGCCCAGGCGGTCTGGGAGGCGGTGGAGGCGCCCTTGCCGGCCCATGACCGGTCCTGGTAGGAGCGCTGGTCCTCGCCCCAGCCGCCGTCCTCGTTCTGTACGGATTCCAGCCAGCGCACGGCCCGCCGGACCGCGGGGTGCGAGGGGGCGATGCCGGCGGCGGTGAGGGCCGGGACCACCGAGCCCGTCCCGTAGACGTAGTTGGTGCCCCAGCGCCCGAACCAGGCGCCGTCCGGCTCCTGTTCGGCGAGCAGCCAGGCGATGCCGCGTCGGGTGCGGGGGTCGGCGGCCTTGCCCTCGAAGGCGAGCATCTCGACGACGTGGGCGGTGACGTCGGCCGAGGGCGGGTCGATGACCTCGCCGAAGTCGCAGAAGGGCAGCCGGTTGGGGAAGGGGCTGGTGTTGTCGGCGTCGAAGGCGCCCCAGGCGCCGTTCTTCGACTGCATGCCGAGGTTCCAGGACACCCCGCGGGCGATGGCGGCCTCGACCTTCGCCGGTTCGGGGTGGTGGATGCGGCGCAGGGCCAGGACGACCTCGGCGGTGTCGTCGATGTCCGGGTAGTTGTCGTTGTGGAACTCGAAGGCCCAGCCGCCCGGTTCGAGCCCGGGGCGGCGCACGGCCCAGTCGCCGCTGCGCCGGATCTCCTCGCCGAGCATCCAGTCGGCGGCCTTGACCAGGGCGGGGTGGTCGGGGCGCACCCCGGCGTCGGCGAGGGCGATCGCGGCGAGGCAGGTGTCCCACACCGGGGACTGGCAGGCCTCGATCATCCGGGCGCCGTCCTCGCGCCAGACCGCGAACCGGTCGAGGGACTCCAGTCCGGCCCGCATCACCGGGTGCCCCAGGTCGTAGCCGAGCAGGTGCAGGGCGATGACGGAGTACACCGCGGGTGGCTGGATCCCGCCCCAGCAGCCGTCGTTCTCCTGGCGCTCGACGATCCAGCGGCCGGCGGCCGTCATGGCGGCCTTGCGCAGCCGGCCCGGGGCGAACCGCCGGTAGACGTGCAGGGCCTTGTCCATCCGCTGGAAGGCCCCTTCCCAGGTGGCCAGCGGAGCGGTCGGCCTGGCCGGGAAGGGGGTGCGCGCGTCGGTGTGCAGCTCGTCGAGCGCGAAGGGGGCCGGGCGGACGGGCCGCAGGGCCGAGACGACGGTGAGCGGGACGATGGTCTGGCGGGCCCAGCAGCCGAAGTCGTAGATGTTCAGGGGCGCCCAGGAGGGCAGGAAGACCAGCTCGGGCGGGAGTTCGGGCAGGTGGTCCCAGTTCCACCAGCCGAACAGGGCGAGCCAGATCCGGGTGAACACCCGGGCGGCGGCGATCCCCCCGCGGGCCCGGATCCAGGCCGAGGCGCGGGCCATGTGCGGGGCTCCGGGGTCGTCCCCGGCGAGGCGCAGGGCGACGTACGCCTCGATGGTGGCGGAGAGTTCGGGCGGCCCGCCGTGGAAGGTGGCCCACGTCCCGTCCTCTCGCTGTTCACCCCGGATGAAGAGGGCGGCGGCGCGCGTGGTGGCCTCGTCCCGGATGCCGAGGAACTGCCGCAGCAGCAGGTCCTCGGCATCCATGGTGACGTTGGTCTCCAGGTCGCCCTTCCACCACCCGGCCGGGTCCTGGCGCTCCAGCAGCGCGCGGACGGCCTTGTCGGTGGCCTCCTGGACACCGCGCGGCGGGCCGCCGGGCCCGCCCCGGGCTCCGGGCGGCCCCGCGGGCGCGCCCGCCGGCGCGGCGGGCGGCGGGGCGGCCGTCGCGGCCGTCCCGCCCTCGTGTTCCGGATCCGCACCGCGGGCCATCGCACCGGCGCCGTCGGTCGTCGCTGTCATGGCTTCCCCTTAGAACAGTGTCCTCTGCTGTGCTGGGGTCTGCCGTCGGCCGGTGCGCTCTAGCAGGTGGCGGCGCCGGCCGGCGACTCGCGCTTCATATCCGCTGCCGGGTGGCGATCACCTCTTGCGCACGACGACGAAGTCGGCGAGGGCGACGAGCTGGTCCCGTACCCGCTGCGGCATGTTCACGTCGTCCAGGGCGCGGATCGCCACCGCGTGCTGGCGCCGGGCCTCGTCGGCGGTCCACTGGCGGCCGCCCGCCGCCTCGATGAGCGCGGCGCGGTGGGCGAACTCCTCCTCGGAGAAGTTCTCGAAGTCGTTGCTCTTGGCGTCGGCGGCGAGCAGCTGCGCGAGTTCCTCGCAGGCGGGTCCGCCGGCCGCGAGGGCGGCGACCACGGGCAGGGACTTCTTGCGCTGGCGCAGGTCGCTCCAGGTCTGCTTGCCGGTGGCGTCCGGGTCGCCCCAGATGCCGAGGAGGTCGTCGACGGCCTGGAAGGCGAGGCCGAGGTGGTAGCCGTACTCCTCCAGCTTGTCGGCGGTGCGGTCGTCGGCGCCGCCCAGGACGGCGCCGATGGAGACCGCGCAGGCGAGCAGGGCGCCCGTCTTGTTGCCCTCCATCTCCAGGCACTCCTCGACGCTGACGCTCTCGCGGTGCTCGTAGGAGATGTCCTGGGCCTGGCCGTCGATGAGCTTGCGGCTGGCGGTGGTCAGACGGCGGGCCGCGCGGCCCGCCTCGACGGTGCCCAGCTCCAGCAGGACCTCGTTGGCGAGGGCGAAGAGGGCGTCGCCGACGAGGATCGCCAGCGCCGGTCCGTGGACCTTCCAGACCGTGTCGCGGTGGCGGCGCTGTTCGTCGCCGTCCATCAGGTCGTCGTGCAGCAGCGAGAAGTTGTGGACGAGCTCCACGGCGACGGCGCCCGGGATGCCGACCTCCGCGGAGGCACCGGCGGCTTCGGCGGAGAGCAGGGCGAGGGCGGGCCGGACGGCCTTGCCCCCGTCGCCGTCCGCCGGGTTGCCCTGGGCGTCGATCCAGCCGAAGTGGTAGGCGGCGACCGTGTCCATGGGCGCCGCGAGCCGGTCTACGGCGGCGCGGAGCACGGGGGTCGACAGCGTGCGGCCGCGTTCCAGGAGGGCGAGCGTGTCCGCCTGCTCCCCGCCGGCCGTGCCCACACTGGCAGCCGTGTTCTCGACAGCCGGGTTCCCCGGGTTCACTGGCTCTCCTCTGGTTCCTGTACGTGCTGTGCCGGTTGTGCTGGTGGTCGTGGTCGTCATGCCGCCTCCCACGGAGGACGTCCGGCGGGGCGGCCCAGGGCGCTGAGTGCCTCCCGTGCCGCACCGGTGCCGCTGCGGACCGCGCTCTCCATGGTCGCGGGCCAGCCGGTGGCGGTCCACGCACCGGCGAGGTAGAGGCCCGGCGTGTCGGTCCGGTTGCCGGGGCGCAGCCGGCCGACGCCCGGACTCGGGGCGAAGGTGGCGGTGCGTTCCCGGGTGACGAAGAAGTCGCGCACCTTCGCGCCGCGGGCGGCGGGCAGCAGCCGCTCCAGCTCCGGCAGGTACTTGGCGCGCAGGACGGACACCGGTTCGTCGATGTCGTCCTGGGCCGCCGACTGGGACAGGGCCAGGTACTGGCCGCCGTCGGTGAGGCCGGAGGCGTCGGTGCGGTCGAAGACCCACTGGACGGGGGAGCCCAGGGCCGCGAAGAAGGGCTGCCTGAGCACCTTGCGGTCGTAGACGACGTGGACGTTGAGGATGGGCGCGGTGCCGATGTCGAGGAGCTTGTCCGGGTCGGCCAGCGCCCCCGGCGGCAGCAGCCCGTGGGCCTCGCGCTGCGGGACGGCGAGGACGACGGTGCCCGCCGCGAGGGACTCCTCCTCGGTGTCGACCCGCCAGTTCCCGTCGTCCGTACGGGAGACGCAGGTGACCCGGGTGCGCAGTTCGGTGCGCACGTCGGCGGCGTCGAGGGCCTTGCGGGCGAGGGTGTCGTGGAGGTCGCCGAGCGGGACGCGGGCCCAGCCGATGTCGGCGGCGCCGCTCTCGGAGAGCAGGCCGGTCTTGAAGACCATGGCGGCCAGGCCCAGCGAGGACTGGTCGGCGGTGGCGTTGAGGGTGGCGATGCCGACGAGGTCCCAGAGGGCCTCGACGGTGCGCGGGGACTGGCCGTAGCGGGCGAGCCAGGTGGCGAAGTCCAGGCCGTCGAGCGCCGGGTCGGCCGGGTCGAGGCGGCGCAGGGCGAGGGCGGCGCGTCCCACGGCCGCCCGCTCGGCGAGCGAGAGGTGCGGGTAGGTGGCCAGGGAGGCTGCCAGGTGCAGGGGGACGGGCAGGGCGCTGCGGCGCAGCCGGCCCAGGCGGGGTCCCCGGGGGTGGGCGACGTCGAGGACGGGGACGTCGAGCCGGTCCTGGACCGGGGCGAGGTCCGCGCCGCCGATGCGCTCCAGGAACCACCGGTAGGCCGTGCAGCAGCGCAGGTAGACGTGCTGGCCGTTGTCGACGGTCAGCTCGCCGCGCTTGAAGGAGAACGCGAGGCCGCCGAGCCTGGGGCGGCTTTCGAGCAGGGTGACCCGCAGTCCGGCGTCGGCGAGCCGGAGCGCGGCGGTGACTCCGGCGAGTCCGCCGCCGACGACGACGGCGTGCCGGCCGGCGTCCTGGCCGGCGTCCCGCCGCGCGCTCTGGTCGGCCGTGCTCATGCGTCCTCCCCCGTGGTGCGGTGGCCCTGGCGGGCGGTGGGGGCGGGCATGCCTCGGTGCGCCGCGGCCCGGCGCGGACCACGGCCTCCGCCCGCCCGGAGAGACGCCGCGACGGCTGCCGGGGTTGCCCGGCCGTCGGCCGGATCCGCCGCGGGGCGGGCCGCGGCCCGCCGGGGGGCCGGGTGGCCTGCGGCCGTGCGGGCGCCCCGGGGCCGGCGGGCGGCCGGGGCCGGGGCGGGGGTCCTCGTGCGCCGCATCAGACGCGCCTGCGCGTGCTCTGGCGGGAGATGGTGCGGGCGTCGAGGCCCGACAGGCCGCGCACGGCGACGTACGCCTTCTCGTGGGTCGGCAGCGAGACGCGTCCGCGCAGCACGGCTTCGGGCTCGCGCTCGATGCGGTCCAGGAGGCGGCGGTAGATGCCGGCCATCGCGGCCACGCAGGCGCCGCTGCGCCGGTCGAGCATCGGCAGCAGCCGGTAGCCCTCGACGAACAGGGCCCGCGCGCGCCGTACTTCGTGGTGGACGAGGCCGGCGAAGTCGGCTCCGGCGGGGGCCCGGTCGCCGTGGAAGCCTTCGGAGCAGCCGAACTTGGCGAGGTCCTCGGCGGGGAGGTAGGTGCGGCCGTTGGCCGCGTCCTCGCGAACGTCCCGCAGGATGTTGGTGAGTTGCAGGGCCAGGCCCAGGGTGTCGGCGTATTCGTCGGCGCGGGCGGCTTCGGACGCGCCGAGGCCGCCGGTGTGCACGGTGCCGAAGACGCCGAGGGAGAGCCGTCCGATGGCCCCGGCCACGCAGCGGCAGTAGGCCTTGAGGTCGTCCCAGGTCTCGTACTCCTCGCCGCGGACGTCCATCAGGACCCCGTCGATGAGTTCGTCGAGGCCGCCGAGGGGGATCGGGAAGCGCCGCGCGGCGTGGGCGAGGGCGACGGCGACGGGGTC
Organism: Streptomyces sp. NPDC031479; assembly: GCF_055581065.1. Classification (NCBI taxonomy): domain Bacteria; kingdom Bacillati; phylum Actinomycetota; class Actinomycetes; order Kitasatosporales; family Streptomycetaceae; genus Streptomyces; species Streptomyces sp. NPDC031479. The sequence continues at coordinate 184,272 of NZ_JBVIKC010000005.1, forward strand.
GGTGTCGTCCTCGTCGACCTCCTCGGCCCGGATCCGGCCGAGCAGGGCGCGGGTCTCCTCCAGCCGTACGAGCTTGGCCTCGGGCGGGAGCGTGCCGTCGCCGATGTCGTCGACGCGCCGCGAGAAGGCGTACAGCGCCGACATCGCGTGCCGCTTGTCGGTGGGCAGCAGCCGGATGCCGTACGCGAAGTTGCGCGCCTGTGTTCCGGTGACGGCCTCGCAGTAGCTGTAGGCCGCGAGGACCGGAGCGGACGGAGCGGACGCGTGTGTGGGGCCCTCCACGTTCGGGCTCACCCCTTTCTCGGCGCTGTGCGCAGGACGGCGGCCACCTCGCGGAGCAGGAGGCTCCGGGTGGGCTTGGGCGGGCCGGGGAGCACGTCGAAGCCTGCGGCCGAAATCGCCCGCAGGGCGGCGCGCCCTCCTCCCACGAACCCCGCGAGCAACAGCCGTAGCCTGCCGTGCACGCTACCCACGAGGGGGGTGCCTTCATTCAGGAGTTCGCGTGCGCGTTCGCTTTCGAATGCGACCAGGGAGCGTACGGACGCTCCGGCGGACGGGGTCCGCAGGTCGTTCTCGGTGACGTGGAAGCGGCGCATGTCCTGCGCGGGGAGATAGATCCGGTCGCGGCCGAGGTCCTCGGCGACGTCCTGGAGGTGTTCGGCGATCTGCAGCGCGGTGCAGACGGCGTCGGAGCGGCGGATCCGCTCGGGGGTCGCGGTACCGGTCAGGGCGAGCACGAGGCGGCCCACGGGATTGGCGGAGAGCTCGCAGTAGGCGAGGAGGTCCGCGTACGTCGCGTACCGCGTGACGTGCTGGTCCCGGCGGTTGGCGTCGATGAGCCCGAGGAAGGGCTCGGGGGTGAGGCCGTGGTCGCGCACGACGGGGCGCAGGGCCAGCAGCAGGGGGTGGCGGGGCGGGCCGTCGGCGGAGCCGAAGACGCGCAGCAGGTCGGCCTCGAAGGCGTCGAGCATGGCGGGGCGGTCGTCCACCGCGGCCGGGTCGAGGCCCAGGAGCACGGCGTCGCGGCCGCCGGGGGCGAGGTCGCCGTCGCCGATGTCGTCGACGAGGCGGGCGTAGCCGTAGACCGCCGTCAGGCCCTCGCGCCAGGCGCGGGGCAGGAAGGCGGGGGCGACGGGGAAGTTCTCCGCCGCGGCCTTGGCGAGGGTGGCGCGGGCGTGGGGGTCGAGGACGGCGCCGGAGGTGCCGGGCCGGATGCCGGGCCCGGCGGTCACCGCCCGCCGCCCGCGGCGGGGACGGCCACTGCGCCTGGGGACCGCAGAATTCCCATAGCCATTGCCGTCACGTCTCCCGTTCTACACTGCCGACCCAAGTCATCCTATTTCGGACACGCCGCCGAAGTTTACCCGGGAGTATCCAGGGAGAACCAGTTGTGGGGAATCGTCCCCTCTTGGCGCGATTGAGAACTGGTCCAGCTTACGCTGTACAACGCCGCGGGGGCCTATCGGGTGTTCACGGCACCCCGGAATGTCGGCCCCCGGCCGGATCCCGCCGCACGGCGAGGCCCCCGGCGCGCGGAGCGACGGGGGCCTGCGACGGCCGGATCCGGCGGGCCGGAGCCCTCGGTCAGTGGCTGGTGGCCTTCTCGTAGGCCGAGACGACTTCCTCCGTGGGCCCGTCCATCAGGAGTTCGCCCTTCTCCAGCCACAACACCCGGCTGCAGGTGTCGCGGATGGAGTTGTTGTTGTGGCTCACCAGGAAGACCGTGCCGGCCTTCTCCCGCAGTTCGCGGATGCGCGCCTCGGAACGGACCTGGAACTTGCGGTCACCGGTGGCGAGGGCCTCGTCGATCATGAGGACGTCGTGGTCCTTGGCGGCCGCGATCGAGAAGCGCAGGCGCGCCGCCATGCCCGAGGAGTAGGTGCGCATGGGAAGGGAGATGAAGTCCCCCTTCTCGTTGATCCCCGAGAAGTCGACGATGTCCTCGTAGCGCTCCTTGATCTGCTCGCGGGTCATGCCCATCGCGAGACCGCCGAGGACCACGTTGCGCTCGCCCGTGAGGTCGTTCATCAGGGCGGCGTTCACGCCCAGCAGCGAGGGCTGGCCGTCGGTGTAGACCTTGCCGGACTCGCAGGGCAGCAGGCCCGCGATGGCGCGCAGCAGGGTGGACTTGCCGGAGCCGTTGGAGCCGATGACGCCGATGGCCTCGCCGCGGTACGCCGTGAAGGAGACCCCGCGCACGGCGTGGACCCGGCGGACGCCCGGGGAGTCGCCCTTGCCGCGGCGGAGTATCTTGCTCAGCGCCGCGGTGGCGCTGCCCTTGCCGGAGCTGCCGGTGTTGACGCGGTACACGATGTGCACCTCGTCGGCGATGACGGTGGGCACGAGGCCCCGGGTGATCTCAGCCACGGCCGTAACGCTCCTCAGCCTTCCAGAAGTACACGAAGCCGCCGGCGCCGATGAGGACGGCCCAGCCGACCGCGAAGAGCCAGACGTGGGGCGGCAGGTTGGACGCGCCGTAGTCCTCGATCAGGGAGAAGCGGACGAGGTCCATGTAGATCGCCGCGGGGTTCCACTGGAGGACGTCCGCGATCCAGGCCGGCTTGTCCTTCAGCATCGTGCCGATCGAGAACATCACGCCCGAGGCGTACATCCACGTGCGGGTGAGGAAGGGCATCAGCTGCGCGAGGTCGGGGGTCTTGGACCCCATCCGCGCGAAGACCAGCGCGAGGCCGGTGTTGAAGACGAACTGCAGGGCCAGCGTAGGGACGACGAGCAGCCAGGACAGCTGCGGGTAGTTCCCGAAGGCGACCGCGACGATGACCACGACGATCATCGAGTACAGCAGCTGCTGGAGCTGCTGCATGGAGAAGGAGATCGGCAGCGAGGCGCGCGGGAAGTGCAGCGCGCGCACCAGGCCGAGGTTGGTGGGGATCGCCCGGACGCCCGCCATCAGCGAGTTCTGGGTGAAGGTGAAGACGAAGATGCCCATCACCAGGAAGGGGATGTACACCCCCTTCTCCATGCCCCGGCCCGCGTTCAGGATGAGGCCGAAGATCAGGTAGTAGACGAGCGCGTTGAGCAGGGGGGTCGCCACCTGCCAGATCTGGCCGAGCTTCGCCTGGCTGTACTGCGCCACCAGCTTGGCCCGGGAGAAGGCCATGATGAAGTGGCGCCGGCCCCAGAGCTGCCGCACGTATCCGCCCAGGCTGGGCCGAGCGCCACTGACCGACAGGCCGTACTTCCTGGCGAGCTCGGCGGGGCTCAGGCCCGCGTCGTCGGACGGCGGCTTGCTCGTGGCGAGGGCGCCGTCGTGGGTTGTGTCACTCACAAGTTGAAACTTTCCGTCTTCAAGATGCGGCAGGAGGGGCATCGGGGCTGGAGCGCCGGACCCGGGATGGGGCCCATGCTCCCAGACGTGAGCTTGTCAGATGACAGGCGGTCGGCCCAGCCGGGTCAGCTTCCAGACCGTACGCCACCTCATGGGGCGCCGGGGACCACAGGGTGTGGTCCAGCCCTCCTTGAACCCGCCGAACCAGGCCTTGAGCGCCGGCGCCGAGGGCCTGCGCACGAGCGTCAGCGCGAGCCAGACGCCCAGGTAGACCGGGACCAGCGGGGCGGGCAGGTTGCGGCGGGCGAGCCACACCCGGTTACGGGCCACCATACGGTGGTAGACCGCGTGCCGGGACGGGGCGGTGGTCGGGTGCAGCAGCACCATGTCCGCGCGGTAGTCGATCAGCCACCCGGCGTCGAGCGCCCGCCAGGCAAGGTCGGTCTCCTCGTGCGCGTAGAAGAACTCCCCGGGCAGGGTTCCGACCTGCTGGAACACCGTCGTGCGGACGGCGTTGGCGCCGCCCAGGAAGGTGGTCACGCGGGAGGAACGCATCGGGTCCGAGGCGCGCAGCCGGGGCACGTGACGGCGCTGGGTGGCGCCGGTGTCCGGGTCGGCGATGCGGAAGCTGACGATCCCCAGCTCCGGGTCCTCGGCGAAGGCCTGCCGGCACAGCTCGGCGGTGTCGCTCCGCTCCAGCAGCCCGTCGTCGTCGAGGAAGAGCAGGACGTCCACGTCGGCGCCACCGGGGCCGAAGGCCTCGATGCCGACGTTGCGGCCGCCCGGGATGCCCAGGTTCTCGGGCAGCTCGACGGTGCGCACGCCCTCGGGCAGGCCGGTGACCGGCACTCCCTGGCCGACGACGACGACCTCGACGGGGTCGCCGTCCTGGCGGGCCACCGACTCCAGCAGCGCCTTGAGCTCGTCGGGGCGGTTGCCCATGGTGATGATCACGGCGCCCAGCCGCATCGGCGCGGTCACTTGAGCCTGCTGGAGGCCAGGATCGACACCAGGTGCAGCACGGTCTGGAGCAGCGCGATGCCGGCCAGGACGGCCACGCCGAGCCGGGAGACGAACAGGTCGCCGCGGACCTGGTCCAGGACGGCCAGCACCAGGATGAGCAGGGAGGCCTCGATGCCCAGCACCAGGCGGTGGAACTTGAGCGCGGAGGCGGCCCGGCGGGCCAGGGCCATGCCGGAGGAGCGGGGCTCGGAGGCGGCCTCCTTGACCGGCTCCTTGCCCGTCTGGTGGCGGGCGACGCCGACCAGGTCGGTCTCGGCCTTGATCAGGATCGCGCCGAGCGCCGCGAGGGTGCCCAGGAAGGCCCACAGCCAGTCGATGCGCCCGCTGCCCCACAGGTCGCTGGCGCGCAGGCCGAAGCCGACCAGGACGGCCGCGTCGCACAGGTAGGCGCCGACCCGGTCCAGGTAGACCCCGGCGAGCGAGTACTGCTTCTTCCAGCGGGCGACCTCGCCGTCGACGCAGTCGAGCAGCAGGTACAGCTGGACCATGACCACGCCGAGGACGGCGCCCCAGATGCCGGGCACCAGGAGGGCGGGCGCGGCGAGGACACCGGCGAGGGTCATCACGTAGGTCAGCTGGTTGGGCGTGACCTTGGTGGCGACCAGGAGACGGGTGATGCGCAGGGAGATCTCGCGCATGTACAGGCGGCCGCCCCAGTGCTCGCCACTGCGCCGGTCCTTGACGCCCGGCGGGTGAACGACGGGCCGGAGTTCAGCTACGGATGGTCTGGGCATAGTCGGCGTAAGCGTCCCTGATCTCGGCTGCGGACAGGTTGAGGTGCTCCAGGATGGTGAAGCGTCCCGGGCGGGTCTGGGGGGCGTAGTCGACGGCCGCGACGAACTCGTCCACGCTGAACCCGATCTCCTCGGGCAGCACGGGCAGCCCGTGGCGGCGCAGGACCTCGGTGAACAGCCCGGACTGCTCGGCGGCGCCGCGCAGGTGCATGGCGAAGGCGGCGCCGATGCCGACCTGCTCGCCGTGGAGGGCGGAGCGTCCCGGGTAGAGCAGGTCGAAGGCGTGGCTGATCTCGTGGCAGGCGCCGGACGAGGGCCGGGTGTCGCCGCTGATCGACATGGCGATGCCGGAGAGCACGAGGCCCTCGGAGAGCACGGTGAGGAACTCGTCGTCCCCGCATCCGCCGGGGTGGCGCAGGACCGACTCGCCCGCCGTGCGGGCCATGGCGGCGGCGAGGCCGTCGACGGCCTCGCCGGTGATCGCGTGCGAGAGCTCCCAGTCGGCGATGGCCGAGATGTTGGAGATCGCGTCGCCGATGCCCGCGCGGATGAACCGCACCGGGGCGTCCTTGATCACATCGAGGTCGATCACCATGGCGATCGGCGTGGGCACGCCGTAGGAGCCGCGCCCGTTGTCGTTGTCCAGGATGGACACCGGGGAGCAGATCCCGTCGTGCGACAGGTTGGTGGCGACGGCCACCATGGGCAGGCCGACCCGCGCCGCGGCGTACTTCGCCACGTCGATGATCTTGCCGCCGCCCAGGCCCACGACGGCGTCGTAGCGGCGGCCCTTTATGTCGTCGGCCAGCTTGACCGCGGAGTCGATGGTGCCGTCGACGACCGGGTACCAGTCGGCGTGCGGCAGGACGGGCTCCAGCTTGGCGCGCAGCGCCTGGCCGGAGCCCCCGCTGATCGCCATGGCGAGCTTGCCGGACGCGGAGATGCGCTGGTCGGCCAGGAGGCCGGCCAGGTCGTCCATCGCCCCTCGGCTGATGTCGACGACAACGGGCGAGGGGATCAGCCGCGTCAGTACCGGCATGCGATCGTCCGGCCCTTGGCGAGGTCGTCGTGGTTGTCGATCTCGACCCACGCGACGTCTCCGATGGGGGCGACGTCGATGGTGAAGCCGTCGTTGACGAGCTGCTGGTAGCCGTCCTCGTAGTAGAGGTCGGGGTCCCGCTCGAAGGTGGTCTTCAGCGCCTCGGCGAGCTGCTCGGCGGCCTCGGGCTCGATGAGGGTGACACCGATGTACTCGCCCGTCGCGTCGGCCGGGTCCATCAGCTTGGTGATCTTGCGCACGCCCTGACCGTCGGCGGTGACGACCTTCATCTCCTCGTCGGCCAGGTTCTTGACCGTGTCGAGGGCCAGGATGATCTTCTGGCCGTTGCCGCGGGCGGCGAGGAGGGTCTTCTCGACGGAGACCGGGTGGACGGTGTCGCCGTTGGCGAGGATCACGCCCTGCTTCAGGACGTCACGCGCGCACCACAGGGAGTAGGCGTTGTTCCACTCCTCGGCCTTGTCGTTGTCGATCAGCGTGATCTTGACGCCGTACTTGGCCTCCAGCGCCTCGCGGCGCTCGTAGACGGCCTCCTTGCGGTAGCCGACGACGACGGCGACCTCGGTGAGGCCGACCTCGGCGAAGTTGCCCAGGGTCAGGTCGAGGACCGTCAGGCTCTCCTCCTGCCCCTCGGGGCCGACCGGCACGAGGGCCTTGGGCAGGGTGTCGGTGTAGGGACGCAGGCGGCGTCCGGCACCGGCAGCGAGTACAAGGCCGATCATGCTGGTTCTCCTTCGTCATGTACGGCGGGTGCTCCGGAGGAGACCCAGAAGCGGATGCTCTCCACGAGCACCACCAGAGCCACGAACACGGCCGTGACCGTGAGCGCGACGGGGAAGTCCGCTGCGCGCGACGCCAGGACGGCGGCCAGCACCGCGGTGAGCAGCACCCGGCCCTCGTGCCCGCCGATCGTCCGCACCAGCCAGTGCGGGGGCGCGCCGGTGCCACCGCGGATGCGGTAGACCGTGTCGTAGTGATGGTAGGCGACCGCCGCGATCAGGCCGAATGCCGCCGGCAGCGCCCCGGGGACGTCCGCCTTGACGGCGAGGACCAGGACGGTGGTGTATTCGGCGGCCCGGAACAGCGGCGGCAGCAGCCAGTCCAGGGCCCCCTTGAGCGGCCGGGCGACGGCGGCGCCGCTCAGCATCGCGTACAACAGGGCCACCGAGACGAGGCTCACGCTCCCGAAGGGCTCGAAGAACGCGGTACCGACGAGGGCGAGCGCGGCGATGACCATGACGGGCAGCCACAGCGGCGCCGCGGGGCGGCCCGCGTGGCGGGCGATCAGCTCGGCGAGCGGCCCCGAGTCGGTGAGGTCCAGGAGCGCCCGGGCGGCCCGGTCGGTGCGCCGCGCCTTGCGGGTCAGGGAGCGCAGGACGCGGCCGGCGGTGGTGTAGAGGGCGCCGAAGGCGCAGCCGACCAGCAGGGCGTAGAAGACGATGCGCGGGGTGGTGAAGGCGGTCAGGACCGCGATCATGGCCCAGCGCTCACCGATCGGCAGGATGATCATCCTGCGGACCCAGACCGTCCAGCCGACGCTGTCGAGCCGCCCGGACAGGGCGGCCGTCGGACTGGTGTTGGCGGTGGCGTCGTGGTTGGCCTCGTTGAAGGCGAAGTCGACGACGTGCCGGCAGGTCATGAGGATCATCGCGCCGAGCGCGAGGGCCCACACGTCGTCGCCGTTCCTGGCGGAGCCGAGCGCGAGGCCCGCGTAGAAGGAGTACTCCTTCGCGCGGTCGAAGGTCGCGTCGAGCCAGGCGCCCATCGTCGAGTACTGGAGCGAGTAGCGGGCGAGCTGCCCGTCGGTGCAGTCCAGGACGAAGGAGACGAGCAGCAGGACGCCGGCCACGACGTAGCCCCAGCGGTCGCCGGTGGCCGCGCAGCCCGCCGCTATCAGGGCGGTGACCAGCGAGGCCGTGGTGACCTGGTTCGGGGTGAGGCCGCGGCGCGCGCACCAGCGGGCGATGTAGCGCGAGTACGGGCTGATGCAGAAGGTGGTGAAGAAGCCGTCGCGGGACTTCACGGCGGTGCGCAGCCGCACGGCTTCGTCGTCCACGGCGGCGACGGCGGCGACGGCCTCGGCGCGCTCCGCGTCGGTGCCGGGCACGGCGGCGACCAGGGTCCCGAGCTCGGGCCGCTGGACGGTGGTCCCGTCGGCCTCGACGGCGGCGGCGAGCCGGTCGGCGTAGGGGCCGCCGCCCGCGGGCGCGAGGGCCGCGGCCCGGTCGAGGGCGGCGCGGGCCCCGGGCTGCACGGTGAAAGCGCCGGTCACGGCGCAGGCGTCGAAGCGCGGGTCGGTCAGCGCGAGGCGCAGCGCGTGCGGGTGCCCGACGAAGGCGCTGTCGACGACGGCGACCCGCCGGTCGGCGGGTACGTCGGCCAGCGCGGCGGCGGTGCCTTCGGGACCGGTGACCGGGCGGACGTCGAACCCGAGCGACCGGAGCTCGTCTTCAAGCGGTGATCCGGGGACCGGCAGGCCGGTGAGGATGACGGTCGACAGACGGACTCACTCCTTGCAGCGAACTTCTCGACGGGGCGCCCGGTGGGGCGGCGCGGCACGTCGGCAGAGGCTATCGGATGAATGGAACGCCGTATTCATCAGCCTTTCGGCCCCCCTCAGGGGGCTTTGGCCTCGGATGTTAGGGTGGTCGGCGGCGTGTACGAATCCCGTGAGCACGTCCCGGAACGAGGAAAGAGGTGGACTGATGACCGTCGCAGTGGTCGCTGCCGAGCGCGGCGAACTCCGGTACGTCCCCGTTTCCTCCCTCCGGGCTTCCGGCCGGGCCTGAGCACACCGTTCGGTCCCGTCGGCCGGAGCCCCCTGTCCAAGGGCTCACGTTGACCGACCACACCGACCACACCCACATCTGCGACAGCACCGCCGCCAACGGCTCCCCCTCCGCCGCCCCCGGCTCCCCCTCCGCCGACTCCGGTCCCGACGGGGCCTTCCTCGCGGCCTTCATGGAGCTGCACCACGGCCTGCCCCGGCAGTCCCCCGGCTCCGACGCCACCACCCGCCACCTGCTGTCCCTGTGCGGACCGCTGCCCGAGCGGCCTCGCGTCCTGGACCTGGGCTGCGGTCCCGGCCGCAGCGCGCTGCTGCTCGCCGCCGAGGCGGGCGGGCCCGCCGGGGCCGGTTTCGCCGAGGTGACCGCCGTCGACCTCCACGAACCGTTCCTCGCCGAACTGCGCGCCGCCGCGGAGGCCCGCGGCCTCGGCGGCCGTGTCGAGGCGGTCCGGGCGGACATGGGCGCGCTCCCGTACGGGGACGGCTCCTTCGACCTCGTGTGGGCCGAGGGATCCGCCTACTGCATCGGCTTCGACCGGGCGCTCGCCGAGTGGAAGCGGCTGCTGGCACCCGGCGGCACCCTGGTGCTGACCGAGTGCGAGTGGACCGCCGAGGAGCCTTCCGCCGGAGCGCGGGCCTTCTGGGACCCGCAGTGCGCGCTGCGGTCCGCCGCCCGCAACACCGCCGCCGCCCAGGCGGCCGGGTACCGGGTGCTGGGGACCCGCCTGCAGCCGGACTCCGACTGGGCCGAGTACTACGGTCCGCTCACCGTCCGGGCCCGGACGGCGCGGGCCTCGACCCCGGCGGCCGGGGCCGCGCTGGCCGCCACGCGCGAGGAGATCGCCGTACGGGAGCGGCACGGCCACGAGTACGGCTACCGGGGCTACGTCCTGACCCCGGTGACCGCGGGGGACGGGGACCGCTGGCCGGCCCGGCCGGAGACCGCGGCGCAGGCGGCGGCCGTGCGGGCCGTCAACCTGGCGGCCTTCGACACCCCGCTGGAGGCTGATCTCGTGGACGCGCTGCGCGCCGACGGCGCCTGGCTGCCGGGGCTCTCCTACGTGGCCGTGCGTCCCGACGGCTCGGTGGCGGCGCACGCGCTGCTGACCCGTTGCACGGTGGACGGCGTACCGGCGCTGGCGCTCGCGCCGGTGGCCACCGATCCCCCGGCGCAGCGGTCGGGCGCCGGCAGCGCGGTCGTCCGGGCCCTGCTCGCGGCGGCCCGGGAGCGGGGAGAGTCGCTGGTCCTGGTCCTCGGGCATCCCGCGTACTACGCGCGCTTCGGGTTCGTGCCGGCCTCGCTCTTCGGGATCCGGGCCCCCTTCGAGGTGCCCGACGAGGCGATGATGGCGCTGGTCCTCGACGGTTCCGTGCCGGTGCCGAAGGGAACCATCCGCTACCCGGCCCCGTTCGGGATCTGACGGCGCGGCTCACCTGTCCGTCCCCCGCCGGGTGCCTAGCACGCGGCGGGGGGCGGACATGCGCTGATCTCCGAAGTGGGGACAAGACTCTTTTGTACGGCAGACTGAAGGCCGGAGTCCGAAGCGAAGGATGGGTATGCCGACCACACCAGCCACCGACGCCAACAGTGCGTCCGCCGGCACCGGAACTCAGGAATCGATCATGCTCGAACTGGTCGACGAGTCCGGCAACACCATCGGCACGGCGGAGAAGCTCTCCGCCCATCAGGCGCCCGGCCTGCTGCACCGGGCGTTCTCCGTGTTCCTCTTCGACGAGCGGGGCCGGCTGCTGCTCCAGCAGCGCGCCCTCGGGAAGTACCACTCCCCCGGCGTCTGGTCGAACACCTGTTGCGGCCACCCGTACCCCGGCGAGTCCCCGTTCGCGGCGGCGGCCCGGCGGACCCACGAGGAGCTGGGGCTGTCGCCCTCGCTGCTCGCCGAGGCGGGGACGGTGCGCTACAACCACCCGGACCCCGCGTCCGGGCTGGTCGAGCAGGAGTACAACCACCTGTTCGTGGGACTGGCGCAGGCGGCGCCGGATCCGGATCCGGAGGAGGTCGGCGACACGGCCTTCGTCACGGCCGAGGAGCTGGTGAAGCGGCATGCCGAGGCGCCGTTCTCGGCCTGGTTCATGACGGTCCTGGACGCGGCCCGGCCCGCGATCCGCGAGCTGACGGGCGATGCGGCGGGCTGGTAGCCGCGGCTCCCTCCGGCCGGGCCCGCGTACCGGCTCCGGCTCTTTCGCGAGCTCGTCCAGGGCGTGCTCGCTCAGAGCTCGGGGGCCGGTGCGGTGAGCGGCAGGGCGGCCCAGATCACCTTGCCTCCGGTCGAGGTGTGCTCGACGTCGCAGACCCCGCCGGCCTCCCGCGTGACCTCGCGGACCAGCAGGAGGCCCCGGCCGCCGGTCTGGCCGAAGTCGGCCTCCAGCGCCTTGGGCCGGTACGGGTGGTTGTCCTCGACGGCCACCCGTACCCATTCCCGGCCCACCGCCACCTCGACGGCGACCTCGGGGGAGAGCAGGGCCGCGTGCCGGACCGAGTTCGTCACCAGTTCGGAGACGATCAGCAGCAGGGAGTACACCAGGTCCTGCGGCGCCGGCACCCCCTGGCGGCCGAGCAGGTCGCGGACCGCACGACGGGCCTGCGGAACGGATTCTTCTACGGCCGGCGCGGTGAAGCGCCACACCCCCTCGTATGCGAGGGGGTCCGCCGGAGCCGGCGCCTCCCCCTCCCCGGCTGGCGGGACGCTCCCGCTGTCGTTCATCTTCCGGCCCCCGTCTTCGCGCTCGATCGTCTCCACGTGCCAAGAGTGGGGACGCGGCTGGTCCGGACCTCGTCGCTGACCAGAAGTCAGCGCCTATCGGACACTTTTTGACCGGTGGCGTATGACAGAGTCAGTTGTTCGACCGTTCTTGATCCGACGCGGAGTCCCGCGCAGCCGTCTCCCGCACCCCGTCCACCGCGCCCTGCCCGTGGCCCCGTCGCCCTCCCCGACCAGGACGGGAACGCGCCGCGCGCCCGTCACACCCGGGTACGGACTCCCCTTGATCGCAGCATCGGCCGACCGGGATAGCATCCGGCGCATGGACGCAGCCCTCCGCACCACCGTCGCCGGCGGCGTGGCCACCGTCGTCATCTCGCACCCGGCCAAGCGCAACGCCATGACCGCCGCGATGTGGCGGGCCCTGCCGGAGCTGCTGCCGCGGCTCGCGGCGGACCCGGACGTCCGGGTCCTGGTGCTGACCGGGGACGGTCCGACCTTCTGCGCCGGCGCCGACATCTCCTCCCTCACGGGTGACGACGATCCGCAGGCCCTGTCGGTCGCCGCGGAGGAGGCCCTGGCCGCCTTCCCGAAGCCGACCGTGGCGGCGGTCCGGGGCTTCTGCGTGGGCGGCGGCAGCCAGCTGGCTGCCGCGTGCGACCTGCGGTTCGCCGAGGAGGGCGCCTCCTTCGGGGTGACCCCGGCGAAGCTGGGCATCGTCTACCCGGCCTCCTCGACCCGCCGGCTGGCTTCCGTGGTCGGGCCGGCCTGGGCCAAGTACCTGCTGTTCTCGGCGGAGTTGATCGGCGCGGAGCAGGCGCTGCGGGCCGGTTTCCTGCACGAGCTGCTGCCGGCCGGGCAACTGGACAAGCGGGTGGCCGAGTTCGCCCGGATCCTCACCACCCGCTCGTGGCTGACGCAGGCGGCGGCGAAGGAGTTCGCGGACGGCCGCACCGACCGGGACGCGTACTGGGCGGACCGGGCGGCGGTGAGCGGCGACACCGCGGAGGGCGTCGCCGCCTTCCTGGAGCGACGGGCACCACGCTTCGACCGGCCGCCGGCGGACTAGGCCGCCTCTTCCGGATCCTGCCGGGCCCGCGGCACCCGGCCCCGACGACGGGGCTCAGCGCGCGGCGTGGCGCAGCCGGGTGACGATTGCGGCCGGGGCCTTGTCCGGGGACCCGGCGTCGTAGGGCGGCTGCGGGTCGTACTCGCACATCAGCTGCACGGTCTGGGCGTACTCGTCCCCGGCGATCCGGCCGAGCAGGCCGAGGCCCATGTCGATGCCGGAGGACACCCCGGCGGCGGTGACGTACTTCCCGTCGTAGACCACCCGCTCGCCGGTGGGCCGGGCGCCGAAGGGGGTCAGACGGTCGAGGTAGAGCCAGTGCGAGGTGGCCCGGCGCCCGTCCAGCAGCCCGGCGGCGGCGAGCAGGAGCGAGCCGGTGCAGACGGACGTGGTCCAGGTGGTGGTGGCGTCCACGGCGCGCAGCCAGTCGAGGACGGCGGGGTTCTTCATCTCCTCCTCGGGGTGCGGCCCCCCGGGCACGACGACGACGTCGGGCCGGGTGACCTCGTCGAGCGCCTTGTCGGCGACGAGCGCGAGCGACCCGTTGTCGGTGCGTACGGGTCCGGGCCGCTCCGAGACGAACACGGTTTCGGCGCCCTGGAGCCGGCCGAGGGTGTCGAAGGGGCCGATGGCGTCGAGTGCGGTGAATCGGTCGTAGAGCAGTACGGCGATCTGCATGGCTCCTCCGGAGCGGTCGGTGATCGGCCCCGCCGGGAAACCCCCGTCGGAACCACCCCCGGGCGGCGCCCGGGGGGACGGAGCCGCACCCGGGGTGAGCGGGCACGGCCAGGATGGACGGACACGCCCCGTCAGGCCGGGTACGACCCGTGCGGCCGGGGACCGCCCGGGTGATCGGGATCCCGGTGATCGGGATCGCGGTGGCTTGGGTCGCGGTGATCGGGATCGCGGTGGCCAGGATCGCGGTGGCCTGGGTCGCGGTGGCCTGGGTCGTCCTACCGGGGGCCGAAGCGGCGGCGGTATTCCGCCGGGGGCTGACCCAGGTGGCGGACGAAGGCGCGGCGCAGCGCCTCCGGGGTCCGGTAGCCGCAGGCCCGCGCGACCTGCGCGACCCCCTCCCCGCCCTCCTCCAGCAGCCTGCGCGCGTGCTCCACCCGCACCCGCTCCACGTACCGCCCCGGCGTCACCCCCGTCTCCGCCTGGAAGGCCCGCGCGAAGTGCCGCGGCGACAGCGCGGCCCGCGCCGCGAGCGCCTCCACGCTCAGGTCGCCGCCCGGGTGCTCGGTGATCCACTGCTGCACGTCCCGCAGCGGCTCCCGGCGCGCCGTCTGGGCGGCCAGCTGCGCGCTGAACTGCGCCTGGTTCCCCGGCCGGCGCAGGAACACCACCAGGTGGCGGGCGATCAGCAGCGCCACGTCCCGCCCGAGGTCCTCCTCCACCAGTGCCAGCGCCAGGTCGATCCCGGCGGTGACCCCGGCGGAGGTGGAGACCGGGCCGTCGCGTACGTAGATGGGGTCCGGTTCCACCGACACCCTGGGGTAGTCCCGCGCCATCTGCTCGCAGGAGTACCAGTGCGTCGTCGCCCGGCGGCCGTCGAGCAGCCCGGCCTCGGCCAGCAGCAGTCCGCCGGTGCAGACCGACACCAGCCGCTGCGCGCGTCCCCCGTACGCGCGCAGCCAGTCCGTGAGCCGGGGCTCGAAATCGCCCCGGTACCGGCCCCCCGGCACCAGCAGGGTGGTGCCGGGGCCCGGCCGGGCGCCCTCCAGGTCCCCGTCCGGGACCAGGGTCAGCCCGCTGTCGGTCCGGACCGGCGCCCCGCCCGGGGACACCGTCCGGATCGCGTACCCGCCCCGGCCGCCCGGACACCGCGCGGCCCCGGCGAACACCTCGACCGGCCCGGTGACGTCCAGGCTCTGGACGCCGTCGTAGAGGACGACCAGCACGTTTCGCAACGACATGCATCCATGGTGTGATCCGGCTCCGATGGCCGCAATGACGGGGATCCCACCTATCCGGACATCACCCGGCGGCGGCGGGCCCGCCCCGGCGCGCGGATAGGATCGGGGCATCATGACTGCAACCCTCGTCGCCAAGGACCTCACCGCCGCGCACGGTGAGCGCACGCTCTTCGCCGGCCTCGACCTCGTCGTCGCGCCCGGCGATGTCATCGGACTCGTCGGTGTCAACGGCGCCGGGAAGTCGACCCTGCTGCGGATGCTCGCCGGGCTGGACACCCCGGAGACCGGTGAGCTGCGGCTCTCCCCGCCCGGCGCGGCCGTCGGACACCTCCCGCAGGAGCCCGAGCGGCGCCCCGGCGAGTCGGTGCGCGAGTTCCTGGCCCGCCGTACCGGCGTCGCCGCCGCGCAGGCCGCTCTCGACGAGGCGACGCAGGGCCTGGTCGACGGTACCCCGGGCGCGGACGACGCGTACGCGGACACCCTTGACCGCTGGCTGAACCTGGGCGGCGCCGATCTCGACGAGCGGGCCCAGGAGGTCGCGGACGAGCTGGGCCTCGCCGTGAGTCTGGACCTGCCGATGGCCGCCCTGTCCGGTGGCCAGGCGGCCCGCGCCGGGCTGGCCTCGCTGCTCCTGTCCCGCTACGACGTGTTCCTCCTCGACGAGCCCACCAACGACCTGGACCTGGCCGGTCTGGAGCGGCTGGAGCAGTTCGTGAAGGGGCTGCGCGCGGGCACGGTCGTGATCAGCCACGACCGCGAGTTCCTGACCCGGACGGTCACCAAGGTCCTCGAACTCGACCTGGCGCAGCAGCAGATCAACCTCTACGGCGGCGGCTACGAGTCCTACCTGGAGGAGCGGGAACGGGCGCGCGGTCACGCCCGCGAGGAGTTCGAGGAGTACGCGGGCAAGAAGGCCGCCCTGGAGGGCCGGGCCCAGATGCAGCGCAACTGGATGGACAAGGGCGTGCGCAACGCCCGCCGCAAGTCGAGCGACAACGACAAGATCGGCAAGAACCTGCGCGGCGAGTCCAGCGAGAAGCAGGCCGCCAAGGCCCGCCAGACGCAGCGGGCGATCGAGCGCCTGGAGGTCGTCGACGAGCCGCGCAAGGAGTGGGAGCTGCGCATGGAGATCGCGGCGGCCCCGCGCTCCGGCTCGGTCGTCGCCACCCTACGCGAGGCGGCCGTCAAGCGGGGGGACTTCACGTTCGGCCCGGCCAGCCTGCAGATCGACTGGGCGGACCGGGTGGCGATCACCGGGGCCAACGGCGCCGGCAAGTCCACCCTGCTCGCGGTGCTGCTCGCACGGCTCGCCCCGGACTCGGGCTCCGCCACCCTCGGTTCGGGGGTGCTGGTCGGCGAAGTGGACCAGGCCCGCGGGCTGTTCCTCGGTGACGAGCCGCTGCTGGAGGCCTTCTGCGCGGCGGTCCCGGACACCGAGCCGGCGGAAGTGCGCACGCTGCTGGCGAAGTTCGGCCTGAAGGCCGCGCACGTGCTGCGCCCGGCGGCCACCCTCTCCCCGGGCGAGCGGACCCGGGCGGCGCTGGCGCTGCTCCAGGGCCGCGGGGTGAACCTCCTCGTCCTGGACGAGCCGACGAACCACCTCGACCTGCCGGCGATCGAGCAGCTGGAATCGGCCCTGGAGTCCTACGAGGGCACCCTGCTGCTGGTCACCCACGACCGCCGCATGCTCGACGCCGTCCACGTGACCCGCCGCCTGGAGGTCGCGGACGGCAAGGTCACCGAGCTCTAGGCCGGCCCTTCCGGATCTTGCCGGTCAGGCCGGGCGGCGCGGGTCGGGCACGATCCTGAAGAGAGGGCCTGGGCGGCGGGCCGCCCGGGCCGGACGCCGTCAGGCGGAGGCCCGGATGCGGGTGGCGGCGGCTTCGGCCTCGCGGACCACGCGGGCGGTGTCGACGTCCACGAGGCGGCCGTCGAGCTTCAGTGGCCGGCCGTCGACGAACACGGAGTCGACGTTCTCGGGGCGTCCGTTGAAGACGATCTGGCCGACCCAGTCGAAGCGGGGGGCGAAGTTGAGGGCGGCCGGGTCGAGGACGACCAGGTCGGCCCTCTTGCCGGGGGTGAGCGAGCCCACCCGGTCGGCGATGCCGAGGGCTTCCGCGCCGCCCAGAGTGGCCATCCGCAGGACGTCCTCGACCTGGGGGAAGACCCCGGCGTCGGTGGAGCGGGCCCGCTGGAGGCCGATGGCGGCCTTCATCAGGGCGTGGAAGTCCGAGGTGTCGTTGGTGCCGCCGTCCAGGCCGAGGGCGACCTTGACACCCCTCCTCCGCAGGCCGGGCAGCGGCATGATGCCGGAGGCCAGGCGCATGTTGCTGAGCGGACAGTGGACGGCCCGCACGTCGTGGGCCGCGAGCGCGGCGATCTCGTCCTCCGTGAGGTGGATCGCGTGGTTGACCAGGAGGCGCGGGCCCAGCGCGCCGATGTCCGCGAGGACCCCGAGCGGATCGTCGGCCCGCTGCTCGGGGCGTTCGAGGACGTGGGAGTTGAGCATGACGCCCAGCTCCCGGGCGGTTTCCCAGTGGGCCTGGTTGAGGCCGGCGAGGGAGCGTGCCGCGTGGGTGGCGACCTGGAAGGAGCCGAGCGGTACGGGGTCCACGAGTTCCCTCTTCACCCGGGCGGCCACTTCCCCGTCGGGCCTGGGCGGGAACATCGCGTACGTGAACCGGACACCGGTGCCCGCCAGGGCCCGTACGTAGCTCTCGACCAGGTCGTCCGCGAAGATGTCCACCCAGTCGACCAGGGTGGTCACCCCGCTCTGCACGGCGTCGAGGGCGGCGAGCCGGACGAAGCTGTGCAGGGCGGCGGGGGTGAGCCTGGCGCGCTGGCCGTCGGTACACCTCCGGAACCAGCCGAACAGGTCGCCGTCGGTGCAGCCGCCCCGGATGGAGGCCTGCCACAGGTGCGTGTGCGCGTCCACGAAGCCCGGCATCACCAGCTTCCCCGACACGTCCCGGACCCGGGCGTCCGCCGGAGCCCGCAGGCCCCGGCCGACGGCGGCGACGGCACCGCCCCGGACCAGCACGTCGGCGTCCTCCAGCATGCCCAGCGGGCCCGTCCCGGCGGCCGGGTCCATGGTGAGCACCAGGGCCGCCCCGCGGAGCAGGACCGTGCGCGGGGCGGCGGCGTGGGGCGTGGCGGGCCGAGCCGGCGCCGGGTCGGTCGTCGTACGCGGGGTGGCACCGAGCAGGAGCGGGGCGGAGGCGGCCACGCCGAGACCGGCGAGGAGCGTGCGGCGGCCGGGCGCCGGGGGCGTGGTGGGGGCTGCTGGCTGCATGGAGTGGTACCTCCCGGGACGAATGGCGGAAGGCCCGCCCGGGGCAGCGCCGTGACGCGGCGTCAGCCGGGGCGGGAGGTTGCCCGTACCATGCCCGGCGAACGGGATGTCGATAGCCGTTGGTGGAATTATTTTTCCGCTGGAGCCGTGTGGATGCCGTGGGCGGGCCACCTTCCGGTTAGGGTCGCGCGCCGCCCGGACCCCGCGCGGGGCGGTCGGCGATCTCCATGGCCCAGGCCCGGAAGGCCGCCCTGTCCCCCGGCGGGATCCGGAGGTGGCCGGGGGCCAGGGATCCCGCCGCGGCGGCGAGGAGGTCGTCGAGGCCGAGGGCGTGCCATTCCCAGAGCATGTGGTTGTAGGCGCGCATCAGCGGCTCGACCCGCTCGCGGATGCCCGCCACCTCGGCGCGCCCCACGCCGGCCCGGTCCAGCCGGTCCAGGGTCGCGGCCTCCTCCTCCGCAGTGAACCAGGTGTCCAGGAACGGGTCCAGGAGATCGCCCCACACGTCCGGCCTGCGCCGCAGCGGGATCCCGTTGCGGGCGCAGAAGCGCTCCAGCTCGGTGGCCCGGCCGGCCGGGACGAAGACGGTCTCCCCCGAGTGGGTGCGCAGCTCCGGCGGCGAGGCCTCGGGGTCGGCGTCCCTGACGGCAGCCGCGGCGAGCGTGCTTCCCGGGAGCCGGGCGTCCGCGGGGAGCAGGATGTGGTCGTCGGCGAAGTCGGGGTCACCGGCCACGGCGTCGTCCTCTCAGGCCCGGTCAGCCGGGGCGTTGCGCTTGCGGGGCATCCTGCGGGCCACGAAACCGCGCGGGAGGTGGCGGGCCGCGAGGGCGTACGCCTGGTAGTGCCGGCCGGTGATGCTGACCGGCCGGCGGCGGGCCAGGTCCCGCAGGGCCTTGGCCACGACCGCCTCCGGCTCCAGCCACACCGCGTCGCGCAGGGCGCTGACGTCCATCCCGGCGCGCTCCTGGAACTCGGTACGGGTGAAGCCCGGGACCACGGCCAGCACCCGGACCCCGTAGGGCTCCATGTCCACCCGCAGGGATTCGCTGAAGGCGGTGACCCAGGCCTTCGCCGCCCCGTACGTGCCGGTCGGGAGGAGTCCCGCGACGGAGGCGATGTTGAGCACGGCGCCCCGGCGGCGCTCGCGCAGGCCGGGCAGCAGGGCGTGGGTGAGCCGGAGCGGGACCTTGACCAGCAGGTCCAGCATCCGTTCCTCGTCCTCGACCGGGTTGTACGGGAAGGGCGCGGGCAGTCCGAAGCCGGCGTTGTTGACCAGCATGTCCACGGGCCGGGCCGGATCGGCGAGCCGTCCCTCGACGGTGGCGCACTGCTCCGGGTCCAGCAGGTCGGCGGGCAGCACCTCGCAGGCGGCCCCGAACTCCCGGCGCAGGCCGTCGGCCACGGATTCCAGGCGGGCCTTGTCGCGGGCGACGAGGACGAGGTCGCAGCCCTTGGCGGCGAAGCCGCGCGCGAAGGCCGCGCCCAGGCCGGCGCTGGCTCCGGTGATCAGAACGGTGGTGCTCAAGGGTGCGTCACTTCCTGTGCGGATCGGTGGTGAAGGCGGTGGTCTCGGGGGAGGCGTAGGCGCGGGCGACGTCGACCAGGAACCTGGCCTCGTCCTCCAGTCCGCCGCCCTCCTCGAAGGTCTGCATCGCGGCCGGGAGTTCCAGGGCCGTGGCCCGGCCGGGCTGTCCGGAGCCACCGGCGAGCTTCGCCCGTCGCGCCTCCTTCAGTACGCAGGCCAGCGCGGCGGCCGTGAGCCGCTGTTCGGGGACCAGGCTCCCGGCGACGTGGCGGCGGGCCCGTTCCGGCAGGCCCGGGGGCACGTACTCCCCGAGGATCAGGATCGCGTCGCGGGTCTCGATGACCTTGCGGTAGACCAGCAGGTTGCGCGGTACGGGCGGCCAGAGCAGCTCCAGGACCCGGCCGGTCCGGGGCTCGGAGAGGACGACGTGCGGGACGGCCTGGACCAGCTCCCGCCACAGGGGCCACAGCCGCCAGGCGATGACGGTGTCGGCGGTGGTGCGGCGCAGCGTGAACAGGGTGGGCACCACGATCGCGGCGGCGCGCAGCAGGCCGTGCAGGTTCATCATCAGCGGCAGGGCGGGCATCGCCCAGGTGCTGCCGAACAGGGCCTTGAGCAGGTACGCGAACCAGAACAGGCCGGCCAGTGCGGTGCCCAGCCCGAACAGCCGCAGCCCGGCCGCCAGGCCCCGGCTCTCGGCGCGCCGGCCGTAGCGCCAGCAGACGTACACGCAGACGGTGTTGGCGATGAGGTGGGCGGAGATCATGACGAGCCAGTACGCGAGCGAGGGCACGGGCGGTCCGGCGGGCGGGATGGTGTGCGTGCCGTGGCCGGGCGCGGCGCCGTCCAGGGCCACGAGGACGCCCAGCCAGAGGGCGGTGCCGGCCCAGGCGGCGAGCTGGAGCCTGCGGCCGCGGGTGGCGGCGGCGACGAAGTAGAGCACGGTGCCCGCCGACAGCACGCCGATGAGGTTGCGGACGAGGCCGACGGCGTGTGCGTAGCCGGGTTCCCGGCTCGTGGCGTAGGTGACGACGGCGGGCAGGTTCAGGGTCATCGCGGCGGCCGCGGTGGCGACCGCGAACCACAGTCCGCGCTGCTGCGGGGAGCGCAGGGCGCCGGGGGCGCGCAGCAGGACGGCGGCCCACAGGCACACCACGCTGGGGACGGCGAGCCAGTCGCCGAGGGCGGCGAGGTCAGCTGCCATCGCGCGGGCCCCGCTCGTACCCCATGGCGGATTCCAGGCGGGCGAGGGCTCCCCGGGGTGCGGGGGTCGTGCGCGGGTGGCCGGCGCCCGCGGTGCGGATGCGGATCATGCTCGCGAGCATCTCCGCCTCCTGCTCCTGGCGGGTGGTGTAGTTGGTGCGGCCGAGGACCACGGGGGCCCGGCCGTCGGTCTCCCGGCCTTCCAGGGAGTGGTGGCCGAAGAGGATGTGGCCGAGCTCGTGGAGCACGATGTGCTCCCGGTGCAGGGGGGTGGTGTGCGCCTCGTAGAAGACGTAGTCCACGGTCTCGGTTCCCACCCACAGTCCGCAGACGCCGGATTCGGCGGCCTCCGGGGGCAGCGGGTGCAGCCGGATCGGGCGGCCGCGCTGTTCGGCGATGCGTGCGCACAGGGTGTCCAGGGAGAACGGGCGCGTCAGGTCCATGTGACCGAGAATCGTCTCGCACCGTTTGCGCAGGCTGGGGTTCCGGTGCGGCATGTGTTCCCTCTTCGGACCCTTTCTCGGGCAGCGTCGATAGGCGTGGGGGGTGGGCATCGACATGGCGTCCTGTGCCTTGAGGCGGCCTCGGGAGGGCGGTTCCCGAGGCCGGAAATGCGGAAGCCCGTCCGCGGGTGACGAACGGGCGTTCCACCATGCCTACAGATCAACTACGGGGATTGGCAAGGCGCGTTCCCCGGTGAGGTACCTATCCGGCCACTCTTGCCGGTCTGCCGGAGCCATTCCTTCCGATCGCGGTCCTACGAGCGCCCCCGACGGTCGTCCGGGCCGGTGAGACCGGCGCGGCGCAGGGCGTCGGCCATGGCGCTGTTGGCGGGGGCGGGCGCGCCGGAACGCTGACCGCCGCCCTGGCCGCCCTGCGGCCGGCTTCCCTGGCCGCTCTGGCCGCGCCGGCCCTGGCCCTCGCCCTGCCGCTGGCCCTGGCCCAGGCCCTGCTTCTGTCCCTGGCCCTCGCCCTGCCGCTGGCTCTGGCCCTGGCCGCGCTGCTGCGGGGGCCGGCCACCGCCGCGGCGCTCCTGGCGTTCCTCACGGGGGCGGGGGGTGCCCGCCGTCCGCTCGGCCTCGTCCTCCAGCCGCAGCGTGAGCGAGATCCGCTTGCGGGGGATGTCCACGTCCATGACCTTGACCCGGACGATGTCGCCCGGCTTCACGACGTCCCGCGGGTCCTTGACGAAGGTCTTCGACAGGGCCGACACGTGCGCCAGCCCGTCCTGGTGGACGCCGATGTCGATGAAGGCGCCGAAGGCGGCCACATTGGTGACCACCCCTTCCAGGATCATCCCGGGAGCCAGGTCGCCGATCTTCTCCACGCCCTCCTTGAAGGTGGCCGTCTTGAAGGCGGGGCGCGGGTCGCGGCCCGGCTTCTCCAGCTCGCGCAGGATGTCGCCGATGGTCGGCAGGCCGAAGGCCTCCGTGACGAACTGCTCCGGCCGCAGGGACCGCAGGACGGTGGAGTTGCCGATCAGGGCGGCCACCTCGGCGCCCGCCGTCTTGCCCATCGCCCGGACCACGGGGTAGGCCTCGGGGTGCACGCTGGAGGAGTCCAGCGGGTCGTCCCCGTCACGGATGCGCAGGAAGCCCGCGCACTGCTCGTACGCCTTCGGGCCCAGGCGGGCCACGTCCTTGAGGCCCCGGCGGCTGCGGAAGGGGCCGTTGGCGTCGCGGTGGGCCACGATGTTCTCGGCGAGGGTGCCGCTGATGCCCGACACGCGGGAGAGCAGCGGCGCGGAGGCGGTGTTCACGTCCACGCCGACGCCGTTCACGCAGTCCTCGACGACCGCGTCGAGGGAGCGGGACAGCTTCATCTCGGACAGGTCGTGCTGGTACTGGCCCACTCCGATCGACTTCGGGTCGATCTTGACCAGTTCGGCGAGCGGGTCCTGGAGGCGGCGGGCGATGGACACCGCACCGCGCAACGACACGTCCATGCCGGGGAGTTCCTGCGAGGCGAAGGCGGAGGCGGAGTACACGGAGGCGCCCGCCTCGGAGACCATCACCTTGGTGAGCCCCAGCTCCGGGTGACGGGCGATGAGGTCCCCGGCCAGCTTGTCGGTCTCGCGGGAGGCCGTGCCGTTGCCGATGGCGACCAGCTCGACCGCGTGCTCCTTCGCGAGGCGGGCCAGGGTGGCGAGGGAGGCGTCCCACTTGTTGGCGGGAACGTGCGGGTGGATCACGTCCGTGGCCACGACCTTGCCGGTCGCGTCGACGACGGCCACCTTGACGCCGGTGCGGAAGCCCGGGTCCAGGCCGAGGGTGGCGCGGGTCCCGGCCGGTGCGGCGAGCAGCAGGTCGCGCAGGTTGGCGGCGAAGACCCGTACGGCCTCGTCCTCGGCGGCGGCGCGCAGCCGCGTGCGCAGGTCGATGCCCAGGTGGACCTGGATCTTGGTGCGCCAGGCCCAGCGGACGGTGTCGGCCAGCCACTTGTCGCCGGGGCGGTCGCGGTCGGCGACGCCGAAGCGGCGGGCGATCAGGCCCTCGTACGTGGACGGGCCGGGGGTGTCGGCCGGCGGCTCGGGCTCCAGGTCGAGGGTGAGCACGTCCTCCTTCTCGCCGCGGAGCATGGCGAGGACCCGGTGGGAGGGGAGGGCGGTGAAGGGCTCGGCGAAGTCGAAGTAGTCGGCGAACTTCGCGCCGGCCTCCTCCTGGCCGTCGCGGACCTTCGCGGCGAGCCGGCCGCGGGTCCACATGCGCTCGCGCAGGTCGCCGATCAGGTCGGCGTCCTCTGCGAACTTCTCGGTGAGGACGGCGCGGGCGCCCTCCAGGGCGGCCGCCGCGTCGGCGACGCCCCTGTCGGCGTCGACGAACGCCGCGGCGGCCACCGCCGGTTCGACGGAGGGGTCCGCCAGCAGGCCCTCGGCCAGCGGCTCCAGGCCGGCCTCGCGGGCGATCTGGGCCTTGGTGCGGCGCTTGGGCTTGAAGGGCAGGTAGATGTCCTCCAGCCGGGCCTTGGTGTCGGCCGCGTGGATCCGGGCCTCCAGTTCGGCGTCGAGCTTGCCCTGCTCGCGCACGGAGTCGAGGATCGCCGTGCGGCGGTCCTCCAGTTCGCGCAGGTAGCGCAGCCGCTCCTCCAGGGTGCGCAGCTGGGCGTCGTCGAGCATCTCGGTCGCTTCCTTGCGGTAGCGAGCGATGAAGGGCACGGTGGAGCCGCCGTCGAGCAGCTCGACGGCGGCCTTGACCTGCCGTTCCCGTACGCCGAGCTCCTCGGCGATCCTGCCTTCGATGGACATCGTCACTGTGCGGTCCCGCCTGCCTTCGTTTGCGTGGAAGGCTGCCAATTGTGGCAGGTGGCGGTGACGGACGGCGGGAGCCCCTCAGGCCTTTCCGGTGAGGTCGCGCGGGAAGGCGCCCGCGCCGACGGCCCGGCGGACGAATCCGCCGCCCAGTTCGTGGAGCCGGGCGAGGCCGTCCGCGCCGAGGTGCTCGTACGGGGCCGCGTCGAGGCGGTCGGTCTCGGCCTCCAGCCGCTCGCGCAGGGCGGTGCCCTCGTCGGTGAGCTCGCCGTCGGCGTCGAGGACCCCGCGGGCGCGCAGCCGGGCGGCCGCGGCGTCGAGGTCGTCCTGCTCCCAGCCCCGGATGGCCTTGTCCCACTTCGGGGTCATGCCGCGGCCGGTCGCGGCGTGGCTGACCAGGGCCTCCACGGGGTCGAGGCCGGTGAGGAGCAGCGCGGCCACGTGACCGTCGCCCCGGTGCTCGCGCAGCAGGGTGGTGGCGTGCCACAGGCGCAGGTGCGGCTCCTCGGGGACGGGGAGGTCGGCGTGGGCGGCGTAGAGGGTGCGGCCGGAGCGGATGCAGCCCTCCGTGGCGCGCATCGCGAGGTCGGCGGCTTCGGCGAGTTCGGGGGAGGCGATGGCCTCGGGGCCGAGGAGGCGGCGCAGGGTGGTGTCGGCGGCGCGCAGCCGGGCGGCGAGGGCCTGCTCCGGGGTGATGGTGTCCCAGACCGCGGGGAGGTGCGCGGTGACGTAGTCGTGGCGGTAGTTGTAGAAGGTCGCGGTCACCGCTCCGGGTCCGACGGCGCCCAGGGCGGCGGAGCGGCTGGCGAGGTTGACGGCGACCCGGTGGGTGACGCCGAGGGCCGCGAACTCGGTGGTGAGGTCGGGCGAGAAGTAGATCGTGGCGTGCAGGGGGTTGATCGCGGCGTGCCAGCAGTGCCGGGCGGCGTGCGGAGGAAGCGTCATGCGCCGCAGGTTACCGACTGCTCAGTATGCGGGGTACCCCCCGGCCCCCGCCCACCGGGGCGCGGGGTGCCCCCGGGCCCCCGCGCCGACGGGATGCACGGCAGCACCGGGGCGGTCGGCGGGGGCTACCCGACGCCGAGCCCGCCGAGCCCTGCCGTGCCGTGCCGTGCCGTGAGCGCGCGGCAACCGGTTCGCCCTCGACCGGGGTCGACTGCCGAAATTCGGCCAATGTGTTCCCGGCCGGTGACGGTACGACAGGAGCGGTCGGCCGACCGGAAGTCGCCCCCGGGCACACCCCCGGCCGCCTCCGCCGGCCGGGGCGGCCTGGTGCGCGTGCCCCCGTACCAGACCGCACCGGGGCGGCGCCGGACCGTTCGACGAGCTCCCGCCATCCGTGTGGCGGAGCCCCCACCGTGTCCGGATTTCGATGTACCGGTGCCCGTCCGGCCGGGCCATCGGCCACGGCTTCCTTGCGGCCGGATGGCGATCGTGTGACACCAGGGGCCATGGACATGACCTGAGCGGCCAGGGGTGAATACGGTCGGACGACCAGACCCGAACCGATCTGCCTCCCCTACCCCTTGGAGCTCTTCGTGCACCGCAAAGTCATCGCCCCGAGCGTGCTCGCCGCCTCCCTGCTGCTGGTGATCCCGGCGTCGGCGGCCAGTGCCGGTCCGGGTGCCCCGGGTATCGGCGACTCGTACTACCCGGCCAGCGGGAACGGCGGGTACGACGTCTCCCACTACGACCTGCGCCTGCAGTACCAGCCGAAGACCGATCTCCTGGAGGGCACGGCCACCCTCCTGGCCACCGCCAAGCAGGACCTGTCCCGCTTCAACCTGGACTTCGGCCTCAAGGTCAGCGAGATCCGAGTCAACGGCGTCAAGGCGAAGTTCGCCACCTCCGGGACCCAGGAGCTGGAGGTCACCCCGGCCCAGCCGCTGCAGAAGGGGAAGGAGGCCTCCGTCGTCGTCAAGTACTCCGGCAAGCCCTCGGAGTACAAGGTCGACGGCTGGTCCGCCTGGCAGCGCACCCCGGACGGCGGCATCGCCGCGCAGGAGCCCGACTCGGCGGCCTGGTGGTTCCCGAGCAACGACCACCCGCTGGACAAGGCCACCTTCGACGTCTCGGTCAACGTCCCGGACGGCACCCAGGCCATCAGCAACGGCGTGCTCCAGTCGCAGAGCTCCCGGCTGGGCTGGACCCGGTACAACTGGCGTTCCAACAAGCCGCAGGCCACCTACCTGGCCACCCTCGCGGTCGGCAAGTTCGACATCACCACCGACAAGACCGCGAGCGGCCTGCCCGTCCTGAACGCGTACAGCAAGGACCTCGGCGACAACGCGGGCGCGGCGCGCGCGAGCGTGGAGCGGACCACCGAGGTCGCGGAGTGGCTGGAGGGGGTCTTCGGCCCGTACCCGTTCAACGCGCTCGGCGGCTACGTCCCGAACGTGCCCTCCGGTTTCGCGCTGGAGACGCAGACGCGGCCGTTCTACAGCCCGCGCCAGTTCGCCAACGGGGCGAACGTCTCGGTGGTCGTGCACGAGCTGGCCCACCAGTGGTACGGCGACAGCGTGTCGGTCGACAACTGGAAGGACATCTGGGTCAACGAGGGCTTCGCCCGCTACAGCCAGTGGCTGTGGTCGGAGAAGGAGGGCGAGGGCACCGCGCAGGAGCTCGCCGACTGGACGTACGCCTCCCGTCCGGCCGAGGACCCGTTCTGGCAGGTCAAGCCGGGTGACCCGGGTGCGGAGAACCAGTTCCACGGGGCCGTGTACGACCGTGGTGCCATCGCGATCCAGGCGCTGCGCAACGAGATCGGCGACGAGAAGTTCTTCCAGATCCTCAAGGGCTGGCCGACCGAGCGCGCCTACGGGAACGCCAAGGTCGGGGACTTCGTCCGGTACGCGGAGAAGATCTCGGGCAAGCCGCTCGCCCAGCTCTTCGAGACCTGGCTGTACACCCCGGGCAAGCCCGCCTTCGCCCCGCCGACCGCGGCAGCCAAGGGTGCGGGCGCCCGTACCCAGGCCCCGGCCAAGCCCGCCGCGGAGCCGAAGTCCTGGAAGAAGATCGCCGCGACGAACAACCTCCACGAGCACTGATCCGGCCCGCGGACGAGCGCGCCGGTGCCCCTCAGCGGGTGCCGGCGCGCCGTCGTGCGCGGGCGGTGCGGGCCAGCGGCAGGTAGCGCAGCCGCTCGGGCAGCAACGGTACGAGGATCCGCAGGGCCGTGCTCATCCGCCGCAGCGCGCGCTCCTGGGCGGGGGTCCACTCCAGGCCGAGGACGGCCCGCGCGTCGGGCGGCATGTACCCGACGGTGACGAAGGCCCGGAAACGCAGGTACGCGGTGCGCAGCAGCGGCCAGGTGACCCGCAGCAGCAGCCGCAGGGCCGGGGAGGCGACCTCGGGGCGGGGCAGGTCGGTGTCGGTGGCGAGCAGTTCGCGGGCCACTTTGGTGGGCTCGATCTCCTCGGCCAGCATCCGCCGGTAGTACGGCCAGAACTCCTCGACCGTCTGGGGCATGTCCCGGTCGCGGAGCCCGAGGATCCGGCCCACCTGGAGCCACTCGCGGTAGAGCAGGCGCTCCTGGGCGGGGGTGATGCGGCGGAAGAGGTACCGGCCGGAGTGCAGGGCCACGGGGAAGCCGGTGGCGTGCACCCAGGCGTAGCAGGCCGGGTCGAGGGAGTGGTAGCGGCGCCCCCGGGTGTCGGTGCCCCGGATCTCCTTGTGCAGCCGGCGCACCCGGCGGCCCTCCGCGGCGGCCTCGTCCCCGCCGTACACCCACAGCTGGACGGAGCGCAGGGAGCGCTCGCCGCGTCCCCAGGGGTCGGTGCGGAAGACGGAGTACTGGTCGACGCCGGCGCCGACGGCCGGGTGGGCGACCTGGAGGGTGAAGGCGGCGGGCAGGGTCAGCAGGGACCGGATGTCCCCGGCGGTGGTCCACAGCACCCCGCCGGGCGGGGGCGGCTCGGGGTCGCTCCGAGGGCCCGCGGCCGTTTCCCTGGCGTGTGTGGTCATCCGTGTTCCCCCGGCATTCGTGCGTGGTTCTTCCTCCAGTATCGCCGCCGCGGGGCCGGCGGCCCGCCCGCCCGCACCCGGCCCCACGTTGTCGTGGCCCGGACAGAAAGTCTTGTCGCAGGTGTTACCCCGAAGTAACCGCGGCTGCTTGGATGACGGCGTCGATCTTCCCCCGCAGGAATGACGGAGACCTTCATGCTGCACACCTCGCACCGCCGCACCCGGGCCGCCGCCACGGCCGTCGCGGCGATCGCCGCCGGCACGCTGGCCCTCACCACCGCCCCCGCGGCCACCGCCGCCGAGACCGGCGCGACCCCCCGGCTCAGCGTCCTGACGTACAACACGTTCCTGATGAGCAAGAACCTGTACCCGAACTGGGGCCAGGACCACCGGGCTTCGGAGATCCCCAAGGCCTCCTTCTTCCAGGGGCACGACGTGGTGGTCCTCCAGGAGGCCTTCGACAACGGCGCCTCGGACGCCCTGAAGGCGGACGCGGCCGCGCAGTACCCGTACCAGACCCCCGTCGTGGGCCGCAGCAAGAGCGGCTGGGACGCGACGGGCGGCTCCTACTCCTCCACCACCCCGGAGGACGGCGGCGTCACGGTCCTGAGCAAGTGGCCGATCGTCCGCAAGGAGCAGGTGGTCTACAAGGACGCCTGCGGCGCCGACTGGTGGTCCAACAAGGGCTTCGCCTACGTGGTGCTGGACGTCAACGGCACCAGGGTGCACGTGGTCGGCACCCACGCCCAGTCCACCGACCCGGGCTGCGGCGCGGGCGAGGCGGCGGAGATGCGCGCCCGGCAGTTCCGGGCGATCGACGCCTTCCTGGACGCCAAGAACATCCCGGCGGCCGAGCAGGTGATAGTGACCGGCGACATGAACGTCGACTCGCGCAGCCCCGAGTACGCGAGCATGCTCGCCAACGCCGACCTGGCCGGCGCCGACAGCCGCACGGGTCACCCGTACTCCTTCGACACGGCGCTCAACTCGATCGCGAACTACCGCTACCCGACGGACCCCCGCGAGGACCTGGACTACGTCCTGTACCGCAAGGGCAACGCCCGCCCGGCGAACTGGAACAACAACGTGGTCAAGGAGCAGTCGGCCCCCTGGACGGTCTCCAGCTGGGGCACCTCCTACACCTACAGCAACCTCTCGGACCACTACCCGCTCATCGGCTCCTGACCCCGAAGCCCCCTCGCGCCTCCGGGCGGGAGGGGGCTCTGTCGAGCGTCCGGGGCCGTCACTAGGCTGGCCCGCATGACGATTCGCGCTGTGGTCTTCGACGTCGGTGAGTGCCTGGTGGACGAGACCCGGGAGTACGGCACCTGGGCGGACTGGCTCGGCGTCCCGAGGCACACGTTCGCGGCCGTGTTCGGGGCGGTCATCGCCCAGGGACGCGACTACCGGGATGTGTTCCAGGAGTTCCGGCCGGGATTCGACCTCACCGAGCAGCGCGAAGCGCGGGCCGCCGCCGGCAAGCCCGAGTGGTTCGGCGAGGACGACCTCTACCCCGACGTGCGGCCCACCCTCGCCCGGCTCCGTGCGGACGGCCTGTGGCTCGCCATCGCAGGGAACCAGACGGTTCGCGCCGGCGGGCTGCTGCGCGAGCTGTTCACGAAGGACGTGGACCTGATCGGCACCTCGGATGACTGGGGCGCCTCGAAGCCGGACCCCGAGTTCTTCGAGCGCGTCGCCGCCGTCGTCCCGGCCGAGCCGTCGGAGATCCTCTACGTCGGTGACCGGGTCGACAACGACCTGCGCCCCGGCGCCGCCGCGGGAATGCACACCGCGCTCGTCCGGCGGGGCCCGTGGGCCACGATCCAGTGGGACAGCGTCGAGGCCCGCGAGCTGCCGACCTTCCGCATCGAGAGTCTCGCCGAACTGTCGCCCCGGATCGCCGAGTTCAACACGCGAGAGCGCTGACCACCGCACCCCAGCCGTACAGCCGGTCATCGAGGTCGCGGACGTACTGCTCGTGCTCCCACGGGCCGAGCGCGCGCCGCACCTCGCGGACCCGCTCCAGTCCGGTGGCATACCAGTGTGCCTCCAGCAGTTCCAGCGCGCGAAGGGCGTACTGCGCCGCCTCCTCCGGATTCCTGGCAGCAGCCTCGACCGCGCCGAGGTCGCCGAGGATGACCGTGCGCTGCTTGTCAGCGTCCCCGGGAAGCTCGTCGAGCACGTGCAGCAGCGTCTCGCGGGCTTGCGGCAGGTGTCCGGCGGTCAGTTGGACGTTGCCCTTGAAGGCGGCGAGCCGGATCGAACTGAACCAGTCCATCCACTCGGGGGTCGGCTGGCCGGCAGTGTCCTCGACGACGGTCTCGCCGTGCGCGATGAGGTTGAGGGCGGCCCGCGTGTCTCCGCAGCGGGTGGCGCACTCGGCCTCTACGGCGTCGAGCCAGGCGATGACGTGGCCGTTGGCCTGCCCGCGGCGCGCGTAGGTGCGGGCTGCGGTCATGCGCTCCGTCGCCGCGGTGCGCTGCCCAGCCCACCCGGGAATGAAGGCCATGTGGGCGAGGATCGCAGCACCGAGCAGCGCATCGTCGGCCTCTCCGGCCGCCTGGAGTGCACGAACCCAGGTGTCGCCGGCACGATCGGGTTCGCGAAGGTCGAAGAACTCGATGCGGCCCGCCAGAAGCCAGCTCTCCGCGAGGGCGGCGGCAAGGGTCTGTCGGGTACGGCCTGTGGTCGCGTCGAGGAGTTGTCCGCCGAGGGTGGCGTGCGCGGCGGCGGCCGGGTGCAGCATCGCCGGGGCGACGGTCCAGTACAGCCGGCGATGAGCGCGGGTGACCGCGAGGAAGTCGACCCCGGCGGTGGCGGGCTGTGGTGCGCTGGACGTACGGAGTGGGCCTCGGTTCGCGGGCGCGATGAGGCTGGCGGTGACCTGAGGCCCGGTGCCGGGAGGCACGTTGAAGCCGAGTTCGTCGAGGGGCAGGCCGAGTAGGTCGACGAGGGCTTGCCGTACTTCTGGGTTCGGAAGGGGCGGATTCGCACCCTCGTAGCGGCGAGCCTGCCGTAGTCCGATGTGGAATCCGCGGGCCGCGAGGGCATCCACGAGTTCCTGCTGGGTCCGGTAGCCGGCGGCTTGGCGGGCTGCTTTGAACCGGGCGTTTCCGGTAGGTCGGCTCATTCCAACTCCCATAGTACGTAGGTGTCCTGACCTACTGTCTCAGGGAGCCCTCTTGACTGCCAGAGTTCACGGAAAAGGGACCCCAAAGCCCTATCAGAGGACCACAAAAGGCCGCTCCAAGGTCCTCGTAATGGGACTTCTACGGGTGCATGGTGTCTCTCACCACCCGCTGATGACGGTAGGGAGCACCCCATGAATTCCGGCGAAGCACAGATCGAGAAGCTCATCGGGCAGGCACTGGCCCCCTACTCGCAACGGCCGGGCGCCGAGGGCGTCGCCCGTCTCACCGCCGACTTGGTCGCGAGCGGGCAGGCCCTGCACGCCCTGGTCTCCGCCACCCCACACGGCCGGCGGACGGAGCGCGCCCACGCGGCCCTCACCGAGTGGTCGTACTTCGTCGACGCCGGCCCGACGGGGCGGGGTGACCACGCGGCCTGGAACCACGCGCGTGTCCTGGCCCGCATCCTGCGGAACATGCTCGCGGCTGTCGATCAACAGTCGAGCCGGGTTCGGTGACCGAGCGCCTGCGGCAACTGCTGTACGTCGTGATCCTGCTCGGCGCCCTGGCCGTCATCGTCGTCGGTACCCGCTGATCCCGGCCGCGGGCGCCACGAGCCCCACACCCTTGGCGCCCGCGGCCGGTCACACACCCGCATCCCGTCCAACCGAAAGGACAGCAGCATGACCACGCCCACCGCCCTGAAGCCGTTCGCCCACCACCTCCTCTCTGAGGAAGCGTTCGCCCGGGTGGTGTCCACCTCGTACAGCGCGACAACGACGGCGTCGAGGAGGCACTCGCCGTCCACATCGTCGAGGAGGCTCTGAAGTTCGTGGCCGCCGCGACCCGGGCCACGGGACGGCACCTGCGACCGTCCAAGCTGGTCGACCTCGGATGGCACGCCCTCATCCTCCACACGGCCATGTACCGGGAGCTGGGCACGGCGGGCGGCCGCTTCGTCGACCACCGCCCGGAGGGCCCGGACACGTTGCGGCGCGACGCCGACACGCCGACCCACACGATGGACGCGATCAGGGAGGCCGGCTACGAGCCGGACGCGTACCTGTGGGGGCTCCTGGCCGACACGGAGATCCACGCCGGGGACTGCATGCACAGCGAGTGCACGGAGGGTGGATCCGCCTGCGCCGCCCCGCCCGCGGCCTGACCCGCGTGGCCCGATCCCACTACAGTCGCCTACGTTCCGGAAGGAAGGAGTTGCGGTGAGTGAAGGTTCCCAAGGGCCCCGCGTGTGGGTCGATCCTCGGTTCCGTGAAGTAGTGGCCACCTGGGGTTCGCACCAGGTTGTGAGACGTCCCGGAGGGCGTCCACGCCGCGTTTGCCCGCATGGATCCGGGGTGACTCTGATGGTGGATCTCGAAACGGCCGCGCCTCGGAACGTCGAGTGCGGCGCGTGCTTCTCGCCGGAGGGCTGAGTCATCGAACGCCGCCCCGGCCGACAGTCCCCCTGTCGGCCGGGGTTCCCCGGTGCAGTGCGGACCGGGTCGGGAGTTGCCCCGCGCGGGCACCCCTCGGCGGACGTGGGCTCAGTCGCGCAACGGGCTGTCCGTGGGGAGTTCCACCCAACGGCGCGGCGGGCCGAGCAGGGGGCCCGGGTCGGTGATGGGCAGGCCCGCGCGGTCGCAGGCGTAGGCGAGGGAGCCCGTCCCGTACATGTCCCCGTACGGGCCCCACTGCCAGAAGCGGTGCAGCCAGAACTCCTCCGGCGAGTCCGCCCGGGCAATGAGGCCGATCTCCTCGTGGTGCACGGCGCCGCCGTCCACGGACAGGGACCCGAACGTGCCGCCCTTCGGGTTGAAGTAGACCCCGTACGCGCGTCCGCCCGGCGACACCGCGGCCAGGACGGCGGGCGAGGCCGCCAGGTGCCCGCCCGGATGCGTCAGGAGGCAGCCGTCCGGCACCCCGCTCACCCCGAGGAACCACCCGGCCTGCGGGCCGTACGGGTCGAAGCCGTCGGGGCCCGTCCCGTACGGTCCGGGCTCCGCGTCCAGGTCCAGGACCGGGACGCGGGCCGGGTCGGCCCCCAGCCGGCGGATCACCTCCTCCTCGTCCACCCCGGCGACGAAGGCGACCGCGAGCCCCTCGGTGTGCACGCCCCGGAACACCCGGGCCTGCTCGTCGGCCGCCCGCTGCGCCGCCACCCGCTCGGGGTCCGGGCGCACCGCACCCGGCAGGTCCGCGAAGAGCGGGGCCAGCTCGGTGGTGAGCGCGAGGCTCCCGGGCGAGCGGCCCGCGACGCGGGGCGTCCAGGCGTCGGCCCCGGCCGCCAGCAGTGCCGCGGCGTTGTCGGCCCGGCCGCGGGCCACCGCCTCCCAGAGCGGCGTCCTGCCCTCCTCGTCGAGCGCGTCGACGTCCCCGGCCAGGCGGGCCAGTTCGGTGACCGACTCCTCGGCGCCCCGCCCGGCCACCCGGTGCAGCGGCCTCTCCACGGGGTCCTGCGGGTCCGCCCCGGCGGCGAGCCGGGAGCGGATCAGCTCCGGGTCACCCCAGCCGTCGTACCCCATCCCCTGCCAGTCGGCACGGCCGGCGATGGGCGCGGGCCGGAGAGCGGTGGGGTGGGGCTTGGGCTGGGGGTCCGATGGAGCCCGGGAACAGGAGGGGGCGGCTTCGGCGCCGAGGGACCCCGGGTGCTCCCCGTCCCGCACGGCGGCCTGCGGCTGGCGTCCGGGCCAGACCTCGACCACCCCGGCGGCCGCGGCCCGCAGCCTCGTGGCGTCGAAGACGGTCCGCGTCTCGGGGACGCCCTCGGCGGGCCATTCGGTCACCAGGAGCAGCTCGCCGTCCGGCGGCAGTTGCGACAGGTGCAGGTCCACCCGCTGGTGGAAGGTGCCGCCGGAACCGCCGAGCGCGGTGAGGACGGGTCTGGGCCCCGCGTCCGTGGGCGGGGGCGCCGGCCAGGCCGCCCCGTCCAGGGTGGTGACGCGGCGCCCGTCCGCCAGCAGCAGGCCGAAGCGCAGCCCGTCGGCGCCGGGCCGGGGGTGGCCCGGCCCGCGGAGGCCGTCCCGGGCGACGCGGCGCCGGAACACCTCGACCCCGATCACCAGCGACCGGGGCCACACCTCCCAGCCGGTCAGCACGATCCGGGTGTCGGGCCCGGACCCCACCACCACGGTCTGCGGGATCCGGGCCGGGACGAACCAGTCCGAGGGCGGATGGCCCTCGACCGCCGGTGGTTCGTAGGCACCGAGGTGCCATTCCTCCGGTTCGGCCGCCCGTGGCGGGTCCGGCACGATCAGCCCTTCGAAGAAGCTCATGGGCCGATCGTGGCACCCGCCACTGACAACCGGTCAGGAACCGTGCCGGCGCCCGCCCGGGGCGCCGGCACGAAACCAGCGGGTTCGCAGAATCTGGTGGTAGTCGTGGCAGGAAATCGCTGGCGGGTCGTGGGTTCTGTAGTGAGAGGCCCTCGGGTTCGTGCGCGACGCGTCGGGCAAGATGAGGCTCCAATCGGTTGGGGAGGGGGCTGGGGTGGGTTACGTATTGCAGGCGGTGATCGCAGGGGACGAGCTGCTGAGTGCCGCGGCACGGGACGTTCTGGGAGCCCGAGTGGCGCCCCTTCGGCAGGGCCTGTCGCTGATGCCGATGACGGATGAGGTCTTCGACGGCGTCACGGACGGCAGCTCCTCAGGGGATCTTGGGTTTTGGCGGCTGCCGGGTGGCTTCGATCGACTGCTCGCTCAGTGGTCGGTCTCAGGGCCGGTTGCCTATGTGGAGGCCGAGTACTTCGGTGGCGTCGGCGAGCAACGAGCCGCCGTCTGGGCTGACGGGGCACTGGTGCTGGGGCCGCTGGATGTCCCAGCGAAGAAGTGGTTCTCCCGAACAGTCAGCCCGATTTCCCAGGCCCTGGGGCGGCTGGGCGCGCGAAGGAGCCTGGGTGAGGACGAGTTCGAGGCCGTGGGGCTGGACCGCCACCGTGACAACGAAGGATGGATCTCGTCCAGCGTCCGCTAGGCCTGCGTGGGATCGATGGTGAAGCGCTCGGGATGGGCGGCGCGGACGTAGTAGATCGCGGTGTGGGAGGTGATTCCGAACAGGCGCATCAGCCGGATCGGGTCCGCGGTCTCGCGGGCCTCGTCGAGGAATCGGTCCTGTCGAAGTTGTGTGGGATTGATCCCGATCCGGTCCCGCAAGGTCTGGAAGTTGGAGGCGGTGACCGCGGGCCGGTCGACGTGCATGGCCGTGATGGGGCTGACGAACAGGTAGGGGTTGGTGCTGTGCGGCCACCGGTGGTGACGTTCGACCAGCCAGTCCTTGACGAGCCGGAGAGCGAACTCGTCCAGGCAGACCTCGTGGTCGGCCCTGTGGGGTCTGCGGATCCGCAGGCGTCCGGTCGATCGGTTGAGTTCGTCGATGCGGATTTCTGCGACCTGCTTGGGGCGGATGGCATAGACGGCGATCAGGACGAGGGCGAGTTTGTCCTTGGTGCCAGGAACATGGTCCAGGAGCCCCCTGAGCCGGTCCGAAGGGATAGCGCGGGGGACTCTGACGGGTGCCTTGAGGTGCACGTTCCGCGCTGGGTCTCGGAAGATTCGGCGCTCGCGCCGCAAGGCTCTGAAGAGCGACCGCAGCCCTGTGAAGTAGGAGTAGTTGACGGCTGCTGTCTTCGCCTCCTTCTCGGTGACTTCGTTGAGCGAGGCGAAGTGGTTCCAGGTGTCCAGGACGGCCACGACGTTGAGCATGTAGCCGCGGACCGTGTTCCAGGGCATGGGCGGGGAGGGCCGTTTGCCGTTGCCCCGGAGCACCGCCACCCAGGCCTGGAGGTCTGCCTGGAACTGCGGCGGCGCCTGCGCCGTCCAGCGATGAACGGATGCTTCGTCGGCTCCGATCGCTTGTGAGTCCAGGGCCAGAAGGCCCGTGGTCTGGAGGAACCCGGCGACATGGACGGCGTTGTAGTACGGAGTCATGCGTCCGACCGCGTAAACGTCGCGTTCGAGGATCGGGGTCTGGGTTCCGAGCCAGCCCAGCAGCACGCGCAGGGTGCGAAGGCTCTTCTTGCGGGTCGCGGAGGTCCACGACTGGGCTCGGGCGAGCTGGTCGAGTTCGTCGACGATCGCCTGTGCCGCGGGGCTGATCTTCAGCAGCCCGGGGTCCTGGAGCTTCTTCCAGTCCCGTGCCGGAACGGGGAAGAGTCCAAGCTGGGCGGGATCGACCAGGTGCTCGGGCCAGTAGCGGCGGGCCGCCCTGGCCTGCTGGGCCTGGTGGCGGCGTGCAATGTTGAGGTCGCGGCCGATCTTGTTCGTGTAGATGTCGATCTCGCCGCCGAACCAGAGCTGGTCCGGAACAGGTGCGCCGGCCAGGGACTGCTCCAACTGGACGACGCGGCAGCGCCGACAGCGTCCCAGGGACAGCGGGAGGATGCGGTGGCAGCGCCGGCACTCACCCCGCTCGTTGAACTTCCGCCAGTTCTTGCAGGCTGAGCACAGTCTCGACGTGGTGCCGGACCAGGACAGGCAGTGCTCACAGCTGACGGGAGGCTGGTGGGGGTGGAGGGCGAGATGCCAGCTGTTGGGGCGCCGGCTCAGGAGCCGCGTGCGGCGCAACAGCTCAACCACCGGCCCGCGCAGTTGCGGGAGTTGCGCGATATCCTGCTCGCGCACCAGGGTCTGGCCCGGTTCCCGGCCGGCGAGCGCGCGACGGACCATGTGAAGAGCGAGCCTTTCCCACGCATCGCTCAGCTCCCGCTCGGACGCCATCTGCGTGATCGCCGCAGAGAGAGCCGGCAGTTCCACGAAAGCGCGGTCCGCGATCCGGTGTGCGTGCTCCACGGTCAGTGTCCGGGGCGGGGCCGGCCAGGCCAGCTGGCCTGGCACCTGCACCGGGCAGACCCGTTGATCATCCCGGACGGCAGGCACCCTTGGTTCCGGTGACCACGGGCGCCAGTGGGAATGGGGAATGGGCAGCTCATCGGTGAAGCGGAAGACCACCTGGCGCCAGTGCGTCATGTCGGGGATCTCAGTTGGGCGGCAGTCCGCGCAGGCCGCAGCCGGCGCCGGGAACGGGCCGGACCGCCGGGCCGTGATCGGGCCTGGCCCCCGCCACCTGGCGTTCACCCTGCTCCCGGGAGGCGAGGTAGGACTCCGGCTCGGCCTGCATCAGGTCAGCGACCGTGCAGTCCAGCGCCGCACAGATCTTGTCCAGGTCCTCCAGCCGGACCGTGACCGGCTTGCCGCTCCACAAGGCCGCAACCTTGCTCAGGGAGGGAGTGAATCCCACCCCGGCGAGGACTGTCTGCAGCTGCGTCGGCCGCCAGATGTCGCGCTGGGCGGCGACCATCCGCAGATTCCACTTCATCGTTCATGCCTCCATGCTCAGCCGGCGCACCGCCCGGCGTGCTGACTGCAGGGCGGCCAGCTCCGGGTCCGCCTGAACGGTCGAGAGATACCCGACCGTAGTGCTGGCCCAGATACGACCAAGGACCTTCTGGACATCCCAGAGCGCCATGCCGCTCTCATAAAGATGAGTCGCCCGCGCATGCCTCAGCAGATGAGGGATCAGGCAGGTCACCGGCCCCGGAAGGTAGAGCTCGCCGGCAGTCCTGAGCGCCTTGCGGAACGCGTCGGGCTGCACCGGCATACCCACGGCGATATTCATGGCAGCCAGGGCCTGCGGCCGCCGCTCGGAAGGGAACAGCGGCGCGGCCGGGTCCGAGACGTCGTCGCTGAACAAGCCGCGGATCTCTTCGATGTACCACCACAGCAGCTCGCGTCCCTCCGCGAACAGGTAGGCCTGCCTCTCGCGCTTGCCCGACCCGCCGGCCCCCTTGCCCTGGACGACGAACCGGCCCCACTGCCCCAGCTCCCAGTGAATGTCCCCGAGACGGACCGCGCACAACTCGCTCGCACGGACTCCCGAGACATAAGCGATCTTGGCCATCACGTAGTCCCGTACGGCCACCTGGTACTTGCGCGCCGTCGGCAGCGACGCCCGCCACTTGGTGAAGCACTCCGTCAGCGCTCGTTGCGACGGCGGGATCCGCAGTCCGAAGTCACCACGGTGAACCGGCCTGTTGAAGGAATCGACCGGCGACTCGACAACCGCACCGAACCTCCGGGCGATCTCCCCGGCATAGCGCTGCTCCAGGAACGCGAAGTAGCTGTCGACCTTGACCAGCTTGCTCCGCACCGTCGAACGGGCCCGCCGACGTTGTTGCCCGGCATAGAACCGGTCCACATGCCGCGGCGTGAGCCGCCACGGCACCAGGTCCTAGAAGGAACACAGCTCCATCACCGGCCTGACCAGCTTCTCCAAGGTGGTGGGAGCCAGTCCGGCGACGTCCCGGGCCCACAGATACTCGGAGACCGTGTCCAGGTAGAAGCCCTGCTCATCGACGGCATGTGTCTGCGCGGCAGCCCGGCGCTGCAGCACCTGCACGTCCGCCAGGCCGCTGCCCCCCGGGCCGCCGGGGCCTTGCGCATCTCCGTCCTCCGGCTGCCCAGTGAGCAACGTCAGACGGCGGCGACTTCCTGAATCCCGCATAGCCCCGCAAGTTACGGGCCGAACTCGCAGAATCTGCCAGTAACTCGGGAAACTCAACACGGACGGATGACAACCGCCAAGAAGGCCCTCACCTCCCCACTTGCCCTGATCCCCGTACAAGAAGCCATGACGAACCCGCGTGGACTCCAGTTGGGCCCCGCGTGCTACCGCGGGGGCTCGGGCGGGGCCTCGTAGAGCTCCTCGATCAGGGGGCCGTACTTCTCCCGGACCACCCGTCGGCGCAGTTTCAGCGAGGGGGTCAGTTCCCCGGTCCGCGGGCCCCACTCCTCGGCGAGCAGCCGGTACCGCTTGATCTGCTCGGTGCGGTTAAGCCGGGCGTTGGCGGCGGCCACCGCGCGGGCCGTCTCCTCCAGGACGGCCGGGTGTTCGGCGAGCTCGGCCAGGGAGGCGGTCCCGATCCCCCGGGCGGCCGCCCAGGCCGGGGCCAGTTCGGGGTCCAGGACCAGGAGGGCGACCAGGTAGGAGCGGCCGTCGCCGTGGACGAGGGCCTGGCCGATCAGCGGGTGCTCCTTGACGGTGTTCTCCACCAGGGCCGGGGAGACGTTCTTGCCCGTCGAGGTGATGATCAGTTCCTTCTTGCGGTCGGTCAGCCACAGGAAGCCGTCCTCGTCGAGCCGGCCCACGTCCCCGGTGGGGAACCAGCCCTCGGCGTCGTGGGCGCTCTCGACCGTCCCGTCCGGGCGCAGATAGCCGTCGAAGACGGTGGCCCCGCGGGTGAGGATCTCCCCGTCCTCGGCGATCCTCAGCTCCAGCCCCTCGATGGGGCGGCCGACCGAGCCCAGCCGGAAGGCGTCCCGCCTGTTGACGGTGCACACGCCGGAGGTCTCGGTCAGCCCCCACGCGTCCATGATCGTGATCCCCCAGCCCGCCCAGAAGCGGACCACGTCGATCGGCATCGGCGCGGTGGCGCTGGCCGTCCACACGAGCCGGTCCAGTCCGGCCATCCGGAGCAACGGGTCCAGCACCCGCTCCTTCGCCTCGGCGTACGAGGCTTCGAGCGCGGCCGGCACCTCCTCGCCGCGCTCCCGGTGGCCGGCCCTGGCGCGCGCCAGGGCGCCGGCCCCCTCGATGGCCCGCTGCTGCTCGTCGGGCAGCCCGGCCAGGACGGCCTTGACGCCGGCGGCGAGCTTCTCCCAGACCCGGGGGACCCCGAAGAACTGCACGGGGTGGCGTTCGCGGACCGCGGCGGCCACGGCGGTGGGGTCGGCGACGAGCCGGACGTGGGCCGCCCGCAGCAGCGGCAGGTAGATGCCGAGGATCCGTTCGGCGATGTGCGCGAAGGGCAGGTAGCAGAGGTGCTCGGCGTGTTCGGGCAGGTCCGTGTCGCGGTCGAGCCGCACCGACTGGAGCATGATGTTGCGATGGGTCAGCCGCACGCCCTTGGGGTCGCCGGTGGTGCCCGAGGTGTAGACCACCGTCAGCGGGTCCTCGGGGCGGGTCTCGCGCCAGCCCTTCTCGAAGGCGTCGGCCCGGTGCAGCCGGGTGCCGCTCGCCCGCACGGACGCGTACGCGGTGTGTGGGCCCGTCTCGGCGGCCTCGGCCACCACCAGCCGCTCCAGGGGCGCCGTGGGGTCCCTCAGCAGCGGCTCCCAGCGGGGCAGCTCGCCGGCGCCCTCGACGACCGCCACCCGGGCCCGGCTGTGGCGCGCTATGTGGGCGATCTGCTCGGGCGCCGAGGTTCCGTAGACGGTGACGGGGACGGCGCCGAGGTGGACGAGCGCCAGGTCGCTGAGCCAGTGTTCGGGCCGGTTGCCCATCATCAGCAGGACGTGTTCGCCGCGCTCGACGCCGAGGGCCGCGTAGCCCGCGGCGAGGACGGCGACCTCGTGGCGGACCTCGCTCCAGGTGAGGGTGCGCCAGTCGGCGGCCCCCTCGCGCCAGGAGAGGGCGGGCAGCTCGCCGTGTTCGGCGGCGTTGCGGACCAGCAGGGCGGGCAGGGTGAGCTCTTCGGGTCGTCCGGGCAGTCGCAGGTTCGTGGTCATGGGCAGCTCCTGGCCGTTTCACATCGTTGGTGCGACAGCAATACTGTTGAACCCAAGCTGTGGAGCAGAGAGCGAGGAGCGGACGATGGCCGACCGGGCGACCGAGCCGATGCTCACCGTGGACGAACTGGCGTCCCGGGCCGGTGTCACCGTCCGCACGGTACGGTTCTACAGCACGCGCGGGCTTTTGCCCCCTCCCGTGATCGGCCCCCGTCGGGTGGGCCACTACGGACCGGAGCACCTGTCGCGGCTGGCGCTCATCGAGGAACTCCAGCACCAGGGCATGACCCTGTCGGCGATCCAGCGCTACCTGGACGCCCTCCCCGACGACCTGAGCGCGCACGATCTGGCCATCCACCGGGCGCTGGTGGCCACCTGGGCCCCGGACGCGGCGCGGGAGTTCTCGCGGGCGGAGCTGGAGAAGCGGGCCGGGCGGAGCCTGTCGGACACCGACCTGGGCAGGCTCGCCGCGATGAACGTGCTCGCGGAGGCGGGCGAGGGGTTCCGGGTGGACGTGGGGCTGTTGCGGCTCGGGGTCGCGCTGCTGGACGTGCCGATCGCGCACGGAACGATCCTCGCGGCCCGTACGGTGCTGATGGAGCACGCGCGAACTGCGGCGCACGAAC
Organism: Streptomyces sp. NPDC031479; assembly: GCF_055581065.1. NCBI lineage: Bacteria > Bacillati > Actinomycetota > Actinomycetes > Kitasatosporales > Streptomycetaceae > Streptomyces > Streptomyces sp. NPDC031479. Next base: position 225,349 of record NZ_JBVIKC010000005.1, read on the forward strand.
TGACCGCCCTGTTCCGGGACGAGGTGTGGGGACCGTTCACCGAGGGCGAGAGCGATCCGGAGCGGGTGGAGTCGATGAAGGCGCTGTCGGCGCACATGCAGCCGATGGTGGTGCAGGCCCTGGTGACGGCGTTCCAGCGCTCCCTGAAGGCGGAATTGCGGGCGGCGTTCGCCCCGGAGGGAGGGTAGGTTCGCGGCCATGGCAGTCATCCACCGCACCACGCTGACCCCGACCAAGCTCGAACTCCTCGCCGACTGGCTCCCCTTGAGGCCCTGGTACCGGGGCACCGGGGACGTCTCACGGCTCGCCCGCGCGGGCGGGTTCCGCCTCGACGACCCCGAGGGCGAGGTGGGCGTCGAGTTCATGGTCGTCACCGACGCCTCCGGGGACGGGCCGGTCGCCTACCTGGTCCCGCTCACCTACCGCGGGATGCCGCTGGACGGCGCCGGGGACGGTCTGGTCGGCACGCTCGAACACGGGGTGCTGGGCAAGCGCTGGGTCTACGACGGCGCCCACGACCTCGTCCTGGTCGAACAGTTGCTGGCACTGCTGGCGGGCCACGCTGCGGCGCAGGCTCAGAGCGAGAGCGACACCCCCGACCCGACGGTGGAGGTCCTGGCCGGGCGGACGGGCGTGCCGGCGCCGCTGGCCGGGCCGGGCAAGATCACCGATACCGCCGACTCCACCGTCATCGGGGTGGGACGGGCGGGCGAACCGGGTCCTCTCTTCGACCTCACGCTGTCCCGGGTGCTGCGTCCCGGCTCCGCCGCCGACGGGGTCCTCGGCCAGGTACTGGCCGGCTGGACCGCGCCGGACGGCTCCGCCGCGCGCGGGGTGTTCGCGTTCCTGAGCGACGCCGGCCGCTGAGCCGCGGGGCATCCCGGGCCCGCTCACGGGCGGGCCCGGGACGGCCCGGTCAGTCGCTGTACGTCTCGCCCCGCTCGGCCTTGGCCACGAGGGAGGCGGGCGGGGTGAAGCGCTCGCCGTAGCTGGCGGCCAGCTCGCGGGCGCGGGCGACGAAGCCCGCCGGGCCGCCCTCGTAGCCGTTGATGTACTGGATCACGCCGCCGGTCCAGGCCGGGAAGCCGATGCCCATGATGGAGCCGATGTTGGCGTCGGCGATCGAGGTGAGCACGCCCTCGTCGAGGCAGCGGACGGTGTCCAGCGCCTCGGCGAAGAGCATCCGCTCCTTCATGTCCTCGAAGGGGATGCTGGCGTCCGGCTTGGCGAAGTGCTCGCGCAGGCCGGGCCAGATCCGGGTCCGCCGGCCCGACTCGTCGTACTCGTAGAAGCCGCCGCCGCCGCTGCGGCCGGGGCGGCCGAACTCGTCCACCATCCGGTCGATGACGGTGTCGGCGGGGTGTTCGGTCCAGGTGCGGCCCTCGGCCTCGAAGGCCTTGCGGGTCTCGTTGCGGATCTTGCGCGGCAGGGTGAGGGTGAGCTCGTCCATCAGCGAGAGCACCTTGGCCGGGTACCCGGCCTGGGCGGCGGCCTGCTCGACGGAGGCGGGCTCCACGCCCTCGCCGACCATGGCCACGCCCTCGTTGATGAACTGGCCGATGACGCGCGAGGTGAAGAAGCCGCGCGAGTCGTTGACCACGATCGGGGTCTTGTTGATCTGACGGACCAGGTCGAAGGCGCGGGCGATGGCCTCGTCGCCGGTGCGCTCGCCCTTGATGATCTCGACGAGGGGCATCTTGTCGACGGGCGAGAAGAAGTGCAGGCCGATGAAGTCGGCGGGACGCTTCACGCCCTCCGCGAGCCCGGAGATCGGCAGGGTGGAGGTGTTGGAGCAGAGCAGCGCGTCGGGGGCGATGACGTCCTGGACCTCCTGGAACACCCTGTGCTTGAGGGCGGTGTCCTCGAAGACGGCCTCGATGACGGCGTCGCAGCCCGCCAGGTCGGCGGCGTCGGCGGTCGGGGTGATCCGGGCCAGCAGCTCGGCCCGCTTGGCCTCGGTGGTGCGGCCCCGGGAGAGCGCCTTGTCGAGGAGCTTCTCGGAGTACGCCTTGCCCTTGGCGGCGGCCTCGGCGGTGACGTCCTTGAGGACCACCTCGATGCCCGCGCGGGCGCAGGAGTAGGCGATGCCCGCGCCCATCATGCCGGCGCCGAGGACGGCGACCCGGTTGACCTTGCGGGGCTCGACGCCCTGCGGGCGGCTGCGGCCGGCGTTGACGGCCTGGAGGTCGAAGAAGAACGCCTGGATCATGTTCTTGGCGGTCTGGCCGGTGACCAGCTCGGTGAAGTACCGTGCCTCGATGGTCAGCGCGGTCTCGAAGTCCACCTGCGCGCCTTCGACGGCGCAGGCCAGGATGTTGCGGGGCGCCGGGTACGGGGCACCGTTCAGCTGCTTCTTGAGGTTGGCCGGGAAGGCCGGGAGGTTGGCGGCGAAGCGCGGGTTGGACGGGGTGCCGCCGGGGATCTTGTAGCCGGGTACGTCCCACGGCTGCTTCGACTCGGGGTTGGCGTCGATGAAGGCGCGGGCCTTGGCGAGCATCTCCTCGGGGGTGGCGGCCAGCTCGTGCACGAGGCCGTTGTCGAGGGCGCGCTGCGGGGTGTACTGGGTGCCCTGGAGCAGGACCTTGAGCAGGGCGTCGGCGATGCCCATCAGGCGGACGGTACGGGTGACGCCGCCGCCGGCCGGGAGCAGGCCGAGGGTGACCTCGGGCAGGCCGATCTTGGAGCCGGGCGCGTCGAGGGCGATCCGGTGGTGGGAGGCGAGGCAGATCTCGTAACCGCCGCCGAGGGCGGCGCCGTTGATCGCGGCGACCACGGGCACGCCGAGGGTCTCGATGCGGCGCAGCGAGCGCTTGATGGCGGTGCCGGTCTCGAAGGCGAGGCCCGCGTCCTCTGGGCGCAGCCGGATCATGTCCTTGAGGTCGCCGCCGGCGAAGAAGGTCTTCTTCGCGGAGGTGTAGACGATGCCCCGGATGGAGTCCTTCTCGGCCTCGGCGCGGTCGGCGATCGCCGCGATGGAGTCCTTGAAGGCCTGGTTCATGGTGTTGGCGGACTGGTCCGGGTCGTCGAGGACCAGCGTGACGATGCCGGTCTCGTCCTGTTCCCAGCGGATGGTGCGGGTCTCGGTCATGGGGTGGGTCTCTCCGTGGAAGTCTGGTTCGGCGGGGCCGGGCGGAAGGGGCCGGGCCCGGAGGAGGCCGGGAGGGTCCGGCTCGGGCGCACCGCGCGGCGGTCGGGCCCGGTGGCCGGGCCTTCGCCGCGCCGTGCTGCTGGGTCGTCCGGTTCGGATCCCGGCGGCGCGGGCGGGGCGGGATCCGGGAGGGACTAGAGGCGTTCGACGATGGTGGCGACGCCCATGCCGCCGCCGACGCAGAGGGTGACGAGCCCGTAGCGCTTGTCCTGGCGCTCCAGTTCGTCGACGACGGTGCCGAGGATCATGGCACCGGTGGCGCCGAGCGGGTGGCCGAGCGCGATGGCGCCGCCGTTGACGTTGACCTTGTCGAGGGACAGGCCCATGTCCTTGACGAAGCGCAGCACGACGCCGGCGAAGGCCTCGTTGATCTCGACGAGGTCGATGTCGTCGATGGTGAGCCCGGCCTTGGCGAGGGCCTTGCGGGTGGCCGGGGCCGGGCCGGTGAGCATGATGGTGGGCTCGGATCCGGAGACGGCCGCCGAGACGATCCGGGCGCGCGGGCGCAGGCCGTGGCGTTCGCCGGCCTCGCGGGACCCGATGGCGACGAGGGAGGCGCCGTCGACGATGCCGGAGGAGTTGCCCGCGTGGTGGACGTGGTCGATCTTCTCCACCCAGTGGTACTTCTGCAGCGCGACGGCGTCGAAGCCGCCGAGGTCGCCGATGTCGGCGAAGGAGGGCTTCAGCTTGGCGAGGGTGTCGGCGGTGGTTCCCGGGCGGACGAACTCGTCGTGGTCCAGGACCACGAGGCCGTTGCGGTCGGTGACCGGCACGACCGACCCGGCGAAGCGGCCGTCCTTGATGGCCGTCGCGGCGCGCTCCTGGGAGAGGGCGGCGTACTCGTCGACGTCCCGGCGGGAGAAGCCCTCGATGGTGGCGATCAGGTCGGCGCCGATGCCCTGCGGGACGAAGTTGACGTCCCAGTTCGTCATCGGGTCGTTGAACCAGGCGCCGCCGTCGGAGGCCATCGGGACCCGGGACATGGACTCCACGCCGCCCGCGAGGACCAGGTCCTCCCAGCCGGAGCGGACCTTGGCGGCGGCCAGGTTGACGGCTTCCAGGCCGGAGGCACAGAAGCGGTTCTCCTGGACGCCCGCCACGGTGTCCGGGAGGCCGGCGGCGATGGCCGCGACGCGTGCGATGTCGGAGCCCTGGTCGCCGACGGGGCCGACGACGCCGAGCACGATGTCGTCGATGCCGGCGGGGTCCAGGCCGGGGTTGCGCTCGCGCAGGGCGTGGATGAGGCCGACGACCAGGTCGATCGGCTTGGTGCCGTGCAGGGCGCCGTTGGCCTTGCCGCGTCCGCGCGGCGTGCGGATCGCGTCGTACACGTACGCTTCGGTGCTCACTGGTCAAGCCTTTCTGAAGGTCCGGCGTCAGCCGAGGAGGGAGCGGCCGATGATCTCTTTCATGATCTCGGTCGTGCCGCCGTAGATGGTCTGGATGCGGCCGTCGGTGAAGGCACGGGCGACCCGGTATTCGCTCATGTAGCCGTACCCGCCGTGCAGTTGCAGGCAACGGTCGGCGACGCGCTTCTGGAGTTCCGTGGCCCACCACTTGGCCATCGAGGCGTGGACGTGGTCCAGTTCGCCGTTCGCGTGGTCGGTGATGCAGCGGTCGAGGAAGGCCCGGGTGACCGCGCACTCGGTGGCCATCTCCGCTATCTCGAAGCGGATGTGCTGGAGCTTGGCGAGGGGCCTGCCGAAGGCCTCGCGCTCCTTCACGTACTGCGTGGTGATCTCCACCAGGTGTTCGGCGGCGGCGATCGCGGCCATCGCGATGCCCATGCGCTCCTGCGCGAGGTTGGTCATCAGGTGGACGAAGGCGCCGTTCTGCTCGCCGAGCAGGTTCTCCTTGGGGACGCGCACGTCGTGGAAGAAGAGTTCGGCGGTGTCCTGCGCCTTCTGGCCGATCTTGTCGAGGTTGCGGCCGCGCTCGAAACCCTCCGTGCCGCGCTCGACGACCAGCAGGGACAGGCCGTGGGCCCCGCCCTCGGGGGTGGTCTTGGCGACCACGATCACCAGGTCGGCGAGGATGCCGTTGGAGATGAAGGTCTTGGAGCCGTTGAGCAGCCAGTGGTCGCCCCGGTCCTCGGCGGTGGTGCGGATCCCCTGGAGGTCGCTGCCCGCGCCCGGCTCGGTCATCGCGATCGCGGTGATGGTCTCGCCGGAGCAGAAGCCGGGGAGCCAGCGCCCCTTCTGCTCCTCGGTCGCCAGCGAGGTGAGGTAGGGGCCGATGATGTCGTTGTGCAGGCCGATGGCGAGGCCGGGGGCCCCGGCCCGGGTGAACTCCTCGGCGATCACGGCCGCGTAGCGGAAGTCGGGGTTGCCGCCGCCCCCGTACTCCTCGGGCACGGCGAGGCCGAGGAGGCCCTGGCGGCCCGCGGCCCGCCAGGCCTCGCGGCTGACGATGCCGTCCTTCTCCCACTGGTCGTAGTGCGGCAGCACCTCCTTGTTCAGGAAGGTGCGGACGGTCTCGCGGAACGCCTCGTGGTCGGCGTCGAAGATACGGCGTTGCATCGGTCCGGTCCCCCTAGAGCCAGCTCTTGACGGTTTCGATCAGCCGGGCCGGCTCGGGGCCGACGGGCGTGACGTTGAGCATGGTGACGCCCGCCTCCCGGAACGCCTCGACGCGCTCGCGCACGTAGCCCTCGGGCCCGCACAGGGTCATGAGCTCGCAGAACTCGTCCGGGACGGCGGCAGCGGCGTCGCGCTTGCGTCCGGCGAGGTAGAGCTCCTGGATCCTGCGGGCCTCCTCGCCGTACCCGTAGGCGACGGCGAGGTCGTTGTAGAAGTTCTTTCCGGGCGCGCCCATGCCGCCGACGTACAGGGCGATCTGCGGGCGCGCGAGGTCCCGCGCGGCGGCCGCGTCCTCGCCGATGGCCAGCAGGCCGCCCGCCACCGTCTGGAGCGGACCCAGTTCCGGCGGCCTCCTGGCCGTCCCCTCGGCGAGCGGGCCGCCCCACACCGCGGCGGCCTTCTCCGGGATGAAGAGGGTGGGCAGCCAGCCGTCCGCGATCTCGGCGGTCATCCGCACGTTGGCCGGGCCGAGCGAGGCGATGTAGACGGGAACGGCGGAGCGCACCGGCCGGGTGAGGATCTTCAGGGGTTTGCCGAGCCCGCTGCCCATCGACGCCGGCAGCGGCATGTCGGTGATGCCGTGGTGGTCGATCGTCTCGCGGCGCCACACGCGCCGGCACAGCTCGACGGTCTCCCGGGTCCGGCCGAGCGGCCTGTCGTACGGCTTCCCGTGCCAGCCCTCGACCACCTGCGGCCCGGAGGCGCCGAGGCCGAGCAGCGCCCGGCCGCCGGAGACCGCGTCCAGTCCGGCGGCGGTCTGGGCGATGAGCGCCGGGGTGCGGGAGTACACGTTGAGGATGGCCGAGCCGATCTTCATCCGCTCGGTGCGGGCCGCCAGGTACCCCATGATGGTCGGGGAGTCGAAGCCCCAGGCCTCGGCCACCCACACGGCGTCGAGCCCGGCGGCCTCCAGCGCCACGGCCTCGTCGGCGGCCTTGCGGGGATCGCCCGCGTAGTCGAGCAGCATGGACAGTTCCATCAGGCGTCCTCGCCCTTCCCGGTTCCGGTTTCCGTCGCTGTTCCCGTCAGGCCCGGCACGTCCCAGTCCCGGGCCACCGCCGCGGTGTCGGCGCCCGGCAGGGCGGGGCCCGCGGTGACGGCCGCCGGGGTCGCGGAGAACCGGGGCGCGGGGGCGGGCTGGGTGATCCCGCCGAAGTCGGTGAAGGTGGCGCGGGCGGCGAGGTGCGGGTGGTGCGGCGCCTCGCGCAGGGAGAGCACGGGGGCCACGCAGGCGTCGGTGCCCTCGAAGACCTCGGTCCACTCGGCGCGGGTACGGGTCCTGAAGCGGGCGGCGACGGCCTCGCGCAGCGCGCCCCAGCGGGCCGGGTCCTTGCGGGCGTCGGCCTGGTCCCCGATGCCGAGGAGTTCCACGAAGGTGTCGTAGAACTGCTGCTCCAGCGCGCCGACCGCCATGTAGCGGCCGTCGGAGGTCTCGTAGGTGCCGTAGAAGGGGCAGCCGCCGTCGAGGAGGTTGGCTCCGCGCCGGTCCTGCCAGCCGCCGGCCGCGACCATCCCGTGGATCATGGCGGTGAGGTGCGCGGTGCCGTCGACGATCGCGGCGTCCACCACCTGGCCGGTGCCGCCGGGGGTGCGGGCGTGCTGGAGGGCGGCGAGGACGCCGATGACGAGGTAGAGGGAGCCGCCCGCGTAGTCGCCGACCAGGTTGGCGGGTACCGCCGGGGGCCCGTCCGGGTCGCCGATCATGCCGAGGGCGCCGGTGACGGCGATGTACGCGATGTCGTGCCCGGCGGCGTGGGCGAGCGGGCCCTCCTGGCCCCACCCGGTCATCCGGCCGTAGACCAGCTTCGGGTTGCGGGCGTGGCAGTCGGCCGGGCCGACGCCGAGCCGCTCGGCGACCCCGGGGCGGAAGCCCTCGATCAGTACGTCGGCCCGTTCGACCAGCTCCAGCACGCGGGCGGGGCCGTCGGCGGACTTGAGGTCGAGCACGACGGAGCGCTTGCCCCGGTTGGTGATGTCGTAGGCCGGGTCGATGCCCAGGGCGCCGCCGCCGGGCCGGTCCACGCGCACCACGTCCGCGCCGAGGTCGGCGAGGACCATCGCGGCGAACGGCCCCGGTCCGATGCCGGCCAGTTCGACGACGCGTACTCCCGCGAGCGGGCCTGCTGTCACTGCCATCGAGCCCCCAGCATCCTGGTGTGCGCGTCCGCGGCGCCTGCGCATACGTGTGACACAACTGATGTAACACCAGCGATGCTAGGAACGTGTTCCACGCAGCACAAGAGCAAGCGCTTAGTCGATTTCCCGTGTGGCCGGTTCCGGGCTCCGGGCGTCCAGTTCCCTGACGTGCCGCTTGAGGGCGACGGTCCGGTAGCTCTCCTCCACCCATTCGCACAGCACCTCGGCCGACGGGGCCCCCTTCTCCCCCAGCGGTACGGACACCCAGCCCGCCCTGCCGAGCCCGTACCCGGTGGGCGCCGCCCCGGGAGCGGTCATCGCGTGCCCGTGCAGGGCCTCGTCCTTCAGCTTCACGGAGAGGCCGGGCGGCCCGGGGCCGTCAGCGTTCCCCAGGAAGACGAAGATCTTCTTGTTGACCTTCACCACACCGTCCTCGGGCCCCCAGGGATGCTCCTCCACCGCCTCGGGCAGCCCTAGGGCAAACGCGCGCACCTTCTCCCACTTGCGCACCGCAGCCTTCATCGACGCTCCTCCTCACCGCCGGTCACACCGGCCCGTCACCCGCTCGCACGGGCGGCCGACCCCCACGCTAGCCTCAGCCACCGATACCAGCTGGGAGGAGCGGTTCATGAACGAGCACGTCCGGCGGAGCCGACCGCAACGGGCCTACGACATCGTCCTCTTCGGCGCCACCGGGTTCGTCGGGGCACTGACGGCCGAGTACCTCGCGCTGCACGCCCCGGCCGGTCTGCGGTGGGCGCTGGCCGGCCGCGACCTCGGCAAGCTGGAACGGCTGCGCGAACGGCTGGCCGCCCTCGACCCGGCGTGCGCCCGCCTGCCGCTGGTGCGGGCCGACGCCGCCGACACCGGCGCCCTGCGCGAACTCGCCGCCTCCACCGCGGTGCTGGCCACCACGGTGGGCCCGTACATCTGGTACGGGGCCGGGCTGGTCGCGGCCTGCGCCGAGGAGGGCACCGACTACGTGGACCTCACCGGGGAGCCGGAGTTCGTCGACCGGATGTACGTCGCGCACGACGCGCGGGCCCGGGAGACGGGGGCGCGCCTGGTGCACGCCTGCGGGTTCGACTCGATCCCGGCCGACCTGGGGGCGTACTTCACGGTGCGCCGGCTGCCCGCCGGGGTGCCCCTGCGGGTGGACGGCTTCGTCCGCTCCAACGCGCTGTTCTCCGGCGGTACGCTCGCTTCCGCCCTGACCGCGCTGGGGCGGGGCCCGCAGACCCTGGCCGCCGCGCGCGCCCGCGGACTGCACCAGCCGCGGCTGCCGGACCGCCGGGTACGGGGTCCCGTGGGCGCCCCGCGCTTCAGCCGGGAGACCGGGACCTGGGCCCTGCCGCTGCCCACCCTGGACCCGGCCGTCGTGGCCCGGTCGGCGGCGGCCCTGGAGCGGTACGGGCCGGACTTCCGCTACCGGCACTACGCCTCCGTGCGCCACCTCCCGGTCGCCATCGGCGGGACGGCGGCCATGGGCGCGACGGTGGCCCTGGCGCAGGTCCCGGCCGCCCGGCGGTGGCTGATGGGCCGCTGGGAGCCGGGCAGCGGGCCCGACGCGCAGCGCCGCGCTCGCAGCTGGTTCACGCTCCGGTTCGTCGGCGGGGGCGGCGGGCGGCGGGTCTTCACCGAGGTGTCTGGCGGGGACCCCGGCTACGGGGAGACCGCCAAGATGCTGGCCGAGTCCGCGCTCTGCCTGGCCCAGGACGCCCTGCCGGAGCGGGCCGGCCAGCTCACCACGGCGGTGGCGATGGGCGACGCCCTGCTGGACCGGCTCCAGAAGGCGGGGATCCGCTTCCGGGTGGCCGACGCGCGCTGACGCACCGTCCGGCCCCGGCCCCGGCCCCGGCCCGGCCCCGGCCCCGGCCCCGGGACATCGGCCGGCGTGTGTCCGGCGCCCGGCGACCGGCCGTCAGGAGGCCTCGCGCAGGGCGCGCCGGCACAGCGAGTCGGCGCGCCGGGTGGTCTCGGGGATCCGGTACGCGGGGCTCAGGGCGAGGGCGTGGGCGCAGGCGTTGTCCAGCGAGACCCGGTGGCCCACGGACACGTACACCGGCTTGACCCCGTCCCGGGTGCGCAGCGCCCGCCCGACGACGGCGCCGTCGGGTGCCAGGAGCGCGGAGGAGTCGCCGCGCCGGGCGCCCGGTTCCACGTAGGTGAACGTGAACGGGTTCTTGGCGACGCCCATGCTCGGCAGCCCGGTGACCACCCCGAGGTGGCAGGCGAGGCCGAAGCCGCGGGGGTGGGCGAGGCCGTAGCCGTCGCAGACGACGAGGTCCGGGACGACCGCGAGGGCGTCGAGGGCGGCCAGTACGGTCGGCAGTTCGCGGAAGGCCAGCAGCCCGGGTACGTACGGGAAGCTCACGTGCCCGACGGCGGTCGCCTCACCCACCGGCTCCAGGGTGGCGGCGTCGAGGACGACGGCCGCGGCGGCGACCAGGTCGCGCTCGTCGTCGTAGGCCACGTCCACTCCGGCGATCAGTCCCCGGCCGGGGAGCGGGCCGGGCTCGTCGAGCACGACCCGGTCGCGGAGTTCGTCCTGTATCGCGCGGGCCTCGACCTCGTCGGCGGGGGTCTTCACAGTCGTCATGGAGTGCGAGAGTAGCCTGGCGATCATGTTCGTCATGGAGCTCACCTACACCGCGCCCGTCGAGTCCGTCGAGGAAGAGATGGACGCCCACATCGCCTGGCTGGACGGGTACTACGCGTCCGGCGTCTTCCTCGCCTCGGGCCGCAAGGTCCCGCGCGAGGGCGGGATCATCCTGGCCGCGGGCGTCTCCCGCGCCGAGGTCGAGCAGATCGCGGCCGAGGACCCCTTCACGGTGGCGGGCGTCTGCTCCTACCGCATCACCGAGTTCATCGCCACGAAGACCTCTTCCGACCTGGCCGCGGTCCGCGAGACCCTGCCCGCCTGACGCTCCCCGCCCGCCCTCCCGCCACCCGGCCCGAGCCCGTCCGCCCGGCCGGCGGCGGGACGGTCCGGCGTGTGCGCCGACCGGTGAGGGCGGTTCGTTCCCGCACCACTCCCCGACGTACCGGAGGTACCGCCGTGCAGCCCCGTCCCGCCGAAGTCGCCGACATCCCCGAACTGATACGCCTGCGCGCCGTCGCACTGGACTCCCTCGGGACCGACCCCGGCCCCGGCGACGCACCCTGGCGGAAGGCCGCCGACGGCTGGTTCCGGGAGCGGCTGACCGGCCGGTCCGACGTGTACTGCATGGTCGTCGGCGGCGCTCCGGGCGAGCCCCTGCTGGCCGGCGGGATGGCCTGGGTCACGTACCACCTGCCGAACCCCGGACGGCCCGACGGACGGCGCGGCTACCTCGACGGGATCGTCACGGACACCGCCGCGCGCGGGCGGGGCCACGGCCGCCGGATCGTCGACGCCCTCGTCGGCCGGCTCGGCGACCTGGGCATCCACCACGTGCAGCTGCACGCGAGCGCCGACGGGGAGCCCGTCTACCGGGCCGCCGGGTTCACCGCCGGCCGCTACCCGGGCATGGACCTGTTCATCAAGGACCCGCTCACCGGCCCGGCGTCCTGAGCACCTCCAGCCGGGCCACCCGCCCCTTCTCCCCCGCCGCCCAGCAGCCGCCGTCGGCCGTGCAGTCCACGGTGTCGTAGGACCCCGCGTCCAGGGTCCGCCAGGTGCGGCCCGCGTCCGTGGTGACGTCCGTGCCCGTCGGGCCCACCGCCAGCGCGGTCGAGCGGCCGTACGGGAACCAGGCCGCGCCCGAGCGGTAGGCGGGCGGCGGGGTGGCCGCCCGGCTCCAGCCCCGGCCCGCGTCGGCGGTGCGGGCGGCGGCCTGCGGCGAAGCCTGGCCGGCGCGGTAGTCGCCGCCGACCGCGAGGCCCGTCGTACGGTCGCGGAAGGCCAGGGCGAAGACCCCGCGGGCCGGGTCGCCGGCCGGGACGGTGGAGTCGGCGGCCCGCCAGGTCAGCCCCCGGTCCGGGGAATGCAGCACCCGGGCGACCGGGCCACCGCCGGTGGCCAGCCAGACGTCGCGCGGCCCGGAGGCCACCAGGCACTGCCCGCTCGCCGCGAAGGCGGCCTCGCCCGGCAGGGCCGCCGGCATTCCCGTGTCCGGCAGCACCCGCCAGCTGCGGCCGCCGTCGTCCGTGGCCAGGATGCGGAACTTCCCGTCCACCGGGTCGCTCATCGCCAGTCCGTGCCGGGCGTCGAGGAAGGTGAGGCAGTCGTAGAAGGCCCGTGGATCGGGGTTGCGGAAGGTCTCGGTCCAGGTGGCGCCGCCGTCCTCGGTGCGCAGCACCCGCGAGGCCTCGCCCTCGCCGATGGACAGGGCGACCGCCCGCCGCGCGTCGAAGGCCTCGATGTCGCGCAGCTCCAGCCCCTCGGCGACCGCCCCCGGCGGTGACACGTCCTGCCAGCTGCGGCCGCCGTCGCCGGTGCGCAGGACGGTCCCCTTGGTGCCGGCCACCCAGGCCGTGGTGCGGCTGACGGCCGCGAGCCCGCGGAACCGGGCGTCCTTGCCGGTCGCCTTCAGTGCCCAGCCGGCGCCCCGTAATCCGGCACCGGGGCCGTCTCCCGCTCCGGTGTCCGCCTGCGCCGGCGCGACGGCCAGCCCCACCAGCAGGGCTGCCGCGCACATGCCAACTCCCAGAAGTCTCATGGCGCGGGAAGCTAACGCACCCCACATCCGCCGTCCAGGGTGCGTCGGGAGCCGCACGTTCCTACTGTGGGGCCATGCCCTCCAAAGGACCGAAGGCCTACGAAGGCAAGAGCGTCACCGTCACCTACGACTCCGGGCGGTGCCTGCACGCGGCGGAGTGCGTCCGCGGCCTGCCCGAGGTGTTCGACACCGGTCGGCGCCCGTGGATCGATCCCGACGGGTCCGGGCCGGAGCGGGTCGCCGAGGTGATCCGGCGCTGCCCGTCGGGCGCGCTCCAGTACCTGCTGTCCGGGGCCCGGCGGAGGAGGGGGACCGGCCGACCAGCGTCACGCGGTCCCCCGACGGCCAGTTGGTGCTGCGCGGGGAACTCAGCGTGACCACCCCGGACGGTCGTGCGCACCGGGAGACCCGGGTGGTCCTTTGCGCCTGTGGAGTGAGCGGTAACCAGCCTTATTGCGATCACTCCGGGGCTTGCGGCGCCGACTGATCACCCTGCATCCAGGCTGTTCCCGCCCTCACTCTGTGCGATCACACAGGGGAGATCAGGCCAGTCGGTGACACAGCTCACGTCATCCGCCGTGCACGGATTTGCCGATTCCGGCGTCTATCCGGTTGCCGGGTCCCACCCCACAGCCCGGCCGCAGATCCGCTGCAAGGGAGTGAGCCTTGATCACTGTCATCGAGCAGGCCGTGCAGGCCCGTCTGGTCGCCACCGCGCCGAAGGTCGAGACCGTGCCCGTCACCCTCTGCTACGACCGCGCGGATCCCTTCGCCGTCCGCATGGCCTTCCCCGCCCCGGCCACGCTGGAGGGCGTCGAGGTCTCGTGGACCTTCGCCCGCGAGCTGCTGACCTCCGGCCTCCATCACCCGGCCGGCTGCGGTGACGTGCGCGTGCGGCCGTACGACGGGGACCGGACGACGGTGGAGTTCCACGCGCCGGAGGGCGTCGCGATCGTGCTGATGCTGACGGCCGAACTCCAGCGGTTCCTGGAACGGGCCTCCGCCGTGGTGCCGCCGGGGCTGGAGCACATGTACCTCGACATGGACCAGAGCCTGGACGAGCTGATGCGGGGCTCCTGCTGATCCTCCCCCGTCCGTTCGAACCCGGGCCGTTGCCCGTGGACCGCGCCCGCCCGGCGCGGTCCACGGGGAGCGGCCCCAATTCGTTTGCGGACGCCCGCGGCCGTCCGTACCGTCGTGAACGCCCCATCCCCGCCGAAACGGAGTAGGACGTTGCTCTTCTGAGGTCCGAGACACCGACCGCCACCACATCCCTGTGACCGACACGTCGGCTGTCTCCCCGCGTTGCACTCACCACTCACGCAACCTGGAGGCCTCCATGAGTCACCCCTCTGCCTTTCTCTCCTGCTCCGCCCTGTCCTTCGACTGGCCCGACGGAACCCCCGTCTTCGACGGGTTCCAGCTGGCCGTCGGCCCCGGCCGCACCGGCCTGATCGGGCTCAACGGGTGCGGGAAGTCCACCCTGTTGAAGCTCGCCGCCGGCGAACTGACCCCGTCCGGTGGGCGGATCTCCGTCGCCGGGACCCTCGGCCACCTCCCTCAGGACGCCACCCTCGACACCGCCCTGCGCGTGGACGAGGCGCTCGGCATCCGCGCCACCCGCACCGCGCTGCACTCCATCGAGGCGGGCGAGGCCACCGAGGCGAACTTCGCCGCCGTGGGCGACGACTGGGACGTGGAGGAGCGCGCCCTGGCCACGCTCGACCAGCTCGGGCTCGCCCGGATCGGCCTGGACCGCACCGTCGGCGAACTGTCGGGCGGCGAGTGCGTCCTGCTGCGGCTCGCGGCGCTGCTGCTCGCCCGTCCGGACGTGCTGCTGCTCGACGAACCGACGAACAACCTGGACCTGAGGGCCCGGCAGCGCCTGTACGCGGCCGTCGAGTCCTGGTCCGGGGTGATGGTCCTGGTCAGCCACGACCGGGAGTTGCTGGAGCGGGTCGACCAGATCGCCGACCTGCACGACGGCGAAGTCCACTGGTACGGCGGCAACTTCAGCGCGTACGAGCGGATGCTCGCCACGGAACAGGAGGCGGCCGAGCGGACGGTCCGGGCCGCCGAGGCCGACGTACAGCGCCAGAAGCGCGAACTGTCCGACGCCCACCTCAAATTGGCGCGGCGCAAGCGGTACGGCCAGAAGATGTACGACACCAAGCGTGAGCCGAAGATCGTCATGGGTGCCCGCAAACGCGCCGCCCAGGAATCGGCCGGCAAGCACCGGATCCTGCACACCGAGCGGCTGGCGGACGCCCGCGAGCGGCTGGACCAGGCGGCGGAAGCGGTCCGCGACGACGCCGAGATCCGCATCGAGCTCCCCGCCACCGAGGTGCCGCCGGGCCGTCGGGTCCTCACCCTGAGCGATCTGCGGCTCGCGCACGGGGCCTCGGTGCCGGGCGAGTGGGAGGTGCGCGGACCGGAGCGGATCGCCCTGGTCGGCGGCAACGGCTCGGGCAAGACCACCCTGCTGCGGACCGTCGCGGGGCTGCTGCCTCCGGTGTCCGGCGAGGCGGTCACGCACGTACCGGCGCGCTTCCTGCCGCAGCGGCTCGACGTGCTGGACGACGACCGCTCGGTCGTTCAGAACGTGGCGCGGTTCGCCCCGCAGGCCACGGACAACCAGATCCGGGCGCGGCTGGCGCACTTCCTGTTCCGGGGCGCCCGGGCGGACCGGGCGGCCGGCACCCTCTCGGGCGGCGAACGCTTCCGGGCGACGCTGGCGGCGCTGCTGCTGGCGGAGCCGGCTCCCAGGCTGCTGATGCTGGACGAACCGACGAACAACCTCGACCTGGCGAGCGTCCGGCAGCTCGCCGGCGCCCTGGAGGCGTACGAGGGCGCCCTGGTGGTGGCGAGCCACGACGTGCCGTTCCTGGAGTCCATCGGCATCACGCGATGGCTGCTGCTCGACGGCACGCTGCGCCCCACCAGCGCCGAGGAGGTCAGGGAGTCCCGATGGCCCGGGTGAACCCCGACCGGGCCGCCGAACCGACGGACGGACCACCGGGTCCCCGGCCCCCGGCCCCCGGTCCTCAGCCGCCGGGGCCGGGCTCTGCGACCCGGCGCCGGGGCCGGGGGCTGAGGCCCGGGGACCACGGGCTGCGGCCCGGAGCCTGCGGCCGGGGGCCGGGGTGAGACCCGGGGACCGGGGGCCGGAGGCCCGGAGGCACGGGGCCGGACCGCGCGGGGCCGGGGCCGGACCGCGCGGGGCCGGGGCCGGACCGCGCGGGGCCGGGGCCGGACCGCGCGGGGCCGGACCGCAGGGCGCTCGCGGAGCAGCCGCGTTGCGCGGCCGGGCCGGGAGCGCCCGGCGTCGGGCATTCCGTTCACGGTCGGCGGCTTCCCTGGAGCCGGTGATTCCCTCGCGTGAGCCGTCGCGGCGATCGGCCCGACGGCCCGTGCGGTCCGACGCCGCGCGATTCGCACATGAAGCCGTCGCGCCACCGCGGCCCGGCGGAGCGCCCGCGCCCGCCGGCCCTGCCCGCCGCCGACTCGCGCGACGCCGTCCGCGCCACCGCCCCGGGACCCCCGAACGCTCGTCCCGACCGACGCGTGGACCCGAAGGGCACGCGTACGACCACCACCGCCGCGGGCCCCGCGCGGGCCGGCGCCCCGCTCGGCGGGAGCGCGGACCGTTTCCGCTCCGGCCGGGAGGGCAACGTCTCGGCCCACATCGGAACCACGGGCTCCGAGAACCGCGGCACCGGTCCGCCCGAAGTGCTCCGCGCGCCGCTCCCGACCGTCAAAGCGGAAGCCACCGACCACCTTCTGGCGTGAATCTCACCTTTCTGAAGCCCCGAAAGACCCTCGCAAACTGCGCAAATAACCGGACGTAACCGGACATACCGACGCGTGGGGCTTGGCTGGCCTTGATGTCGCGCTTAACCTACGACTCCGTAGGCTACGGAACCGTAGGTAATTCGCTTTGTCCCCAGGAGCACCCGTGACGATCACCTCTCCCCACCTCGGCAGCTCGGAGGCGTGGACCGACGCCAAGCTGCTGTACGCGCTGGAAGAGGTGGTCGAGAAGGAGCTCAACCGCCATCTGAAGGTCACCAAGGACTGGATGCCCCACGAGTACGTCCCGTGGAGCGACGGCCGCAACTTCCCCGGCTTCTTCGAGGACGGCGAGGCCTGGGACCCCCAGCAGTCCAAGGTCACCGACATCGGCAAGATCGCGCTGGTCGTCAACCTGCTGACCGAGGACAACCTCCCCAGCTACCACCACGAGATCGCGAGCCTTTTCGGCCGCAACGGCGCGTGGGGCACCTGGGTGCACCGCTGGACCGCCGAGGAGGGCCGCCACGGCATCGTGATGCGCGACTACCTGCTGGCCTCGCGCGCCGTGGACCCGGACAAGCTGGAAGCGTTCCGGATGCAGCACATGTCGGAGGGCTTCGAGTCCGACAACAGCCACTCGATGCTGCACTCGGTGGCCTACGTCGCCTTCCAGGAGCTCGCGACGCGCATCTCGCACCGCAACACCGGCCACCAGTCCGGTGACCCGGTCTGCGACCGGATGCTGGCACGCATCGCGCAGGACGAGAACCTGCACATGATCTTCTACCGCAACCTGCTGGGCGCCGCCTTCGAGATCGCCCCGGACCTGACGATGCAGGCCGTGCGGGACGTGGTCGTGAACTTCCGGATGCCCGGACACGGCATGCCCGGCTTCGAGCGGATGGCCGCGCAGATGGCGATCGGCGGGGTCTACAACCTGCGGATCCACCACGATGACGTGCTGAGCCCCGTGATCCGCTTCCTCAAGATCATGGACATCGACGGGCTGGGCCCCGAGGGCCAGAAGGCGCAGGAGGAGCTCGGGCTCTTCATGAACGGGCTGGACTCCGAGGCCCGCAAGTTCGACGAGCGCCTGGCCGCCCGCGCCGCGCGCCTGGCCGCCCGCAAGGGCTGACCGACACCGACGGCGGGCCCCTGAGGGGCCCCGGTCCGTACGCCCGTACGTGGTGAAGCCCCGGCAGGAGGACCTGCCGGGGCTTCACCACGTACGGGGCCGGACCGCGGGCGGCGCTCAGCGACGCGGGCGCAGGGCCTGCCGTTCCGTCTCCGAGAGGCCGCCCCAGACGCCGAACCGCTCGTCGTTGGCCAGGGCGTACTCCAGGCACGCCGCCCGCCCCTCACACGCCCCGCACAGCCGCTTCGCGTCCCGGAGCGAGGAACCGGGCTCCGGGAAGAAGAAGGCCGGGCCCGTCTGGGCGCACAGCGCGAGGTCGTACCAGGCGGGGGCGGTGGTGGCAGTGGTGTTCATCGACATGCCGCCGATCCTGCTGCGCCCCGATGGACGTCCGATCAACAGCTCATCAACAGCAGGTCAGCCACTGAGCGAGGGCGTCGAAGTCCGCGGGCGTGAGACCCGAACGGGGATCGACCCGGTGCAGCAGCGCGGGCGCCGGGTGACGGTCGGCGGCCCAGGCCCGGTCGGCGGCGGTGATCTCGTCGTCCACCCAGACGAAGGGGCGCCCCTGCGCGCGGGCGAGGAGCGGACGGGTCTTCCAGTGGAGGCCGCCGCGCCCCTCGTCCTCCGTGGGCTCCGGCCAGTCGACCACCGGCAGCCGCGGCAGCCCGATCCGCGGGGCGATGGTCTCGTTGGCCTCCTCGCCCCAGGTCGTGGCCCACACCAGCTCGCAGGGCAGCGCCAGCAGCCGGGCCCCGTGGCCCGGATCCAGCCGTCCCAGCAACGGATGACCGGCCGTGGCGGCCACGGGATGGCCCGTTCCCCCGAAGGGGATCAGGGGCCCGTCGACATCCAGGAAGAGCAGCGGCCGCGCATCGAAGGTCCTCACGGGCCCGAGCCTAGTGCGGCGACCGGAAGAAGCCACCGGGTTCCGGGTCTCGGGCGTGGTGCACCGCGGGACGGAGCGGCCCGGTGTCCGGCTACGGGACGAGGACGAGCCGGCCGCGCAGCCCGCCCCGCTCCAGACGCCGGTGCGCGCGGACGGCCTCCGACAGGCGCAACGTGCCGGCCACCCGAGGAACGGCCGTGACGGAAGGAGAAGGAGGCACTTCGAAGTGCGTATCGCACCCCGACGTAAGCGGACCGGCGGCTCAGTCCTCGTGCTTCGCCCGGCTCGGCTGCACCCGCTTGGGCTCGCCCGGCATCTTGGGATGGTCCGGAGGATAGGGCAGGTCGCCCAGCCCGTGCTCGTGCTCGTCCCGCGCGGCGAGTTCCAGCACGGCCTCCAGGCCGAAGGCGTGCTCGTCCATGTCGGCGTGCAGGTCGCCCAGTTCGGCGAAGCGCGCCGGCATGGTCACGATGTCGAAGTCGCGCGGTTCCGCGTCGTCCACCTCGTCCCAGCGCAGCGGCGCGGAGACCGGTGCGTGCGGGCGGGGGCGGACGGAGTACGCCGAGGCGATGGTCCGGTCGCGGGCGGTCTGGTTGTAGTCGACGAAGATGCGCTCGCCGCGCTCCTCCTTCCACCAGGCGGTGGTGACCTGTTCGGGCATCCGCCGTTCGAGCTCCCGCCCCAGGGCGATCGCGCACCGGCGTACCTCGGTGAAGGTCCAGCGCGGGGCGATGGGCACGAAGACGTGCAGCCCGCGCCCGCCCGAGGTCTTGGGCCAGCCGCGCAGACCCAGTTCGTCCAGCAGCGCCCGCAGTTCGTGGGCGGCGGCCACCGCGTGGTGGTAGTCGGTGCCCGGCTGCGGATCGAGGTCGATGCGCAGTTCATCCGGTCGGTCGGTGTCCGCGCGGCGCACCGGCCAGGGGTGGAAGGTGAGGCAGCCCAGGTTGGCGGCCCACAGGACGGCGGCCGGCTCGGTCGGGCAGATCTCGTCGGCGGTGCGCCCGCTGGGGAAGGAGATGTGGGCGGTCGGGATCCAGTCGGGGAGGTTCTTCGGGGCGCGCTTCTGGAAGAAGGACTCGCCCTCCACCCCGTCCGGGTACCGCTCCAGGGTGGTGGGGCGGTCGCGCAGCGCGCGGGTGATCCCGTCCGCCACGGCCAGGTAGTACTCGGCGACGTCCCTCTTGGTGAGGCCGCGCTCGGGGAAGTACACCTTGTCCGGACTGGACAGCCGTACCGCCCGCCCGCCGGCGTCGAGCTCGATCGCACCACCCGCAGCACCCATGAGCGCCACGGTAGGCGGGCCCGGCCGGGCGCGCACACCGGGCGGGTCCGCACGTACGACCGCAGAATCGAGGACATGGATCTGCCGGTGATGCCCCCCGTGAAGCCCATGCTCGCCAAGTCCGTGGCGAAGATCCCGCCCGGAATGCAGTACGAGGCGAAGTGGGACGGTTTCCGCGCCATCGTGCACCGCGACGGCGAGGAGCTGGAGATCGGCAGCCGCACGGGAAAGACCCTGACCCGGTACTTCCCGGAGCTGGTGGCGGCCCTCAAGGAGAACCTGCCGCCCCGTTGCGTGGTGGACGGGGAGATCGTGATCGTGCAGGGCGGGCGGCTCGACTTCGAGCGGCTCACGGAGCGGATCCATCCCGCCGCGTCCCGCGTGAAACTGCTCGCCGAGACCACCCCGGCCAGTTTCGTGGCCTTCGACCTGCTCGCCCTCGACGACGTGTCGCTCCTGGACACCCCGCTCGGTGACCGCCGTACCGCCCTGGTCAACGCCCTTTCCACCGCTCGGCCCCCCGTGCACCTCGCGCCCGCGACCACCGACCCCGCGCTCGCGCGGGAGTGGTTCGAGCGGTTCGAAGGCGCCGGACTCGACGGGGTCGTCGCGAAGCCCCTCGACCTCCCCTACCGGCCCGACGCCCGCCTGATGTTCAAGATCAAGCACGAGCGTACGGCGGACGTCGTCCTCGCGGGTTTTCGCTTCCACAAGAGCGGTCCGATTGTCGGATCGCTGCTCCTGGGCCTGTACGACGACCGGGGCGGGCTCCAGCACGTGGGGGTCTGCGCCGCCTTCCCGATGAAGCGCCGGGCGGAGCTGGTCGAGGAGCTGGATCCCCTGCGCATGCCCGACCCGGCGGGGCACCCCTGGGCGGCGTGGGCCGAGGAATCGGCGCACGAGAGCGCCCGGCTGCCGGGCGCGCAGAGCCGGTGGACCGGCAAGAAGGACCTGTCCTGGGTCCCCCTGCGCCCCGAGCGGGTCTGCGAGGTGAAGTACGACCACATGGAGGGCGACCGCTTCCGCCACACCGCACAGTTCGCCCGCTGGCGGCCCGACCGCACCCCGGAGAGCTGTACGTACGCGCAGCTGGAGGAGGTCGTCGGCTACGACCTCGCCGAGGTGCTGGGCACCGGAGGCTGACCGGCCCGGCGCCGCCGCGGGAGCCGCGCGGCCGTGAGGGCCGCAGAGGCAGGAGGGGCCTCAGGGACCACAGAGGCTGCAGAGGCTGCAGAGGCTGCAGAGGAGCCTGAGGGGTCTGAGAGGCGTCGCGGGGGCGTCGCAGGGGCCGCGCGCGGAGGTCAGCCGGCCGTCAGCTTCTCCCACTCGGCCCGGTCCGGCCCCACCGCGTTCGGGGCGTAATCCGGCCGGGCCGCGAGCCAGCGGGTGACGCGGGCCCGGATCAGGGGGTGCGCGTAGGCCCGTTCGGGCGGGTCGACGAGGTGGCGGACCCTGGCCCGGGCCCGCATCACCTCCGGGTCCTCCAGTGCGCATTCGAACAGCGCGGCCGCCTCCCGTGCCGTTCCGGTCCGGGAGGCCCGGGTCGCGAAGCGGTCCCCGATGGCCGCGTCGGCGACGACCTGGAAGTCGAACCAGGGCTTGATCGTACGGACGGCCCAGTCGTGGTATTCGGCGGCGAAGCGGTCGGACCCGGCCTCCAGGTGCACGGTCCGCGCCACCCGGTGCGCGGCCCACAGGGCGAGGGAGGTCCCCTGTCCCAGGGTCGGGTTGGTGTGCGTAAGGGCGTCCCCGACGGGCACCAGCCCGCTCACCACCGGGCCCCTCTGGTCGGCGAAGGCGCTCCACCGGTTGTCCAGGCCCGCGGTGGCCAGGACCCCCGACAACGGAGCGGCGCCCAGCCCCAGCCAGGCCTCGCCGGGCGGGAAGGACCGGGCCGCCGCCTCGAAGACGGCCGGTTCGCGCAGCGCCGAGCGGGTGGGGTCCTCGGTGTGGACGAACAGGGTCACGGCGAAGGTGCCGTTGTCGGCCGGGAACACGGCGCAGCCCGCGAAGCCCCCGCCGGTCACCGTCCACGGCCTGCGCGGCCCGTCCTCCATCCCGGCGGGCAGCCGGTACCAGCGGCAGAAGTACGCGAGGCCGGTGCGGTGCCGCTCGACGGTGCCGGGGCGGCAGCCCGCCGCGGCCAGCCACCGTTCGACGCCGCCCCGCCGGCCGCCGGCGTCCACGACGAGGTCCCCCTCGTACGCGCCGCCGGCCGTGGTCACCCCGGTCACCCGTATCCCCGCCCCCGCCCCCGTCCCCGCCCCCGTGGAGAGCCCCGTCCCGTACGCCGGTGCCCGCACCGCATCCGACAGGGCCGTCGCCGCGGACCCGGATACGGCCGTCAGCCCCGAGACCGGCTCCCCGTAGCGCACCACCGCCCCCGGCTCGGACCGCAGCGCGGTGGCCAGGGCGCTCTCCAGCACGATCCGGCGCGCCTGGAGCATGATCAGGTCCTCGTCGCCCGGCCGGGCCGGCGGGCGCACGTCGAACCAGTCCAGCTCGTGCCGCTCGCGCGCGCCGAGCCGGAGCATCTCCGCGTGTACGTCGGGCAGTTCGGCGACCAGCACCTTGCGGGCGGCACCGAGCAGGGCGTGCGGCTGGGCGGCCTGGGGGACGGCCGGGCGGCGCCAGCCGAAGAAGTCCCGGTCCAGGGCGGTACCGGGAGCACGGGTGTCCCGCTCGAACAGCTCGACGGTGTGCCCCCGACGGGCGGCGAGCAGTGCGGCCGCCAGTCCCGCCACCCCTCCGCCGATGACCAGCATGTGTGCCATTGCGCCCCCTGAGCCGACGGACCGTACGACGATCGGACCGCCCAGAGCCTGCACGGACAGCCCCTGACCGAAACCCGTACAGATGTCCGATTCCGTGCGCTCGTCGGCTTACGGGCCGGGCCGGGTTTGACAAACGATCGGGCGCCACCGGCAAATGGAGCCATGGCTACCGAAGAGCGGGCCGCCGCGAAGGCTCCGGCCGTACGGGCCGTCCCCCGACCCAACGCCGTGGTGGGCGTCGGGCTGATCGTCCTCGGCCCCGACGGCCGGCTGCTGCTCGGTCAGGCGCACGACGGCCGGTGGGAACTGCCGGGCGGCAAGGTCGATCCCGGGGAGGGCTTCGAGCAGGCCGCCGCGCGGGAGCTCGCCGAGGAAACCGCCCTGCGGGCCGCGCCCGGGGCCATCGAGGTGCTCGCGGTGCAGATCGACGCGGGCTCCGGCCTGACCAGGCTGACGGCCGCCGCCCTCACCCGGTCCGCCGAGGGCAGCCCCACCGTCACCGAGCCGCACAAGATCGCGCGTTGGCAGTGGTTCGCCCCGGCCTCGATCCCCTCCGCCCTCTACCCGCCGACGGCCGCCGTGCTGCGCAGCTGGCGCCCGGACCTCCCGATGCTGCCGCACGTGCCCTCGTACGACTACCCGACCGGCCCGGCCCCGACGGCCCCGACGGCCCCGCGGACCACCGCTTGGGACACCCCGCCGCTCAGACCGCCGCGGAGGCGGCCATCACCACCGTGACGGCGGCCACCGCGGCCTGCATGTCCCGGATGGCCGCGCGGACGCCCTCGCCCGCCCACTGCCCGGCGGCTATCTCCCCCATCCGCGGCGCCACCTGCCGGGCCGGCCGGCCCGGGAAGGCGAGCCGGTGCAGCTTGGCCGTGTGCAGCAGGGCGATGAGACCGGCCGTACGCCCGTCGGGGTCGGCGCCGTCCAGGACCACGGCCCCGAGCCGGTCCCTCAGCTCGCGCTCCGCGGTGGCGTCGGCCTCGGGGTAGCGGCGCTGTGGGAACACCCCGAGCACCTTGTGCACCTCCGACCCGACGATGCCCCGCTCACAGAGGCCGTCCAGCGCGGCACCGACCGCCTTGGCGTGGTCCTTCGTCAGCCAGTCCGTCACCCGCCGCTTGCTGCGGCCCCGCAGCCAGGACTCGATCATCAGGATCCGGCCGTCCAGCAGCCGCACCCCGGTGGGGGCGGTACTGCGCAGTTCCAGGTACTTGCCGGTCACCGAGACCCGCTCCGCCATGACCAGTTCGAGGAGTATGCCCCCCGCGGCGGCCCAGCCCGCCGCCTGCCGCTGACCCGCCGCCCCGGACACCCCGTCCAGGGACAGCAGCACGACCTCTTCCGCCAGTGTGATCGCCATGAGCGGTACCCCCCGCCTTGCCCGTACGCGACGCCCTTCGCCGGGAAGGACGACCGGCGACCGCCGCGAGTTCCCCGGCACTACCCCCGCTGGACCAGCCGTGGCGCGAAATTGCCGTCGCGCAGGTCCTCCGCGAGCAGCCGCTTCGCGATCGCGTCTGCCGCCACCCTCAGTTCCGCGCTGCGCGGCCGTCCCCGGTCCTTCTCCAACTGGTCGCCGAGCCACTGCGCCCACGCGGCGGAGATCACCCCCGCCTCCCGCTCCCCGCCCGAGGTCAGCGCGAAGTAGCCGTTGTGCCGCGCCAGGTAGCCCTCCTCGGTCATCCGGTCGAAGACCGGCAGCAGCACCTCGGGCGGGACCGACCGGCGCGCCGCGATCAGGCCGAGCCCGGCGTGGCCGACCGTCCGGGTCAGCAGGTCCACCTGCATCACGGCCCATGCGCCCGCGATGTCCAGCCGCGTGTCGGAGCCCTCGACGATCGCGCGCGCCGTGTCCTGCCCCATCCCCCTCACGATCTGGCCCACGGCCAGCTCCAGCAGTTTGGCCGAATCCCCCGAGGCCGTGGCCGGCGAGGCGAAGCCGTCGCCCATGTCCGTGGACGCGGCCCGCGCGGTGTCGCGCAGGTGGACCTCCTTGAGGAACAGCGCGACGACGAAGCCGACCAGCGCCACCGGCACGGTCCACAGGAACACCGTCTGCAGCGCCTCGGTGTACGCGTCGACGATCGGGCCGGCCGCCGCCGGGTCGAGCCCGTGCACCCCCTGCGGGCTCTGGGCCGCCGCCGCCAGCGCCGCCGGACCGGCCCCGGTGGCGCGGGCGGCCTCCGCCACGCCCGCCTTCAGCGCCGGCTCCAGGCTGTTGGCGTAGATGGTCCCGAAGACCGCGGTCCCGAAGCAGCTGCCGAGCGTACGGAAGAAGGTGACGCCGGACGTGGCGGTGCCGAGGTCGGCGTAGTCGACGGTGTTCTGCACCGCGATCGTGAGCACCTGCATGCACAGGCCGATGCCGACGCCGAGGACGAACATGTACAGGGATTCCAGCCAGGCGCCGGTCTGCGGCCCCATCCGCGACAGCAGGTACAGGCCGACGGCCATGACCGCGCTGCCCACGATCGGGAAGATCCGGTAGTGGCCCGTCTTGCTGGTGACGTTGCCGCTGAAGACCGACGCGATGAGCAGGCCGATGACGAGCGGCAGGGTCCGTACGCCCGAGACGGTGGCCGAATCCCCGTCCACGTACTGGAGGTAGGTGGGCAGGAAGGTCATCGCGCCGAGCATGGCGAAGCCGACGATGAAGCTCAGCACCGAGCAGACCGTGAAGACGGGGTTGCGGAACAGCCGCATCGGCAGCATCGGTTCGGCGGCCCGGGTCTCCACCAGGCAGAACAGCGCCAGGGCCAGCGCGCCCCCCGCGAACAGGCCGATGATGACCGGGGAGTTCCAGGCGTACTCGTTCCCGCCCCAGCTGGTGGCCAGGATCAGCGCGCTCGCGCCGGCCGCGACGAGCGCGATGCCCAGGTAGTCGATCACGGGCCGCCCGGCGGCCCGCACCGAGGGGATGGTCCGGGCGGCCGCCACGACCACCAGGATCGCGATCGGGACGTTGACGTAGAAGGCCCAGCGCCAGCTCAGGTGGTCGGTGAAGAATCCGCCGAGCAGCGGCCCGATCACCGTCGCGACGCCGAAGACGGCACCGATCGCGCCCTGGTACTTGCCCCGTTCGCGCAGCGGCACCACGTCGGCGATCAGCGCCATCGAGGTGACCATCAGGCCGCCGGCGCCGACGCCCTGCACGCCCCGCCACAGGATGAGCAGGGTCATGTTGGAGGCGAGGCCGCACAGGAAGGAGCCGGTGATGAAGACGATGGCGGAGACCTGGAAGACGAGCTTGCGTCCGAAGAGGTCGCCGAACTTTCCCACCAGCACCGTCGCGACGGTCTCCGCGAGCAGGTACGAGGTCACCACCCACGACATGTGGGCCGCACCGCCCAGGTCCGCGACGATGGTCGGCAGGGCGGTGCCCACGATCGTCTGGTCGAGCGCGGCCAGCAGCACGCCCAGCATGATCGTGCCGAAGACGACGTTGCGCCTGCGCCGGTCGAGCACGGGGGGCGCCCCGGCCGGGGCGGGAGCAGTGGTCACTCTCGCACTGTCACAGCGGACCGCCGCCCCCGCATGCCGCAAGCCGCCGTACGGGTGGGCCGCCCGCGCGCGAACCCCGGCCGCGGCCCCGCCCTCGCCCCGCCCCGTTCCCCCTCCCCGGCGTCAGCGCAGGTAGCCGAGCCCCGGGTGCTCCGTCGCGTATCCGTCCAGCAGCCGCCGGGCCACGGTCACGGAGTCCACCAGCGGGTGCAGGGCGAAGGCCTTGACGGCATCGGCCCGCGCACCGCTCGCCGCGGCGGCGAGGACCTCCCGCTCGGCGGCCTTCACCGAGGTCACGAGCCCCACCGCGTGCAGCGGCAGCGGGTCCACGGCGACCGGGTGGGCCCCGTTGGCGTCGACCAGGCAGGGCACCTCGATCACGGCGTCCGCGTCGAGCACCGACAGGGTGCCGCGGTTGCGGACGTTGAGGATCAGGGTGGCCCGCTCGTCCCGGGCGATGGCCCGCATCAGGGCGAGGGCCACCTTCTCGTAGCCGCCGGACTCCAGGTCGCTCTCCTCGCGCTCCCCCACGCCCGCCACCTCGCGGTTCTCGGACATGTACGTGGCCTCGCGCTCGGCCCGGGTCCGGTCCCAGGCGGCGAGCGCCGACCCGGGCGGCCCGTCCGGCCGTCCGGTCTCGGCGTAGAAGGCGCGCTGCTGGTCGCGCAGGAAGGCGCCGCGCGTCCGCTCGGCCTCCTGGTACGCCCGCACGGTGTCGCGGTTGAAGTAGTAGTAGTGGAGGTATTCGTTGGGGATCGCGCCGAGGGAGCGCAGCCAGTCGGCCCCGAAGAGGCGGCCCTCCTCGAAGGACTCCAGGGCCTTGTCGTCGGCCAGCAGCCGGGGCAGCTCGTCCCGGCCGCCCACCCGCAGGCCGCGCACCCATCCGAGGTGGTTGAGGCCGACGTAGTCGATCCAGGCGTCCTGGGGCCGGGCGCCGAGCAGCCGGGCGATCCTGCGGCCGAGCCCGACCGGGGAGTCGCAGATCCCGATGACGCGGTCACCGAGCACCTCGGCCATGGCCTCGGTGACCACCCCGGCGGGGTTGGTGAAGTTGATGACCCAGGCCTCCGGGGCCGCGCGGGCGATCCTGCGGGCGATCTCGCGCACCACGGGAACGGTCCGCAGCCCGTACGCGATCCCGCCGGCGCCGACCGTCTCCTGGCCCAGCACGCCCTCGGCCAGGGCGATCCGCTCGTCGGCGGCCCGGCCCTCCAGTCCGCCGACCCGGATGGCGGAGAAGACGAAGTCGGCCCCGCGCAGGGCCTCGTCGAGGTCCCCGGTGGCGGTGACGGCCGGGGCGTCCGCCGCGCCCGTCGCCGCGGCCTGGTCGGCGAGCACCCGGGCCATGGCGGTGAGCCGGCCGGGATCCTCGTCGTACAGCGTCACGTGGGACACCCGGCCCTCGCCGCGGTCCCCCAGGAGTGCTCCGTAGACGAGCGGGACGCGGAATCCGCCCCCGCCGAGGATGGTCAACCGCACGCCCCTACCGCCCTTCCGCCGTCACGACCGGTGCCACGGACCACGACCGCGCGCCGGGCGGGAGTCCGCCCCCGGCGCCGCAGCGGATGCCACGATCCGTGACATCCGCGCGATGACGCCGATCGTGGCATCCGCCCGGCGGCACCCCCGCCGGGGGTCCCGCGGCACACGCTTCAGGGCACCAGTGTCCCCCGCCCGCTCAGTCCACCGGCGACGGCACGGCCCGCAGGCGGGCCCCCTGCTGCTGCGGGAAGCCGGTGACACCGCGCACCGGACCCGTCCGCAGGCCCTGCGGGGCGGAGAGCACCAGGGTGATCCGGGTGAGTCCCATGCCCTCCAGCATTCGGCTGGATTCCGCCACCATGCGGCACCGCACCACGCCCTGTCCGGGGTCGGGATGACGGACCGTCCGGACGGCGCCGTCCTGTTCCGCGGCCGCTTCGCCGTGGGCGCTCAGCCAGTGCGGGACCCCGTACCGGTAGGCGGCCTCCATGAACGGGTCACGGGCCACCTCCTGACGGATGCTCCGCAGCCCCTCGTCGTCCGGGGCCGCGCCGAGCGCGGTGGCGAACTGCGCCAGCAGCGGTACGCACCAGGCCGGTTCGTGGTCCTCCAGCACGGCCGCGGCGTCCGGGTGGAAGAGCACGAAGCGCAGGAAGTTGTCGTCCGGCAGGGCCGTCGGATGCGGCCTGACCGACTGGAACAGCCGGTCGAAGGCCGAATTGGTGAGGGCCACGTCCCACCGGTGGTCCACCAGGAAGGACGGGTAGGGGACGGCCTCCATGAGGGCCGCGTAGTCGCACAGGTAGTCGCGCTGGGCCGGATCCTGCGGCAGCCGGTTCTCCTCGGCCGCGCGCCAGGTGGGCGGCGGGTCCCGGTCGACCATGACCCGGAAGAGCCAGAAGCACTGCCGCTCGCTCATCTCCAAGGCCTCGGCCAGGGCGAGGAGTTTGCGGTCCGTCCATTCCTTGACGAGCCCGCGCTCCCAGTTCCCGTACGCCCGCACACTGATGCGCAGTCGCGACGCGAGGTCTTCCTGGCTCAGGCCCAGTTCCTCGCGACGCTGGCGCAAAATCTCCTTGCGCCGCTCCGACCGCACTGCGCCACGGGCGGACTCCTCGCCCGCCAGGCGTTCCTCACCGGCTCGGACGAGGCCATCAGACGGGCCCACCGCTGCGAGATGTGGCACCGAGAGCTCCCCCTCCTCACGGTCTGGATCTTCATTTCCGTGTGGCGATCCTGCTACCGACTTCATTCGAGTGTCAACTATTGTGGCAATTCCAGCCTTGCGACAGCTCATTCCCGCCACAGCTGTGGCAAGTTCTAGCTCTCCCAAAACAAACCGGATAGATTCCCTGAGGCCGACCACGTGCCCACTGACCTCGCGCGATCTAGGAGAACCACTGGTGACAGACGGCTTCCCGGCTCCCGTCGCGGTGGCCAACGCGCCCCTGGCAGCGACCGTCACGCGGGTCGCCGAACTCGCGAATAAATTGGGCCGCGCCCGGAACCAGGTCTTCGACCTCCGGCGGCTCTCGGAAGCCTCCGGGGTCCCCGCCGACGTGATCAAGACCCTGCTCGACGGGCGCCCGGCCGGCGAACCCGATCTCCAGGCGCGTTTCCTCCAGCGCCTGGACCTGCTCCGGCGGACCCGGGTGAAGCCCAACGGGCGCCGCTACACCCAGCAGGAGATCGCGGACGGCGCCGGAATGTCGCGGCAGCAGGCCGGCGCCCTGATCAACGGCGACCGCCGCCCCACCATGGAGCACTGTGACGCCATCCAGCGCTTCTTCGGGGTGCACGCGGGCTTCCTCACCGCCCACGACGCCGACGCCCTCACCGACGCGCTCCAGCGGACCGAGCAGCAGCTGCTCCAGGACTTCGCGGGCCGCGAGCGGCAGCCCGTACCGGCCGAGACCGCTTCGGCGGGCGATCCGCTGGCAAGACTCCTGCAGAACCACGGCGTACGCGGCATCGCGTGGCGGGCCGCCCAACTGCCCAGCGACAAGCACCGGGACAAGGTGACCGAATGGCTGGACATGCTTCTCGAAAGCGTCAAACCGAACGAATCATGACCCAGTCGAAAGTCTGGATCTGATCCTTGAGTCCTGGTCCGGATCCGCGCCGACGGGGAGAACGGTGAGCATAGGCAGAGCACAGCGGCGTTTGTGCGGGGAGCTGGTGGCCGGCATCAAGCTGCCCGCCCCCGTGGAGCCCCTGGACCTCTACGCCGCCCTCTGCGAGGGCATGAGCCGGCACCGCGCCCGCCCGGTGGAGTTCCGCATGGCCGCCTTCCCGCAGGGCACGGCCAGCGGCCTCTGGCTCGACATGGCGGACCGCGATCTGGTGGTCATCGAGGAACGCACCGCACCCGACCACCAGCTGGTGATCCTGGGCCACGAGCTGTGGCACATGAAGGCCGGCCACTGCAGCCACCACGTCGACGGCGCCGCCGTCGCCGCCCGGCTCCTGGCCGACGGCGCCGACCTCGGCGAGACGGTCCGCAGCGTCGCGGCGCGCACCCGGGCCGACGTCCAGGAGGAGACGGACGCCGAGACCTTCGGGCTCCTGCTGGGCAGCAGGTGCCGCACCTGGCTCGCCGGCTCCTCCGGCCTGCGGGCCCCGGCCCAGCGCGACGAACTGGCGGGCCGCATCGAAACCTCCCTCGGCTACCGGGGGCACAGGAACGACCGTTGAACGGACAGGACTACTACATCCCGGCAGCCGCGATGGCGGTCTCCCTCGTCTGCAAGCTGCCGGCCCTGCGCGCACACTGGCGCGATCCGCTCCTGAGGTCCGTCTGCGTACTGCTGGTCCTGGCCACCGCGGTGTTCACCTTCGCCGCCCCGCCCACCATCGAAGCCGTCAACCGCTGGACCGGGATCCCCAACTTCTCCGCCCCGCTGGTGTACTGCCTGATGACGGCCTTCAGCGCCTCGTGCCTGGTGCTGATGTTCAACTGGCGCGGCGGACCGCCGCAGGAGATCCGGCGCACCTCGGCGCGCCTGATCATGGGCTACTCCGTCGTGGTCGTCGCGATCGTGGTGTTCTTCCTCCTCGGCGAGGCGTCCGTCGAGCGGCTGCGCGACTTCGACACGTACTACGCCAACACCCCGTACGTCCGCCTGGTGATCGTCTCCTACCTGCTGGCGCACAGCGTGGCCGCCGCGACCATGGTCGCCATGTGCTGGCGCTGGTCGGTCCAGGTCCACGGCTGGCTCAGGGCCGGGTTGGTGATCATCGTGTCCGGGTACTCCATCAGCCTCACCTACGACGCCACCAAGCTGTCCGCGGTCTGCGCGCGCTGGGCCGGTCACGACCTGGACTTCCTGAGCACCTACGTGGCCCCGCCCCTGGCCTCCACCGCGGCGCTGGTCAGCGCGGTGGGCTTCGTGCTGCCCCTGGTCTGCCAGCGGGTGTCGGACAGCTGGCAGACCTGGACCACGTACCGGCGCCTGGGCGCGCTGTGGCGCGAGGTGCGCAGCACCGCCCCCGGCGGCAGTCCCTGCGTGCGGATGTCCTGGTGGTCCCCGGCCGAGATCCGGGTGATCCAGCGGGAGTCCGACATCCACGACGGGTTCCTGCGGCTCGGCCCCAGCTTCGACCGCCGCCACCGCGACTCCGCCTACGAGCGGGCGCGCGCGGCCGGCGCGGACGAGGAGACCGCCCGGGCCGTCGCGGACGCGGCGATGGTGGCGGCCGCCGTCCGGACGAGCTCCGCCGCCCCCGGGGGGACGGCGGACGGCGGGACGGACGGGGACCGGGTGCTGGTGACGGCCGACGGTCCGCGCGACCTCGTCCGCATCTCCGACGCCCTGCGGCACTCCCCGCTGGTGGCCGCGGCCCGGCACCGGGCGGCCCCGGCCGGGGGCTGACCCGGGCCGGGACCGCGCGGGAGCCCCCCGGTGTACGAACCCCTCAGCGGGAGGCGGTCACCGTGACGGCCGGGAACAGGTCCTGGAAGGGCCCCGCGGAATCGGTCCCGTCCCGCCCGTACGGGGCGTCGAAGCTCCAGACCATGAAGAGCAGGAACACGATCAGCGCGCTGAAGAGGCCCGCCAGCAGCAGTTCCCGGCCGGAGCGCCGGATCTGCAGGGTGAAGATCAGCCCGATGGTGACGAGGCCGCCGACCACCAGCCCGACCCAGACCACGCTCGGCAGGGTGGACTCGTCGCTCTGGGTGCGCGAGTGGCGGGCGTCATCGGCGGCCGCGATGTGGTCGAGCAGCGGCTGGTAGGCCTGTGCCTGCAGCTCGTTCGCGGGGCTCTGGTGGGTGACGTCGCCGCGCAGCTTCCCGAGCAGTTGCGCCCCCTCGTCGGAGGCGCCCTGCCCGGAGACCAGCCGCGGCCAGTCCACGTTGACCGTGTGGGAGACGTACGCGTCCACCTCGCCGCGGATCCGGTCGCGGACGGGCGCCGGGTAGACGTCGGCGCGCTGGGTGACCTCGTAGAGGGACTGCGCCTCGCGGCGCACGCTGTCCTCCGCCCCGCCGCGCGCCTCCCAGACTCCCGCGATGGCCAGACCCAGGACGATCGCGTAGACCACGCCGACCATCATCGTCATGTACTCGATGACGTCAGGGGTTTCGCTGGTGTCCTCGTCGGCCGCGACCCGGCGGTGCCGGATCGCGGTGATGGCGAGGACGACGGCGCAGACGAGCGCCATGGCGATGGCCAGGACCAGCCATTCGGACACGAGAAATCTCCCGTTCGTGGGTGCGTGGGTGCATGGGGTGCGTCAGCCGCGGCTCTTGGAGCGGGGGCGCAGCGCGGCGGCCGCGAGCACGGCCGGGGTGGTGACCACCACCATGAGCATCATCGTGCTCAGGCCGTTCGGGCCGCGCCGCTCCAGGGCCGCGGAACGGTACGGGCGCACGTGGAAGGCGCGCGCGGGCGTGGCGGCCCTCACCGTAGGCGGGGCGGGAGCCGCCGCGGGGACCGGCTCCGGTCCGGGTCCGGGCGCCGGCGGAGCCGGGGGCGGCTGCGCCGGGGCGTCCGGCACCGGGACGTCGGGCGCGGGCGTCCCCGGAAGGCCGGGGGCCTCCCCGGGGTGGTGCACGGTGGGCCGCTGCACGCCGGGCAGGGTCACCCGCACGGAGGGAACGGCCACGGGCGGCCCCGGCACCTCGGGCGGCGGCGGGCCGGGCGGGCGCACCACGGGCGGCTCCGGATGCCCGCCCGGCACGCACACGTCCACCCGCGCCCCGTGGCCGTGACCGTGGCCGTGGCCGTGGCCGTGGCCGTCGGTTTCGCCCGCGACCGCCACGTGGCCGTGCAGGGGGCAGAGCACCGCCACCAGACCCGCCCCGGCGAAGTACTGCCAAGCCGTCACCGCGCTCCTCCCGATTCGGCAGCCGATATGAGGGTTACGGCTGAAGAAACGATCAAGGCGCCGGTTCGACACGCGGCAGAAAGGTCAAGATCCGCCCTCGGAGGGTGACTTCGGGACGGCGGGAAGGACGCGGGGTCGCCTGATCGCCCGTCAGGCCGGTCCCGGAGGCCCCGGTCGGTCGGATCCGCCCCACGGGCGCAGGCGCGGGCCCCGCGGGCGCGGGCGCAAGCCCCGCGGGCGCAAGCCCCGCGGGCGCAAGCCCCGCGGGCGCAAGCCCCGCGGGCGCAAGCCCCGCGGGCGCAAGCCGGCCTCCGGGTCGGCCCACCGGTCCTGCCCGACCCGTCCGCCCACCCGTCGGCCCACAGCTCGGCCCCGGCAGGCCACCGGCGGGGAGTCAGGCCCCGTCCGCGCGCTCCACGTTGGCGATCATCGTGCGCAGCACCCGGAGCGCGGCGACGTACTCCTCGTCGGCGATGCCCTCGTGGACCACCGCGCGCAGTTCGGTCACCACGGCCCTCACCCGCGCCCTGGCCGCCTCGCCCGCCCCGGTGAGGTACAGCCGCTGCCCGGCGTCGACGCACAGCCATCCCCGGTGCACGAGCCGGTCGACGACCCGGGCGATCTCGTCCGGCCCGTCCGCGAGCGGCGTCAGCTGGACGACGGCCTCCGTGCGGGTGGGAGCCGCCGGGCCGCCGTGGACGCGGTTGAGCACCCAGTACTCGGGCTGGGTGACGTCGATCCGGGCCAGGGCGTCGCGCAGGTGACGGGTGACCTTCGCGTGGGCCAGGCCGCTCCAGTAGCCGATGGGCTGGGTGGCCAGGGCCTCGTCGGTCGCGGCCGGGTCTGCGGGGGCCTGGTCTGCGGGGGCCTGGTCTGCGGCCGGGCGCGTCGCGGATGTCATGGCCCCCACGCTAGCCGCCGCAGTCGGCGCGGCCCTCGGGTCGCGCCGGAGCCCCGTCCCGGGTTGCGCCCCGGTACGCGCACCCGCGTCGGGGACCCCCGACACGAGGATCCGCAGGGCGGCCTCCGAGCGCGAGTCGGCCTCCGCCGCGCACGCGATGAGGGTCCGGTCAGGGGTTCCCGAACCGCCCGAACCTCATGAGTCCGGACACCGCGTGGCCCGGTTTCCGATCGGTCACGGACGCGGCGATGAGTTTTCCCCGCCCGGAGAGTCTCACTGCCGTCGTCCGACAACACAGGAGGAACGCGTGGCTCAGCTCTTGAGGGTCCAGAACTTCAACGTCTCGACCGACGGCATCGGTGCCGGCGAGGATCAGAGCTTCGAGAATCCGTTCGGCCATGTCGATCCCGGGAGGCTGTTCGCCTGGGCCGGCGCCACGGCGAGCTGGCCCATGCGTACGGATCCCGGGGGCAGCCGGGGCCTCGACGACCACTTCACGCGGGACTACGCGGTCAACATCGGTGCCGAGATCATGGGCCGCAACAAGTTCGGGCCCCAGCGCGGGCCCTGGAACGACCACGAGTGGCGCGGCTGGTGGGGGGACGAGCCCCCGTTCCGCACCCCCGTGTTCGTCATGACCCACCACCGGCGTCCGTCGTTCTCGCTCTGCGACACCACCTTCCACTTCGTCGACGGCGACCCGGCCACGGTCCTGGAGCAGGCGCGGGAGGCGGCCCGGGGCAAGGACGTCCGACTCGGCGGCGGGGTCACGACCGTCCGGGCGTTCCTCGACGCCGACCTCGTCGACACCCTGCACGTGGCGGTCTCGCCGGTGAAGCTCGGGTCCGGACTGCGGCTGTGGGAATCACCCGATGAACTGCTCGACCGGTTCCACCTGGAGGTCGTGCCCAGCCCGAGCGGCGTCACGCACCACCTGTTCTGGCGCAGGTGACCGTTCCCCGGGCCCGTCGGCCCGCGCGCCACAGCGCTTAGGCTGGGGCGCATGTCCGGTGCCACCACCCCGCTCCCCGCTCCTCCGGTGGCCGTGTGGGCGGTGGGGCGGCGGCCGTGGCGGTTCCTGCGGTCCTGGTGGCCGTGGCGGTGCTGGGCGTACCTGGGCAGCGGGTTCCCCCTCGGGTACGCGGTACTGGTCGCCCTGGTGCTGCTCGTGGGCCTCGGGGTGGTGCTGGCGGTCGCCGGGGTCGGACTCCTGCTGCTGCTCGCCGCCGTCGCCGGTGCCGTGCCGCTGGCCGAGCTGGAGCGGCGCAGGCTCCGGTGGGTCGAGCCCGCTCCCGTCGCCGATCCGCACACCTCGCTCGCCGGGGCCGGCGCCGCCGCCTGGCTGCGCACCCGGCTGCGGGAACGGGCCACCTGGCGGGAGTTGGGCTACGCCGCCCTGCTGGGGGCCGTGTTCGGCGCGGCCGGTTTCGGGGTGCTGGCGCTGGTGGCGTTCTCGCTGCTCCTCGTGGTGTCACCGGTCGTCGTGTGGGCGCTGGCCCCGGAGCCGGTGATGCTGATACCCGGCCGGGCCGTGACGGGGCCCCTGGAGGCGCTGGGCGGGACGGCCGCCGGGCTGGCGGGGCTGGTGCTCGCGGCGTACGCGGGGGCGCTGATCGCCGGGGCGCAGGTGAAGACGGCCCGGCTGCTGCTCGGGCCGCGCGAGGAGGACGGCCGGGTGCTGGAGCTGACCCGGTCGCGGGTCCGGCTGGTGGAGGCCTTCGAGGCGGAACGGCGGCGCATCGAACGGGACCTGCACGACGGCGCCCAGCAACAACTGGTCGCCCTCAGCATGACCCTGGGCCTCGCGGAGCTGCGGCTGCGCGGGATCCCGGACGCGGCGGAGGCCACGGCCCTGGTCGGCCGGGGGCGCGCCGAGGCGAAGCTGGCGCTGGAGCAGCTGCGGGACCTGGTGCGCGGCATCCACCCCCAGGTGCTGACCGACCACGGCCTGGCGGCGGCCGTCGCCGAGGTGGCGCTGCGCCATCCCGTCCCGGTCACGGTGGACCTCGGCGGCCTGCCGCGGCTGCCCGAACCCGTGGAGACGACCGCCTACTTCACCGTCACCGAGGCCCTCGCCAACGCCGCCAAGCACAGCGGCGCGGCGCACGTCGGCGTCGCCGGTAGGGTCGAGGGGGACCGGCTCACTCTCACCATCACGGACGACGGCCGCGGCGGGGCCGATCCCGGCGCGGGAGCGGGCCTGGCGGGTCTCGCGGACAGGGTGGCGATGTTGCAGGGCAGGCTGACGGTGTCCAGTCCGGTGGGCGGTCCGACGGAACTGCGCGTGGAGGTCCCGTGCTCCGTGTGATCCTCGCGGAGGACTCCGTGCTGCTGCGTGCCGGCCTGACCGAACTGCTGGCCCTCGGCGGCCACCGGGTCCTCGCCGCCGTGGGCGACGCCCCCGCCCTCCTGGAGGCGGTGGAGGCCGAGCGGCCCGACGTGGTCGTCACGGACGTCCGGATGCCGCCCGGACTGAGCGACGAGGGGCTGCGGGCCGCGCTCGAACTGCGCTCCCGGGACGCCTCGTTGCCGGTCCTGGTGCTCTCCCAGTACGTGGCGACGGCGTACGCGGCCCAGCTGTTCACCGGCGCGTCGGCGGCCGGGCTGGGCTACCTGCTCAAGGACCGGGTCGGCGAGGTGACCGAGTTCCTCGACGCCCTGGAACGGGTCCACGGCGGCCAGACGGTCATCGACCCGGAGGTGGTGCGCGTCCTGCTCGCGCGGCCATCGGCCCCGGACCGTCCGCTGGCCCGCCTCACCCCCCGCGAGCGCGAGGTGCTCGCGCTGATGGCCGAGGGGCTCAACAACCAGGCCCTGGCGGCCCGCCTGTTCATCACCGAGGCCTCCGTCGTCAAGCACGCGGGCAGCATCTTCACGAAGCTGGACCTGGACCCGACGGAGGGCAACCGCCGCGTCCTGGCGGTCCTGGCCCACCTGCGCGGGCTGGAGGCCGCATAGGGGACCGGGCCGCCGCGCGGCCCGCCCCGGTCGCCTCAGTCGAACGGGTCGATCTCGACGTGCCCCGGGGAGGCCGAGCAGACCTGCCACGTCTCGCCCGTGCGGTGCAGGTCGAGGGAGTGGGCGACGGCGGGGCCGTCGCCGGGCCTGAGGTCGATGTTGACCGTGGCCTCTCCGCCGCCCTCGGTGGAGGAGATGATCCGGTGCCCGAACCGCGCTCCGTGACGGCGCAGTTCCGCCGCCGGGTCGGCCGTGCCCGCGCAGGCGCCCGGGGGTGCGGCGCCGCCCGCGCCGACGGTGTCCAGGTACGCGTCCACGGCACGGTGCAGCGGGCTGCGGGCGGGATCGCCCGCCCGCACCGCCGCCGTCACCCCGACGGTGGTCGCCGCCAGGATCAGCAGCACGCCCCGGACGAGCACCCTGCCGGTGCGGACCGGCCGTCCTGCGAACACGATGCCTCCGTGGGCCCGCCGAGAAGTCCTTGTCCCCTGGGGGACGCCGTACGGCCCGCAGCCGTTCCCCGGCGAGCGGTGCGGCCTCGGGGCGCCGCAGGTGGAACCGCGCGGTCCGCCCACGCCGGGGTCACCGTGCGCGCAGCGTTCCCCCGGAGCGCCCGGCCCCCTCGCCGGCGGCCGATGAGCGGGCCACGACCCGCGAGGGGCCGCCGGTGGCCGGCGGGGTTGCGCAGCGCGCCCACACCACGAGCAGCAGCGGCAGTGCCAGGTAGCCGAAGCGGCCCGCCGGGGCCAGCAGGAAGGCCAGGGTCAGCCCCAGCGCGAGCCGGTCGGCGGCGGCGACGACCGTGCGCGGCGGGCGCGCCCACAGGGAGAGCGCCACCCCCAGTCCGGCCAGGGCCAGCAGGGCCACCGTCGCGTACCAGCCCCACGGTCCGAGTCCGGCGAGCAGGTGCCCCGGCAGGGGACTGCTCGCCGGGGTCGGCACGTCCGCCCGGCCCGTCGGGAAGGCGAAGACCTGCCGCCACAGTTCCGCCGGCTGGAGCAGCACCCCCGGGAGCACCAGCACCGCCGTGCCGGACACCGCCACCGCCGCGCAGCGCACCGCCGCCCGCGGGCCGCGACAGGCCCCGAGCACGGCGACGGCCACCGCCACCGCGGGCAGCGCGGTCCACTTCATGGCACACGCCGCCGCGAGCGCCGCCCCGGCCACCGCCGGACGGCCGGAGACGGCCGCCGCGAGCGCCAGGCAGCACAGCCCCGCCAGCGGCAGGTCCACCCCGCTCACCACCAGCGGAAGGGCCACCACCGGAGAGGCCACCAGCAGCGGGAGCAGCGGCGAGGGGCGACTGCCGAGCATCCGGCGGCCGGCCCACAGGGAGGTGAACAGGGCCGCCGCGCACCACATCCGGGCGTCGCCGAGGAGGCGGACCGCCCAGCCGTCGCCGCCGCCCAGCAGGGCGCGGGGGAGGCCGAGGAGGGCCGTGCCGGGCAGGTAGGGGGTGTACTCCTCGACTCCGGAGGGCCGGTCCACGTAGAGGCGGCCGGAATCCAGCAGGAGCCGCCCGGACCGTTCGATCACCCCCACCTCCGACTGGCCCTGACCGGTGAGGACCAGGTACAGCAGCGGCAGGACGACGGCTCCGGTCAGGGCCGCGGCCAGCGCCGAGCGCGGGCGGCCCACGGCGGTGGCCCCGGCGGCCACCAGGTATCCCGCGGCCGCGCAGCAGCCCCACAGCCGGTGCGGGCCGAGCGGGGAGAACAGGGGGAACGCCAGCGCCCAGACGGCCGCGAGCAGCCAGCCTGCGGTCCACCGGGCGGTGGACGAGGCGGGCAGGAGACGGGGGGCCACGGGCGGGCGCGGGCGGGCGGAAGGGGTCATGGACCCATTCCAGCCGCGCGGCCCCCCTCGGGTCTGCACGCCCAGGCGGAGCCTTCGTGGTGGGGTTTTCCCTACCCCGGCGGGTCCCGGGCCGGATCCCTCGCCCCGGCCGGGCCCGCGGGCCGCGGCCGCCGTGCACGCCGAAGGGCGCGACCTCGGCGGGTCGCGCCCTTCGGGGAGCCGTTGGCGGCGGGGCCGTCAGGCCTCCGGGGAACCGCCGAAGCGCTCGCGGTAGGACTCCAGGTCCTCCTCGGTGATCCTCGCGAAGAGCACCGGCGGCACGGTGAACGGGGTCCCGGCCGGGACCGCGTCCAGCGCCTTGGCCTGCTCCGGGGTCACCCACACCGCCGTGTCGTCCGCGAGGTCGAACGCGGAGCGCATGGCGCGCGCGGAGGCCGGGATGAAGGGCTCGGAGACCACCGAGTAGAGGTGGATGAGGTTCATCGCGGTGCGCAGGGTGAGGGCCGCGCCCTCCAGGTCGGTCTTGACCTCCAGCCAGGGGGCCTTCTCGTCGAGGTACGCGTTCCCGGCCGACCACAGGGCGCGCAGCGCGGCCGCCGCCTTGCGGTACTGGAGGGCCTCCATGTGGCCCTCGTACTCGGCGAGGAGCTCGGCGATCTGCTCGCCCAGCTTGGCCTCGGCCGCACCGGCGGCGGTGCCCGCGGGGACCTCGTCGCCGAACTTCTTGCGGGAGAAGGTCAGCACCCGGTTGACGAAGTTGCCGAGGGTGCCGCCGAGGTCCTTGTTGACCGTGGCGGCGAAGTGCTCCCACGTGAACGACGAGTCGTCCGACTCGGGCGCGTTCGCGATGAGGAAGTAGCGCCAGAAGTCGGCCGGGAGGATCTCCAGCGCCTGGTCGGTGAAGACGCCGCGCTTCTGCGAGGTGGAGAACTTGCCGCCGTAGTACGTCAGCCAGTTGAAGGCCTTGACGTAGTCGACCTTCTTCCACGGCTCGCGGGTGGCCAGCTGCGTGGCGGGGAACATCACCGTGTGGAACGGGACGTTGTCCTTCGCCATGAACTGGGTGTAGCGGACGTCCTCGGCCTCGTACCACCAGGCCTTGTAGTCGCGGTTCGCCGGGTCCAGGTCGGCCCACTCCTTGGTGGCGCCGATGTACTCGATCGGGGCGTCGAACCAGACGTAGAAGACCTTGCCCTCGGCGGCCAGTTCGGGCCACGTGTCGGCGGGCACCGGGACGCCCCAGTCGAGGTCACGGGTGATGGCGCGGTCGTGCAGGCCCTCGGTCAGCCACTTGCGGGCGATGGAGGAGGCGAGCTGCGGCCACTCCTCCTCGTGCTCGGCGACCCAGGCCTCGACCTCGTGCTGGAGCGCGGACTGGCGCAGGAACAGGTGCTTGGTCTCGCGGACCTCCAGCTCGGTGGAGCCGGAGATGGCCGAGCGGGGCTCGATCAGGTCCGTGGGGTCCAGGACGCGGGTGCAGTTCTCGCACTGGTCGCCGCGGGCCTTGTCGTAACCGCAGTGCGGGCAGGTGCCCTCGACGTAGCGGTCCGGCAGGAAGCGGCCGTCGACCGGCGAGTAGACCTGCCGGATCGCCCGCTCCTCGATGAAGCCGTTCTCCTGGAGCCTGCGCGCGAAGTGCTGGGTGATCTCGCGGTTCTGCTCGGAGGAGCTGCGGCCGAAGTAGTCGAAGGACAGCTCGAAGCCGTCGTAGACCGCCTTCTGGGCGTCGTGCGCCTGCGCGCAGAACTCGGCGACCGAGATCCCGGCCTCCTTGGCGGCGAGTTCGGCGGGGGTGCCGTGCTCGTCGGTGGCGCAGATGTACAGGACGTCGTGGCCGCGCTGGCGGAGGTACCGGGAGTACACATCCGCCGGAAGCATCGACCCGACCATGTTGCCCAGGTGCTTGATCCCGTTGATGTAGGGAAGCGCGCTGGTGATCAGGTGTCGAGCCATCCTCGGATGCTCCATTCGTTTCATTTGTACGGGTTCATGCGTAACGGCGTGCCGTGACGGATTGTGATGCGGTTCATCGTATCGAACCGCCGAAAGGGCACGCGCCCGCATTTCGTCCGGGTGGACGTGACGCAAAAACAGCGAGGGCGGTGACCTCTCCGTCACGGCCCTCGCAATGGGCCCATGCTACAGCCGCGGTACGGGGCCCCCGACCGGTGTCCGGGGGACGGGCACCCCGCGCCGGGCGGCGCCCGCCCGGCCGCGCCGGGTGCCGCTTCCGAGCCCGCCGGGTGCGGCGTCCGCCCCCGCCGGGTGCCGCCGGCGGCCCCTCAGTCGCGGCCGCCCGCCCCTCCGTCGAGGGCGGTGATCCGGGCGCCGCCGGTGAGCCGGCCCGTCAGGGAGACGGGGGCGCCCTCGGGTCCGGCGGGGGCGGTCAGGCTGCGGCCGTTCGCCTCCGCCCGGACGGCGCGCCGCTCGCGGTGATGGCGGCGACCTCGCGGCTCCCCGCGGCGAGCTGGTACCAGCGGCCCGCCGGGGAACGCCACCGGGTGCCCACGAGGAGGTGCTGGCCGAAGCGGCC
Source organism: Streptomyces sp. NPDC031479 (assembly GCF_055581065.1). Classification (NCBI taxonomy): domain Bacteria; kingdom Bacillati; phylum Actinomycetota; class Actinomycetes; order Kitasatosporales; family Streptomycetaceae; genus Streptomyces; species Streptomyces sp. NPDC031479. The sequence continues at coordinate 266,230 of NZ_JBVIKC010000005.1, forward strand.
GCAGGCGGCCGTGGACCGCGCCCGGACCACCTCCTGAGGGGGCCCGGCGGGCGGGCGCAGCCGTACGAGGACGTCGCCGGGGCCGGCCCAGCCGGAGGCCCGGGTACAGCTCCAGGTGGCCCGGCCCGCGCCGTCGGGGAGTTCGGTTTCGGCGAAGTCCCAGACGTTCACGGCCCGGACGCCGCCGCCGCTCAGCTCGCGCAGCCCGCAGGCGCCCGGAGCCCAGGCGGCGCGGGCGGCCGGGCCGGTGGCCTCGCGGGGCTGCCGGGCGGGCACGGCGGCGGGGCCGTCGGGGAGCGGGGTGTGGGTGAGGTGGACGGGGGTGAGCCCGCCCAGGTCGGCCAGGACGAAGGAGTGCTTCTCGACGATGCGCCGGGAGGACGTCAGTTCGAGCGCGGGCCAGGCGTCGCAGGCCCCGGTGCCACGGGGGACGGCGGCCGGGGCCGTGACCCCGTCGGCGGCCACGGCCAGGGGCCGGGCCGGGTCCCCGGCGCGGAGCAGGTCGACGGTGGCGGCGGTGGCGATCCAGGGCGCGAGCAGGTAGCGCGCGGCCGGGCCGGCCCGGTCCCGGGTCAGGGCGAGGGCGGCCGCGGTGGTGACGCCCGCCTCGTCGGTACGGGCGAAGTCGAGGGTGCGCGGGCCGCGCGGGCCGCGCGGGGTCTCGGTGTAGCGCACCACGCGGTCGCCGTCGAGCAGGACCACGACCACCGTCGCGGGGCCGGGCCCGTCCCCCGGCCCCGCGACGGCGGCCGCTCCTCCGGGCGCCTCCGCTGCGGTCGCCCCGGCCGTCGACGCCGCCGCCGCGCCCGCCGCCACACCCGTCCCCCGCTCCGCGCCGGGCACGTTCCCGGCGTACAGCAGCTGGGGCGGGTGCCCCGGCGGATCGGTCGGGGTGCCGGGCGCGGCCGTCGTCCGGACCCCGCCGGGCCGGGCCGCCCAGGCGCCCAGGGCCCGGGTGAGCAGGGCCCGGTCGCCGGTCCGGGCGCCCCGGGCGGGCCAGGCGGTGAAGTCCACGCGGGCGGTGTCGGCCCAGGCCCCGGCCGGGACCCTGCCCAGCCGGGCGGGGTCGAGCACCCCGGCGGCGACCGGTCCGGCCGACGGCGCCGCTTCGGTGCGCGGGGGCGAGGAGTCGGCCGCGAGGACCCCGTAGACCAGGGCCGGCACGGCCGCCGCGGCCCACCCGGCACGGACCCCACGACGGCGGCGCAGCAGGTCGGTGGGGCGGGCGCTGACCACGCTGGCGTCGAACTCCGGGTTCCGCAGGGCCGGCAGGAGCGTTTCCCCCACGGGTACGGCCAGCGCCTCGCGCACGGCGTCCGCCGCTCCGGCCGCGCCCGCGGACCCGGCCGCGCCCGCCGCGCCCAGCACCCGGGCGACCGCCTCCTCGGGCAGTCCGTCGATCCGGTGCAGGACGAAGGCGGCCCGGACCGGGCCGGGCGCCTCCCCCAGCAGCCGGGCCGCCTCGTCGATGCCGCCCGCCGGGGGCCACAGCCGCAGCCCCCACACGAAGGGCGGGGTGAGCGGCCGGCCGGTCCGGGCCAGGAGGCGGCGGGCCCGCCCGGTGGGGGCGAGGACGGCGCGCAGGACGCGTACGCGCAGCTCCTCCAGGGGCCCGCCGGGGCTGTCGGGGCCGCCCGGTCCGCCGGGGTCGCGGCCGCCGGGCCCTCGGGGCAGGGCGTGCTGGACGGCGCGGTGCGCGAGGAGGACCCGGGTGTGCCGGCCCAGGGAGGGCGGGAGGGTCACGTAGGCGAGGCGGACCAGCCGGGGGTACTGCTCGACGAGTAGCGCCTCGGCCCGTTCGAGGGCCGTCCGCCCCGGGGGCGCGGGCGGCGCCGGGTACGGAGGGGACACGGGCTCGGCCGGCCGGCCGGGCTGCCCGGAGCCGGAACGCGGTGTTGTGGCCACGGTCGGACAAACGAGTGAATCATGGGATGGTCACACGCCGTGTCCGCGGCGGGCGCCCGCCGCACGTCCGCCCCGCGCTCCGGCATATGCGTACGCACTGGCCGGACCGCCGATCGGTCGATATCGATCACCAATCGATCATCACCAAACGTAATATTTCCAGGTTTCTTCTCTGCGCCCTCCGAGTGCGCCCGCGCTGCTTCCATGGACCCGCACAGGGGATGAGGTGGGGAACGGTGAGCGATGGCGGACCGGAGGAGTCCGGCGGGGCCGTGGGACTGCCCAGCCGCAGGCGGCAGCCGACGCCCATGAGCCAGTGGGATCCGACCGCGCGCCTGTCGTACTGGGCCTTCCACGCCAACCGGCGGCCCGCGTACATGCGCTTCGCGTACCTCCAGCTCGGCTCCGACACGGCCGCCGAGGACGCCGTGGACGCCACCTTCGAATCGATCATGAACGAGTGGCTCCCCATGCTGCACATGGACCGGCTCGACGCCTACGCCTGGACCGTCCTCAAGCAGCGGATCGTCGACTGGCAGCGGCGCCGCGACCCCCGCCACCACCGGCCCGAGCCGATGGACACCAGCGCCTTCGAGGCGGCCCTCAAGGAGGCCCACGCCGATCAGTACGAGGTGCTCACCGACACCATCCGCTTCTACTCGGCGGTCTCCCGCCTCGCCGAGCGCCAGCGGGACGCCGTGATGCTGCGGTACGGACTCCAGTGCACCCCCGGCGAGGCCGCCTCCGTGATGGGCGTCGACGAGGCCACCGTCCGCTCCCAGCTCGGCCAGGCCCACCGCCGCCTCGCCCGGCTCCTCGACGCGTCCGCCGGATCATGAGGCCACGCGAGACCGACGCCGACGGCGCCCCCGCGGGATCCCCGCGCGCGCTGGCCGAGTTCCTGGCACGGGCGGGCGTGCGCGACCGCTACCCGCACTACGACCTCGGCGCGGCCGAGTCCCGGCTGCTGCGCGCCCCGCGCGCCCCCGGCGCGACCGCGGCGACGGTCAGGAACCGGCGCCGCCCCTTCGGGTGGAGCGACCCGGCCCGGGACTGCCCCCTCGACTCCGAACGGGCGCGCCGGGACCTCAAGGCCGCCTGCCTCGCCGTGGTCTGCGACCCGCGCGCCGCGCACGACCTCGGGCGCTTCACCGACGGCCGGCACAGCGACCTGCCCGGGGCGGTGGTCTTCGGCTGTCTGCTGCACCTCGCGGGGCTGCGCGAGGGCTCCCGCTTCTGGTGGCAGTTCGCCGCGGGCTCCGGCAGCCCCCGCACCGCCCCCGCCGCGTACTGCCTCTTCCTCGACCACTCCCGCCGCGGCGAACACCACGACGCCCGGCTCTGGGCACGGGAGCTGGGGCGGCGGGGATTCCGCCCCGGCGGCCGCCGCGAGCTGCGCGAGGTACGGCTGTGCGCCCAGGCGGCCGTCCTGCGCTACGTGGACCAGCCCGACGACCCCGACCTGGGCCCGGTGCCGCTGCCCCGGGCGGGGCTGCCCGCGGTGCTCGCCGCGTTCCTGCCGCCGCCCCCGTCCCCGCCCCCGGCGCGCGGGCCCGGCCCCGGACCCGGCCCGCTGCGGCACCCCGCGCTGACGTCGGCCGCGCGGGGGACGGTCGTCCAGACCGGCACGGGCGGGGCCCTGGCGGAGGCACGGCGCGCACTGGCCGTCGTACGGGTCCTGGAGCGGCACCCCCTGGGGGTGCGGACCGCCCGGCTCGCACGCGACTCCGGCCTGACCGAGGCGGCGCTGCGCCCGCTCCTGGCCATGCTGTGCGAGGAGCAGTACGCGTACCGGCCGGGCGCGGGGGTGTACGCGCGCGGCCCGGCCCTGGACCGGCTCGCCGCCCCCGGCGGCAGGGGCCTGGCGGGGCAGCTCCAGCGCACCCTCGCCCTGGCCCGCGACAGCGCGGGCGCCGCCGTGTACCTCAGCCGGTACGCGGAGGGCGAGGTCCGGATCACCCAGATGGCGGACGGGCCGGGGGCTCCGCCGGTGCGGGAGTGGGTGGACTTCCGGGCGGCCGCGCACGCCAGCGCGGTCGGCAAGTGCCTGCTGACCCAGCTGGGCCACCGGGACCGGGCCGACCACGTGGCCCGCCACCGCCCGGCCCGGCTGACGGCGCGGACGATCACCGACAGCCGGACCCTGTTCGGCGCCCTGGACGCGGTGGCTCCGGGCGCTCCCGTCTTCGACCTGCGCGAGTACTCCCCCGGGGTCGTCTGCGCGGCGGTGCCGATCGCCACCGGCGGCGCCGCGGGGAGCCTGGCGCTCTCGCTGCCGGCGAGCCACGCGCACCGGCTGCGCTCCGCGACCGAGGCCCTGCGCCGCAAGGCCGTACCCATCCTCCTGGCCCTCCTCCTGTCCGGCGCCATCCCCCCCGACCCCACCCCTGACGCCACCCCGGTTCCCGCCCCCGCGACCGCTCCGGATCCCCCGCCCGCCCGCTCCGCCGCCCCGCACGCGCCGGCCACCCCGCCCGGCCCGGCCTCCGCCACCCGCATGACCCCGGAGACCCTGCGCCTGCTGGGCCGTCTCTTCCGCACCCCACTCACCCGAGCCACCGCACCGGAGGGCCCCCACCTGGTCAGCGACCCCGCGACGGCGGCGGCCTACCTCTTCGAGGCCGACGCCCCACCGGACCCCGACCATCCCCGCCTCGCCCTCCCCCGCACCTTCACCCAGGTCACCCCGGGCACCCTCCCCGCCCCGAACGGCCTGGTGGTCCTCCACATGTGATCCCTCCTCCACGACAGCGACCGGCGAGCTTGCCGGGACCCGGTCGGCCGGGGTCCGGTAGATTCGATCAACAGCCGATCGGCGAGAGAAGCGGCCGGGTGCCGCGCACGTCACAGGGGGCGGGGAGTGCGGAGCCGACAGGGGCAGGACCACCGCCGGGAAGCGCTGCTGGAATGCTGGCGCGCCATCGAGCTGTTCGGTCCGCCCGGCATCCCGGCATTACCCCGACGGCGTCCCGCCGCACGGTCCGGGCCGCGGAGCGAGTACGTCGTCGACCTGACGCCGCTGCCCGGACGTGTGACGCCGCAGCTGCCGTGGGACGCCGACCATCCGGATACGGGCGCGCGACGTGCACCGGCCGGCCGGATGTGGCGGCACGAAATCTACTGCGGCGTCTTCGATCTGGAGCTGCTCCGCCAGGCGATGATCGCCGTACTGCCCGCGGGGACCGATCCGGATCCCGGTGTGCCGCAGTCCGAGCTGACGCTGCCGGGCCAGAGCGCGATGTTCGCCTTGGTCGTGGACGATGAGGGGCGACCGGTGGAGGACACGTCCGTGATCTCCGCCTGCGCCTGGGCGACCGGCCGCCTCTTCGATCCGGGACCCTCCGCACCCGGTTGGCTGGACGGCTTCGAGGACCTCGACGAGGCGTTCGGCGCGGCGATCGACGAGCTGACGGCCACCGCGATCCCCTACGGCTCCGCCGCCCCCGACCCCGGCACGGCGTACGAGCGGCGGCCCGGCTCCGGCCATGGGCCGGGAACCACGGCCGGGGCCGACCGCGTGAGCTGGCAGCGCCTGCTCGGCGAGATCCTGGGCGGCGCCGCCGTCGGCGCGGTCGGGGCCCTGTTCGGCGAGGTCGCCGGCGCCGCCCTGCAGGGCGCGGCCGAGCCCCTGGTGCGCCGCGCCGCCGACTGGGCCGCGGCCCGCCGACCTGCCGGGGACCAAGCGGAATCCGAGCATCCGGACGATGGCGGGAGCATTCCCGAGCGGGCACCGGCCGGCTCCGCGGACGTGTTCGAGGCGTACGGGGGCGACTCCGGTCCCCGTGCGCTCGGGTTCGCCGATCTCGTCGCCCTGACCGCGCAGATCGCCGACCTGTGCGGGGTGCAGGACCGTCTGCGGCCCCGGGTGGTCCGGGTACGGAGCAGGCTGGTCCCCCGGCCTCGGGACCCACGGGCGAAGGCGGCCGCGGCGGCGCCTTTCCTGAACAGCCTGCTCCCTCCCGACCTCGCGCGCGTGGCCGAAGCTGTCGGCAAGGGGATCGGACCGGCTCTGGGCGCGTATCTGTCCGAGCACGATGCCGTTGCCGCGGGGATGCGGACCGATGTGCGCCGGGAGCGCGGAGCCGTCCTGGCCGGGGTGGATCCGGAGCTGGTTCCGACCGGGCGGTGGCCCGCACCGGCGGATCGCCCGCTCGCGCTGAGCCAGCAGTTCGCGGTCGACCGGATGCTCGCCGACCGCGCGGGCACCGAGGGCGGGCTGTTCTCCGTGAACGGCCCGCCCGGCACGGGCAAGACGACGATGTTGCGCGACCTGGTCGCCGCACTGGTGGTCGAGCGGGCGGCGGTGCTGGCCACGTTCGACCGGCCCGGACAGGCATTCACCGGTCCGGCGTGGCGGGGTAAGGACCGCCAGGGCAGGCACGCGCGGTTCGTGTCGCGGCTCGACCCCCGGCTGACCGGGTTCGAGATCGTGGTCGCCTCCTCCAACAACGGCGCGGTCGAGAACATCACCGCCGAACTGCCCGGCATCGGCGCGCTCGGTGAGCACTGGCACGGCGGCCCCGACCATTTCTCCGACCTCGCCTCCGCCCTCCTCGGCGGCCCCGCGTGGGGGTTGGTCGCGGCGGTGCTCGGCAACAAGACCAACCGCAAGGAGTTCGGCGACCGGTTCTGGTGGGGGCGGCTGCCCAAGAAGGAGGCCGACGCCCGGTCCGCGGCGGGGCTGCCACCGCTGCGCGGCATGCAGTTCGTCCTGAGCGACTGGATCCCGCCGAGGACCGCGCCCGGCAGCCGCCCCTCCGCCCCGGCGGACCGGGACGCCGCGGCCGGGCCCGCCGAGCCCGTGCCGTCGTGGACCGCCGCCGTAGCCGCCTTCCGCACCGCCCGGGCCGAGGTCGAGCGGCTGCGTGTCGGGCGTGCCCGGCTGGCCTCGGCGCTGGCGGCCGTCGAGTCCCCGGCGGCCGCGCAGCGTATCGCGGACCTGGAAGCCGCCGTCCCCCGCGCAGACCAGCAGGTCACCGCCGCGACGGCCGCCCTGGAACGGGCCGCCGCCGCCACCGGGGCAGCACGGAATGCCACCGCCGCGGCCGAGGCCGGACACCGAACGGCCACCGCGCACGTACCACGGGCCCGGCAGGAGCTGGCCGCCGCCCGTGCGGACCTGTCGGCCGCCCGTGAGCTGGCCGCACACCACCGCGAGTACGTCACCGCGCTCACTGCCCACCGGGACGCTCCACCTGCCGTCGAACGGGGCCTGCGCGCCGGGCTGCGGCGCCTGCTGCAGAGCTCCGCCGACCGGCAGGCGGCCGAATCGCGGCAGGAACGCGCCGACGCCGAGCTCGCGCGATCGCTCGTCCAGCAGCGCGCTTCCCTCGACAGCTCCCTGGAGCAGGTCGCCGCCGCCGTACGCGCCGAGTCCCTGGCCGCGGGCCGGAGCTCCTGGGCCGCCACCACCGTCGACGAAGCGGCCGCCGTCCTCACCACGGCCCTCGCACACGAACGGACCGCGCACGCCCGGCAGGCCGCGGCGGACACCGTGCTGCGGCGGGCCCGGCAGGCCGCCGAGGCGGTCCGCCACGATCTGCGGGCCGCCGTGACCGAGCTCGACGGACGCCACCACGAGCTGAGGCAGGCGGCTCGGACGCTCCCCTCACTGCCCCTCGGCTGGCGGCACCTCGACGAAGCCGACCAGGAACTCGGCTCCCCCTGGTCCGACGAGGCGTGGTCCACCGCGCGCAGTGACCTGTTCCTGCGCGCTCTCGACCTGCACCGAGCCTTCGTGGCCGGGGCCGCCAAGAAGGTCCGGGGCAATCTCCAGGTCCTCGTGGAGCTGATGGCCGGGACGAACGGGCCGCTGCCGGACGAAGAGGTCGAGCACGCCTGGCAGACCCTCTTCCTCCTGGTCCCCGTCGTCTCCACCACGTTCTCCTCCGTCGGCAGCATGTTCGCGCGCCTCGGCCGGGAGTCGATCGGCTGGCTGCTCGTCGACGAGGCCGGGCAGGCCACCCCGCAGGCCGCCGTGGGCGCGCTGTGGCGGGCCCGCCGTGCCGTGCTGGTCGGCGATCCGCTCCAGCTGGAGCCCGTGGTCACCATGCCCACGGCTCTGCAGCGCCGGCTGCTGCGCGCCTACGGCGTCGACGAACGGTGGCTGCCCTCGGCCACCTCGGCCCAGGCCGTGGCCGACCGGACCAACCGCTACGGCACCTACCTGCCGACCCCCGACGGGGACGACGAGCACGTCTGGGTGGGTTCACCGTTGCGCGTCCACCGCCGCTGCGAGGAACCGATGTTCAGCGTCAGCAATGAGGTCGCGTACGGCGGCCTCATGGTCTACGGCACCGGGCAACAGGCGTTCCCCGACGGGGAACGGGACGGTCTGCTGCCCAGCCGCTGGCTGAACACCGATGACCCCGCCCGCCCGGCCGACGCCCCGTGGGGCGAACGCGACCGCCGTGCCTTCGAATTCGTCCTCGACCTCTTGGACCGGCACGGGGTGGGTGTCGAGCGCCTACGCGTCATCGCCCCGTTCCGGGCCCTGGTCGCCGAGTGCAAGAGGGTCTGCGCCGGCCGTGAAGGCTGGACCGCCGAGCTCCTCGACGAACGCTGCGCCACCGTCCACCGGGCACAGGGCAAGGAAGCCGACGTCGTCATCCTCGTGCTCGGCGGTGGCCGCCCCGGAGCCCGCGCGTGGGCGGCGCGCACCCCGCATCTGCTCAACGTCGCCGCGAGCCGTGCCAAGCGCCGCCTCTACGTCATCGGTGAGCGCGGTTTGTGGGCCCCGCTCCGCCATTTCGATGTCCTGGCCGACGAACTGGCGGAATTCGACCACGTCCGCGACCGCACGACCTGGCCGCCGGAGGGCGACTGACCGCAGCCGGGTCCGGCCCGGCGTGGGCACGCGGGTGACCAGTCCAAACGCCCGGCCGCACCCGACCGGTTCACCACAGACGAAAGAGCCGGCCAGAGCGACGTCGCGTCGCTCTGGCCGGCTCTTTCAGGTCGTCCGACCACGGTGTCCGAGGGGGGACTTGAACCCCCACGCCCGATAAAGGGCACTAGCACCTCAAGCTAGCGCGTCTGCCATTCCGCCACCCGGACCGGGTGATGCCTCCGCAGGGTGATCCCCGCAGCGACACGGACCACCTTATCAAGCGCTGAGAGCACTGCTGACCAGGGCTTTCCCTCCTGGATCGCGCGCCCTCCCGCCGGTGCGGGCGTCTGCGCTTCGGCGTCGGCGGGATCGATCGCGGGGTTGGCCGCGGGTTCTTCGCGGGATTGGCCGCGCCGTCGCCCGGAAACACAAAAGAACCCCACCGGAGTGGGGTTCCTGCTGGTGTCCGAGGGGGGACTTGAACCCCCACGCCCGATAAAGGGCACTAGCACCTCAAGCTAGCGCGTCTGCCATTCCGCCACCCGGACTAGGTGGTCGGCCCCGGTTTCCCGCGGCGACATGGACAACAATAGCAAAGGATCGGCGGGGCTCCGACCACTTATCCGGGCGGCGGAACGGCAGACGCGCCGCGCTGACCTGCGGGCATGCGTGGGCGGGGGTGGCGAGACGGGGCGTCTCGGTGGTTGCGCGCGGCCCGGCCCGTCGCCGTGCGGGGCGGGTGCGCGGGGGGGGCGGCCCGGGGGGGGGGGGGAGGGGGGGGGGGACGAGGGGGGGCCGGGGGAGGGGGGGGGTGGAAGGGAAACGAGAAGCT
>NZ_JBVIKC010000006.1:0-259999 GCF_055581065.1 Streptomyces sp. NPDC031479
CCCAGATCAAGTGGGGCCTGGACTACATGAACTCCCGCTACGGCAGCCCCGTCGGCGCCTGGAACTTCTGGCAGAACAACCACTGGTACTAAACCGCCGGTGGACAGCGGACAGCGGACCGCGGACATCCGAAAACGCCCGGCAGGGACCACCCCGCCGGGCGTTTTCGCATGCCCGCGGCCGACGAGTGTGCGAGCCCCCCGTCAGGCCCCTCCGAGCCAGCTCGTGGCGTCCAGCCGGTAGGCGGTTTCGGCCGGTACGACGGTGCGCAGCGCGTCCTCCATGTCCCGTACGCGATCGGCGCCGAGGGTCGTGGCCCACTGGGCCCGCAGTTCGTCGAAGATCGCGGCTGAGCGTGCCAGGGCGTCGAAGCCGCGCGGGGTGAGGCGGACGAGCTTGCGGCGGGCGTCCGCGGGGTCGTCGGTGCGTTCGGCGTAGCCGACGGCGAGGAGGCGGTCCACGGTCTTGCCCGCGGCCTGCTTGGAAACGCCGAGCCGGCGCCCGATGTCGCTCGCCGTCGCCCCTCGTGGCCCGATGGCCTGCATGGCGAAGCCGTACGCGGGCCGCAGGTCGGGGTGCCCCTCGGCAGCGAGGCGGGCGTGCAGTCGATCGATCAGGGTGCGAAAGCCGGCGAAGAGGAGGAGCGGGAGCTCGAATCCCGGCCCATCGCCCTTGCCATCATCGACAACCTGGTTTACGTTTTTCTCCTCGGCATGGTCAACCATGTTGTCCATGCTAATCCACTCGTCCACCCCGTCTGGAGCTCCGCATGCCCAACGATCTGACTGCCCGCACCGCCAACGCCGTCGCCCTGCTGAAGGTCTCCCCGCACACCCTCGACGGCTTCCTCAAGCTGAGCGAGATCTTCGAGTCCACCACCCTGGACCCCCACTCCCGCGAAACCGTGATCCTGACCGTCGCCGCCCGCAACCAGTGCCACCTGTGCGTGGACATGCACGAGGCGAAGCTCACCGCTCTGGGTCCTGCCCCGGACCCGGAACGACTGCTGGCCGTAAGGGAGTTCACCCTCCAGGTGCTCGCGTCGTCGGGGGCGGTGAGCGACGAGGACCTGGGGCGGTTCCAGGAGTCCGGCTACACGCGCCAGAACGCCTTGGAGGTGGTCCTGGGCATCGGCACGTACACGGTCTCGACGTTCGCGAACCGGCTCACGCGAGCCGCCTGACGGAAACGGACGGCGTTCGCACGTACGGGCGTCCATACGGGTGAGGCGGGAATAGACGCCGCCGGGCGGGGACTTGGCATTGACCATGAACACCACCTCGTACGACCCGCGCGCACTGCTCGCGGAAAGCCGCCTCGGTGTCCTCGCGACGATCAAGGCGGACGGCCGTCCGCAGCTCTCACCCGTCATGCCCTTCTACGACCGGGCCGCCGACGTCCTCTACGTCTCGATGACCGAGGGCCGCGCCAAGACGACGAACCTGCGCCGCGATCCCCGCGCCGCCCTGGAGGTCACCCGGCCCGACGGCTGGGCCTGGGCCACCGCCGAGGGGACCGTCACCCTGACGGGGCCCGGGACCGACCCGCAGGGCTCCGAGGTCGAGGCGCTGGTGCGGTACTACCGGGCCGCGGCCGGAGAGCACCCGGACTGGCACGAGTACCGGGCGGCGATGGTGGCCGAACGCCGGGTGCTGATGACGATGACGGTCGACCACGTGTACGGCGACAGGATCCGCTGACGGCGCGCGTACGGGGTGCCGCGCTCCGTGCGGGCGGCCGGCGTCCGTCAGGGCCGCCCGGGCCCGCGATAGGGCAGCGTCTGGCCGTAGACGACGCTGGTGGTCGTACTTCCGAAGCCGGCCAGTTCGTCCATGAGGGTTTCCAGCTGCTCCATGGAGGTCGCGGCCACCTTCAGGGTGTAACAGTCGTCGCCGGTGGTGCGCAGGCACTCCAGGATCTCCCGTCGCTCCGCGAGCAGCCGGTGCAACGGCTGGTGGCGGTTGCCCGGGTACTTCAGCCGGACGACGGCGAGCACGGGGTAGCCGACCTTGCCCAGATCGACCACGGCGCGGTATCCGGTGATGACGCCCGCCGCCTCCAGCTGCCGCACCCGTTCGGTGGTGGCCGACGAGCCGAGACTCACGCGCCGCCCCAACTCGCTGAGGGAGATGCGCGCGTCCCGTTGCAGCTCGTCGATGATCGCCCAGTCGATGTCATCAAGGTTCCCGGTCATATCGCGACCCTACCGGGAAACTTCCGGAAGAACGGCAGTCCGACCAGGAGAACCGTCTTCCGGATTCCTTGATCGCCGAGATAGCCTCCGTCCATGCAACTTGGCGTGAACGTACCGAACTTCGGGCCTGGGACCGACCCCGGCGTGCTGCGCGAGTGGGCACGGATCGTGGAGGAGCTCGGCTTCGACCTCCTCATGGTGTCGGATCACGTGGCCGTCACCCCGGACGTGGCCGCGCGCTATCCCGCACCCTTCTACGAGCCGTTCACCACCCTGTCGTGGCTGGCCGGCATCACCACCAGGGTGCGGCTGGGTACGACGGTGCTCGTACTGCCCTACCGGCACCCGCTGTTGGTGGCACGGATGGCCACCAACCTCAACCAGCTCAGCGGCGGCAGGCTCGTGCTCGGCGTGGGAGTGGGCTGGGCCCGAAAGGAATTCGACGCGCTCGGCGTCGCGTTCACCGCGCGCGGCAGGCTCACCGATGAACACCTCGTCGCCCTGCGCAAGGCCTGGCGCGAGGAGGCCGACCAGCACACCGCCCCGATTCCCGTCTGGGTCGGCGGCAACAGCGAGGCGGGGATCCGGCGGGCCATCAGGTTCGGTGATGCCTGGCATCCGCTGCGGGGCACCCTTCCCTGGATGCGTTCGGTCCTGGCGAACCACTCGCTGCCGGCGTTCGCACCCCGCATCGCCCTTCGGCTGACCACCGCACCGATCACCGACCCCGAGCGGCTCGCGGGCACCGGCACCCTCGATCAGATCCTCGACGACCTCGACCAACTCCACGACCTCGGGGCCGACACCGTCGTGCTCGACCCCTACCACGGAGATCCGGAGTCGACCCGCCGGCCCCACGAGGCCTGGCAGGCGCTCACCGCCGTGGCCGCACACCGGAGGACACTCTCATGATCACCACTGCCGACGAGGCACTCCTGCGGCGGGCGATCGCCATCGCGGCCCACGCCATCACCCTGGGCGACGCGCCGTACGGCTCCCTGCTGGCCGGTCCGGACGGCACGATCCTCGCCGAAGCCCACAACACGGTGCGACGCGACAACGACATCAGCGCCCACCCGGAACTCAAACTCTCCCGCTGGGCGGCGCGCGAACTCGACGGGCATACGGCCGCACGCACCACCCTGTACACCAGCTGCGAGCCGTGCGGCATGTGCGCCGGTGGAATCGTCCGCTCCGGACTCGGCCGTGTCGTCTACGCACTCTCCACCGCACAACTCGTCGAGCTCAACCCGGAGTCGGGCGCCTGGCCGACGGCGGCGCAGGACGGCCCGGCCCTGTTCGACGAGGCGCGCGTTCCCATCGTCGACTACTACCGGCGATAGCGGTGCGGCCGGGGGCTTGGGCCGGGGCGTCGCCGGGGTCTCCCGTCGTGGTGCCCGGCGGCGACGGCGGCGCTGGAGGTTCGGGCGTTCGTCCACCCCTTGCGACGTAGGCTCCGTCCACCTCGGGCCGTATGCCGTCGAACTTCCCGCGGCACCCGCCCCCGGTGTCCGGCGGGGCGTGCGGAGCGGGACTCGTCCCTCCCGGCAGCGGTACACCGATCTGGTGACAGTCTCCGACCGAGTGGTGCCGGCGGACGGTGTCGGGAGGGCGGAATGCCGGCTTCCAGGTTCTCGGCATGCTACAGATATGTGGCAATAGTCCGAAAACAGGAGGTATCTGATAATGCGTACACGTCTTCTCCGCATGGCGGCTGTGCTGGGCACGGCCGCGCTCCTGGCCCTCGGCGGAGCTGCGGTGGCCAGCGCGGACGGAGTGGGGAACTCGGGTATCGGGAATTCGGGTGTGGGCAACGCGGGTATCGCCAACAAGGGCGTCGGCAACGCCGGCATCGCCAACTGGGGCCTGGGCAACGCAGGTTTCGCCAACTCGGGCATCGGCAGCGCCGGCATCGGCAACTCGGGGATCGGCAGCGCCGGCATCGGCAACTAGGAACGCCGTACGCGCCGCCCGGCCCGTGAGGCGCGAGTGGCGGATGCCCGGGCGGCGCTGACGGGCGCAGGGCGTTTCGTGGCCGGTGCCCCGGCCGCTCGTCCAGGCGGGCGGCCACGGCGCATGGGCGCGGCGCCCCCCTCCGGCAGCACATGCGAGCCTGCCCCGGGGGTGGGAGAAGTGGGCGGGCCTCGGTGCCCCTCTCGGGCGGGCGGCGCCGGTGCGGCGGGGCTGTGGCCGGATGCCGAATGGGGGCGGGGGAGGCACCATGTCAGTACGGGAGGCAGTGTGTCCCGAGTACTGGACGAAGAGGTGAGCACCAAGGCGGGCCGTCGAGAGGCCGGGGGCCACCTACCGTGACCGGCACGCCTCCGATGAGGCCAATGCCCCGGCGCGCGGCACCGGAGCCCGGAGCCATTCAAGGGCGGCCGGCCCGTGACTCCCTTCCCATGCTCGTAGGACGCCGTGCCCCGCGCGATTCCCGAAGCCCCCGGAGCGGCGAAGGCCGGACCCGGGGGTGCCGCCCAGGCGGAGGGGTGAAATGACCAATCAGACGTACCTCGCCTACGACTTCCCGCTGCTGAGCGTCTTGTGGACCATGCTGGCGTTCGCCCTGTGGGTCTTGTGGTTCTTCCTGCTCTTCAAGATCATCTTCGACATCTTCCGCGATGACGACCTGAGCGGCTGGGGCAAGGCGGGCTGGCTGGCCTTCGTCGTCCTGCTGCCGTTCCTCGGCGTCTTCGTCTACCTCATCGCCCGGGGCAAGGGCATGGGCCGCCGCGAACTGGAACAGGCACGCGAGCAACGGCAGCAGATGGACGCCTACGTCCGTGAGACGGCCGCCGGCCGGCCCAGCGCCGCCGAGGAACTCGCCAAGCTGTCCGCGATGCGTGACCGAGGCGACATCACCGACGAGGACTTCCAACGGGCCAAGGAGCTGGTCCTCACCGACTACGCCCCGCAAGCCCCCGCACCCCCCGCACCCCCCACCGCCCCACCTCCTGGTGACGGCGGTCCGAGCTGACCGCAGGGAGAGGGGAAGGGATGGGTGGGGCCGACGGAGGTATTCGAGGTCGATCAGCCGGACGACTCGCGGCCTCGGGAGGCCATCAGTGCCGCGTGGGGGTTCGCTCGGGTGGCGAACGCGGGAAATCCCTGCGCGACACGGCAGTGGCGGCCCTCAAAGCGGCCAAGAGTGCAGACACTGCGGCTGCCAGAGACCAGAGAGGCAGCGTGGGCGGCCATGTCTGCGGCAGGCTCCGCCTACCTGCATCCGCTGGCCAAGGCCACCCAGGTCAAGCACATTCTCGGAGCCGGCGCCTATGCGGCCAGAGCGGCCGAACTCGTCGCCGGCGACGATCGGAGCGTGGGTGTCAAAAACCTTGAGCAGATGGTGCATCGCGCGACACCAGTCGTCGTTGACGTGCTCAAGCGCTTTCCGGCGGCGCCGAGCGGCGGAGGACGTGTTGGTGAGTTGATCCGCATGCTGGACTCCGACCTTCGTTCTCTCACCGTCGCCGAGTGACTTTCAGCCTTCTTCAGGTGCGCTCGTCGATCGAGGTTGCAAGTCCGGCCTCAGGCCCAGGGGCCGGTCGCCATCGACACCAACGACCCTCGGCCGAATGGGTGGCGGGAGCCGTCGGACTGAATGAACCCCGAGATCAAATTCTGGTGGCATGTGGGCCCACCTCGGCACTGCCCGAGGTGGAGGGACGTGGATCGAGGCCGTCCAGGAGGACGGTGAGGTAGGCGTTGGTGAGGCCGGGCGAGGTCGGTTCGGCGCGGGCGACTGCCAGGGCGGTTGCGCCGATGAGGGCGGTGGTGACCGCGGGGTCGATGTCGGCGCGGACCCGCCCGTCGCGGCGGGCGCCGTCGATCATTTCCTCGACGGCACCGACCAGGCCGGCGCGCAGTGCGGTGGTGGCGGGCAGGTCGAGACCGGTGAGCTGGTCGTTGATGGCGTGGTGTGCGGTCTGGAAGCCGATCAGCTCGCGCAGAAAGGTGCGCAGGGCCTCGTAGGGCGTGGCCGTGGCGAGCAGATCGCGGGCGCGTTGGACGACGGGTTCGAGCAGCCGGGCGACAGCCGTGTCCAGCAGGGCGTCCTTGCCGCCGAAGGCGCGCACGACGGTGGCGGCGCCCAGTCCGGCGCGCTTGGCGATGGCCTCGACGGTCAGGGACGCCCCCGGTTCGGCCAGCAGCGCCATGGCGGCGTCCAGTGCGAGGTCCCGGTTGCGCACGGCATCGGCGCGGCGCTTCGGCGCCGGAGTGGGGCTCGGCTGCTTCGAGGACATTGACAACTGAAATGGTCCTTCCACATAGTTATCTGGAACGCGTGTTTCAGATAAGTCTACCGGGGAGTCTCCATGAACGAGCGGGTCCTGATCGTCGGAGCCGGAATCGCCGGACTCACCCTGGCCCATTGGCTGGCCCGGCACGGCCGGCGACCCACCGTCGTCGAGCGCGCCCCCGAGCCGCGCACCGGCGGCAACGGGGTGGACGTGCGCGACGGCGCGGTCACCGTGGCCGAGCGGATGGGTCTCATGGACCGCATCCGTGAACTGGCCACCGACGTGGACGGCATCAAGTTCGTCGACGCCGCCGACCGCGCCGTCGCCCGGATCGGGACCCGCGACAACGCTTCGGTCGAGGTCATGCGGGGCGACCTGGTCGCGCTGCTGCACACGGTGACCGATGACGTGGAGACCCTGTTCGGCGACTCGATACGGGCCCTGGAGCAGGACGACCGAGGCGTGACGGTCACTTTCGAGCACGCGCCCGCCCGCCGCTTCGACCTCGTGATCGGCGCCGACGGAATGCACTCCGGCCTGCGGCGGCTCGCCTTCGGCCCCGAGGAGCGGTTCGTCCGGCACATGGACCACTACTTCGCCTTCGCCGACGCCGACGGCACGCTGGGCGAGGACCGCTGGGTGACGATGTTCAACACCCCCGGCAAGATGGCCGGAATCTATCGGTCGGGCAACCATGCCCAGGCCAAGGCGTACTTCATCTTCCGCTCCGAGCGGCTGGACCACGACCACCGTGACGTCGCAGAGCACAAGAGGCTGGTCACCGAGGCATTCGCCGACCAGCCGTGGCAGCCCACGCGGGGCCTGCTGGAAGCGGCCCTGGCCGACCCCGAGTTCTACTTCGACGCCCTCGGTCAGGTCAGGATGGACTCCTGGTCCAACGGCCGCATCGCACTGGTCGGTGACGCGGCCTGGTGCGCCTCCCCGGCCTCGGGCGCCGGCGCCGAACTGGCCCTGGTCGGTGCGTACCGGCTGGCGGGGGAGCTGGCCGCGGCGGGCGGCGATCACAGGGCCGCCTTCGCCCGCTACGAGGCGGTCCACCGGCCTCTCGTCGAGCGCAAGCAGCGGATCGGCCCCAACGTGCGCCTCATGGTGCCCAGGACCGAGGGCGGCCGGTGGGTGCGTGACGTGCTGGCCCGGCTGCCCCTCATGAAGGCCGCCGGAGCGATCGAGCGCCGCCTGCAGTCCCGCGCCGCCGATCCCCTGCCCGTCCACCACCGCACCGCCTGAGACGGGACACGCCGTAGGGTGGCCGAAACGAGGGAAGGGACGGGGTCCCGGACATCACCGGGCGTCCGGGTGAGGCGCTCGCACCGGACGGGACGCCCGCGAAGTCGGGCACGAGGGGGACGCGGTGGAGCGACGGAAGGTGATCGGGATCGGGATCGGGGTCGGGGCTGCGCTGGCGGTTCCACCCGCCTGGTGGGGCTTGCGCCAGGTGGCGAGCGGGGCCGAGGAGGACTGGCACACCGATACCGCGCCGCTGGAGCGGGCATTCCCGCTGCTGGGCCCGCTCACCGGTGCCAAGTGGGTGAGCAGCCGTGACAACGACCGGGACCTGCCGTCGCCGGAGCTGGTGATCTCGGGATTCGCCACGCTGGCACCGGGGAAGCGTGCCGAGCTGACGGCGGCCCACGCCTTCGTCTCCGAAGGGCCGGCCGATGACTTCTCCTCGTGGTTCGAGAGACCGCTCAAGGGCGAGGGGCCGGAGGACCCGCAGTGGATCCGGTCGCCCGAGCTCGACCGTGACGACAGCGGCCACACCACCCACCTGTGGTTCGACCGTCGCAGCGACACCGTCCGCTTCCGGGCACTCAACCCGTACGGCTAGCACGACACCCCCGCCTCCTGTGTCCTGGAGGCGGGGGTGTCGGCGTACGTGGGGTCAGGCCCTTTGAAACTTCAGATCACGTGCGGTCGGGCGATCAGAAGGTGAGCTTGAAGTCGGTGATGGTGCCGACGTCGGCGGCGCCCTTGTCCTGGACCTTCAGCTTCCAGGTGCCGTTGGCCGCGACGGCCGAGGCGTTCACCGTGAACGTCTTGTCGAGGTTCGCCGTGGAGTCCGAAGAGGAGTTCTGCAGGCGGTACGAGGTCCCGTTCGGCGCCACGAGGTCGATCTGGAGGTCACCGACGTAGGTGTGGGTGATCTTCACGCCGACCTTGAGGGCGCTCGGCGCGTTGCCGGTGACGCCGGTGACGTTGACCGAGGAGGTGACCGCGGGGCCCGGGGAGTCCGGGATGGCGACCCGGGCGGTGCTCTCGAAGACGTTGCCCGGGGTGGTGGTGCCACCGCCCGAACGGGCGCCCACGTTGACGGCGGCCCACGCGTCGGTGACGTTCTTGACCTCGGCGCTGCCGGCGCCGTACAGCTCGGTCGCCGCGGCGATCGTGCCTTCACGGGCACCCGCGTAGTCCGTGCTGGAGTTGAACTTGGTGGTGAGGGCCTTGTACCAGATCAGCTGCGCCTTGTCCCGGCCGATGCCGGTGACGGGCAGGCCGTCCGAGGTCGGCGAGTTGTAGCTGACGCCGTTGACCGTCTTGGCGCCGGAGCCCTCGGAGGCCAGGTAGAACCAGTGGTTCGCCGGGCCCGAGGAGTAGTGGACGTCGAGGTTGCCGACGCCGGAGTACCAGCTGTCCGCGGACCCGCCGTCCTTGCTCGGCTTGTCCATGTAGCGCAGCGGGGTGCCGTCGCCGTTGATGTTGATCTGCTCGCCGATGAGGTAGTTGCCCGGCGCGCTGGTGTTGTTGGCGTAGAACTCGACGGAGGTGCCCATGATGTCGGAGGTCGCCTCGTTCAGGCCACCCGACTCGTCGCTGTAGTTGAGACCGGCGGTGGCGGAGGTGACGCCGTGCGTCATCTCGTGACCGGCGACGTCGAGCGAGGTCAGCGGGTCGTTGTTGCCCGTTCCGTCGCCGTAGGTCATGCAGAAGCAGCCGTCGTCCCAGAAGGCGTTGACGTAGGCGTTTCCGTAGTGGACCCGGGAGTAGGCGGCGACGCCGTCGCCGCGGATGCCGGAGCGGCCGAGGACGTTCTTGTAGAAGTCCCAGGTGACTCCGGCGCCGTAGGCGGCGTCGGCGCCCGCGGTGGCGGCGTTGGAGTTGGCCCCGTTGCCCCAGGTGTCGGTGGACTGGCTGAAGAGCGATCCCGTGCCGGACGTACCGTGGTTCAGGTTGTACGTCTTGTGGCTGCCGCGGCCCGTGTCGTTCAGCGTGAAGTTCGAACCGGACTTCGAGGTGCCGAGGGTGACCTGGCCGCTGTAGTGGGTGTTGCCGACACCGGTCTCGATGCCCTGCCACTGGTGGAGCTTGGCACCGGTCTTGGCATCGGTGATGACGTGGAGCTGGTTGGGGGTGCCGTCGTCCTGGAGGCCGCCGATGACGGTCTCGTAGGCGAGGGTCGGCACGCCCTTGGCCATCCACACGACCTTGCGGGGCGCGACGTCGGCCTTGGCGGCCTTGGAGCCGACCGCCTTCGCGGCGTCGAGGGCCTGCGTGGAGGCGGCCGCCGGAGCGTCGGCCGGGGCGGAGGTGGAGACGCCGGCCAGCTGGGCGGTGGACGCCTTGCTGACGCTCTGCGTCGTGTTGGCCGCCGAGCGGTTGACGACCAGGTCGCCGCCGAGGACCGGGAGTCCCTCGTACGTGCGCTCGTACCGGGTGTGGGTGGTACCGTCCTGATCCTTGACCACATCGTGGACGAGGAGCTTCTCCTGGGAGGTGAGGCCGAGCTCCTTGGCCGTGGCGGCCGTGGTGCTCTGCGCCTTGGCTATGAGCTCGGCGCGCTGGGACGGGGTGAGCTGAGCGGGCAGCGCGCCCGGGTTGCGCACCGGCTGGCCCTTGGGGGCGGCGGTGTTCGCGGAACCCTCGGGCTGCGCGCTGGCGCTGCCTGCCTGGACACCTACGGTGAGCAGGGCGGCCGCGGCGAGCAGGGCACCGGTGGCGGTGGCATTGCGGCGATGCGTGGACTTCACGCTGACTCCTTCTGCGTGTGGGGGGTTACCGGGCGACCGGGATGGGGCCGTCCGGGCAGAGCGTGCGGAGCTGGTCCGTGCTGGGGATGTGGGAGAGAGTGCCAGCGATCGCGATCTTTGTCAGGGACGCGTCATGAATTGGCCGCATGGAGTCCGGATTTCGCTGTTCGGTGTTCGCTGACCGGACACATCGGGGTGGCGATCGGCCGGCTCGGGCACACCCGACAGGGCTGACCTGGGGCGGGACTTGCTCCGGCCGGGGGTGGATCCGCCGAGGGCTCGTACCCGTGGCCGGGACATGGCGGTGGCGGGAGCCGTGGCGGCGGCCGTGGGGCGGCGTACTGCGCATTCAGGTAAAGCGTTCGGCATCAAGCGTCAAACACCCTTGTCCTGCACATGACTTGCCGGGTGTGATCTCGGAAGCCGCTTTGCGCGGCGCCACCCCCCCAGGGAGTCTGCAATGCATCCAGTTCGTCGTACGTTGCCGCGCGCTGCGGCCGCAACGGCCGCTGCCGCCGGTCTCGCACTCACCGCGATGGCCGCCGCCCCACCGACCGGAACCGCCACCGCCTCCGCGCCGCACACCTCCGCGGTCCCGCGCACCGTGGCCCGTCCGGCCATCGCGGGACACCAGCTGATCCGCTCGGTGGGCAGCCCGCTCTCCACCGAGGAGTGCCGGACCAAGTGGAAGATCGCCTGCTACACCCCGCTGCAGTACCGTGCGGCGTACGACCTGAACCCGCTGTACAAGGCGGGCATCACCGGTAAGGGCCGCACGATCGTCATCGTGGACTCCTTCGGCTCGCCGACCGTCCAGCACGACCTGGACGTCTACAGCAAGCAGTTCGGGATACCCAGCACCAAGGTCGAGGTGGTCAAGTGGGGCAACGTCCCCGCGTGGGACCCCAAGAACGCCGACATGCTGGGCTGGGCCGGCGAGACCGCCCTCGACGTGGAGATGGCGCACGCGATGGCGCCGGACGCGAAGATCGTCCTGGTCGAGACGGCGGTCGCGGAGACCGAGGGCACCACCGGCCTGCCGGAGATGATGGATGCCGAGAAGTCCCTGATCGACCGCGGCATCGGCGATGTGATCACACAGAGCTTCGGCGCGACCGAGAACACCTTCCCCGGCTTCGACAAGGGTGACTTCTCCAGCATCAAGAACCTGCGCTACGCCTTCGAGGCCGCGGCGCGCAAGCACGTCACCGTGCTCGCCTCCTCCGGCGACGGCGGAGCCACCGACTACAACGCCGACGGCAGCGCCTACTACGACCACCCCGTCAACTCCTGGCCCTCCTCCGACCCGCTGGTGACCTCGATCGGCGGAACCCAGCTGCACCTGGACGACGCGGGCAAGCGGACCGCCCCCGAGAGCGTCTACAACGACAACGGCGCGGGCGGCGGAGGCCAGTCGCACGTGTTCAAGCGCCCGGCCTTCCAGAACGGCGTCAAGAACATCGTCGGCGCGCAGCGCGGCACCCCGGACATCTCGATGGCCGCCGCGGTCGACGGCGGCGCGTGGATCTACACCAGCTACGACCCGACCGCCACCGGCTGGGACGTCTCCGGCGGCACCAGCGAGTCCAGCCCGCTGTTCTCCGGCATCGTGGCCCTGGCCGACCAGGCCGCGGGCAAGCGCCTGGGCAACATCAACGAGGCGCTGTACCGCCTGTACGGGCGCTCCGCCTACGACCGTTCCACCGGCCTCGTCGACGTCAACGACGGTACGAACAACAGCTACCAGGGCGTCACCGGCTACACCGCGGTGAACGGCTACGACATGGCCACCGGTGTCGGCACGCTGGACGCGGCCCGCTTCGTGCCCGCCCTCGCCCGCGAAGGACGGCGCGGCTGACGGTTCGCCGCCACAGTCCGGCACGGGTGCGCTGCCATGGCGGGCAGCGCACCCGTGCGTCCGCGCGGCGGCCGGTCCGGCAGCACGGGAGCACCTCGCGGGACGCCATGCCGTCCGGCGGTGGCGCCGACGCCTGCGGTCGCGGCGATCGTCGACCTCCAAGGCCCCACCGAGAAGGTCCACACGGCCGCCCCCTACGGCCCGACCGCCAACGCGGTCCTCCAGCCGGGCGCCGGCCGGCTGCCGAACGCTTGCGCACCCGCGACGGGTTGACCCTCCCCTTACGTCAGGCTTGAGGCTGTGACGGAACGAAAGGGCAGGTCCATGGGCTACACCGTCGGTCAGGTCTCGGCCTTCGCCGGGGTCACCGTACGCACGCTCCACCACTACGACCGGACGGGGCTCCTGTCGCCCGGCGACCGGAGCCGGACCGGGTACCGTCGCTACGACGACGCCGACCTCGCGCGGCTCCAGCAGATCCTCTTCTACCGCGAACTGGGCTTCGCCCTCGACGAGATCGCCGAGATCCTCGCCGACCCGCAGGCGAACGCACTGGACCACTTGCGGACGCGGCAGCAGCGGCTGGCCGAGGAGATCGCCCGGCTTCAGCGGCTGGCAGAGGTGGCCGAGCGGGCGGTCGAGGTCCAGCAGACCGGGGTGTCCCTGACGCCCGAGGAGCGGTTCGAGGTCTTCGGCGAGATCGTCTTCGACCTCAGCTACGCCACCGAAGCGCAGCTGAAGTGGAGTGACTCCGACGGCCACCGGGAGGCGATGGCCCGTGCCGCGGCCCACACCAAGGAGGACTGGCGCCGGCTGATGGCCGAGGCCGCCGACTGGCGTGCGGAGCTGCTCGCCGCCTTCGACGACGGCGAACCGGCCGACGGCGAACGGGCGATGGACGTCGCCGAGGCGCACCGGCTGCACGTGACCCGCTGGTTCACACCGTGCCCTCCCGACATGCACCGGCGCATCGCCGCCGACTTCGCCGCCGACCCGCGCGCCTTCGCCCTCGTGGTGCCGCCCTCTCAGCAGCGGCCGGGGCTGGCCGCCTACCTGCACGGGGCGGTCCACGCGAACGCCTCGCGCCGTACCGGTGCCCTGCCCGCACCCACCACACCGCACGTGAGGAAGACGCATGAGGATCCTGATCGCCACGGCCGGCTCGCGCGGTGACGTCGCCCCCTACACCGGGCTGGGCGTCGCACTGCGCCGTGCCGGGCACGAGGTCGCGCTGGCCGCCACGGAGACCTTCGAGCCGATGGCAGCGGAAGCCGGACTGGAGTTCAGGCCCCTGCCGGCGGACCACCGTGCGCACGGGAGCGCCCGCGGCAAGCGCGAACTGCTGAGGGCTGCGGCCGCGTTCGTCACCGAACTGGGGGAGGGGTTCGCCGGCGCGGTGGACCGGGGAACGGACCTGCTCCTGCTGTCGGCCACCACGGCACCGCTCGGCTGGCACGTCGCGGAGGCCACCGGGATACCGAACATCGGCGTGTACCTCCAGCCGACCACCCCGACGGGCGACTTTCCCCCGACGGTGACGGGGACCCGGTCGCTGGGCCGGTTGGGCAACCGCGCGGCCGGGCGATTCGCCCTGGGCATGGCCGACCGGGTCTTCGAGCCGGCGGTGGCCCGGCTGCGCGCCCGCCTGGAGCTGCCCCCACTGACCGCGGCACGCATGCGCCGACGCCGGGAGGAAGCCGGCTGGCCCGTGCTGCACGGCTTCAGCGAGGCACTGGTGCCGCGCCCGTCCGACTGGGCGGCCGGCCTGGCGGTGACCGGCCCCTGGTGGCCGTACGTCGGCGGAGACCGGCGGCTGCCCGCGGAGCTGGAGGACTTCCTGGCGGCGGGGCCGCCGCCGGTGCTCGTCGGGTTCGGCAGCATGGCCGCCGGGGAGGGGGAGCGCCTCAGCGGTATCGCCGTGCGCGCACTGCGGCGGGCGGGGCTGCGCGGCGTACTGCAGGCGGGCAGTGCCGGGCTGGCCGCCGAGGGGGAGGACGTCCTGACCGTGGGTGACCTCCCGCACGCCCTGCTGTTCCCGCGACTGGCCGCCGTCGTCCACCACGCCGGGGCGGGCACGACGGCGGCGGCGCTGCGCGCCGGGGTGCCGTCGGTCACGGTGCCGGTGACCGCCGACCAGCCGTTCTGGGCCGGGAGACTCGCAGCGGTGGGCGCGGCCCCGGCCCCGATCCCGTTCCGCTCCCTGACCGCCGAGGGGCTCGGCGACGTGCTCGCGCGGGTGGTGCGGGAGCCTTCGTACGCGGAGGCCGCCGCGACCGTGGCGCGGCACATGGCGGCGGAGGACGGGTCGGGCGCCGTGGTGGCGGCCGTAGGACGGCTGGCCGGGTGATCAGAGGCGCGTTACGGGCCCGGGTGGCGGCGCGTGGGGCCGCCGTCTAGGACGGGCCCTCGCCCTGCCCCGCTGCGCAGGTGCGGGCCCGGCCGCACGGTGGGCCGTGCGGGCGGTGGTCCACGGGGAGGGGTGCCGGACGGCACCGGCTTCAAGGACTCCGCCGTCCGGCCCATCAAGGACACCGGCCGCCGCGCCGAAGAGGATCAAGCGGAGTCGTCCCGCCATCGGGTTCCGGTGCGCCTCTGCGCCCCCCGCCGCTCGCCGACGGCGGTTCCGTACACCCCGGCCGCCGAGGCCCGGAGGAGATCCCGCATGCGCGTCTTCCTGCCCATGACCGCTGTCGCCACCGCCGCGATCCTGCTCACCACGGTCACCGGCGCGGCTCCCGCCGCAGCGGACCGGAACCCCGACGGCGCGCCCTTGACCAAGGTGTCCGACGGCGACCCGTACGCGGACTGCACCATCGGCGCGAGGTCCCCCGACAGCGTGGTCTATCCGGGGACCGAGGTCGAGCCGTACCTGTCCGTCGATCCCCGCGACCCGAAGCGCGTGGTCACGGTGTTCCAACAGGACCGCTGGAACGACGGCGGCGCCCGTGGTCTGGCGGCCGCCTGGACCACGGACGGCCGCACCTTCCACCGGAGCACGCTGCCGTTCAGCCTCTGCGCCCCGGGCGGCGCGGACTTCGAACGGGCCACCGACCCCTGGGTGAGCACCGGACCGGACGGCACCGTCTACGCGGGCGGGGAGGGCGTCGACTTCACGAAGAGCACGCGCACCGGCCTCCTCGCCGCCACGTCCCGCGACGGCGGCCGCACCTGGCGGAACCTCACCACCACGCACGTCGACGAAGAGCCGTTCTTCAACGACAAGCCCTCGATCACCGCCGACCCCATCCGCAAGGGCACCGCCTACCAGGTCTGGGACCGCCTCGACAACGACCCGCCCGGCCCGAGTTCCCTCGACGGACCGGGCTACATCTCCCTCACCCGCGACGGCGGCCGCACCTGGAGCCGGGCACGACGCTTCGTCGACACCAGCAGCGTGCCCAACACCCAGACCATCGGCCATCTGATCGTCGTCGACCGCCGCACCGGCGCCCTGTACGACTTCTTCGACCGGATCACCCTGGCCGACGACCTGACCACCGTCGTCGAGGCCCACTACCAGATGGTCACCTCGACCGACGCCGGAGAGACCTGGAGCGCCCCGGTCACCGTGGCCCGGGACACCTCCGTACCGGAGGTCGACCCGAACGACCCCACCAAGGTGCTGCGCGCCGGGTCCACCCTGCCCAGCCCGGCCGTCGACCCGAAGACGGGCACGCTGTACATGGCCTACGAGGGCTCGGACTTCTCCGGCGGCGACTTCGACTCCGTCCAGCTGGTGCGCTCCACCGACGGCGGCCGCACCTGGGGGACCCCGGAGCTGATCAGCCCGGAGGGCGTGCCGGCCTTCTCCCCGTCGACCGCGGTCGACGAGCGGGGCACGGTCGCGCTCACCTACTTCGACCTGCGCTTCCTCAAGCCGGGCGACACCACCACCCTGCCCACCGCCTACCAGTTGGCCACGCTGCCGCACGGAGAACCGGAGCTGCGGAGCGAACGACGGATCTCACGGGTCTTCGACTTGCTGCAGGCGCCGTTCAGCGGGGGCTACTTCATCGGCGACTACCAAGGCCTGGCGGCGGACGGGAAGGGAGTACGGGCGGTGCTCACCGAGACCCACTCCGACGCACCCCAGAACCGTACGGACGTGTACAGCGGCAGCTTCCGCACCTCGTGACCGCCCCGGCCGTGCGATTCACCGATCCGGCCGTACGGCGATACGGCGATGGTGCGGCAGTGTGACGCAGCTCTCCGGAAAAGGGTGACATCACGCTGTCGCGCACGGCCGTGAGCATGGGCGACATGATGATCACGGACGAGGACTGCCTCGCGGAGACCCTGACGTTCAACGAGCGGTTCGAGGCCACCGCCGCGAGCCGACCGCAGCGCACGGGAACGCCGGACGCCGCCCTGCTGGCCGGCCTGCGGCGCAACCGGCTCGGCGGCGACACACCACCGGTGAGACTGGCGCACGGCCAGGACCGCATCGTCGGGGACGGGGTGAAGGTACGGGTTTTCAGGCCGGACCACGTCGACGGCGTGTACCTCCACATCCACGGCGGCGGCTGGATGTTCGGTTCCTCGGACGGGCAGGACGAGAGGCTGTGGCGCCTCGCCGAGCGGGCACGGCTGGCCGTGGTGAGCGTGGAGTACCGCCTCGCACCCGAACACCCCTTCCCCGCCGGGCCCGACGACTGCGAAGCGGCGGCCCGGTGGCTGGTGAAGCACGCCCCGGCCGAGTTCGGCACCGAACGGCTGTTGATCGGAGGCGAATCGGCCGGTGCCCACCTCAGCGTGGTGACGCTGCTGCGCCTTCGCGACCGGCACGGCATCACCGGCGCGTTCCGGGCGGCCCACCTGCTCTTCGGCCCCTACGACCTGTCGATGACACCGAGCCAGCGATCGTTCGGCTCCCGGCTGCTGCTGAGCAACACCGACACGCTGCGGTGGACCTACGAGCAGTGCACGCCGGGCATGGGGGCGGAGCAGCGCCGCGATCCCGAGGTCTCGCCGCTGTACGCCGACCTCGCCGGCCTGCCGCCGGCCCGTGTCGTCGTCGGCACCGAGGATCCGTTGCTGGACGACTCGGTGTTCCTGGCCGGGCGGTGGCGGGCGGCGGGCGCGCCCGCGCAACTCGAACTCGTCGCCGGTGCCATGCACGGCTTCACCCTGTTCCCGCTGACCGTCACCGAGCGGCAACTGGTGCGCGAGCAGGAGTTCCTGGCCTCCGCGGGACGGTAGCGTCGTGGGCATGAACCGTACGGTCCGGCTCTACGCCCTGGTGGAAGAACTGCGCGCGGTGGCGCCGCGGCCGATGACGGTCGCGGCGCTCGCCGCGCGGTGCGAGGTGAGCACGCGTACGGTGCAGCGTGACCTGCAGGCGTTGATGCAGACCGGTGTCCCGGTACGTACCACGACCGGGCGGGGCGGGGGCTGGTCCATCGACCGGGAGATGACCCTGCCGCCGATGCACTTCACCGCCGATGAAGCCTCGGCACTGGCCGTAGCCCTCGCCGCCGCGGATGCCTGCGCCCCGTACGCCGGTGCGGCCCGTACGGCAGCCCAGAAGATCGCGGCTTCGATGACCGGTCCCGCCTCGGCGGCGGCGCGACGACTCGCCGTACGGATCGTGGCGCAGCCCTCGCCGAGCGACTCCACGGTCCGCGCCGCGGTGGAACGGGCCCTCAGCACGAACACGGTCCTTCGGCTGACCTACACGGACGCGGCGGGCCGAGGAAGCGACCGTGAGGTGGAACCGGCCGGGCTGCTCACCGCCGACGGCCGCTGGTACCTCATCGCCTGGTGCCGCACACGACGGGCCGGCCGGGGCTTCCGGCTGGACCGCATCACGGCGGCGGCCCCCACCGCTGAGCCGGCCCAGCCCCACGACCTGGCCGAACTGCTGCGCGGCTCGGCCGCATCCGGCGCCGTGCGGCCCACCACACTGGCCCCGCTCGCACCCCACCTCGACCAACCGAAGCCACCACGCCGGTGAACCCGTGAAGGAGCCGGGCTTGCGGATCCTCGCCACAGCGGGCGTCAGCCCCGCGGGCCGTGCGCGTCGGCGCCTGCCACCCTTTTGAGGATGCAGCGCTCCCCGTTGTCGGGATCACCGATGTACGTCCAGAGCATCGGGGCCGCGGTCGTGCCGGTCGCCTCGTAGCTGCTGCTCACACCGTCGCGGGCGAATACGAAGCGAAGGGTCGACTGTGGCGGGCCGCCCTCGGTCTGTGATGCCGATCGGAGGTCCCAGGTCCCCGTACCCGTCTTGACCGAGGCGAGGCCGAACCCGGAGATGGCCTGGCTCTGGGGGTCGAAGTAGTCGCCACAGGCGGACGAGGCGCTGAACGTCCCGTCCCCGGCCAGGACGAGGCTGCCGCCTTGTCCGTCTTCCCACACCCCTGCCGCCTCGGCACTCGTCAGCACGACGGCGTCGCCCGGAGCTCCGGGCACCCAGAGGCGTCCCAGGAAGACCATCGCGACCAACGCCACCACGGCGCAGACCACGGCCAGGAACGCCAACGCGGCGCAGCCCAGGGCTCCGGTACAGCCGCCGACTGCAAGCCACTTTCCGTATCGCCGGGGAGGGGCGGGGGGCCACGGCGTGGTGGGTGCGGGGGGCCAGGGTTCAGCGGTGGACATGGGTCTTCCTCGGGCTTGGAGCCGGCCACGGTTCTGGCCGGCAGCGCCATCTTGCACGGGCCCCGGCCGGCTGACAGCAGCGGGTCCCATGCGGACACCCAGGCCAGGGCGTTGGCACGGACCCTGCCCGATGGGCTACGTTGTGGGGCTATGACTACCGGGACGGCCCTGCGCCACACACGGATCGGTGACCCGGTGCTCCTCTGAGCGCCGTACGGGCCGGTGCCGGCCCGCAGTCGGACCGCGCATCCGGCGCTGCCGCGCGGGCTCCGCCTCCTGTCGTGTCGATCACCACTCGATACGTCAACCACGACAGGAGAACACATGCCCACCACGATGCTGCACGTTCCCACCGCCGATGGCCGGGCCGACGCCTTCGCCGCCTTCCCCGAGGGCGGCGATCGGCACCTGGGGGTCCTGATGTACCCGGACGGCTTCGGAATCCGGCCCGTGCTCCGGGAAATGGCCCGCGAACTGGCCGGGCACGGGTACTACGTACTCGTTCCCAATCCCTTCTACCGGCACGGCCCCACCCCGGTGATCGAGCTTCCCGAGTACATCGGAGAAGAGGACCGGCCCGCCGTTCTCGCCCGGCTGATGCCCTTGATCGAGGAGCACACCGCCGAGCGTGCCCGGAGCGACGCCGAGGCCTACCTCAGGTTCCTCACCACCCGGCCCGAGGTCGCCGCCGGACCGGTCGCGGTGACCGGTTACTGCATCGGCGGCCTCCTGGCGACGCGCACCGCCGCGGCCCACCCCGGCAGGGTGGCCGCCGTCGCGGCGTTCCACGCTCCCGTGGCGGCGGACGGGCTCGACGCCCTCGCCGGGATGACGGCCCGGGTCCACTTCGGCCACGCCGAGAGCGACCTGACGCCCGAGTCCCTGGGCGAACTCAACCAGGCCCTGGACGCGGGGGGCGTCGACCACACCTCCGAGATCTACCCCGGCACCGTGCACGGGTTCACCATGTCCGACACCGACGCCTTCGACCCCGCCGCTCTGCAGCACCACTGGGACCGCCTGCTCCCCCTCCTCGACCGCGCACTGACCGGCGGCTGAGTCCGCACAGCCGAGTCATCCCGACAGGGGCGAGCGCGCGGGCACGGTCAGCGCGACTCCCAGCGCGGCGCCGACAAGAAGGCCCACGCCGTGGTTGTTGGTGAGGAGACACAGGACGAGACCTGCGGTGGGGACGAGGAGGGCCACCCACCGCAGGGCGACGACGCCGCCGCACACCGCGTACCAGGTGGCGAGCGCGCCCACGAGGCCGCAGATCGCCACCGAGTCGCCGCCTCCCCGAACGCTCCAGCCGGCCATGCTCACCGCCTGTGCGCCGACCCCGCTCGCAGCGAACACCAGCATCGTCCGCCAGGGGCCGAACTGCCGCTCGGCGACCGGAGCCACAACGGCGAGGGCGGCCAGGTTGAACAGGAGTTGGAGCCATCCTGACGACTGCACCGCCAACGCGGTCACCGCTCGCCACCACGCACCATGAGGGTGTCGCGCCAGCGCGTCGATCGTGCCGG
Source organism: Streptomyces sp. NPDC031479 (assembly GCF_055581065.1). NCBI lineage: Bacteria > Bacillati > Actinomycetota > Actinomycetes > Kitasatosporales > Streptomycetaceae > Streptomyces > Streptomyces sp. NPDC031479. The sequence goes on from NZ_JBVIKC010000006.1 coordinate 20,406, forward strand.
GGACGACCGTCTGGACCGCACCCAGCACCACCATGGCGGCCACCAGCCCCACGGCGACCCCCGGGACCGGCCGCCGCCACGCCCGCAGCAAGGCCACAGGAGGAGGTATCTCCCCGCCGTCCTCCGCGGCGAGGGTCGTCAAGAGCCGGATACCCGGCACGATGACGGCCACCGCGCATCCATAGAGCAACACCATGTGCATGTTCATGATCGAAGCCTGTCAGACGGTGCGGCCACGCCCGAAAGGCACCGCCGCGCGAGGGGCGACGCGCAACGGCCTTCGCCGGAGGGCGCGTTGACGGATACGCGTACTTCCGCTCGGTGGTTCCACGTCCAATCGATTCCCGTTCGAGGAGTTCTCGCTCATGCCCTGTCAATGTCGGGGCTCCAGGCTCCACTCGGCAGGAAAGGACGAGGGAAATGACCAAGTCAGGGCGCAGGTTCGGCATCACCGCGGTGGTGGCCGCGGTCGTGGCCGCGATGATCACTTTCACGGGACTGCAGGGAGCCAGCGCGCAGGACCAGGGGCGTCGCGGCTGGGACCACTTCGGGTTCGGGGTGCCGTGGGAGGGGTCTTACGGGTACTCGCAGGCGATCAGAGCCGGGGACACGGTCTACATCTCGGGCCAGCTGTCGCATGACGCGGCCGGGAACCTGGTGGGCGTCGGCGACTTCGAGAAGCAGGTGCGCACGTCGTTCGACAACCTGGACAAGGTGCTCGCGCACTACAAGATCCCGCGCAGCCAGATCGTCAGCATGAAGATCTACACCAAGGACCTGCGCAAGAACTTCGACACGGCCGCGCGGCTGCACAAGGAGTACAACGGCAACCACCGCACGACCGACACCATCCTCGGTGTCACGGACCTCGCGTTCCCCGATCAGCTGGTGGAGATCGAGGCCGTCGCCCTGGTGTCGCCGCGCTCCTGACCCAGCGGGCCGCGCGGCGGTAGCCGCGCGGCCGCTGTGCGGCCCGCCGGGCGCGTACACACCGGCGGGCGTCCTGTGAAGTCCAGGGCCTACGATCGGTCGCCGGGGGTGGCGCGCGATGGGGCTGTGGCGCAGGCGGAGGAACCGGGCGACCGCCGAGACGGAACCCGGGACGGAACGGGCACGACCGCAGGCGCCGGAGCGGGACCCGGAGCCGGGAGCGGATCCGTGGCAGGACTGGCTGAGCCGTTCGTCCGGGGCGCTCGCCGTCCGGCAGTGCTGGGCGGACGCCGCCGAGCAGACCGCTCGGCTGGGCGAGGACGGCTACCGCGAGCGCCTGGGCGAGCTGCTGTCCCGACTGTCGCCCCGCGACTTCGCGGCCCTGGGCCTCGGCTGCACCCGCCGGATCGACCGCCCCTGCCGAGAGCCGCGGACCTGCGCGCAGGACCCCGTCCCGCCGCCCGCCGGCGAGCGGCCGGTTCCGCGCGGAGGCCCGGTGGCCGGCGCCTGCAGCGGCTTCTGGGACTGCTACACCCGGTTCGGGGTGCGGGCCGCTTTCACCGCCGACGACCGCCACCGGGCGGTGACCGTCCAGGGGCGGTGGTCCGGGGTGATGCTGTGGGTGGACGGGATCCGGGTGGAAGCACCGAACTTCCTCGACGACACCGGCTACTGGGTGGACGCCCGCTTCTACGTCACGGAGACGGCCGCCCCGGACGACCACCCCCTTCACGGGCACGTCGGCATGGGTGAGATCGCGGTGCTCTCGCTGGTGATCCACGACGTCACCACGGCCACCACCCACATCGTGGACCCCGAACCGCACGAGAACTGGTCCTGCCCGGTCGCGGTGCTCCGCGCGGGGGAGTGGCGCCTCTACCCGACCCTGGAGGCCCACGACGGCGACCGCCCCGACCGCACCCTCACCCTCCCGTGACGAGTCCGCGTCCGGCCGGTCAACGGGCGCTCGCGACCGGACGTACGACGATCTCGTTGACGTCGACCTCCGGGGGCTGGGCCAGGGCGTACGCGATGGCCCCCGCGATCGCCGAGGCGGGCAGCGCCACGGCGCGGTAGGCCTTCATCGCCTCCCGGGCCACCGGATCGCCGATGGTGTCGGCGAGCTCGGACTCGGTGACGCCCGGGGACACGAGGGTGACCCGGATGCCGCCGGCGGATTCCTGGCGCAGGCCTTCGGAGATGGCGCGGACGGCGAACTTGGTGGCGCAGTAGACGGCGGCGGTGGGCGAGACCTCGTAGGCCCCCACGGAGGCGATGTTCACGATGTGCCCGCCGCCCTGGGCGCGCATCGGGGGGAGGGCGGCGGCGATGCCGTGCAGGACGCCCCGGACGTTCACGTCGAGCATGCGGTCCCACTCGTCCGTCCGCAGGGCGTCGAGCGGAGAAAGCGGCATCAGGCCCGCGTTGTTGACCAGTGCGTCGAGGCGGCCGTAGGCGCCGAGCGCCGCCTCGACGAAGGCGCGGGTGTCCTGCGCGTCCGTCACGTCCAGCCTGCGGAAGAAGGCCTCGCCGCCCGCCTCGGTGATCTCCGCTGTGATCCGTTCGAGCCGGTCGGTCCGGCGCGCGCCGAGCAGGACGCGGTACCCGTCCGCCGCCAGGCGGCGTGCGGTGGCTTCGCCGATGCCGCTGCTGGCGCCGGTGACGGCCACGGTCCGGGTGACTGCGGTGGTGTCGGTCATGTCTGTTCCTCCTGGGGGAAGTCCCGTACGGAGCCGCGGAGTCGAGAGGCCGACGGGCTCGTACGTTTTCGTGTTCCGGAGTCTGGTGCGGCGGCCGGGGCCGGGCCAGGACGGTCCGTGCCGGGGTACCGCGCACCCAGGTTCGCGGCCGGCGCCCGGTCTAGCCTGGGGAGATGAGCAGCAATGACCTCGGCGACTTCCTCCGGGCCCGCCGCGCACGACTGACGCCGGATGACGTCGGGCTGGCCTCCTACGGGCGCCGCCGGGTTGCGGGGCTGCGCCGGGAGGAGGTGGCGGTCCTGGCCGGAATGAACGCCGACTACTACACCCGTCTGGAACAGGGCCGCGAGCGCGGCCCCTCGCCGCAGATCCTCGACGCGATCGGCACGGCCCTGCGCCTGGACCGCGAGGGCCTCGCCCACCTGTACCGGCTGGCGGGCGGCGGGCCGCGGCGTGACCGGGCGCAGCCGAGGGAGACGGTCGCGCCCGCGCTGCGCCGGCTGCTGGACGGTTACGCGCACACCCCCGCGTTCGTCCTCAACCCCGCGTTGGACCTGCTGGCCGCCAACGGCCTGGCCGAGGCGCTCTTCTCGCCGTTCCGGGCTGCGGACAACCTCGCCTTCATGACCTTCCTCGATCCCGCGGGCCGCGCCTTCCACGCGCGGTGGCACCGGTCGGCCGGGGCGGTCGCCGCCGCCCTGCGCCGCGCGGCCGGCCTCGAACCGCACTACCCACGCCTGCGCGAGGTGCTGGACGTCCTGCTCGGGGCGAGCGAGGAGTTCGCCGCGCTCTGGTCCGCGCACACCGTCGGCGGAAAGACCCGCGAAGCCAAGGAGCTCGTCCATCCCGAGGTCGGCCCCCTCTCGCTCTCCTACCAGTCCTTCGACGTTCGCGGCGCACCGGGACAGCAGCTCGTGATCTACCACGCGGAACCGGGCAGCCCCGGCGACCGGGGCCTCGCCCTGCTCGGCAGCCTCCACGCCACTCGCCACACGCAGCCGCGAACCGGTACCGGAGCACGGTGATCAGAGCCGGAGATCCGGCGGCAGCGGGCGGCGAGAGCGATGTCTCGTCATATGCCAGATGTCTAGGCGTGTGTCGCATTCCTGCGCGTAACTGTGTGTAGTGTTGCAGCTACACAAAGTGCCGCCCGGAAGGTTTCCATGTCCAGCATCCAGCCCCAGTACGTCGCGCTTGGTGACTCCTACAGCGCCGGCCAGTACATCGGCGGTGACGCCAACCTCGTCCGCGAACCGGTGGGCGGCGGCCTCGGCGGCCGGGACGGCGACTACACCGGCCGGTCGAAGGACAGCTATCCGCAGCAGCTGGCCCACACCGTCCTCTCCGGGCACGAGTTCATCGACGTCACCTGTGGCGGCGCGACGATCGACGACCGCGGGCTGGGGCTGGGAGGCATCCTCATCCCGCAGACGGTCTTCGGGGGCCCGCCCTACGTCCCGGTCGACGGCAGCGGCATGCCGCAGTTCACCCCCACCCCGCGCCCCGCTCAGATCGACGCGCTGAGCGCGGCCACCACCCTGGCCACCGTCGGCATCGGGGGCAACCAGTACAACCTCGGCCAGATCATCGCCACGTGCGCCACCCTGGGCGCGTCGTCCTTGGGCAGCCCCGGCACCGACTACTACCGCAACACCGCCGAGGGCCGGGCGGACCTCGCGCAGAAGGAAGACGACCTGCGCAGCGGCTTCGCGAAGATGATGCCGGAGCTGCGCGAGCGTGCCCCGCACGCCCGGTTCCTCTTCGTCGGCTACCCCACCCTGTTCCCGACCGCGGCCGGGCAGGGCACCTGCGACGGCGGTCTGGACGAGAACATCACGATCAAGAAGGGCGACATGCCCTTCATCCAGGAGCAGTTCGCCCTGGTCGACTCCGTCATCCGCGACGCGGCGCAGACCCACGGGCACACCTACGTCGACATCGCCGAATCCAGCCGCGCCCACCACGTCTGCCGTGAAGGCGCCGAGAAGTGGATGTTCGGCCTCTACGGCCGCTACGAGTTCGACGACCGGCTCGACGGCTACAGGCCCGCCCGCTTCCCCGCCGGCAAGGACATGCCGCCCTTCACCCCCGGGTGGACGGCCTGGTTGCAGGGCCTGCTCGCCCACGGCGGTGGCATCTTCCGCGGCAACGAGACCCTGACCACGTTCCACCCCAACAAGCGCGGAGCCGACAACCAGACCGCCCAGGTCGCGGCCGCGCTGCGCAAGGCCGGCATCGTGCAGTGACACCCCTGTCCAGCCGGCCGCCGGGGAGTCCGGGGCGCCCGTGCGCCGGCTGACGGCTCCGGGCGGCCGACCTGCACGGCCACCCGGAGCCACGTCACCCTGACCCGCGTGGCCCGGCGCGGGTATTGGCCGGATGTCGGCGTCCGGCTTGGGCGCGTGGATCAGTGACCGTTAACCTCCCGCTCGTTGCTCAAGTCAACCAATGGGGACGGTATGGACGACGGTATGTACGACGGTATGGACGACACCACCGAACACTTCCACAGCCACGTGGAAGAGATTCTTGACGCCCTGGCGAAGGAACCGGGCCGTGAGGCCCTGGTACACCGGGACCGGCGCGTGAGCGCGGGTGAATTACGCGGCCTCGTCCACGGCATGGCACGTGCACTGCGCGCCCAGGGGGTGACACGCGGTCAGACGGTCACCCTCCTCGCAGGCAACCTTCCCGAGACGATCGCGGCCCGCTACGCCGCCGGGCTGCTCGGCTGCGCCGTGAACCACCTCTACGCAGGCCTTTCGGCCGATGTGCACGCCGACATCCTCCGGGACGTCGAGACCCGGGCACTGATAGTCGACCCCGCCCACCGCGAGCGCGCCGCGGACCTGGCCGGCCGGTTGCCGCTGGAACGGGTGCTGGTCCTCGGCGGAGGCGCAGGCGCAGGCGCGGGCCTTGACCTGGTGCGGCTCGCCGCCGAGGAATCCACCGAAGACCTGCCGGGCTCGGCGCAGCCACAGGACATCTGCACCATCCGCCACACCGGTGGGACCACCGGTCATCCCAAGGCCATCTGCACGACCTTCGGGCAATGGGTGTCCATCGGACCGGACTGGTCCGAGGAGGGGCAGGTCAGGGCTCTGGTGTGCACCACCCTCGCGCATGCCGCGGGCCTCATGGCGGACACCACCCTGCACCGCGGCGGCACCGTCGTCCTGCTGGACGGGTTCGAGGCCGGTGCCGTGCTCGGCGCCATCGAGCGCGAGCGCATCACCCACACGTTCCTGCTGCCGCCGCTGCTCTACCAGTTGATGGACCACCCCGACGTCGACCGCACCGACACCTCCAGCCTGCGCATGCTCACCTACGGGGGCTGCGCCTCCTCCCCGGCCCGTCTCGCGGCGGCGGTCCGGCGCTTCGGCCCCGTGCTCAACCAGTTCTACGGCCAGAACGAAGCGGGCGGGATCAGCATGCTCTCCCCCCAGGACCACGATCCGCTGCGCCCCGAACTGCTGCGAACCGCCGGGAAGATCATGGAAGGCGTCGAGGTCACCGTCCGTGACGCCGACGGACGGCACCTGCCCGCCGGCGAACACGGCGAGATCTGCGTACGTTCCCCCCACGTGATGCAGGGCTACTGGAAGCAGCCCGAGCTCACCGCGGAGGTACTGCGGGACGGCTGGCTGCACACCGGTGACATCGGGTTCGTCGACCCGGACGGCTACATCACGATCGTGGACCGGCTGAAGGACATGATCGTGGTGGTGGGAGGCCACGTGTACACGGTGGAACTGGAGGACGTGCTGAACTCCCACCCGCAGGTCCTGCAGAGCGCGGTGCTCGGAGTCCCCGACGCCAACCTCATGGAGCGAGTCCACGCGGTCGTCGTCCGCGCGCCGGGCGCCGACGTCGGCGAAGAGGAGCTGCGCGCCATGGTGCGGGAGCGGAAGGGCGCCATGTACGAGCCCGCGAGCTTCGCCTTCGTCGACGCGCTGCCCCTGACCGACGCGGGCAAGCCGGACAAGAAGCTGCTCCGCAGCCGGGCGGTCGAGCCGGCCCCGTCTCCCTGACCGTGACCTGCGGCCCCCTCCACTCGCGGTCGGTGACGTACCCGCCCGATCGGGCCCTCCTCTAGGGTCGGCGTCATGAACACGCAGAACCCGACACTTGAGTCACTCCTTTCGCAGCTCGCCCGGCGAGATGCCGTGTGGCAGGTCGAGAAGGACCTGAAGGCGCTCGGATCCGAAGGGATCGGCGGCCTGTTGGAGATACGGCGCAGCGGGCCGGGCGCCTTGCGCCGCCATGCGCTGCACGCGCTGGCGTTGACCGGTGCCGGGGACGAGCTGAGCGACCGGGACCGGCGGGCGCTGGAGCGTCTGGTCCGGATCAAGCTGCCGACCGACCGGCCGCTGGACCACCACTGCCCGTACGTGTGGATCGCCGTGCCGGCGGCTGCGTACGAGGGTGTCTTCGACGCCCTGGGGCTCCACGACCGCATCCCCGCGACCATGGCCATGGGGATGTCGGCGGTGGAGCACGACACGGCCGTGACGACCGGCCCCGACGGCGAGGAGACGACCGTCCGCCGGGCATTCGTCACGCCCGAGTTCGACGGTTGGCGGATGGTGTTCGGCGGCCCGGTGGCCGGCTGCGCCGAGGAGGAGGTACTGGCCCGGGTCAGCGCGCACTGCGGGCAGGCCCACTTCTACTTCCGCGACGCCTACGACGACCAGCACGGCTGGGCCATCGCCGAGCAGGGCCGGGTCATCCGCTCGTACCAGACCTACCGCGAGCCGGCATGGACGGGCGACCCGCTGCCCTGGGAGACCCCCCAGACGGAAGACGAGTACTGGGAACCCGGCCTGTACGAACCGAACGCCTCCTGCGAGGCGAACGCCAACGCAGTGGCGGAAACGGTGACCGTCGACCCGGAGGAGATCGACGAGAACACCCCCATGAGCGGTCACGGCTGGCTGGCCGTCACCGCTCCCGGCGTCGGGAACGGGCCGTTCCCCGGAGCCCTGGAGATCTGACACCCGCCCGGCACCCTGCCGGGCGGACGCCGCGCCCCGGCGGTCTCCCACCGGGCCGCCGGGGCTCAGTCGGCCTGGACCGTGACCGTGCGGCCCGGGGCGACGAGCGGGGTCACGTAGGTGTACGTCACTCCGTCGATCACCTTGGTACGGGCCGGGCGGGCCACCCCGTTGACCTTCAGCGTGGGGTAGGTGCCGGGGAATCGGGCCTCCCAGGTGTAGGAGGAACGGCCCGAGGTGTGCGTGAGCGAGGAACGGGTCGCCCCGTCGTGGCGCAGCGAGAAGGCCGAGTCGCCGATCCGCAGGTCGTCGATCTGCAGCCAGTCCATCCCCGAGGGCAGCCGGGACTGGGTGCTCAGGGAGTGCGCGGGCGCGTCGGGGGAGACTCCCAGCAGCCCTTCGACGGTCTGGCCGAGCAGGGTGAAGGAGACCTCGGGATAGTCCCCGTTGGTGCCCTGCTTGGTGTTGACGTGCTGGATGTCCTTGTGGTCGTAGACGTCCTTCATCCACTTCCAGCCGGTGTCCGCCCGGTTGTTGCGGAAGAAGGTGTCCGGCAGGTAGGTGAGGGCCTCGATGTTGTCGGGGCGGCCCGGGCCCGAGGCCTGCTGGTCGATGTAGTCGAGGTAGGCCTCCCGGCGCGGACCCGGGTCGAGGATCTGCTTCATCGGCATGAACCAGCTGTTCTCCTTGCCCCAGCCGGTCAGGGCGCGCCCGTCCGTGGTGTAGCCGCGCACCATGTCCGCACCCGAGCCGGTCCCGCTCCAGGTCGAGTTGAAGTACGCCTTCAGGTCCCGGGCCTTGGCCCCGTAGCGGTCGGCGAGCGCGACGTCCCCCTTGGAGCGGGCGAGCGAGGCCATCGCCAGGTAGGCCTGGTACTGGGAGCCGATCGCGTCGCCGGCCTCGGCGAGCGGCTCGCCGCTCTGCTCGTTGTAGCTGGCGGTGCCCTGGAAGATGCCCTGGCCGGTGCCCTCGGCCACCTTGACGGTCCCGTTGTCCTTGAGCCCGTCGTGCAGGGTGACGAACTCGTCGGTGGCGTGCCGGTAGAAGTTCCACAGGACCGGATCGTCGACGTAGGAGCGGTCGCCGCTCCAGCGGTACGCCTCCTCGGACTTCTGCACCAGCTCGAAGGTGGCGGGCACCTCGCGGACGAAGTTCACCGGGCTCCTGTAGTCGATCGACAGGTAGGTCTTCGCATCGAAGTTCAGGGCCCAGGCCGGGTAGTACTTGTGCTCGGGAGTGGCGGAGGCGGCGAAGGAGCGGAGCATCGTCCGGTTCTCGGCGTTCAGGGCGAGCACCCCGGCGCCCGCCAGTTGGTGGGCCGTGTCGCGCGAGTAGTAGCCGCTGCGGTTGGCGTAGCCGGCCCAGTAGGAGGCGGCGTAGGCGCCGGTGCCGCTGCCGCCGGTGTGGTTCTCGTCGACGTTGAGCGGGCCCTGGGTGCCCGGCAGCTGTACCCAGCTGTTGGCCTTCCGCTTGGACCAGTCGAACATCTCGACGATCTTGGGGTCGGAGGAGCTGATCTTCGGGTCCGCGGGGGAGGCGGGCGAGAGCATGACGTCGTCGGCGTTGACCCAGCCGTCCCCCGACTCGAAGGCGATCTCCAGCGTGTCGCCGGGGGCGAGGGCGATCCGGCTCAGGGTGTAGCGCCGGTAGTTCGTGGCGCTCGGCAGGGTCAGCGCGGCGGCCACCGTGCCGTTGACGCGGGCGACGTAGCGGCCGTTCGGCCCGCCGGTCGCGATCCAGGCGGATATGTCGTACGTCCCCCGGCCGGTGGCCGTCACGGTCTGGGACACCTTCATCGCGGGTCCGGCGTCCAGGTAGGCGAGGCGGGCCGCGCCGTGCGGATAGTTCGTGGCGACTCCGGTCCCGGCGGTGAACTGCCACCCCGCAGCGCCCTGTTCGAAGCCGGGGTTGACGACGGGGAGCGGGGCGGGCGCGAGCGGTACGGACCGCCCCGCGGCCGGGCCCGCCGCCGAGGCCTGGCCCCCGAGGGCGAGCGGGGTGAGCGGGAGGAGCAGGGCGAGGGCGGACAGGAGTGACACACGGGAACGCGTCATCGGGTTCTCCCGGGTTGTGGCGGGGCGGCCGGTCTGCACGGCGCGGGGCGGGCGGCACGCTAGCAACCTCCACTGAGGGTCTGCAATGAACTTGTCAGAATTCACTGCCGGATCGAACTGAAAGATTTCAGTGAAGTCTTGCAAGCGTGGAGGCGTCTCGTTACAGTCCTGCCCCATCGGCTTTCGTGACGGTGCGAGCAAGGGGTGGGTCAGGTATGGAACTGGAACGTCGGAGAGTGCTGCGGATGGGCGGCGCGGTCGCCGCGGGGGCCGGGCTCACCGCCCTGACGGCCTGCTCCGGAACGGGCGCCACGGGTCAGGAGGGGGCCGCCGGGGACAAGGACAAGGGGAAGATCTCGGTGTGGTCCTGGCAGGGGCCCGCCGCCGAAATGAAGGCCCTCGTCCCCGAGTTCAACAAGAAGTACCCCGGGATCGAGGTGACGGTCGAGGACATCGGCAACCCGGCGATCTGGGACAAGATCACCACCGGGCTCGCCGCCAACGGCCAGGGCCTCGCCGACGTCCTGCACATCGGTGTCGACTACCTGCCGGGCTACGTGGAGAAGTTCCCCGGCGGCCTCGCCGACCTCGGCCCGCTGGGCGCGAACGCCTACCGGGACGCCTTCGCACAGGGCATGTGGCAGACGGTTTCCCCCGACGGCAAGCGCGTCAACGCCCTGCCCTGGGAAGCGAACTCGGCGGGCTTCTACTACCGCGCCGACCTCTTCGAGAAGGCCGGGGTGGACGCGGAGGCCCTCCAGACCTGGGAGGAGACCATCGAGGCCGGCAAGGAGATCAAGCAGAAGACCGGCGCTCACCTGCTGGGCATCGACAAGCCCGCCTCACAGGCCGACGCCGCCAACTTCTTCCAGATGCTGCTCCAACTCCAGGGTGCCTTCTACTTCAGCCTCTCCGGCGAGATCACGCTCGACTCCCCGGAAGCCGTGAAGGCCATGACCCTCATCAAGACGATGAACGACGCCGGCCTGGTCAGCGATCTCGCGGGCGGCTGGAACGCCCTGATGAGCTCCCTGAAGCAGGGGACCGCGGCCGTCCTGCCCATGCCCACCTGGTTCGGCGGCATCATCCAGGAACAGGTCCCCGAGGAAGCGGGGAAGTGGAAGGTCAGGCTTCCCCCGGCCGTACGCCGGGGCGGCTCCAGCGCGGCCACCGTCAACTCCACCCACCTCGCCGTCGCGGGCGCGAGCAAACACCAGGCGGCGGCCTGGTCCTTCGTCGAGTTCGTCCTCACCCGCCCGGCCTCCCAGGTGCAGATCTACAAGGGCAAGGGCATCGCCCCCGCCCTGATGAAGGCGTACGACGACGCGGTCTTCCACGAGCCGTCCCCCTACTTCAGCGGTCAGAAGAAGGGAGAGGTCTTCCTGGAGGCCCTCAAGGCCCCCTCGCCCGCCTTCAACTACACCGCCGATTACGCCCGTGCCCTCAAGCTGGTCACCGATGCCCAGTCCAAGGTGCTGCTGGGCGGCGCCGACCCGGCGAAGGTGCTCAAGGACGCCGCCGACCAGCTGGGCCGGCAGACCGGGCGCAAGGTCCGCCGATGACCGCCACGCTCACCGGCGGCAAACCCCGGGCCGTCGCCTCCCGGGGGCCGGCCCCCCGGTCCCGGCCCCGTCGGCGCGTGGCGCCGTACCTCTTCGTCCTGCCCGCGCTGCTCCTCTTCGCCGTCTTCAAGATCTACCCCATCGGCCGGTCCTTCGTGATCAGCCTGCACAAGACCGTCGGCGGGTCCGAGCGGTTCGTCGGCGCCGACAACTACACGCGCCTGATGGGCGATCCGCTGTTCTGGACCGCCCTGAAGAACACCGCGGTGATCCTCGTCGTCCAGGTGCCCGTCATGCTGGCCCTCGCCACCGGGCTCGCCGTGGCCCTGAACTCCACCCTGCTGCGCGGCCGCGCGCTCTTCCGGCTGGGCTTCTTCCTGCCCATGATCACCGGCCTGGTCGCCTACGGGATCGTCTTCTCCGTCCTGCTGGGCAAGGACTACGGGCTCGTCAACTGGCTGCTGGGGCTCGCGGGTCTGGACCCGGTGCCGTGGCTGACCGACCCCCTGTGGGCGAAGGTCTCCCTCGGCCTCGCGCTCACCTGGCACTACACCGGGTACAACGCGGTGATCCTGCTCGCCCGCCTGCAGACCGTGCCCGCCGAGCTGTACGACGCGGCGGCCGTGGACGGAGCCGGTGCCTGGACCTCCTTCCGCCACGTCACCCTGCCGGGCCTGCGCCCCGCGCTGCTGCTCACGACGGTGCTCTCCACGATCGGCACCCTGCAGATCTTCGACGAGCCGTACGTGCTCACCGGGGGCGGCCCGGACAACGCCACCCTGACCATCGGCGTGTACCTGTACCAGAACGCCTTCAAGTACTTCGACTTCGGATACGCGTCCGCCATCGCCTACGCCCTGGCCGTCCTCATCGGCATTCTCGGCGTGATCCAGTTCCGCTTCCTGGGGGACAAGTCATGACGCCCGCCCGCCACCGCGGCAGGAGCATCCTGCTCACCTCCGGACTCGCCATCGTCCTCGCCGCCGTCCTGATCCCCTTCTACTGGCTCGTGGTCGCCGCCACGCACAGCTCGGCGGAGATCTTCGACAGTCCGCCGCCGCTGCTGCCCGGCGGCCACCTGGCGGCCAACCTCCACACCCTCCAGGACACCGCGCAGTTCGGCCGGGTGGTCCTCAACTCCCTGTTCATCGCGGTGATCTACACCCTGTGCGCGGGAGCCGTCTGCACCCTGGCCGGCTACGGCTTCGCCAAGTACCGCTTCCGGGGCCGTGAGGCCCTGTTCGGACTGCTCATGCTCGGGCTCGTGGTCCCCGCCCAGGTCACCCTCGTACCGCTCTTCCAGATGATGGCCGGGCTCCGGTGGCTGGGCACCTACCAGGCCGTGATCATGCCCAACCTGGCCCTGCCCTTCGGCATCTTCCTGATGCGCCAGTCGATGGCCGCGCTCCCCGACGAACTCCTCGACTCGGGGCGCATGGACGGCTGCGGCGAACTGCGACTGTTCCGGAAGGTGGTGCTCCCGCCCATGAAGCCGGCACTGGCCGCCCTGGCGATCTTCCTCTTCCTCTACCAGTGGAACGACTTCATCTGGCCGCTGATCGTCCTGCGCGACGGCGCCACGTTCACCGTCCCCGTCGCCCTGGCCTCCCTGCAGGGCCTCGACGAAACCGACTACGGCGCGATCCTCGCCGGAACGGCCGCCGCGGCCATCCCCATGGCCCTCGTGTTCCTGGCGCTGCAGCGCCACTTCGTGTCCGGCCTGCTCGCCGGCGCCGTGAAGGAGTGACCGTGCACACCACCACCGCCTCGTCGGACGGCTCCGGGGCCGTGACCACCGCGGGGCTGACGCCCGCCCGGGGCGAGCCGCTGCTCGACGGGGTCTCGCTCGCCGTCCTCGCCCACGCTCCGGGCACCGATCCCCGCTGGACCCTCGGTGAACTCTCCGGGGGGCTGCGCGTACTGGAGGTGCGGGCCGACGGCGCCCCCGTCGAGCTCCGCTTCTCCGTGCCCCTCGGTGACGCCGCCGGATACTGGCACCCTCAGGGCGGCTGGCAGCGCACCCTCCTCGCCGACTGGGAGGGCCGGTCCCGGGTCTCGCTGGTCGACGGACACGCCGCCGGATGCCTCTACGACCACACCGGCGCCACCCTGCTCACCTTCGCCGCCGCCGACCCGGTGCCCGAGGCGGCCCTGCGCTTCGGGGTCTCGGAAGAGAACGACACCCACGTCGTCCACCTCCACCTGCCCGCCTCGGCGCGGGCCCACCGGATCCTGCTCGTCCCGCGGTCGCCCTCGGTGGCGCGGGCCATGCGGACCCTGCGTGCCTGGTTCGGCGCCGGGACCGCGACGGCGGTGGTGCCCGACGCGGCCCGCACGCCCGTCTACTCCACCTGGTACGCCTTCAACCAGGACGTCGACGCCGCCGCCGTCGAAACCCAGGCCGCACTGGCCTCCGCACTCGGCTGCGGAGCGCTGATCCTCGACGACGGCTGGCAGGAGCTGGGCCACGGGCGCGGCTACGCCGGCTGCGGGGACTGGGAGCCCGACCGGGCCAAGTTCCCCGACTTCGCGGGGCACGTCGCCCGGGTCCGCGATCAGGGGCTGAGCTACCTGGCCTGGGTCGCGCCCCTGCTCCTCGGCCCCGAGGCCGCCTGCCACCGCCGCTGGGAGGCCTGCGCGCCCGCCCCGGCCACCGTCCCCGGCGCGCACGTGCTCGACCCCCGCCGCCCCGAGGTGCGCGCGCACGTGGTCGGCCTCTGCGCCCGGCTGGTCGACGCGTACGGGCTCGACGGACTGAAGCTCGACTTCCTCGACCAGGCCATGGTGTACGCGGGCGACGGCGCCGGGGACGTCGGACAGGCCATGGTGACCCTGCTGACGGAACTGCGCGCGGTCCTGGAATCCGTACGCCCGGGGGTGCTCCTGGAACTGCGCCAGCCCTACACGGGGCCCGGCATGGCCCCCTTCGGCAACATGCTGCGCTCCTTCGACTGCCCGGCGGACGCGACCGCGAACCGGGTCCGCACCCTCGACACGTCACTGCTCGCCGTCGGCGGAGCCGTCCACTCCGACATGCTCCTGTGGTCGGCCGACGCGCCCGTGACGACGGTGGCCCGGCAGCTGATCGGGGCCCTGCACTCGGTGCCGCAGATCTCCGTACGGCTGGACCGGGTGCCCGCGGCGCACCGGGAGGCGATCGGCTTCTGGCTGGCGCAGTGGCGGGGCCACCGCGAGCTGCTGCTGGACGGGGACGTGGAACCGGGCCGGCCCGACGAGCTGTACCCGCTGGTGCGGGTGAGCGCCGGGGACCACTGCCTGCTGAGCGTCCACGGCGACCGGGTCGTCCCGCTGGACCTCTCCGCGTACCGCCACTTCTGCGTGGTCAACGGCTCGGACCGGGACCGGGTGATGGTCGAGGTGACGGGCGGCGGGGGCCGGGTCCAGGGCGTGGTCCACGGGCCGGACGGCCGTATCATGGACGATCCGCCGACGTACCTGCCGGAGGGAGCGCACTCGCTCTCCGTGCCGCGCGGCGGCATGGCATCGCTCACGATCACGGAAGGACCGCGATGAAGGTCGGGATCACCGAGGTCGCAGCCCGCGCCCAGGTCAGTGAGGCCACCGTCAGCCGGGTGATCAACCGGCGCCAGGGCGTGTCGAAGAAGACCCGGGACGCGGTCGAGCAGGCCATGACGGAGCTCGGCTACGAACGGCAGGTCCAGGGCCAACTGGTCGCGGTGATCACCGAGTTCGTCTCCAACCCGTTCTTCGCCGATGTCGCCGAGCGCATCGAGTCGGCCCTCGCCCCGCACGGGCTCAAGACGATCCTGTGCCCCGCCTTCCCGGGCGGGGTGCAGGAGCGGGACTTCATCTCCGCGCTCGTGGACAAGGGAGTCGCGGCCGTGGTCTTCCTGTCCGCGTCCAACACCGTCGACGGCGCCGACACCGAGACGTACGAACTGCTGCGCCAGCGCCGGGTCCCCTACGTGGGGATCAACGGCGAGTTCGCGGACGGGGTGCCCACCCCGGTCTTCTCCACCGACGACGCGCTCGCCGCCGAACTGGCCGTCGACCACCTCCACCGACTGGGCCACCGCAGGATCGGGATGGCCTCGGGCCCGGCCGGCAACCAGCCCGCCGACCGGCGGGTGCGGGGTTTCGTGGAGGCCATGGCCAAGCGGGGCATCGAGGAGCCGGAGCGCTGGGTGATCCGGCAGTCCTACACGGTGGAGGGCGGCCAGGCCGCCGTCGGCCCGCTGCTCGCCCTGGGCGCCACCGCGATCGTCGCGGCCAGCGACTACATGGCCCTCGGGGCGATCCGGGGCGTCCGCCGGCACGGGCGTTCGGTGCCCGGGGACGTATCGGTGGTGGGCTACGACGGCTCGGCCATCACCGAGTTCACGGATCCTCCCCTGACCACGGTGCGCCAGCCCGCCGACCGGCTGGCGCTGGAGGTGGGCCGCAGCGTACTGGCACTGGTGAGCAACCGGGACGTGCCGACGGGGGAGCTGCTGTTCGACCCCGAGCTGGTCATCCGGGCGACCACCGGGCCGGCGCCCGTGGAGCCCGTCCCCGGAGCCTGACGACCGGGAGAACCAGTCGGAAAGCAACAGGACCACATCGAGTGGTGTTGGTTTTTGTAGAATCATCAGCTCCACGCTGTTGATTTGATTTGAAATCTGTTTAGTCTTGGCGAGTGAAGAAGACTCTTGCGAAACTCGCGGACGGCCGCGAACTGATCTACTTCGACACCGACGAAGGCGCCGTGCGCGATGCGCCCGATCCGCGCCCGCTGGACCGGGTGAGCAGCCACCCCCAACTGAGGCGGGACGAGGCGACCGGTGACTGGATCACCATCGCCTCCCACCGGCAGGACCGCACGTACCACCCGCCCGCCGGCGAATGCCCGCTCTGCCCCTCACGGGACGGCCGGCTCAGCGAGATCCCGGCCGACGACTACGAGGTGGCCGTCTTCGAGAACCGCTTCCCCTCCCTGGCGGGCGGGGCCGGGCGCTGCGAGGTGGTGTGCTTCACCCCGGACCACGCGGCCGGATTCGCCGACCTCACGCCGGCCGCCGCCCGCCTGGTCCTGGACGCGTGGACCGACCGCACCGCGGAGCTCTCGGCCCTCACGGAAGTCGAGCAGGTGTACTGCTTCGAGAACCGGGGGGCCGAGATCGGGGTGACCCTCGCCCACCCGCACGGCCAGATCTACGGCTTCCCGTTCGTCACACCGCGCACCGCCAAGATGACGGCCGCCGCGACCGCACACCGGGCCGCCACCGGACGCAACCTCTTCGAGGACCTGCTGGCGGGTGCCCGCGCCGCCACCGACCGGGTGGTGACGGCCGGGGAGCACTGGACCGCCTTCGTGCCCTACGCCGCCCGCTGGCCGTACGAGGTGCACCTCTACCCGCACCGCCGGGTCCCCGATCTGACCTGCCTCACCGAGGCCGAGCGGGCCGAGTTCCCGGAGCTCTACCTGGACCTGCTGCGCCGGTTCGACCGGCTGTTCCCCGTACCGGGGCGGCCGCAGGGGCCGGGCCCCACCCCGTACATCTCGGCCTGGCACCAGGCCCCCCGCACCGGGGGGGAGGAACTGGCCCTGCATCTGGAGCTGTTCACCGTGCGGCGGACTCCCGACAAGCTCAAGTTCCTCGCCGGGACGGAGTCCGGGACGGAAGCCTTCATCAATGACGTGGCCCCCGAGGAGGCCGCGCGGCGACTGCGGGAGGCCCTGGCGTGAACCGGACGGCTCAGTGGGACGACGACAGCCGGGCCGACGGCGTCGCGGACGTCTTCGCGCGGCTCTTCGCAGGGCCCCCGGACGGGGTCTGGGCGGCGCCGGGGCGGGTGAACCTGATCGGTGAACACACCGACTACAACGACGGGTTCGCCCTGCCCATCGCCCTCCCGCGGAACACCCTGCTCGCCGCCCGCGCGCGCACGGACGGGCGGCTGCGGCTGCACAGCGCGCAGGGGAAGGGCGGGATCACCGAACTCTCCGTGGACGGGCTGGCTCCGGGGTCGGTGACGGGCTGGGCCGCGTACCCGGCCGGCGTGGTCTGGGCACTCGCCGAGGCGGGCCACACCGTCGGGGGAGCGGACCTGCACTTCGACAGCACGGTGCCCACCGGCGCCGGCCTCTCCTCCTCGGCGGCGCTGGAGTGCGTGGTCGCCGTCGCCTACGACGCGCTGTACGGGCTGGGCCTGCCCGGGCCCGAACTGGCCCGGATCGGCCAGCGCGCGGAGAACGCCTTCGCGGGCGTCCCCTGCGGGATCATGGACCAGATGGCCTCGGTCTGCTGCACCGCCGAGGCCGCCCTCCACCTCGACGCCCGTACCCCGCAGGACCACCGGCAGGTGCCCCTCGACCTCCGGGGCCAGGGGCTGGGGCTGCTGGTGATCGACACCCGGGTCTCCCACGACCTCGCCGACGGGGCGTACGCCGCCCTGCGGGCCGGCTGCGAACGCGCGGCCGCGCTGCTCGGGCTGCCCGCCCTGCGCGACGTGGACGCCGGAGAACTGCCGAAGGCCCTCAAGGCCCTGCCGGCGGAACTCGTGCCCCTGGTGCGCCACGTGGTGACCGAGAACGCCCGGGTCGCGGAGGCCGTCACCCGGCTGCGGGAGGGCGACGCGGCGGCCCTCGGCCCGATCCTCACCGCGGGCCACGCCTCGCTGCGCGACGACTACCGGGTCTCGTGCCCGGAGACCGACCTCGCCGTCACCGCCGCGCTGGAGGCCGGGGCGCTCGGGGCCCGGATGACGGGAGGGGGCTTCGGGGGCTCCGTCATCGCGCTGGTGGAGGCGGGGCGGGAGGACGCGGTGGGCGGGTCCGTCACGACCGCCTTCGGTGCGGCCGGCCACCGCCCCCCGCGCCTGTTCCCCGTCACCCCGGCGGCCGGCGCCCGCCGCCTCACGGCCGAGCGCGGGAAGCGGTAGCCCGCCGGGTCAGGGGTCATGGGGCAGGGGGGTCAGGGGGTGAAAGCGGCGCCGTCCAGGGTCCAATGGGGATCCTGGACGATGCCGAGCGCGGCGTACACGTGCGCGGCGACATCGGCGTGCCGGACGCCCGGCACGGTCGCGCCGGCGGGCAGACCGGGGCCGCACGCGGCCACCCACGCGGTGCGCTCCCGCTCGCTGCGACCTCCGTGGCCCCCCTCCTCGCGGTGGCCGTGGTCGGTCACGACGATGACCGTCCACTGCTCCCCGGCGTGGCCGGGGCGCCCGCGCACGGCCTTGACGATCCGTCCCAGGCGGCTGTCCGCGGTCTCGATCGACCGGCGGTACTCCTGACCGCAGCCGAGGAAATGGGCGGTCTCGTCGACGGCGCCGAGATAGACGAAGGAGGCGTGGAGTTCCTCTCCGGAGCCCAGTACGCGTGCCGCTTCGGCCGTCACTGTCTCGTCGGCCTCCTCCCAGGCCTGAGGGGTGTCCTCGCGGGGGGCGATGAAGCTCAGCCGGCTGGGGGCGGTGAAGAGCGGCCCGCCCTGCCGGGCGAGGAACAGGGGTGCCCAGCCGCCGACGGCGAAGGTGCGCCGCCCGTGTTCGAGGGCCAGGCGGGTGGTGAAGTCGGGGAAGACGTCGAGCCGGTTGCCGTCGAGACGGTTGCCCCACACCCCGTGTTTGGCGACGCCGACCCCGGTCACGATGGTGGTCCAGCACGGGCCGGACATGGTCGGCGTGGCGTCGTCGATCCCGACGGGCGCCAGGAAGCCCGCGCGGGCCACTTCGTCGAGGTGAGGTGTGTCCAGCTCCGGCAGCAGGTCGAGCCGTACGCCGTCGATGCCGACGACGAGGACGTGGCGGTTGTCCATATCGGTCCAGGGTGTCCGTGGGTGGGCGTGTGTCCGTGGGTGGTCGGCGCGGTCGGGGGCGGCCGGCACGGTCGGGGGTGCGGTCGCGGGGCTCGTCCGACGCGATGTCAGGGGGTGACGCGGCACAGCCGGATCAGCCGGCTCGCGTGGTCCCCCGTGGGCAGCCGCAGGTCGATTCCGCGGTGGACCAGGACGGCGCCGCTGTGCACGCGGTCCAGGTCCGGGTCCAGGTAGTGGGCGCCGGCGTCGAGGGCGGGCAGTCTGACGGGGGCGGCCGGGTGGCCGAACCGGGCCGAGGGGCGCCACGCGAGAACGGCGTGCTCGCTGCCGTCTTCGGCGGCGTAGTGGACGGCCGTCACTCCGCCCGCCCCCTCGACGCGGTACTGGAGGCCGAACTGCACCAGCGGACGGATCCGCTTGTACTCGGCCACGAGCCCGGCGGCCTCGTCGAGTTCCTCCTCGGACCAGGTCGTGAGGTCTCCGCCGAGGCCGAGCGCGCCGGACATGGCCACGTGGAAGCGGAAGCGCAGCGGAGTGAGCCGTCCGGTGGTGACGTTGGGGCTGTCGGTGACCCACGCGGCCATGACCCGGGCGGGGAAGAGCTGGCTGAAGCCGTCCTGGATCGCGATCCGGTCGACGGGATCGGTGTTGTCGGAGGTCCACACCTGGTCGGTGCGGGCGAGGATGCCGAGGTCGGCGCGCCCGCCGCCGCCCGCGCACGCCTCGATGCGCAGGCCCGGGTGGTCGGCGCGGAGCCGGTCCATGATGCGGTAGACGGCCCGGGTGTGGTCGATCCAGAGCCGGTCCGGATCGTGATGCCCTTCCCAGCCGGTATCGGTGAAGGCGCGGTTGGCATCCCATTTGAGCCAGTCGACCCGGTGGTCGCGGACGACGGAGTCGAGGGTGTGGTGGGCCCAGGCCTCCACGTCGGGCCGGGCGAGGTTCAGCACCAGTTGATTGCGCAGCTCGGTCGTCTCGCGCGTGGGGGAGTGGATGACCCAGTCCGGATGGGCGCGGTACAGCTCGCTGTCGCGGTTGACCATCTCGGGTTCCACCCACAGCCCGAACTCCATGCCGAGGCGGTGGACCTCGTCGGCGAGGGGGCGCAGTCCCTGCGGGAAGGCGTCGCGGCGCGGCACCCAGTCGCCGAGCCCCGCCGCGTCGCCCCGCCGCGCGCCGAACCAGCCGTCGTCCAGCACGAAGAGTTCGGCGCCGGCCCGGGAGGCCAGGTGGGCCAGCCGGACCTGTCCGGCCTGGTCGACGCCGAAACCGGTGGCCTCCCAGGAGTTGTAGACGACCGGCCGCTCCCGGCCGGGCTCGGGCAGCACCTGGTCCCGGACGTGGCCGTGCCAGGCGCGGCTGGCCGCGCCGAAGCCGTGCGGCGTGTAGAGGCCGGCGAACACGGGGGTGCGCAGGCTCTCGCCCGGTCGCAGCGTCCACCGCAGTCCCTCGTGCCCGAATCCGCCGGTCCAGGTGGTGCGGCCGACGGGGTCGCGGTGGAGGGTGATGCGCCAGCTTCCGCTCCAGGCCAGGGCGGTGCTCCACACCTCGCCCCGGTCTTCCGTCGCGGTGCCGTCGTCGAGCGCCAGCCAGGGGTTGGCGTGGTGGCCGGTGAGCCCGCGGCGGCTGGTGAGGACGGTCTCGGCGACGGGGAGCCGGTCGCGGTTCAGCTGGAACTCGCTGTTCCAGCCGCCCGTGAGATGGCTGAGCCGGTAGTCGGCGAGCGCGGGGGCCGTCCAGGAGGCCGAGTCCAGCCGGTCGATGGTGACGGGCCCGGCGTCGTCCTCCGCCGCCGCGGTGTGGGTGAGCTCCACCCAGCGTTCGATGACGTCACTGCCGGGGCGGACGCGGTAACACAGCTCGGCGTGCAGGGGGTAGTGGCGGTCGCGCAGGTGCAGGCGCAGCTCGCCGCCCTCGACGGTGTGCCCCGTGAACCGCCACTGGGCGCCGCTGGTTCCGTCGGCGAACCGGACCTGGAGGCCTGCCGGACCGAACCGCGCCCCGGTCTGCGGAGCGAGCTCGTCCGCGTCGGCGTCGGCTTCGAAGCTGCTGGCGGCGGGTGAGGCGGCGTCCGGCAGTCGGGACAGGGCCGCGGCGTCGAGCGGCGCGCCCCAGTACAGGTGCCGAGGGCTTCCGTCGAGGCCGATGCGCAGGGCGTACAGGCTGTTGGGCGTGCGCAGAAGGGCGACGCCGGGGCCGGGGTCGAAGGTGGCGAGCGGGAGCGCGGCAGACACGAAGGGGTCTCCTGGGGTGCGGAAAGGACCACGGCCGTACGAAGGGTGGTGCGGGCGAGAGCCCCGCTGCGCCGAACGCTCGGGTACAGGCCGTGAGTTGGGCCAGAGGCTAAGGCGGAGACGGGTGGGAAATCAATACTGGACGAAGTTATTTATTTGCTCTACGTTGCACCCGTGTTTCGAAACGACTCCCAACCACTGGTCACCGCACCGGCCGAAACCGCGGTCCTCGCCCTGCTCCTGGCCGAGGGCCCGCTCAGCCGGGTCGAGCTCGCGCGCCGGACGGGGCTGTCCTCGACGGCCATCACCAAGGCCGCGAGACCGCTCATCGATGACGGCTATCTGCACGAACTCGCGCCGGAACGCACCGCTCCGGGGGCCGGCCGGCCTGTCAACCCGCTGGCGGTCACCCCGGACCGGGAGTTCTTCGTCGGCGTGAAGATCAGCGACGACCGGCTGTTCGGCGTGGTGTGCGACCTGCGGGCCCGAGTGCGGGCGACGGCGGGCCGGACCCTCGGTGACTGCCGGCCCGAGGCGGTGAGCGTGCTCCTGACCGAACTCGTCGACGAACTGCTCGACGCCGAGCCCGCGTTCCGCGCCCGGACCCGGCACCTGGGCATCGCGGTCTCGGGAGACGTGGACCGGGCGAGCGGCCGGGTCCGCTTCTCCGGCCGCCTCGGCTGGAGCGATGTCCAGCTCGCCGACATGGTGAGCGCGTCCACCGGTCTGACGGTCACCGTCGAGAACGACGTCAAAGCACTCACCATCGCCGAGCACTGGTGGTTCGGGGAGGGAGTGGGCACCGGCTACTTCGCGCTGGTCACGATCGGCGCGGGCATCGGCTCCGCCATCGTCGTCAACGGACAGCTGGTGGAGGGCGCCTACGGCGTGGCCGGGGAGATGGGACACATCTGCGTCGACCCGGCCGGCCCGAGCTGCCGCTGCGGGTCGGCCGGCTGCGTCGAGGCCATCGCCTCCAGCGGAGCGATCCTCGAAGCCGTCCGCCGAGGCACCGGTCTCGGAGAACTCGCGTTCGAGCAGGCCGTGGAGATGGCCCGCGACGGCAATCCCGTGGCGCGGGAGGCGTTCGCCCGCGCCGGCCGCGCGATCGGGGTCGCCATCGCCACGCTCGTCAATCTCGTAGGCCCCGAACGCGTCGTGGTGAGCGGCGAGGGAACGGACACCTACGACCTGTTCGGACAGCACATCAAGGACGCCTACGCGTCCCACACCTTCGGGGCGGCGGGCCGGTGCCCGCTGTCGCTGCGCCCGCTCCCCTGGGAGGAGTGGGCCCGCGGGGCCGCCGCGGTGGCGGTACAGGCGCTGTTCCCGTAACACCGCGCACAGCTCACCCGACCGGCGCCCTTCCCTGCCGGCAAGCACTGAGGAAGGGCACCGGCCGGGTGGAACACACCCACATCACGCCTGCCTCACGGAAGGATGCGACATGCGCGCACACAGAACCGAGCTTAGCCGAAGGGGTTTCCTCGGCGGATCACTGATGATCGTCGCGGGAAGCGTGGTGACCACCGCCTGCAGTACGAACCCGGGCACGGGCGGCTCGTCCGCGGCCAGGACCACCCTGAACGTCTGGTACC
Organism: Streptomyces sp. NPDC031479; assembly: GCF_055581065.1. Classification (NCBI taxonomy): domain Bacteria; kingdom Bacillati; phylum Actinomycetota; class Actinomycetes; order Kitasatosporales; family Streptomycetaceae; genus Streptomyces; species Streptomyces sp. NPDC031479. The sequence continues at coordinate 43,256 of NZ_JBVIKC010000006.1, forward strand.
ACGCCTACGGCGAGGCCGGCGCGCAGCAGGCCGCGCTGCGCTACGCGACCGCCTTCACCAAGGCCCACCCGGACACCGCCGTCAAGGTCACCTGGGTCCCCGGCGACTACACGGCCAAGATCAACGCGACGCTGCTCACCGACTCGGCCCCGGACGTCTTCGAGATCGGCGACTTCAGCGACAGCCTGGCCCGCCGGGGCCAGATCGCCGCGCTGGACGACATCTACGGCAGCGCCAGGTCCGACTTCAACGACAACGCCATCGCCGGCGTGACCGTCGACGGCAAGCTCCACGGCGTCAAGATGATCGACGACGTCATGATGCTGTACTTCCGCAAGAGCAGGCTGTCCCGGGCCGGAATCACCCCGCCCACCACGTTCGACGAGCTCGTCACGGCGGCGAAGGCCCTCAGCACCAAGACGGGCAAGGGCCTGTTCGTCGGCAACGACGGACTGGGCGACAGCCCCATCCTCGCGGTCCGCTCCAACGGCGGCGACCTGGTGACCGACGGCAAGGTCGCCTTCGGCTCCCCGCAGGCGCTCGAAGCCCTGACCGGCCTGAAGCGCCTGCACGACGACAAGTCCCTGCTCCTCGGCTTCACCACCGACTGGTGGGACCCGTCCGCCCTCACCCAGGACGTCGTGCCCATGCAGTGGTGCGGCCTGTGGGCGATGCCCGCGATCAAGGCCGCGCTCGGCGACGACTTCGGCGTCCTGCCGTGGCCCGCCTTCAAGGCCGGCGGGAGCCCCGTCGTGCGCGTCGGCGGCTGGACCAGCTGCGTCAACGCCAAGGGCAGGAACGTGGACGCCGCCAAGAAGTTCGTCCAGTGGCTGTGGGTCCAGGAGAGCGGACTGCAGAAGGACTGGGCCGAGAGCTACGGTCTCCACGTCCCGCCCCGCAAGTCCGTGGCGGAGGGCGCCGAGAAGCTCTCCGGCGGCGCCGCCCGGGAGGCGGTGGAACTGGCCGCCAAGTACGGCAAGCCCAACCCGGGCACCTGGGACACCGCCGTGAGCGATGCCTTCAGGTCGGCCGCCGCGAAGATCGTCGGCGGGCAGGGGGACCCCGCGCAGGTCCTGGCGGAAGCAGTGGGCCGGGCCCAGGCGGTCGTCGACAAGCAGCGCGGCTGATGGTCGCGGCACCGCACACCGGCACCCCCCGGTCCGGGCCGTCCGGGCAGCCCGGGCCCGCGCCGGCCTCCGTGCCTTCCGACCGGCGCGCGGCCCGCGCCGCGCGGCGGCCCCGCACCGGACGCTCGGCCTGGGCCGCCTTCGCGCTGCTCACCGCGCCGATGCTGATCGGGCTCGGCGTCTTCAAGTACGTGGCCATCGGCTGGAGCTTCCTGCTCAGCCTGAGCGACGCCCGCGGCACCATAGCCCCCGGCCGGTGGGTGGGCCTGGACAACTACCGGACGCTGCTCTCCGACCGGACGTTCCGCGCTTCCCTCGGCCAGATCCTCCTGTTCACCGCGTTCATCGTGCCCGTCACCTTCGCGGCCTCCCTCGGGCTCGCCCTGCTGGTGCACCGGATCCGGCGGGGGCGGGCCGTGGTGCGCACCGCCTTCCTGATCCCGGCCGCCGTGTCCTACGTGGCCGCTTCGCTCCTGTGGAAGATGTGCCTGTTCAACGGGCTGCCCGCCGGCATCGCCAACACCCTCGCCGGATGGTTCGGCATGGACCCGGTCCCCTGGCTGCAGACCACGTCACCACCGCTGTACTGGATCGTCCTGGTCACCCTGCGGCTCTGGCTCCAGGTCGGCTTCTACATGGTGCTCTTCCTCGCCGGCCTCCAGGGCATCCCCAAGGACCTCTACGAGGCCGCCGCGCTCGACGGGGCGACGGGCCTGCGGCTGCTGCGCGGCGTCACGCTGCCGATGCTGCGCAACACCTCCGTCGCCGTCCTGATGCTGCTCTTCATCGCGGCCTTCCAGGCCTTCGACGAGTTCTACAACCTGTTCAACAGCGGGCTCTCCGGAACCGGCGCGGCCCCCGTGCAGACCCCGCTGGTCTACCTGTACAGCACCGCGATGGGCAGCCAGGACTACGGCCTCGGATCGGCCGGAGCGTTCGTGCTCACCGCCCTCATCGTCGGAGTGACCCTGATCCAGGGGCGCTTCACGGGTTTCGGGAGAAAGGAAGGATGAGCCGCACATGAGCACCGTGCCGAGACTCTCCGGAGCCCTGCGCCTCTCGGCGCGGGGACTGCTGGTGGGTCTGCTGACGACGGCCTTCCTGACACCCTTCTACCTGATGCTGCGCGGTGCCCTGATGGACACCCGTGGCGCGAGCTCACCGCACTGGACGTGGTGGCCGTCCACGATGCACTTCGAGAACTTCAGTGCGCTCTTCGCCGACCCGACCCTGTCCATGGGCAGGGCACTGGCGAACTCGGCCCTGATCGCCGTCATCACGGCTCCCGTCTCCACGCTCCTTGCCTCCGCCGCCGGCTACGCCTTCGCGCGGATACCCGTACCGGGACGCGGCATCCTGCTCGCCCTGGTCGTCGCCACCCTGATGATCCCCAGCTCGGTGACCTTCGTACCGACGTTCGTCGTGGTCGGCTCGATGGGCGGGGTGAACACGCTGTGGGGCATCATCGCGCCCGGCCTGTTCAACCCCTTCGCCGTCCTGCTGTTCCGCAACTTCTACCTCCGGTTCCCGGCCGAGGTCGAGGAGGCCGGACGGCTGGACGGGCTGGGCTGGTTCGGCATCTACCGCCGGATCGCCCTGCCGAACTCGGGAGCCATGCTCGCCTCGCTCGGAGCACTGGCGTTCATCGACAGCTGGAACTCCTTCCTGTGGCCCCTGGTCATCGGCCAGGACCCGTCGGCCTGGACGGCGCAGATCGCCCTGTCGACGTTCCTCACCTCACAGACCGTCAACCTGCCCGGCCTGTTCGCCGGAGCCGTCGTGACGATCGCCCCCCTGGCCGTCATGTTCCTGGTGGCCCAGCGCTACATCGTCGAGGGCATCGCCACCAGCGGCCTCAAAGGCTGACCCCGGGGCGACCGCCGCCGCCGACCGCACGCACGTCAAGAGCACGGCACATCCTCCATCCTCAGAAGGGGCCGACATGACAGGCACCCCACTGCTCCGACGCGCGACCGCGGCACTCGCCGTGCTGTCCGCGCTGCTCCTCGGCACGAGCACGGCCGCCGGCGCGGCGGCACCCGTTCCGGGCGGATCCGCCGCCGTGACCGCCACCCCGACCGGCAACCAGGCCACGCCCACGGTCCTGACCGGTCAGCAGCTGGCCGCCTCCTGGACGGGCCCCCTCAGCACCCGGGGCCGTTGGATCGTCGACGCCGGGGGCAACCGCTTCAAACTGAAGGCGGGCAACTGGGCGGGAGCCCAGGGGACGTGGACCGGAAGCGGGGACATCAACGATCCCGCCAGCCACATGCACGGCGAACCGGCCCACAGCATGCCGCTCGGACTGGACCGGGCCCCCATGGCCGCCATCCTCGCCGACTTCCACGGCCTGGGCCTCAACAGCATCCGGCTGCCGTTCTCCAACGCGCTCGTCCACGACACCACGCCCGTCCCGGACACGGCGGTCGCCGCCAACCCGCAGCTGAAGGGCAAGACCCCGCTCCAGGTCCTCGACGCCGTCATCGCGGCCCTCACCGCCGACGGCTTCGCGGTGATCCTCAACAACCACACGACCACCGCCCGCTTCTGCTGCGGCCTGGACGGCAACGAGCGCTGGAACAGCAGCCAGAGCACCCAGCAGTGGGTGGACGACTGGCTGTTCATGGTGAACCGCTACAAGGCCGACAAACGAGTGGTGGGCGCGGACCTGCGCAACGAGGTGCGCCGTGACACCTGGGACGACCCGAACTGGGGCCGGTACGACGGCCACGACGCCTACGCCGCCTTCGAAGAGGCCGGAAACCGGATCCTGCAGGCCGACCCCGACATGCTCGTCGTCATGGAGGGCATCAACTGGTACGGCGTCCCCCTCGCCGGACTCCCGCACGGGCGGCCGATGCTGACGCCGGTGGCCAACCTCTCCCACACGCTGATCGAGTCGGGCAAGCTCGTCTACGCCGCCCACTTCTACGCCTACACCGGCCCCGCCAACACCGGCGCGGGCAGCGGCCCCGGCTCCACCAGCGACCCGCGCTACCAGGACTTCACACCGCAGCAGCTCGCCCAGGTGGTCAACCAGGAGGCGCTGTTCGTCACCGAAGCCGGCCAGCACTTCACCGCCCCGGTGTGGATCAGCGAGTTCGGCGCCGGCGGCCGCGGCTCCGACGACGCCAAGGAACGGGCCTGGCTGCACAACTTCACCGACATCCTCACGGCCAACGACACCGACTTCGCGATCTGGCCCCTGGTCGGCTGGACCGACGGAGCCGGCGCCCCGATGGACAACTGGGCACTGCTGTCCTACAGCGCGACCGGCGTCCGCCAGGGCATCGAGGACGGCGGCGACTGGCGCGCCGACGACTGGAACAAGCTGGTCTCCGCGCCCGCCCGCACCGGCCAGGTGCCCCAGGTCAGCCACTGGAACATGCTCGACCTCGACCACGCCGACTACGACGTCTCCGCCACGATGTCGGCACAGCCGGACTGGTCGCCGGGCAACCGCAAGGGCAACTGCCCCGACACCCAGCGGCTGACGGGCCTCGGCCGCAGCGACAGCCGGGGCCTGTGCACCGACGCGGGCGAGCCCCGCAAGGCGGCCGGCGCCTGGACCGTGGTCACCGACGAGCGCTATGTCACCCGGGGCGACTGGGCGGACGGCTACAACAAGCTGCAGTGCCCCGAGAACTCCTTCGCCGTCGGCTACAGCGTGCGCGACAACGCCATGTCCGCGCTGCTGTGCGCTCCCGCCGCGGGCCCGCTGCCCGTCACCGGCCGGACCATCTGGTTCGACCACGGCGACAACCGCCCCGTCACCGGAGGCTCGACCGGCAGCGACTGGGCGCCCGGCTACTACAAGGGCCAGTGCGCCGACACCGAATACGTCGCCGGAGTCGCCTTCACATGGCGGTGGAACCACGGCGGCGTCCCCGACGCGCTGCTGTGCCGCCCGCTGGCCTGACGGGCGCCCCGCTCAACCGCTTTCCCCTTCCCCGCTTTCCCCTTCCCCGCTTCCCGAGGAGCGCACCGCATGCCCCGACTGGAGATCGCCGCAGACGGCTTCCGTCTCGACGACCGGCCGTTCCGCATCGTCTCCGGTGCCCTGCACTACTTCCGCGTTCACCCGGAGCAATGGGCCGACCGGCTCCACAAGGCGCGCCTGCTGGGCCTCAACACGGTCGAGACCTACGTCCCCTGGAACCTCCACGCCCGCCGGCGCGGGGAGTTCCGCCTCGACGGAGGTCTCGACCTGCCCCGCTTCCTCCACCTCGCCGCCGCCGAGGGCCTGCACGTGCTGCTGCGCCCCGGACCGTACATCTGCGCGGAATGGGAGGGCGGCGGCCTGCCCTCCTGGCTCCTCGCCGAGGAAGGCATCGCGCTGCGCAGCCGCGACCCGCGCTTCCTGCGTGCCGTGGACGAGTACCTCGGGGCCCTCATGCCGCCCCTCCTGGCCTCGCTCGGGAGCCGCGGCGGGCCGGTGCTCGCCGTCCAGCTGGAGAACGAGTACGGGGCCTACGGGGACGACCCCGGGTACCTCGCCGACCTGGCCGGGCTGCTCCGCCGGCACGGCGTGGACGTCCCCCTGTTCACCTGCGACCAGCCCTCGGACCTCGCACGCGGCGGTCTCGACGGAGTGCTGCGCACCGCCAACTTCGGCAGCAGGGCCGAGGCCGGCCTGGCCCGGCTGCGCGAGCACCAGCCCGACGGGCCCCTGATGTGCTCGGAGTTCTGGATCGGCTGGTTCGACCGGTGGGGCGGGACCCACGCCGTCCGCGACGCCGACGATGCCGCGGCCGAACTCGACCGGCTGCTCGCGGCCGGTGCCTCCGTGAACATCTACATGTTCCACGGCGGCACGAACTTCGGCTTCACCAACGGGGCCAACGACAAGGGGACGTACCGCCCCACCGTCACCTCGTACGACTACGACGCACTGCTGGACGAGGCGGGCGACCCGACCCCCAAGTACACCGCCTTCCGCGAGGTCATCGCGAAACACGCGCCGGTTCCCGACGAGCCGGTGCCCGCCCCCGCCCCGAAGCTCGGCCACGGGCCGGTCGCACTGACGCAATGCGCGCCCCTGCTGGCCCAGGCGGACCTCCTCGGCAGCGCCGAGGAGGCGGCCCGCCCGCTCACGATGGAGGAGCTCGGCCAGGACTTCGGCTTCGTCCTGTACGAGACCCGGCTGCCGGACGGGGGACCGGCCCTACTGCAGGCCGAAGACGTGCGCGACCGCGCGCAGGTCTTCGTGGACGGACAACCGGTCGGCGTGCTCGAACGGGAGGGCCGCGAGCACGCCCTGGCCTTCGCCGTCCCCCGCCCCGGAGCCCGGCTGACGGTGCTGGTGGAGAACCAGGGCAGGGTCAACTACGGGCCGGCCGTCCACGACCGCAAGGGACTCCTCGGCCGCACCGCCGTGGGCGGCCGGGAGCCGGCACTGTGGTCCAGCCGCGCCCTGCCCCTGGACGATCTCGCCGGCCTGTCCTTCACCGCCTCCGACCCGAAGTCGCCCCCGGTGGGGCCCGCGTTCCACCGCGGCCACTTCGACGTCGCACGGCCCGCCGACACCTTCCTCGCGCTGGAGGGCTGGACCAAGGGCAACGTCTGGATCAACGGCTTCGCGCTGGGCCGGTACTGGTCCCGCGGAGCCCAGGCCACGCTGTACGTCCCGGCCCCGGTGCTCAGGGCCGGCCGCAACGAGATCACCGTTCTCGAACTGCACGCCTCGACCACCGCCACGGTCGAACTGCGCGACCACCCCGACCTGGGCCCGACCGAGGAGTAGCCGAGGAAGACCACCGGCCATGACACGGGTCTCACGATGCAGAAGGAGCTGGTGGGAGTGGAGCCGGCCTTGGGAGGATGGGTGCTCCAACACGCCTACGCGGAAGATGAGTTCATGAACGAGAAAGACCCGAAGGTCGAGGCTGTCGAGAAGTTCTTCGCCGCCTACGCGGCCGGGGACGTCGAAGGCATGAGTGCCGTCCTGGCACCGGACATCCAGTGGACGATCCCCGGACGGCACCCGCTGTCCGGGACCAAGCACGGTGTCGCCGAAGTCCGCAGCTTCTTCGACCAGCTCGGCAAGGCCGGCTTCCAGGCCGACCCGATCTTCTTCGGCAGCAACGACGCGTACGTCGTGGACATCCACCGCGGCTGGACGACCGCGGGCACCGGCAAGGTCGACACGACCTGGGCCCTGGTGTGGCACTTCAACACCGACGGGCAGATCGACCGCGTCGTCAACCTGAGCGCTGACCAGCACCAGATGGACAACTTCGTCTGGGACAACTTCACCCTCGCACCGCTGCCCGACCGCCTCGCCTGACCGCCCCCCCCGGCGGGGCCCCCGGCTCCGGCCGCCCGGGCGACGGGCGGGCGGGCGGAGCCGGGGCCCCGCGACCTCGGACGCCGGTATCCGGGTCGGGTCAGGGGAGTGGCGGCGCGAGCAGTCCCGCGCCGTCGTAGCGGTGTCGGAGCGCCCGGAGCCGGGCCAGGTTGCCGCCGTAGGCGGCCCGCGTCTCGGTCTCGGTTTCGGGGAGGCCCGGTCTCAGTTCGACGTTGTAGACCCCGACGGTGTGCGCGGCCAGGGTACGCAGCGTGTCGCGGGCCCACGACGTGCAGGCCTCGGTGTCGGCGGCGTCGTCCCAGATCGCGTTCAGCGGGATGCTCCATTCGGCGGTCCTGCCCCAGAACGCGGTGGCGGTGTCGTCGACGTCGGCCAGAGCCCCGCCGGTGTGCTGGAAGTCGATGCGGCAGGCCCGCGTGGGTGCGGCGCGGATCCGCTCCGCCAGGGCGTCGGCGACCGCGGCGTCGAGGGTGGGACCGGTGAAGACCGCTTTGCCGAAGAACGAGCCACGCGGACCGTCACCCGGGCGGGGCAGCCGGATCGGTTCGGGCTCGGCGCCCCCGGCCCCGGGGATGGCGAACTCGGGCAGCCCGGCCAGATACCGCCCGGACCTCTCCGAGCGGTAGAGGGGAGGCGCGCCCGCCCCGGCGACGACGGCGGAGGCCGCCGACCTGGCTCGTCCCACGGCGCTGTCGTGCCGGCTCGCGCAAGCGGTGTAGACGAACAGGACCGGCTCGTGGGGCGAGAGGGAGGTGTAGCCGAGGACCGCGCTCATGGTGGTGTCGCGCGGAAGCTGCGGAGCGATCCGGAAATACGCGGCGAGCGCGTCCGTGCCCACCACTGCCCGGTCGACCCAGACCGGGGCGATCTCGTGGGTCCGGAACTCCGCGGAGGTGACCACCCCGACGCAGGGCGCGCCGCCCCGCACCGCCCACCACAGGTCGGCGTCCTCGCCGGCGCTCCTCTCCGAGAGACGCACGAGGTCACCGGAGGGGAGCACCAGCTCGACCCCCACGAGATGGTCGACGGTGAGCCCCAGGGACCTCGTCAGGTAGCCGACGCCCCCTCGGGTGGCCATCCCCAGGCCCGTGTGGCCGGACACGCCGACCGGCACCGCACGACCCGACGGGCCCAGAACCCCGAGCACGGTGGCCATCGTCGCCCCGCCGTCGACGACCACCCGCTCTCCGTCCGGACGGGCGGCATCGCGATGCTCCGAGAGGTCCAGCATGACGGCCCCGTCGGCGACACAGTTCGAGCTCAGACCGCCCCCGCGCACCGTGACCCGGACTCCCGCCCCGGTGGCGACCCGCATGACGGTCGCCACCTCCTCGGCCGTACGGGGCGCCACGACGCACGCGGGCCGTCGACGGGCGGCCTCGGGGAAGAACACGCGGGCCAGGGAGTCCTCGTACCCCGCGGTTCCGGGCGCGCGCACAGCCGCCCCGAGCGCGGACCGCAGCGGTCCGACGATGCCGTCCGATGGACGGATCGGCGCGCTCATCGCGGCTGCCGCTGTCGGAGACCGCCCGGTGGACGGGCTGAGGGTACGGGCATGTCACAACTGCTCACGGGGGCTCCGATTCCCGGCGGGCGGGTTTCGGGCGCGGAGCCTTCGGTTGTCCCGGATGGACGAGCAACAACCCCAGGAGGCTAGGCCGTCCGGACACCGCGCACAAGATCCCGCGACCGGGACTCACCGCACCTGCCTATGCGGCGCGCAGCGCGGCGAGGAGCCTGGTGCGCAGGAGCTGTACGGCTGGGGAGTGCTGACCCCGGCGGGTGATGAGGCCGAGCCGGGCGTGCGTGGCGGCGTCGGTGAGCGGGACGGTCCGCAGGCCCGTGCCCTGTGCGGAGGACGCGCTGAGGACGGCGGCGCCCGCGCCGCGCTCGGCGAGGCGCAGCAGGGCGACCGGGGAGCTGGCGTCGATGTCCACGCGCGGGTCGAGGCCGATCCTCTGGCAGGAGTCCTCGTAGGCCGCGCGGATGCCGGTGCCGGGGGAGAGACAGAGGATCTTCTCACCCCGGAGGTCTGCGAGGCGCAGTTCCGTGCGGTCGAGGGGGTGCCCGGCCGGGACGGCCGCGGTGATCGGCTCGTCGATGACGACGCTCACGTCCAGGCCTGGGGTGACATCGCCCGCGTAGCCGATCAGGGCCAGGTCGAGGGAGCCGGAGAGGACCTGGGTCTGGAGGTCGTCGGAGTAGCCCTCGTGAAGGCTGAGCTCGATGCCGGGGTGGGTGCGGCCGAGTTCGGCGACGGTGTCGAGGAAGGCCGGGATCGAGCAGCCCATGATCATGCCGAGACGGGCCCGGCCGCGAACGGCATCGGCGAATTCGGCGGCGGTGTGCTGGATGGCCTCCAGGGTGGCGAGGGCGTTCTTCGCGAGGGGGAGAACGGCCTCACCAACCGGGGTGAGGCGGATTCGACGGCCGGAGCGGTCGAGCAGCGGTTGGCCCAGCTCCGACTCCAGCTTGGCCACTTGGGTGCTGATGCCGGACTGGCTGACGTGCAGGCGATGGGCGGCGGCCGTGAAGGTGCCCTCGTCCACGATCGCGGCGAAGTAGCGCAGCTGATGTACTTCCATATGCGGTGATGATAGGTGCCATCGGATCCATCTGTTGGACGGATGGGTGAGGCGGGCCGGAGGATGGAGGCATGACGACGACGAAGACTGCGCGAGAGCTTGCCGAGACCTACTTCACCGCCTGGGAGGCGGGCGACTTCGAGGCATTGCGGGGGTTGCTGGCCGAAGACGTCGACTTCGTGGGAGCGCTGGGAACGGCGTCGGGGGTGGAGGAGGCGCTCGCCGGGCTGAAGGGGCTCGGACAGGTGCTGGAGAAGATCGACGTGAAGACGCGGGTCGCGGAAGGCGATGAAGTGATCACCTGGTTCGACCTGCACACGAGCGTTGCGCCGCCCGCACCGACCGCGAACTGGATGCACGTCGAGGACGGGAAGGTCACCCGTATCCGCGTGACCTTCGACCCGCGCGCACTGCTGGCGGGATTCGAGGAGCGCAACTGAGCGGGGAGGCCCACTGCTACGCCGGTTCCTCCCCACTGCGAACCGTGTCCGCGGGCATGGTGTGGGGAACGGTGGCGGCCGCATCGCCGCGTACGGCGTCGACCACCTCCTGGTGCAGGAGGCGGCTGTCCTCCTCGGACGAGCAGTGCACCGGACTGCCGGTGACCGTGAACCAGTCCGAACCGCCGCTGTACTGCACCGCCACATTGGCCTCCCGCCCCGACCAGGTGGTGTGCACGGTCAGGTCCCCACTGAGAACCCCCGCCTCCTCGGTGAGCACCCCGCCCCGTCCGGCGAAGACCCCTGTCGTCGTCCACGAAGCCCAGGTCATTGCGCATCGCCCCTCACCGCGGAGTGTCCTTGCCCCTTCCACGCTACGGCCGGGCCGGCGTTCTCGCGTGGTCGCCCCGCGGCAGCCCGCCGCATGCACGGACGGGGCGCGGACGTCATCGAGCGCGTCGAGGACGACGCGGGTCAGGTCCACCGGCCGCCGGTCCAGCGGGCGGCCGGCGTCGAGGCGGGCGAGCAGCAGCAGGTCGTCCACCAGTCCGCTCATCCGGGCGGACTCCGCGGCCACGCGTCCGAGGGCCTGGCGGACCTCGTCGGGAACGGGGCCGGGATGGCGCAGCGCCGGCTCGGCACGGGCCCGGATCGTCGCCACGGGTGTGCGCAGCTCGTGGCCGGCATCGGCGGCGAAGGCGCGCAGCCGCTCCTCGCTGACATGGCGGCGGGTCAGGGCGTCGCCGACGTGGCCGAGCATGCGGTCGAGCGCGGTGGCGACCCGGCCGACCTCGGTGTCCGGATCCGTGTACGGGACCGGATCGGGCCTCCTTCGACAGCACGCGGCGCGGGTTGCGCATCAGGAACCGCAGCAGTTCGAACTCGGTCCGGGACAGTTCGACGATCTGTCCGCCCCGCGCCACTTCGCGTGCCTCTTCGTCCATGACGAGGTCCCCCGCCACCAGGCACGGGCTCTGACCGCCGCGGACCATCCCCGCCCGCCGCATCAGCCCCCGCAGCCGCGCCTGCACCTCCTCAAGGCTGAACGGCTTGGTGACGTAGTCGTCGCCGCCCGCCGTGATGCCCGCGATGCGGTCCTCCACCGCGTCCCGCGCCGTCAGGAACAGGAAGCACACACCGGGGCAGAGCCCGCGCAGCGCCCGCAGGACGGAGAGCCCGTCCAGATCGGGGAGCATCCAGTCGAGGACGACGAGGTCGGGACGGAACCGCGCCGCGCACGCGAGGGCTCCGGCGGCGTCCGCCGCGGTGCGGACGTCCCAGCCCTCCGAACGCAGGGCCGCGCCGAGCACGTCGGTGAGGTCCGGTTCGTCGTTCTCAGAAAAAGTTCCGCACCGGTGTGGATCCGGCCCCGCCGGCCGCCCGCGCACCGCGTGCGGGACCGCTTCCCGAGAGACAGGAGACGCCGTGGCCGCGTATCCCGCCACCGACACGACCCGTAGGCCCGGGTAGCGGGCTGTGGTGGACCGCGAACCCGTACTCGCTGTCCGCCCCGGCCGACCCGAGATGTCTGCGGATCACGGTGAAGGCCCTCGACGCCCACAGCGCCGCCCTGGCCCGGCTCACCCCGGGCACCCGCGTGTGGGCCGAAGGCCCCTACGGCGCGCTCACCGCACGGAACACCGGAGCCGGACGCGGGGCCCGGGCGTACTACTCGGTGGGGGACGAGCCGGCCGGGCACGAGCTGGCGCTCACCGCCCCCTGCCTCACCGCCCTCGTTCCCGACCTCGGCCACCGGGACGTCTACCTGTGCGGTCCGCCCGGCATGACCGAAGCCGCCGGCGCCGCCCTGAGGGGAGCCGGGGTCGCACCCCACCGGATCCACCAGGAGTCCTCCGCCCTGTGACCCGCCCCCACACCGCTTCCCGATGGCCCCCACCCGTCTCCCGAGGAGCCCCGTTGCGTCGTACAGCCGTCACCACCGCAGCGACCGTGACAGGCATCGTCTCGCTGCTCGCGCTCAAGCCCCACCAGGCCGCCCGCCCCGCCCTCTCCGCGCAGTCGCCGGCCGCGCCGGACCCGACGACCGGGGCGGCGGCAGGTACGACGGGATCGAGCCGCTCCGGCACCTTCACCGGCGACGTGATCGACACGCGCTGCCGTGGCCACCTCGGGCGGTGCCGAGCGCGGAGCGCACGTCCTCGACCCCCGGACCGGCCGCGCCGCCCACCGGCTCCTGGCCGCCACGGTCACCGGCCCCGACCTGACCTGGGCCGACAGCTGGGCCACCGCGGCCGTCGTTCTCGGCCCCGACGCCCATACGTGGATCGCGTCGCGGCCGGGGTACGAGCTCCTCACGGTCGACCTGGACGGGCAGGCCCGCCGAAGCGGCGGCTTCCCGCTCACGGGATCGGGGGAGGGCACGGGCGACGCGATCTCGCACCCCGAGCGGAGATGTGACGCTCGGCGAGGAGGAATGCCGGCGGCTGCTTTCGACGCACGGCACGGGCCGCGTCGCGATCTCCACCGCGGAAGGCCCCGCGATCTTCCCGGTCAGCTACGTCGCCGCCGCCGACGGGGCACTGCTCGCGCCGGGAACCCGGACGCAGCGGAGGCGAGGCGCCTTCGACGCGGAGCACACTGAGAGCATGGAGGAGAAGGACCACCGGGAGCCCGGCACTGATACACGTGGCCGGAGCGGACGGCCACCGGTGGGTACGGAGAGTGTCGTCACGACCGGGAAGGGAGTGCTCGTGGCCCACGGCGGCAGGCACGGCACGACGGCCGGCATCGCCCCACGGATCAGCCGGAGCCGGGCCCATCACATCGGCATCGGCACCGGACCCGGCACCGCGCACTGAGCGGATCGGCACCCTCGCAGCGAGGAGGTGCGGCATGTTCCACCGAAGCTCGTCCGGACCAGGACGCAGGGGTTCGCAGGACGGCCCCACGAGTCGACAGCACTGGCATCGTGCGCCGTCCAACCCGCTCCGGCGGGCGACGGACCGTACCCGCAGCCGCTGGCTCCTCGTCTTCGCGCTGTCGTGCCTTCTCGCCGCGGCCTGTGGGGTCCAGGTGGGACTCACCTCCATGGACAACGGGCTCCGCGCGGCCGCGGAGCTGGCACGGCAGCGACATCCGGTGAAAGCGACCACCGTCGGCGAGGTCACGCGGCACACCCCGGCCGGGGTCAACGGCGCCGCCACAGTGGCCCGCGTGCAGTGGCGGTATCCCCCCGCCTCCCAGCACACGGCCACGCTGCCCGTCCCGGCGGGGACGCCCGTGGGGCACACCGTCCCGCTGTGGGTCGACGACACCGGCGAGATCGCCTCCGTTCCCCGGGCGGCGACCGAACTGGCGTCGGACGCCGTCGCGGCCGGAGCGGGCAGTGCGGGACTGATCACGCTCGCCGCCGCGGGAGTCGTCTCCCTGCGGCTGCGCAGCGTGGAAGCGCGCAACCTGACCGAGTGGGAGCGCGACTGGGAACGTGTCGAACCGGGCTGGTCCGGCCGCCTCCGTCCGGGCCGCGATGCCGGTGACGACTGAGGCCCCGCCGCACCCGCACGCCGCCGAACCGGGCCCACCGCTGACCCTGGGGGGGAGAACCCTGGTCGGTCGTGGGCGACGCGGGGATCGTAGGCCCCCCCCGGCCGGGTGAGGCCCGGTGCCGGCGTGGTGGCTGTCCCTACCGGCTCGGCGAGGAGGAATCATGGAAGGGCCCCGAGACCCGGACGTCAGCTCGGTCATCGTGGGTGTCGACGGGTCCGATTCCGCCCGCGCGGCCGTGCTGTGGGCCGCCGCGGAGGCCGTACGCCGCGACCGTCCGCTGCACGTCGTCCACGGGGCCGACACCGACGGAAAGGCGCTACGCCTGTCGGCCTACACCATCGAACGGGTCGACGAGGCCGGCGGCGCACTCCTCCGGGAGACGGCCGAGGCGGTCGCGGCCGAACACCCGGGTCTGCGCGTCACCACGGAATTCAGCCGAAGCGATCCGGTGACGAGCCTCCACCGGGCCGCCGGACTCCACGGCACCATCGTGGTGGGCAACCGGGGCCGGGGCGGCTTCGGCCCTCTCACGCTCGGCTCGGTGGCCCTCAAGACCGCAGCGGGTGCCAGGACCCCGCTGGTCGTGGTCAGGGGAGCCGGGAGCGGAACCGAGGCAGGAGTCGTCGCCGTGGCCGTCCGGGACGAGCACGACCTCCCGTGCGCCCGGTACGCCGCGCGTGAGGCGGAGTTGCGCGAGGCGTCGCTGCGGCTGCTGCACGTGTGGAAGATGCTGCAGTCCGTCAGGAACGTCGTGACCATGGTCGACAACATCGAGGACCTCGCGGGCGGGCACGTCGAGAAGCTGAAGGCCGTCAGGGAGCGGATCCGGGACGAATACCCCGACCTCACCGTCGAGGCGGACGCGGACAAGGCGATGTCGGTGGCCGATGTCCTGGTCGAGGCGTCGAATCACGCAGACCTGCTGGTCATGAGCGGTCGTCGCGCGCCCGGACACATGGGCCCCAGCCTTGGGCGGGTCACCCACGCCGTGGCGCGCCATGCCCACTGCCCCGTGCTTCTGGTTCCCCGTCACGGCCGGGAGATGTGGAGCGAGTCATGAGCGCGGTCGGCATCGACCCGGCCGGGGGCCGGCGTCCGGCCGACAGGGGCCGGCCCCGGACGTCTGGGCAGGGCCGTCAGTACGGCCAGGACCAGTCCACGACCTCCGGGAGGTCACTTCCGTGGGCGCGGATCCAGTCGTGGTGGCGGATCCGCTGGTCGGCCATGGTCTGGCGCACGGCCGCGGCGCGTTCCGCCAGGCCGGGAACGCGGTCGATGACGTCCATGACGAGCCGGTACCGGTCGAGGTCGTTGCGCACCACCATGTCGAAGGGCGTGGTGGTGGTGCCCGACTCCTTGTAGCCGCGAACGTGCAGGTGGGGGTGGCCGGCCCGGCGGTAGGCGAGCCGGTGGATCAGCCACGGATAGCCGTGGTACGCGAAGATCACCGGTGTGTCCGTGGTGAACAGGGAGTCGTACTCGACGTCCGTCATCCCGTGCGGGTGTTCCTCCCGGGGCATCAGGCGCGTGATGTCGACGACGTTGACGACCCGGACGGCCAGGGACGGCAGGTTCTCGCGGAGCAGCGCCGCCGCGGCGAGCACCTCCTGGGTCGGGACGTCGCCCGCGCAGGCCAGCACCACGTCGGGCTCGCGCGTGCCGTCGTCCGTCCCCGCCCAGTCCCAGATGCCGGCGCCGCGGGCGCAATGGATCCGGGCCTGGTCCATCGGCAGCCAGTCGAAGGAGGGCTGCTTGCCCGCGACGATCACGTTGACCTGGTCCCGGCTACGCAGGACGTGGTCGGCGACCGCGAGGAGGGTGTTCGCGTCGGGCGGGAAGTAGGCGCGCACGACCTCTGGACTCTTGTTGAGGACGTGGTCGACGAAGCCCGGGTCCTGGTGGGAGAAGCCGTTGTGGTCCTGGCGCCAGACGTGCGAGGTCAGCAGGTAGTTGAGGGACGCGATCGGGGCGCGCCACGGAAGCCCGCGCGCAGTCCGCAGCCACTTCACGTGCTGGGCGACCATCGAGTCGACGATGTGCGCGAAGGCCTCGTACGTGGAGAAGAGTCCGTGCCGGCCGGTCAGCAGGTACCCCTCCAGCCAGCCCTGGCAGGTGTGCTCGGAGAGGATCTCCATCACCCGCCCGCCGCGCGCCAGGTGCACATCGGTGGGCTCGGTCGCCTCCTGCCAGGCCTTGCCCGTGACGTCGAAGAGGTCGTCGAGCCGGTTGGAAGCGGTCTCGTCCGGGCCGACGACGCGGAAGTCACGCCTGCCCTCGGTCTCCCTCATCACCTCGGCCAGCAGGGAACCCAGCACCCGGGTGGGCTCGTGGACCGAGCGGCCGGGCTTGTCCACCGCGACCGCGTGGGCCTCGGGCTCCGGCAGCGGGAGCGGACGCAGCAGCAGCCCGCCGTTGGCGTGCGCCGTCGCGCCGAGCCGCAGGTCACCGGGCGGAGCGCAGGCCAGGACCCGCTCCGTGGGACGGCCCTCGGAGTCGAAGAGTTCCTGTGGCCGGTACGAGCGCAGCCACTGTTCCAGCATCCGCAGGTGCTCGGGGTTCTCCCGTACGGAGGCCAGCGGGACCTGGTGGGCCCGCCACGTTCCCTCGACGGGGTCGCCGTCCACCGCGACCGGGCCGGTCCAGCCCTTGGGGGTCCGCAGGACGATCACGGGCCACGGGCGGCGGCTGGAGCCGCCCCCGCCGATCCGAGCCTCGCTGCGGATCCCGGAGATGAGGTCCAGGGCCCGGTCCAATGCCCTGGCCATGGCCTGGTGCACGCGGTGGGGATCGCTGCCCGTGACGTAGAGCGGCTCGTGGCCGTAGCCCCGCAGCAGCCCGTCCAGTTCGGCCTCGGGGATGCGGGACAGCACGGTCGGGTTGGCGATCTTGTAGCCGTTGAGGTGGAGGATCGGCAGGACCGAGCCGTCGCGCACCGGGTCGAGGAACTTGTTCGAGTGCCATGAGGCCGCGAGCGGCCCCGTCTCTGCCTCGCCGTCACCGATGACGCACGCCACGAGCAGGCCGGGGTTGTCGAAGGCGGCGCCGTAGGCGTGTGCGAGCGAGTAGCCGAGCTCGCCACCCTCGTGGATCGACCCCGGAGTCTCGGGTGCCACATGACTGGGGACCCCGCCGGGGAAGGAGAACTGCCGGAACAGCCTCCGCATCCCCTCGCCGTCCCGGCTGATGTCCGGGTACGTCTCGGTGTACGTGCCCTCCAGCCAGGAGTTCGCCAGGACGGCGGGCCCGCCGTGCCCCGGACCCCAGACGCACAGGGCCTCCTGGCCCCGCTCCTTGATCACCCGGTTGAGGTGGGTGTACACGAGGTTGAGGCCGGGGGAGGTACCCCAGTGGCCGAGCAGCCGTGGCTTGATGTGTTCGGGCCTCAGCGGTTCGGTCAGCAGCGGGTTGTCCATCAGGTAGATCTGCCCGGCGGCCAGGTAGTTGGCGGCGCGCCAGTGGGCGTCGAGCTCGGTGATCGGGTACTGCGTCATCTCCGCTCCTTCGTGCGGCGGACCGAGAAGTTCGTCGACTGGGCCGACATCAACACGGTGCCGCGGACGGCCGCCGGCCGACAGGGGAGAGAGGTCCCCCTTGAGGGACCATCGGACCTTGCGGCAGCGCCACGACGAGGACGACGCCGAGGGCCGACGACGCCAGTGCCGGCCTAGATCCGGGTGTCGTCCTGGTTGCGGCGGCTGTCGGAATCCAGGGCCGTGACGGTGAAGCAGACGGCAGCTCCGAGGCCGAGGAAGAAGAAGACCGGGTTGACGTGGCCGGGGACGGAGACGGCGTAGTCGCCGATGTCGTCGGTCTCGCACACGAAGCGCAGGGGCACGTACTCCACCCGGTAGCCGGTGATCCCTTCCGCCCGCTGCTCCCAGCCCGGGGTACGGCAGGGCGGGATGGGGATCGAGTCCGTGCCGCCGTCCTCCGCCGACATGACCGCGCCGGTGACGTGCAGCAGGCCCCAGGTGTACACGCCCAACGCGATCGCCGCCTGGGCGAAGCCGGCCGTGCGCAGCCAGGCGTGGCTGTCGGCGCGCTGCGGTCCGCCGGCCCGGGCCAGAACACCGATGGCCCGGCCCGCGAAGACGAACGGAAGGATCAGACCGGCCGGGACGAGAAACAAGAGGAAGAAGGCCATCACCCGACTTCAGCAGGGCTGTGGGAGCAAGTGCTGTGGCGTAGCCCACAACTGCGGCAATAAGTTCGTAACTCCGGCGGTTTGGCCCGGGGTCGGTTGGCCTTCGGTCCGTCGATCCGCGGCCTGACACCCTCGGGCTCGGCGTGGACGGTGGTTTCTCGCGCCGCCCCGACGGAATGAGGAGCCGGTCGTCCGGGTTCCAGGGATGGACCGCCGGGGCCTGCCCGGCCAGGACACCTTCAGAGAGAAGAGCATGAAGATGCGTGCCGTCATCCTGTCCGAATACGGTGGCTCCGACGTGCTCCGCGTCGCCGAAGTCCCGACCCCTCGACCGGGCGACGGTCAGATCCGTATCCGGGTCGCCGCGGCCGCGTTGAACCCCGCCGATGCCTTGATCCGTTCCGGCGCGCTGGCCTCGCGCGTCCCCGCGCAGGAGCACTACGTTCCGGGTCTCGACGTCGCCGGAACCGTCGACGCGCTGGGCGGCGGTGTCCGGGGTTTCGCGGTCGGCGACGCCGTGATCGGCTTGTCCGACTGGCCGGACACCCAGGCGGGCACGCACGCCGAGTACGTCGTCCTGCCCGCCACCGCCGTCGCCGCCGCACCCCGGCACGCGAGCCCGGTCCAGGCGGCGACGCTCCCGCTGAACGGACTCACCGCCTGGCAGGCACTGGACCTGCTCGCCGCGGCCGACGGCGCCACCGTGGCGGTCACCGGTGCGGCAGGCGCCGTGGGCGGCTACCTCGTCGAGCTGGCGGCCGCGCGTGGTCTGCGGGTCGTCGCCGTCGCCGGGTCCCAGGACCAGGAACTGGTCCGCGAGTTGGGAGCCGCCCTCTTCGTCCCGCGCTCCGAGGACCCCGCCGCTGCGATCCGCGCCACCGTTCCCGGCGGAGTCACCGGGCTGATCGACGCCGCGGCCTTGGGCGGCTCGGTGATCGGCGCGGTGGAAGACGGCGGCACCTTCGTCAGTGTCCGCGGCGCCGGTCCGGCAGCGGAACGCGGGATCCGGGTCTCGCAGGTCCGGGTGCACAGCGACGCGGTGCAGCTCGCCGAACTGGCCGCCCTCGCGGACGCCGGCGGTGTCACCCTGCGGGTGGACCGGACGATGCCCTTCGCGGAAGCCGCCGCGGCTCACGACGCTCTGGCCTCGCGCGGCCTGCGCGGGCGCATCGTCCTCGTCCCCCAATGGAACTGACGGATGCTCGCGGACCGGCCCGACCACGGAGGACCGGCTCGGGCCGGACCCTCTCCTGATCGTGGGGCTGCTCGTCAACCCGCGGTGCACGCCGGTGCCGTGGCCGCCGCCGCATCACGGGGGGCCGACCCGCGCAACGACGAGGCCCCGGGACACGAGCCCCGGGGCCCGGCCGTGTCACTTCGCCGACCGCCCGTTGCGACGACCGGTTTCTCAGAGGACGGCACCGGCTTTGACCACGTGCCGAAGGTGGCGCTCGGGACGGGTGAGGACGGCGAGGTCCGCCAGGGGGCGCCGTCCACGACGAGGAGATCGGCGTGCGCGCCCGGCGCGAGGGTGCCGATCTCGCCCTCCATCCGCAGCAGGCGGGCCGCCGTGCTGGTGGCGGAGCGGATCACGTCCGCGGCGGGCTGGACCTCGGCGCGCAGCGTGAACTCCTCCAACTGGGCCGAGTGCAGCGGCCCGAGCAGGTCGCTTCCGAAGACCAGGTTGACTCCCGCCACATGCCCGAGCTGGTACCGGCCGGGGCCGCAGCCGAGCAGGCCGCCGAGGTGATCCTGGCGGCACGCGAGGGCCTGCTCGCCCGTACGGGCTCCTCCGGTGACCGCCGGGTGGTGGAGACGGACGAACCGGTGTGGGACGAGGGCCGGGTCAGCCGCGTCCGCGGCTGACCCGGGGCACAACGGTCATGGCCCGGGCGGCGGAGCCGCCGCCCCGGCGTCGACGGCGCGGCGGGGTTACGGTCGCGCGGGGCGGTGCCCGTCGCGTGCTTCGTGCCTGCGGTCCACCACCGCACGGAGTTTTCCGCTCGTCGGCGTGCGGTCCAGGGCGGAGCCGTGCACCGGCTCGACCGCGAAGTCCAGCAGCTGCTCCGACACGGCCGAGCGCACTTCGGGGTACGCCGCCAGGAAGGCGTCGTGTGCGGCGGTCGGGTCCAGGGTGTCGGTGCGCTCCATGCGGAGGGTGAGGACCTCCCGGACGGGCCCGCTGGTCAGGACGGTCTGGATCTCGCCGCTGTAGTGCAGCCGCTCCTCCGCGATGGCCACGAAGCGGCGGTGGTTGAGGAAGTACGTCGCCACCCGCATCACCTCGCCCAGCCGGCCGAGCAGTTCGAAGCGCGGGGCGTGGCTGCCGCAGGGGCAGCGGCCCGGCAGGGCGCGTCCGAGGTCGCCGATGACGTAGCGGTCGAGGTGCTGGCCGCGGCGGGCGCGGGTGGTGAAGACGAGCCGGCCGGTCTCCCCGGGCGCCACCGGGCGGTCGGCGTCGATCTCGACGATCTCCAGGGTGTGCAGGTCGGCGTGGAGGTGGTGGACGCTGCCGGTGCTGTGCGTGCACTGGTAGCCGAGGGGGCCGAGGTCGGTGCTGCCGTAGGTGATGGAGCGGATGACCTCGATGCCGTAGGTCTCGGTGAGGGTGCGGCGCTGCTCCTCGGTGAAGTGTTCGCCGCCGTAGTAGATCTTGCGGATGCCGCCGTAGGAGCGCAGGAGGTCCGACGCCTCGTGCAGGAGCTGCCAGAGGTAGGAGGGCATCCCGAAGAGGGTGTCCACCTCGTACGCGATGATCATCTCCGCGGTGGCACGGTGGTCGGGCCCGGCGGCCATCGGCATCTGGACGCCGCCGAGGCGCTCCAGGATGGAGAAGAAGCTGATGAACCCGCCGTACATGCCGCCGCAGTAGAAGAGGTTGGCGGTGCGGTCGCGCGCCGGGTCGTAGCCGGCGGCGAGGAGGCCGCGTGCGGCGGCGTGCATCTGCGTGTCGTAGTCCTCGTACGTGAAGAGCGACAGGGCGGGCGTACCGGTGCTGCCTCCGCTGCGGAAGTAGAGCTCGGCGTCGCCCCGGTCGACTCCGCGGTTGAGCTCCTGGACGGCGGCCTTGTCGAGCAGCGGGCCCGCGGGCGCCGGGAAGGCGACCGGGCGGGCGAGGTCGTCGAGGCAGGCGGTGGCGGCGAAGCGCCGGTCGGCCTGGACGGCGACGCGGCGGCTGTAGCGCTGGAGGGCGTACACCCCGTCGTGGGGTTCGCCGGAGTAGCCGGCCGTCATGGCGCCGATGGGCGTGACGCGGGTGGCCCCGGCGGCGAGGACCAGGGCGGACAGCTCGGCGGTGTCGGTCGGGCTGCCCGCGATGCCCGCGGTCTGGAGGTAGCGGCGCATGGGACGCAGCGTCGCGATGAGGTTCTTGCGGGGCAGCGGCTTGACCCACACGCTGCGGTGCAGCGGGGAGGCGGTGAGCGCCGGGCGGGTGTCGGCGATGACGCGCCAGGTGCCGTCGGGGGCGGCCAGGACGCGGGTGAAACCGAGGTGTTCCTCCAGGCGGGCGAGGTGCTCGGTGGTGGTCAGCTCGGCGTACTCGGCCGGGTCGAGCTCCACCTCGGCAGGCGCCGGCCGGGCGGCCAGCGCGGCGGCGAGCCGCTCGGCGCACGCGTGGAGTTCCCCGGCGTCCTCGGTGTCGAGGTAGACCACCTGGGGGCTGGAGCAGGCCTGCTGCTCGAAGAGGCAGATGTCCCGGGCCAGGTCGGTCAGGGTCTGCTCGTCCGCCCAGGTGTCCCGCGTGAGGTAGGCGAAGGAGATTTTGTGTCCCCACTCCACCAGACGGCACCCGGCCGGGACGTGGGCGGCGACGCCCTCGACGGCGGCCTCGCCGCCCCAGACGGCGACGGCGTCGGCGGGGGCGCACATCAGGCCCAGCCAGTCCCGGCGGGAGGAGGGGAAGCGCAGCACGATGATGCGCTCGGCGAGGGCGCCCGTCGGATCCTGCGCGGCGAGTTCGGCGAGGAGGTGCTGGGCGAGCAGGGTGTCGGCGCTGCTGGTCTTGAGGACGTTGACGTTGCCCGCGAGGAGTCCCTCGATCAGGCTGAGCGGGGCGACGGTGGCGGCGTTGCCGGGGGCTATGTGGGCGACCAGGCCGACGGGCGCCCAGGCCTCGTAGACCGTCTCCTTGGCGTCGGGGCGGGTCAGCCGCTGCGGGGCGGTGCCTCCCAGCTCGCGGTGGAGCTTGCGGGTGAGGGAGCCACGGCCGAGGAAGGCGGCGAGCTCGGCGAAGAGCTCCTCGGTCGCCGGGCCGTCAGCCCCGGTGCCCGCGCCGCCCTCCACGGGCAGGTGCGGGACCAGCCGCTCCCGGACGGGGTGGCCGGGGTCGCGCAGGGCTTCGGCGAGGGCGTCGCAGGCGGCCAGGACCGTCTCGGTGTCCAGCGGTGCGGCGAGTGCGGCCTCCACGGCGGCGGGCAGCGCGGCCAGGCGGTCGGCGGCCTCGGCGTCGCCGATGAAGGCGCCCTGCCAGTAGTGCTCGGTGGTGGTGTCGGTCATGACATTCCCTTCATCAGTTCGGCGGCGGCCACGGCACAGCTGCGGTTGCGGCTGACACCGGCGCGGCCGTGGATCGTGAACCACGGGGTGGACAGCTCGCATCCGCACTCCTCGCCCGGGTGGAGCGAGGCCAGGTCGCCCATGACGACGCTCTGTGCCGGTACGGAGGTGATGTACGGGGACACCAGGTGCAGGTAGCCGCGCTCGCCGTACGGGAGCGGTTCGAGCGTGCGGGTGGAGCGGACGAACACGCGGGACCAGACGGGGGCGTGGAGGTTGTGCCGCGCGCACTCGATGTACGGGATGCAGTGCTCGACGGATCCGAAGGTGTCGCGGATCCGCTCGGACGGGATGCCGAGCTGCTCGGTGACGCGGGCGTACAGCTCGTGCTTGCCGATCTGCCGGTCGGTGTGGCCCTTCCAGCCCCCGCCGAGGATGACCAGGGACCCTTCCGGCAGTTCCAGCGGCGCCAGGCCCATGGCGCGCATCCGCTCCAGGGTGAACCAGAGGAACGCCGGGAAGCCGAGGATGCGCACGGGGGCGTCCTCCTCGGCGAAGCGGCGCAGTGCGGCGACGCAGCCGAAGGGGTCGAACTCGTGCCCGTTGCCGGTGGTGCGCAGCGCGTACTCGACCTGCCGGGCCGGGGCGAAGTCGCACAGGTAGTTGTCGGTGAACGAGGTGCCCAGGTTGAGGTCGCGTGCGGGCTCGTAGCTGTAGAGCAGGTAGTTGACGTCCTGGGTGGGGTCGATCCAGCCGTTGTGGTCGAAGATGCGTGCGACCATGCGCTGGGCCGAGCGGATGGTCCACTCGTCGAAGAACATCTGCGACTTCTGTCCCGTGGTGCCGGAGGAGGTCAGGTGCAGGTGGACGTCGTCGCGGGGGATGGACAGGACCTCGTGCCGCTTGAAGAAGTTCGCGTGCACGAGGGGCGCCTCGTACGGGGTGTCCGGCCGCTCCCCGTCGTAGAGGCTGCGGAAGAACGGGGACCGGTCCCGGTGCCAGGCGTTGATCTCCGCCATCGCGGCGGCGAACAGCTCCTCCTCCGCGGGGCCGGAGGCGTAGGGCGCGGTCAGGTCGCAGAGCTGCTGGACCCGGGCGAGGGCCGTGGCGTCGGGGACGCCGACGGGGGCGAGATGGGGGTTCACGGCCGGGGGCGGGGGAGTCATGGGGCAACCTCACGGGAGGGCAGATGTGCCGACGCCCAGGCCGACACATAGGAATCGAGGAATGGCTGGAGCGGAGGGTCGACGACCACGCCGCGGAAGTCGATGTGCTCGGTGGTGCGGGACATGACCGCGTAGTCGTGGAAGCCGTCGTGGTCCCGGCGCATGGCCGGGTACAGGGCGCCGGCGATGAAGCCCTGCGCGGTGAAGGCGGAGAGCGCGGCGTGGTGTTCGAGGGGGACGAGCGCCTCGACGTAGCCGGCCCCGGCACGGGTGAGGGTACGGGTGACCGGCTCCAGCCAGCCCGCGGCGGCGGCCGGGTCGGGGTGGGCGGCGACCAGGGCGCAGTACCCGCCGGTGCGGTTGAGGTACGCGTACACCTCGAAGCTGCCGTCGCCGGGGGTGAGGAGGACGTTCGGGGTGTGCAGGGGGTAGAACCAGCGGCCGGTGTCCGGGAAGTGCGCGTGGAAGCGGCGGCGGACGAAGGCCGGCGCCTCGATCATCTCCAGCGGGGCCGCCGCGGGCCTGGCCGGCACCGGCTGCGGCGGCGTGGGCCGGGTGTCCGCGTAGCTGATGCCGAGGCTCGCCCCGGCGGTGTGCAGGAGCGGCTCCAGGGAGGCGGGCACCTCGGCGACGGGAACCCTGCGGTCCAGCACCCCGGGTGAGTGACGCGCGTAGAGTGCGAGGCTCTCCCGGCTGCTGAGATCAACGGCGTTCGGCAGGATGCCCATGGGGCGGAAGCCGTTGCGGGCCACGACGCGCTGGGGTCCGGCACTGACCGTACGGACAGTGGCGTACACCGAGTCGAGGGTGCCCGCGTTGAGGGTGCCCGCGCACAGGGCTTCGGTCAGCTGTCCGGCCAGCCCCGATCCGCGCTGGTCCGGGTGGACGGCGAGCCCTTCGAGGCGGCCGATACGGCTGCCGGGCTCGCCGTGGATCGCCGCCGATCCCGCGAGGGCCCCGGTACGGGGGCAACGGGCGACGAGCCAGAGGGTGTACGCGTCCTGGATGAGGCGGGACATCTCGGCGGGGTCGGTGCCGAGGGCCGTGGGGTAGTGCGGGCCGTAGACGGCGTAGTAGAGCTGACGGAGGTCGGCGATGTCGGCCGGGGTGGCCTGCTCGATCACTGCGGCGTTCATCGGGCGCCTCCCGCGGCGGGGGCCGGCGACGGGGCCGCGGAGTCGGCGCCGCGGTCGGTGACCGGGTCTTCCGCCGTACGGGAGTGCCCGGGCAGCAGGAGCAGGGCGAGGGCGGCGGGTACCAGTCCGGCCGCCTGGATCAGGCACAGGGTGCGGGCGGAGAGGTGGTCGCCCAGCAGGCCGAACAGGAGCGAGGCGACGGGGAAGGTGGCCCCGAGCACGGCCTGCATGACGGCGAAGAAGGCCGGCTTGTCGGCCGTCGGCACCAGCCGCTGGAACAGGGCCACGAAGCGGACCCCGATCACCCCGACGCACCAGCCGGTCACCAGCAGGGCCCCGGCGATGACGGGCAGCGCCGCGATCAGGCCGGGGACGGCGAGGGCGACGGCCATCGCACCCAGGCAGGCGGAGCCGACGACGGAGGGACGGCCGGGTACCCGGGCACCGGTGAAGGAGCCGAGGAGCGTGCCCGCGCCGAGCGATGCCTCCAGGAGGGACACGGTGGCGCCGTCGCCGTGCAGGACGGAAGCGGTGTAGAGCGGCATGACGACGAAGACGGCGGTGGTGAAGAGGTTGGCCGCGGCGAAGGAGAGCAGGATGGCGCGGACGTAGGGCAGCGCGCCGAGGATCTGGCGCAGCGTGCGCCGGGGCGGTGCCCCGGCCCGCTCCGTGTCCGCGTCCGCCGCCGCATCCACCGCATCCACCGCATCCACCGCATCCGCCACCTGCGCGTCCGCGGTGCGGAACCGTACGGTCGTGATCAGCGCCGCGGCCGCGCAGTAGGCGACGGCGCAGCCGGCCGCGAGGCCCGCGATGCCACCGCTGTCCACGATGAGGGCGCCGAGCAGGGCGCCGCCCAGGCCGGCGAGCGACTGGGTGGACAGTTCGAACCCGGTGGCCGCTTCGATGTCCTCGTCCTCGACGAGCTCGGGCACGGAGGTGGTCAGGCACGGGTCGAAGAAGGCCTGGCAGGTGGCCAGTGCCAGGGCCGCCGCATAGGCCGCGGCGACCGGCAGATCGCTCGTACCGGCCCAGACGGCGAGCGCCGCGGCGGCCGCTCCGGCGCCACCGGCCGCGGAGCGGAGCAGCGAGCCGTGGGCGCAGCGGGTGATGGCGCGGGCGACGAGCGGGGCCGAGATCACGGCGGGCAGGGTGCTGACGCACATGAACAGCCCGGCCGCGAGCCCGCCGCTGCCGGAGGCGGCGTAGCCGATGAGCCACCAGGAGGTGCCCACCTGGAACATGCGTACCGCGGCCTGGGTGAGCACCTGGCCGACCCACATGGTTCCGAAGGCGCGGTTGCGCAGGACGAGCGGGAGCCGGTGGCCGGGGGCCGTCGTAGGGGCGGTCATGCGGTCGGCCTCTCGTCGAGGACGCGGATGAGCTTGCCGGAGCGGGAGTTGACCGTGAGGTCGCTGTGGCGGGCCCACTCGACGCGGAGGGGGTGGACGAACCCGTTGGCGACGCTGTCGGGGTAGAGCGGCCGGGCGGTGTTCAGTCCGGTGACGACCGCCTCGGCGAGGACCTCCAGGCCGGCCGGGTCGCGGTCCTGGGCGGTGGCCAGGCGCAGGACGAGGCCGTCGCGGCCCTCCCCGCGGCGTACGAGGAGCTGCATGCCCGTGACGAGTCCGCCGGTGTCGGCTTCGGCGACGGCGCTCGCGACGTCCTCCCAGTAGAGCGAGACGGGGCCGACGCGTACGCCTTCCTCGGCGCGGCCCAGGATGCGGAAGGGGCCGCCCTCGGTGTCGGTCCACTCGGCGCGGTCGCCGGCGGGGTAGCGGATGACGGGCATGAGGCGGCGGAAGAGCTGGGTGACGACGACCCGTCCGGGCCGTCCTGCCTCGCGGATCGGTTCGCCGGTCGTCTCGTCCAGGATCTCCACGACGGTCTGCGGGGAGAACGGCCGGTGGACGCGCGAGTCCGGACCGGGGACCGGCCTGCCGAGGAGCCCGCCGTCGACGCTCGCGTATCCGAGGGAGCGGGGTACGGCGTGGGGGAACGCGCCCGAGAGGAGGCGGCGCTGGTCGTCGAAGAGGGCTTCGCCCCCGAAGAAGAGGAGTTCCACGTGCGGGAGTTGGCGCCCGATGGAGATCAGGTACTCGGCGAGTCGGCACAGCGTGGTCGGCGTTCCGGCGACGACGTGCGCGCCGAAGTCGTCGAGGGTGGAGACGGTCGACTCCAGCGGCGCCGCGCCGCCGATGGGCAGCCGTACGTTGGCGACGGGGGCGTGCGCGAGCGAGTCGAGGATGAAGAGGAAGCTGGCGTAGAGCTCGCCGGCGTAGAACAGGTCGGCCACCCGGTGACCGGGCCGCAGGCCCGCGTCGACGAGGCCGGCGCCGAATGTGGTGACGAACTCCTGCCATTCCTCACGGGTGTAGCAGGAGAAGCGCGGAGTCCCCGTGGTGCCGCCGGTCTTGAACACGACGGCCTCCCCGAGCGGGGCGGTCAGGACGAGGTTGTCGCGCAGGGTGTTGGCGGCCCAGAACTCGTTCTGATCCACCACGGGCACATCGGTGAGGCTGTTCACCCGGGGCGCCAGGTCTGCGTAGAGGTCTGCGTAGAAGGGAGAGCAGTCTCGGGCGAAACGCACGAGGTCTGAAAACTGCTGGACGGGCATGCTGCCTTACCTGGAAGACGAAAGTTGAAAGAGAAAAGGAAAAGGGAGCAGATGGCAGCAGGTGCGTGGGAGTCGTCACACGCTCAAGCTGTTGATCGTTCAATAATGCTGGCACGCCCCCTAGTTCGAAGGCGTGAGCCCCACCTGATGCCCATTCACATCATGGAACACCGGGAGCGCACCACCAAATCGATGGCAGTTGACTCCGGCCACGTACGGCAGACTTTTGGCCCGCGGGGCCGGAATTGCGCAGCCCGGCGTGGAAAAGGGGGGTGGGGAAAGGTGGTTGCCCCGTGCCGGGTGGCGGCCCCGTACGCGTCGGAGTCAACAGAACCCGGCCTTGGTCAAGATCGGCTGTGTCACGGCTGTGTGCCAGGAGGCGGTGGCCGACAGTGGCTGCGAAGTGATGGCGGGATCCATGCTTTCGGCTGGTCGATGGGGTGCCACGGTGCCGTGTGTCCGGTGGTGACGGCCGGCGTCACGGCTGTGTGTGTAACGGCCAGGTATTAGAGGGTGCACGGGCGGAACGGCTGTCGTTCAGGTGGGGTCTTGCTGATCAGAAACACCCACTGGTGCCGATCCGCAACGATGTGCCGGGCACCGCCAACAGATCCGAGGATGAGACGATGCGCGTTCACAAGCTGACCTTCGCGGCCCTGGCCGTCGCCGCGGGCTTCTCGCTGACGGCCTGCCAGAACGGCGATGACGGCGCGGCGCAGAGCAGTCCTTCGTCCGCGGCCTCGGCGCCCGTCACTTCGCCCTCGGGCGGGGCTTCGGCATCGGCCGGAACCGGAGCGGGCGGCACCGCGAAGCCCTCATCCGGGACGTCCTCCGACGGCAAGGGGACGGCCGGCGGAACGGGTTCGGCCGACAGCGGCAAGTCCGGTACGTGCAAGACGGACGAGCTGACGATCACTGCCATGGACAGCACCATCGGCGGGGACACCGAGGGCACGGTCGCGGTGACGTTGAAGAACCACGGAAACCGGGACTGCACCCTGCCCGGGTACGCGGGTGTCGACTTGAAGACCGCCTCGGGTTCGTTGTCGGCGCAGCGCACGGGCGAGAAGGCCGAGCCGAGCACCCTCAAGAAGGCGGCGTCGGTGTCCTTCGGGGTCACCTACCCGCTCAACACCTCGGGTGGTTCCGGTGTCCGCGTCACCGGCATGGTGGTGACCCCGCCGGGGGAGAGGCAGTCGGTCACCCTCGCCTGGCCGGGCGCCGCCACGCTGCCCGTCACCGAGGGCTCCGGTTCCGCGGTCAAGGTCGGCCCGATCGGCAGCGCCGGCCAGGGCGGCTGAGACGGTTTACGGTGCCCCTGACCCCCCTTGACGCCGGTGTGCGGTGCGGCCTGTCGGGCCGGGGAGGTGGGAGAGGCGCGTTGCCGGCCCCTCGTCGCGGCCCCGGTTGCCCACCGATCGGCGGCGTAGGCGGCGGTCGGGCCAGGTGGAGCGTCCCGGCCTGCTCGGCGGGGAAACCTCGCCGGCCCGGGCCCTGGGTGGAGTCGGTGTCAGACGCCGATCAACGAGGGGCGTCCACTCCTCCGGACCACCTGGCGGATCGGGCGGGTGCTCGTCAGATGTCGGCCACGGAGGGGCGGCGATGGCCACTCCGGTGCAGCAGTTGAGACAGGCGCTTCCGGGCGTAGTCGACGAAGGCGACGGCGGGCACCAATTGGCAGAGGGCCGATCCGATCACGCGACTGCGGGACAGCCCCAGGGCTGCGAACTCCGCGCCGATGAGCGGGAAGTGGGTGTCGTTGTCGTTGCCGACATCCAGCGCCTCGAGCCACACCCGCTCACCGTCAACCAGGTACGGGAAGCGGCGCAGCTTCTTCCGGTGCGTGGGCACCAGGGATTCCGCGTGGTGCAGGAACGAGTTGCGGTTGTGCCCGACTCCGAGCAGCAGTATGGATCCTCCCAGCTGATGGATCTTGGCGAAGGGCGAACCACTCCCGAGGGCGTAGCCGAGTGGCTGCCCGGCACAGATGGTGTGGGCGTCCGCGCCAAGGGCCGCCAGGGATGCTTGGGGATGCCGGCTCCGGACCCGGTCCGGGTGCCCCAGCACTGCGCTGGGGACCGCACCCATCGCCGTCGGCAGCGCGTCGTGGAAGAGCGGGACGCCCGCGCGTGCTTCGGCCGTTCGCGGGTCGTCGAAGGCGTGGCTGTCCGGGTACGGGTCGGCGACCTGCCGGGTATAGGTGGGCACGACGATCGTGCCCTTCCGGCCCACCGTCGCGCACAGGGCCCGCACCACCGCGTCGGCGCCTCCGTCCACGTGCCCGAAGGCGGACAGCGACGAATGGACCATCAGTACGGACCCGGGCCGCACGCCCAGTGATGCGAACTCGTCTTGCAGCGCTGTCGCGTTCAGTGGCTCTGTCGGTGGCGCGGTGTTCATCTCGTTGCCTTTGTCTTCGCTCGTCGCCGCTGGGTGCCGGGTGAGGTTCGGCTGGTCAGGCAGGCCGGGAGGCGGCTCGGCCGTCGAGCCCAAGGGTGGCGGGGTGCATCGTTCCCTCGTCACTTCGCCAGGGCCGCGCGGAGGAACTGGAGGATCTCCGCCCGGGCGGCATCGGCCTGTGGTTCCACGCCGGGCAGGGTGAGGAACGCGTGCCCCGCGCCCGGGTATTCGGAAAGCCGCACAGGCGTCCCGGCCGCGCGCAGCCGCTCGGCGTAGCGGCGGCCGTGATCGGCGACAGCGTCCTTGGTGGGCAGCACCACGAGCGCCGGGGCGAGTCCGCTCAGGTCTTCCGTGTACAGCGGCGAGACCGCGGCGGCGTCGCTGCCCGGCGGGACGGCGAGCCGCTGGATGAGCTCCAGTTGCGGCAGGGCCCGGGTCGGGCTGTACGCGTACTCGGCGATCGAGGGGTGGTCGAACATCGTCTCGGTCACGTCGACTACGGGGTTGACCAGCACCTGCGCCTTGAGTGCAAGGCCGGCTTCCCTGGCGCGGACGGCTGTCAGAGCGCTGATCAGCGCGCCGCAGCTCTCACCGAAGACGGCCGCGCGCGCCGGGTCGACACCCCACTGCGCGGCGTGCCGCACCATGTGTTCGAGTACCTCCCAGCCGTCGTCAGCGGCGTTCGAGAGCGGGCTGCCGGGGACGAGGAGGCGGTGCTCGACCGAGACGACGAGCGCGGGCAGCCCCGCGGCGAGGTGGCTGTTGGTCCAGTCGCACTGCGCCGCTGTGCCCACGAAGCCGCCTCCGTGGACATGGACCACGAGTGGCATGCCGGTTCGGGCGTCGGCCTCGCCGTCTCCTGTCGACACCGGCCGGTACACCCGGACCGGGAGGTCGCGGCCGGGCAGCGCCAGCTGCCGCCAGGCGATCTCGGCGCCCGGATCCGGTTCACCGAGCATGGCCCGAGCCGTGCCGGACGCCCGCCAGCGGTTCTCCGCGTCGCGGTAGGCGCGCAGTTCCTCGGCCGTGATCGTCGAGAAGCCCGGCTCCGGCGGCCGTGTCGCGGTGGTGGTCCCACTCATGTGTCCTTCTCCCCTCCCGGCCGGATGCCGGGTGTGTCGTTGTGGCCGGACGGTGCACTGTCCTCATGATGCACGCAGTGCGTGCATCATCAAGTGCACAGGTTAGGCTGAGTCCGGAGGAGAGGGGCGAGATGACTGGCCGAAGGCGATGGTCGAATGAGGAGATCCTGGACACGGCGGCGGAACTGCTGCGCACGGGCGACGCCGAGTCGTTCAGCGTGCGCAAGCTCGCCGCAGCGCTCGGGACAGACTCCTCCAGCCTCTACCGGCACTTCCGCAACAAGACCGAACTGCTGCGCGCGGTTGCCGACCGGATCCTGCTGTCCGCCATGGACGGCTACCGCCCCGAGGGCGACTGGAAGCAGCGCATCACCGCCCTGGCCCTGCGCCTGCGCGAGGCCTTCGGCGAGCAACCCCAACTCGCCGCGGTGTGGGGACGCTATGCGTCCGGCGGCACCGGATCCCGATGGGTCATGGAGGAGCTGCTGCAGGCTCTGCGCGCGTCCGGCCTGCCCGACGAGGAGGTGCCGGTGCGATACCACCGCATCGTGATCCTCCTCGCCGCGCTGATCGCCTCCGAGGCCGGAATCAGCACCATCACCCCCACTGAGTACGAACAGGCCATGGAGCAGTTCCGCGTCGCGGTGCTCGGCGCCGACCCCGAACGCTTCCCCGCCCTGGCCCACTTCGCCCGCGACATCCGCCCCCTCGGAGCAGACCGCCGCGCCGCGTTCGAAGAGATCCTCGCCGCCCAACTCGCCCACATCGAGGCCCGGATCCCCTGACGTGCCGGATCGTGGGTGCCATGCGGTCGGGCCGCGGCCGCAGGCTCGCCGCCCGATCGGCGAGGCCGCGCGCCCTCGACCTGACCAGCGGCCGGCGTCAAATCACCATCGGTGCCTCCGACCAGCGGCGGACGCGGTACGGGGCCCACCACACGTGGTCCCCGAAACGCAGGACCAGGGTCTCGGCCATCAGATCGTCCAGCACCGGCCCCGCGATCGCGTCGGCGCGGGCGCCGTCGGTGAGTGCCGCGACGGCCTCGTGGTACTCCGGTTCGTCGATGGTGAAGCGGCGCAGCTCGCCGTAGCGCCGGTCGCGCACCTGGATGAACCCGGGGCCGTGCCGGAAGACGCACTTGCAGATGTAGTACGTGTTGCGCCATTCGAGGGCCGTCGCGGCCGGGTCGGGGGTGCCCAGTACGGCGGTCGGCGGGTGGAGGTGGCCGTAGTGGCGCCAGGCGTCGGGGTCCGGGCCGGTGTGGAGCTGCCAGTCGACGGCGATGGCCAGGCTGGTCAGGTCGCCGACGAAGCTCAGGGCACGTACGGACCAGGCGGCGTCGGCGGGGTCGGTCACGTCGACCGGGCGGGGCAGCGTGACGTGCCGGGCCCCGGCGGCGAAGAGCCGCCGGGCGGCCTCGCCGCCGGGGAGGTCGATCTCGTAACGTCCCAGGGACATCCCGGGCAGCGCGGCCACCTCGGGGTCGTAGTCCCGCGCGGCCGTCACGGTGAAGGGTGGGGTGCCGGTGAGTGCTGGAGTCATCGTCGTCCTCTGTCGTCCTCTGTCGGCGTCGCGTGGCGGTCGTCAGACGGTCGTCAAGCGGTCGTCGCGGCGAGTTCGGTGTCGCGGGCGGAGGTGTGCCGCATGAAGTCGATCCGCAGGAACTCCTCGTTCAGTGCGGGCGGCGCGATCTGTACGAACTGCCCGTTGTCCTCGAAGACCACCCCGAGCGCCCGCCACCGCTTCAGCACCTCCCGCAGGGCGTCCTCGCCCACCTGGTGCTCCCCGTGCAGTTTGCGGGCGGCCGCCTTCACCGTGTGCGGCTGGTCGAGCAGCCGGAACAGGGCCAGCTCGAACGGGACCGTCAGTTCCAGGTGTGTCCAGTCGAAGGCCCGGCGCCTGCTGACCAGCACGATCCGGTCTTCCAGGTCGCAGTGGGTGAGGCGGCTGCCGGCGTAGTTCCGCTTCCAGTGCGCGATTCCCTCGTCCAGCCGGCGGACGACCTCCTCGCCGATCCCGCGCGGCGGCACGTCGAAGACGTACGCCAGGTCGAACATCTCGGCCTCGGGGAGGTCGTAGGTGAGCCGGTACGGTTCGGCGGGGCGCAGTTCGGAGAACCCGAGCCCGGGGTTGTTGAAGTAGGGGCTGAACCGCTCGATCGCGATCCGGGAGGACTGGCCCACGGGTGGGTTGAGGTGCTCCAGCGCGGCCAGTTGGGCCACCACGTCGTCGTAGTCCGCGGCGTCCTCGCCGGGGAAGCCGTGCAGGTAGTTCCAGGCCACGGAGAGGCCCACGGTGGCGGCGTCGCGGAGCATCCGGACGTTCTGGCCGCCGGTCACGCCCTTGTCCATCAGGGTGAGCACCCGGCTGTTGAGGCTCTCGATGCCCGGCTGGACGAAGATCAGGCCCGCGTCGGCGAGGGTCTGGAGCTGCTTGTGCCGCATGTTGGACTTGATCTCGATGTGCATGCGCAGGTCGAAGCCGCTGTCGATGATGCGCGGCAGCACGGTGTTCACGTACCCCATGTCCAGGATGTTGTCGACGACGTACATGTCCAGGACCCGGTGCCTGCGGGCCAGTTCGACGACCTCGTCGTAGAACACGTCCGGGCTCTTGCTGCGGAACTGCATGAACGAGCCGTTCAGCCCGCAGAAGGTGCAGTGGTGCTTCTCGCCCCACCAGCAGCCCCGCGCACCCTCGACCACCAGCTTGGGCTCGACCCAGTTCCGTGCGTGGGAGGAGGCGAGCCGCTCGAAGTACCCGCCGTAGTCGGGCGGCAGGATGGCCGCGGGCGGCAGCGGTGTGGTGCTCATCGCGTTCACCACGGACGTGCCGTCACCGCCGCGCCGGCACAGTCCCGGCACCTCCGACAGCGGCTCTCCGGCGTCCAGTGCGCTGAGCAGTGCGGGGAAGGACACCTCGCCCTCGCCGCGCAGGACGTAGTCGACGAAGGGGAAGTTGCGGTGGACGGCCTCGCCCTGCTTGCCGTCGCAGTTGGCCCCGCCCATGGCCGTCGCGATGTGCGGGGCGAGGCGCTTGACGTACTTGGCGGCCGCCAGGGCGGCCGTGTTCTGCTGGAACGTCGAGGTGAAACCGACCAGGTCCGGGGCGAGCCCGACGATGCGCTCGGCGATGTACCGGACGAAGTCGGGCGCGGAGGCGTGCAGCGCCCGCGTCATGTCCATACGGGCCCCGCGCACCCGGCTGCCCATCGCCTCGGTGAACTCGGGAACACGCCACTCGGGATCGTCGTAAAGGGCGGAGGAGAACACCCAGTCGCCGCAGCCCAGGAAATAGGATCCGAGCGAGTAGTAGGAATAGTCCTCCAGGGTGAATTCCGTGTTCTTGGTGATCCAGTCCACATATTCGAGATTGGCGTGCAGAACGTCCGCGGTTCCGTTCGGAACGCGCTCGTCGACACTGCGCTTGAGAATTCCGAGAGCCAGCGACGGGAGGTCGATCGGGGCCCAGGGCATGTTCACCAGGAGTACGCGCACGGCTGGCCTCTTCTCATGTGATCAGGGCACGGGGGCGGGGGCCGGGCCGGGCGCCCGGGTCGGTCGGGGGCCCGGGCGTCCGGTGGGGGCCGGCCGCGCACGGGTGCGCGTCCGGCCCCTGGTGCTACTTCTCCTCTTCCTCCATCTCCTCCGAGGAGCGGAAGTAGATGACGACGCCGACGCCCGGCTTGCGGCTCTCCTCGTCGCCCTCGAGCGGGTCTCCGTGGATGATGTCCTTCTGCATGCTGTTCACCTCCCCTGCGGGTGCGAGGACGGCTCGGCCCGCACGGGCGCCGTGGGCAGCCCGCGGCCGAGAAATCTCAGGGACCGGCGGATCACGGCCAGGTGGTCGGCGCCGTCGTAGCCGTCGTGGCCCGAGTCCAGCCACATCAGCTCGTGCGCCACACCGCCCGCACGCAGCACGTCCAGGTACGCCTCCACCTGCTGCGGCGGGCACTTGGCGTCCCGGCGCGCGGCGACGAGCAGCAGCGGGGCGCGGATGGCGGCCGCGTACGAGGACGGCGAGGCGTGCGCGTAGGCCTCGGGCACCTCGTCCGGGGTGCCGCCGAACAGCGCGGTGTCCAGCGCCCGGAGGGCGGGGGTGGAGTGCCGGAAGGCCGTGGCGCAGTCGGCGAGCGGTTTGACGGCGACCCCGGCGTGCCACAGGTCCGGCCGCGTTCCCAGGGCCAGCAGCGTGAGGTAGCCGCCCCAGGAGGTGCCGCACAGGGCCACGGCGTCCGCGCGCCCGATGCCCCGGTCCAGCAGCTCGGCGCGGGCCCGTACCAGGTCGGCGACCTGGGTGTGGCCGACGCCCTCGGCGTAGGCGGAGCGCCAGCGCGGCCCGTAGCCGGTCGAGCCCCGGTAGTTGACGCGGGCCACGGCGTAGCCCGAGCCGACGAGGGCCTGCACCATGGGGTCGTAGGCGTCGCGGTCGTGGTCGGCCGGGCCGCCGTGGACGAGGAAGACCAGCGGGTACGGGGCCGGACGGTCGGCGGGCGTCGTGACGAAGGTGTGCACCGGCCCGTCGGGGCCCGGCGTCCACAGGTCCTGCCGCCGCCCGAACCGGGGGAGGCGCCACCGGCTCTGCCCGGGCAGCGCCGCACCCGACAGGGACATCGCGCGCGGCACGTTCACCGCGTCGGTCCAGATGAAGTGCACGTCGCCGTCGGCGGCCGGTGACGCGTCCAGGACGGTGCCCTCCGGGGTGGGCACCGGAGTCAGCGCCCGGCGTTCCAGGTCGGCGGTGAACAGCCGGCTGCGGCCGTGCCGGTCCTGCCGGAGCAGGATCCGCGCACCGCCCGTGCCGGGGTACCAGCGGGCGGTCGTCTCGGTGTCGAACGAGCACCAGGGCAGCAGTTCCACGCCGCGCCCGGGGGCCCAGGTGCCCAGGTGGTACCGGCCGGCCCGCTCCCGCATGACCAGCAGCAGGGTGCGCGAGACCGCCGAGCCCGACGACGACGCGGGCGGGGCGTCGGAGGTGCTGGCGGGCCCGGGCGCGGGCGCGAAGCCGAGCGCCCAGGTGCGCTCCCGGGCGCCGGAGAGCACCGCGACGGTGGTCCCGTCCGGGCGCAGCAGCGTCACGGCGCGGGCGGAGTGGGCGGGTCCGGACACCGCCAGCAGCCCGCCGTCCGGGGCCAGGCCGCACAGCGTGCCGGACTCCGTGGTGTGCAGGACGGCCGTAGCGGTGCCGCCGCGACGTCCGATGTGGACGCCGAGTCCCCCGGGTCCGCGGATGCCCACGGCCACCGTGCCCCCCGTCGTCAGCGCCAGCCCGGCGGGGCGCCCGGACGGGACCCCGGCGAGCGCCGGGCGGTCGGGGCCGCCGTCGAAGGCCTGGGTGCGCCAGCCGCCGCTGCCGCCGCGGTCCTCGTCGAACCACCAGACGGCCTCGTCCGCGTCGATGGCGCACAGCAGCGTGCCGTGCGGACGGTCCGTCACCTGCCGCCCGGTGCCGGTGGAGCGGTCCCACGTGAAGATCTCGCACCGGCCGTCGGCGTCCCCGGTGTACACCATCCGGTCCGGCCGGCGGGGGCTGGTCACGGGCAGCACCGGCCGGTAGACGCCGTAGGCGCGCGGGGCCGCCTTCGGCGGGGCCGGCGTCACGTGGCCCCTCCCGCCACGAGCCCGGCCCTGGCGGTCGCGTACAGCGCCAGCCCGGCGAACGCGCCCGCGCAGCCCAGTGCCACCGTGCGTCCTCCGTACGCCGCCACCAGGATGCCCGCCGTCACGGGCGCGAGCGCCGCGACGGCCTGGCCGGCGGTGCCCAGTACCGTTCCCATCCGGGCCAGCAGCCGGTCGGGGGTGACCAGCATCGCCCGGGTCTGCAGCACCACCACCACGGACGGCACGATCAGCGAGACCCCGCCGAGCAGCAGCCCGTAGGCCCAGGTCCGGGACGCGAACGCGAGCCCGGCCGCCGTGGGCACCATGACCCACGACGCGCCCGTCACGATCCGCGCCGCCGGGAGCCGTCGTACGAGCCACGGCGCGGCGAGGGCGCCCAGCAGCCCGCCGACCCCCGCCAGGGTGAGGACGAGACCGATCGAGGAGGGGCTGGCGCCCCGGGCGTGGGAGGCGAACACCGCGTGGAAGTACAGGGCGCCGAGCAGGGCGTTGATCCCGGCGGTCCACACGACCACGAAGCGCAGGAAGGGCTCGGAGCACACGAAGCGCAGCCCCGCGACGAGGTCACGGCCGAATGACGGGGCCGGATCCGTCCGACCGGGCGGGGCGGGCACCAGGTCCGTGCGGATCGCCTTGCTCAACGCCGCCACCAGCAGGAAGGACACCGCG
Organism: Streptomyces sp. NPDC031479; assembly: GCF_055581065.1. Classification (NCBI taxonomy): domain Bacteria; kingdom Bacillati; phylum Actinomycetota; class Actinomycetes; order Kitasatosporales; family Streptomycetaceae; genus Streptomyces; species Streptomyces sp. NPDC031479. The sequence goes on from NZ_JBVIKC010000006.1 coordinate 80,554, forward strand.
TCCGCGAGCAGCGGGACCCACCGCGCCAGTTGGAACAGCACGCCGCCCAGGGTGGGCCCGACGATCTGCACGGCCTGGTCGCGCGCTTGCAGGTATCCGATCGCCCGGGCGTACCCCTCGGGCGGGACCAGCCGCCGGATCGTCCCGGAGGCCGCCGCCCCGTAGGTGGCGCCGGCCGCCTGCTCGACGACGGCGGCGGCGAGTACGTGGACGAGGAGGACGTGGCCGAGGGCCACGGTCACGAACACCGAGCCCATGGCGGCCGCCGCGGCCAGGGCGGCCAGGTACATCATCCGCTTGCGGGGCCAGCGGTCGGCGTAGACGCCCGCGACCGGCGAGACCACCAGACCGCTGACCAGCGCCACGGAGGCGACGAGTCCGGCGAGTCCGGCGGGGTGGCCGGCGCCGAGCAGGATCAGCGGAAGGAAGAGGGAGGACGCGCAGGTGCCGAGACCGTCGACGGCGCCCGCCGTCCAGAAGAGCGTGAAATCCCGTCTACGGAACGGGGACGGGGAAACGCCTTTGGATAATAAAGGGCCGGAGTGCTTTAATTTCTCGTCGGCCTCGCCCATCAAGAATTCCGCTCGGGGGGTGTTGCCGACGCCAACGCACCCACAACGCCCCCTGGAATAGGCAGATTCACGGCCGTCGAGGGTTGCGATCGTAGCGAACGGGGGGACCCGTCACAACACCTGCGTTCGAATGTAATTCTCGATCAAGAAACGGCGTTTTTGGCTGCTCCCGGAGAACGCCGCGTCCCCCGTCCGGTGAGTGGGCGGGGGAACGCTCACGCTCAACGCCGGCCGCGCGCGGGCCGCCGGGCCGTCCCGCTCGTCACCTGCGCCAGAAGAGGTGGTGCGACACACCGCTCGGGCTGGGCACGACCTCCATGTGGAACCGGTCCAGCAACTCCTCGGGCGAACCCCAGAGGCGCAGCCCGGATCCGAGTTTCACCGGTGAGACGGCCACATGCATGGTGTCCACGAGGTCGGCGTCAAGGAACTCCCGGATGGTGGTCACGCCGCCGCCGAGCCGGACGTCCTTGCCCCGCGCGGCCTCCCGCGCCTGCGCGAGAACGGTGGCCGGGTCGCCGTCCACGAAATGGAACGTGGTGTCGGAGAGGGTGAACGACGGGCGCCCGTGGTGGGTGAGGACGAAAACCGGCGTGTGGAAGGGCGGCTCGTCACCCCACCAGCCGCGCCACTCGTGGTCGCTCCACGGGCCGCGCTGGGGTCCGAACTTGTTGCGGCCCATGATCTCGGCGCCGATGTTGTGGCTGAAGTCCCGGGTGAAGTAGTCGTCGAGACCCCGGCTCCCCCCTGGCTCGGTGCGGTTGGGCCAGCTCGCCGTGGCACCTGCCCAGGCGAAGAGCTTCCCCGGATCGACGTCGTGACCGAAAGGCCGCTCCAGGCTCTGGTCCTCGCCGGCGGCGACGCCGTCGCTCGAGATGCTGAAGTTCTGCACGCGCAGCAGTTGATCCATGTGTTCTCTCATCGGGTCCTGTCGCCTCCTCGTACGGCGATGCGTCCTGCATCAGGATGTCGAACGGGACGCGGCCGGATCGACAGCGGCGCCGAACTTCTTTCCAGGCGTGTCCCGCGCGACCTCTCACCCGCGTCGTCCGGCGGCATCCCGGTGCCCATCGAGGGCCCGGCGGCCATCGTGGGCCCGGCGGCCCGCTGCCGGCGCTCACGGCCGACGAGCGTCAGGCTCGTCACAGGGCGGTCAGTTCACCTGCGAGCCGAGCGAAATCGGTGCGCTGCGGGCCGGTCAGACCGGCGTAGAGCGGCATCTGCATCTCGTCGGTGATCCGCTCGGCACGATGCCGTCGGGGTATCTGGTCCGCGTCGACGGGCTGCGGTTCCCGCCAGCCGTAGTGCGCCGCCCGCTCGACACCGAGATCGATGACCATGGCCGACCGGGCGCTCAGCCCGCACCGGCGTACCGCCGCCAGATGGCAGGCGCCCCGGTGTTCCCGTAGTACGTGTATGCGCTGCATGGCCGCGCCGGCCGGGTCGTCACCGGGACAGGGCAGAGCGCGCCAGCCGGCGAACAGGGGCAGTGCGTCGGCGTCGGCGGCATCGATCAGCCGCTGTGCCAGGTGGTTGAAGTGTTCCACGTCGGCATCCGCGGGGATGTGCGCGCGCCCCCACGCCCGGACAGCCCGTGCGTAGCAGGCAGCGGCCTCTTCCGCCGGCATCACGGGCCGTCCCGCCAGCCAGCCCGCGGTCACCAGCCGGGGGCCGAGGAAGCCCTGCACGGCCTGGACCACGGCGACCGGTGCCTCGCCGAGTACTCCGAAGCGTCCTCGGCAGTAGAAGCCGCGGCCCGGAGCGAACCCGGCACGCAGGCCGATCCCGGCGGTCGCCTCGTCGGACATGAACTCGTCACCGAAATCATGGATGGGGCGGGCCACGGCGGCCACGCACTGAGCGATTTCCATGGCCTGAAGGTCGCCCATCACAACTCGACAGGTCAAGAGGCGTTTTCCTGAAGGAACCCGTTAGCTAATCTATCGAGTCATGCTCGATGTCCGACGCCTGTACATGCTCAAGACCGTCGCCGCCCGCGGATCCATCACCGCGGCCGCCCACTCACTGGCGCTGACCGCCGGTGCGGTGTCCCAGCAGCTGGCAGCTCTGAGGAACGACGTGGGAGTCGACCTGCTGCGCCCCGACGGGCGAACCGTCGCACTGACCGAGGCCGGCCGCGTCCTCCTGGAACACGCCGACCGCGTCCTCGCTGCCATGGAAGAGGCCGAAAGCGCCATCGCTGCGGTCAAGGGCACGGTCGGCGCCGCCACCACGCTGTCCGCGCTGCCGTCCACCGTCACCGGGATCGTGGCCCCCGCACTCACCGAACTCGGCTCACACCACCCGCAGCTCACCGTCACCTGCCTCATCACCGACCAGGCACAGCTACGCGAACTCGCACTCGGCACCGTCGACGTGGTGCTGGGACAGCGCTACCACCACCTGCCGGACGCGACACCGCGCGGCATCGACCTCGCACCCCTGCTCGACGATCCGCTGCTCGTCGTCACCGCCGCCGATCAGGGCGACGACGACCGGCCCGTCCCGCTGCGGGAGCTGGCTGCGCACGATCTCGCGGTACCACCCCCGACCACGGACTGCGGACAAGCCATCCTGCACGGCTGCCACCGGGTCGGCTTCACACCCGTACCCCGTTACGTCACCGCCGACATATCCGCCCAGCTCACCCTCGCGCGAGCCGGCCTGGCCACCGCGCTCGTCCCCCGTACGGCCATCGACCCGGCCACCCCCGGAATCCGCACGCGTCCCATCGCGGACCACCCGATCCAACGCCTGCTGTTCGCCGCGACCCGTCACACCGGGAACACGAACCCGACCACCGCCGCCGTCACCGCAGCACTGCGCACGGCCGCCGAGGAGAATCAGGCCGCCGGCCCACCGTCGGCCCCCGGGGAGTGACCCCCGGCTCCGCGCCGTGCAGGCGGGGGCAGTCGATGTCGGCTCCGGAGGAGGTGCGCTCGCTCCGCCGGGCCCACGGGGCCGGCGGAGCAAGCGCGACGATGAAGCGGTCAGCTGTCGGAGCGGAAGGCTCCGTGGACTCGCAGGTCTCCTTGGACCGAGATCTGCCCGTCGTTCGTGTGCATGATCCAGGCGTCCGCGTTGCGGACGGAAAGGTGCCCGTTGGCGTTCACCTTGCCCCGGAAGAGCGACTCCCCGTGGACCCGGAGTGTCCCCTTGGTGGTGAGGTTTCCGGCGACGGTGACCTGGCGGTCGGCCAGCACCTCGCCCTGGGCGTCGAGGCGGCCGTGGACGATCAGCCGAGGCGGGCCGTCCTGCGTCTCCAGCACGTTGTCGACGGTCAGACCGCCCTCCAGGCTGAGCCGTTCCTTGACCCGGGCCCGGTGGGTGACGACGTCATTGAGGTCCGCCGTACCGGCCGCGACGGTGCCCCACTGCCTGTCACCGGCTCCCTGGAACACGTTCAGCCCGTTGGCCGGGAATTCGATCCACCCGTCCCCGGTCGTCCGGCCCTGCACCCACGAGGTGTTGATACCGGTCAGATCCGCCTTGTCGGCGGCGACGGTGCCCCATTCCTGCGTCCCGTCCTTGCGGATGTTCACCCCCGACTGCGGGAACTCGATCCACCCCTTGCCACCATCGATGTCACCCACCCAGGTGGTGTTGATGCCGCTCACCCGGACCCGGTCCGCCGTGACGACACCCAGGTCACCGCCCGCGCCGTGGCCGACCGCGATCCCGTCGGCGGGGAACCGGACCCATCCCGCTCCGCCGTCACGCCCCCGCACCAGCGCCGCGCTCACGGTTTCCGCGTCCAGCGCCGCGGCGGTGACGCTGCCCGGCGCCTGCCGGTCGTCGAGGATCCGGGCGCCGTGCTCGGTGAATTCGATGCGGCCTTCGTGTTCGGTGCCCTTGACCCAGGGGGTCGTGACGCCGGTCGTGGCGGTGACGGTTTCCACGGTGGCGGCCTGCGCGGCGAGCGTGCCGTACTTCTGCTGCTTGTCCAGGAGCTTCGCGCCCAGGTCGGTGAACTCGATCCGGCCCTCGTGGTCGATGCCCTTCACCCACGGAGCGGACAGCCCGTTCGTCGCCGTGACGCTCTCGAACCCGGGGTTGCGCAGGTGCACCGTGGTGGTGAGGTAGTACCCCGGCTGGTGCTCGCTCTGGGGGGTGGCGATCAGGACGTAGGTGGCGTCCCGCCTGGGCTCCTCACCCGGCTTCGGCGACCAGCTCCAGTCCGGTCCGGAACGCTGCGGGACGGTCTGGGCCAGCCCGTCGGGACCCTGGATCCGGTAGGCCAGGCTGTCGGGTCCGTCCCACCGCAGGGTGACCCGTTCCGTAGAGCCCAGCAGGGTCTTGTCCGCACGGAAGTTGCGGGGGATCTTGGGAGCCCGCTTCAGCAGGCTGAGCGTGACGAGGTGTTCGTTCCTGGCACCCCGGCCCTGGGACTCCTCCGCCACGGACAGCAGGACCAGCCCCTCCTCCGAGGAGACGGGGAAGCCGGTCAGCTCGATGACGATGACCTCGCCCCTCCGCAGGCGCGTGCCCGAGGGCGACTCCAGTCGGTAGGTCCCGGTCGTGACGTCCCAGGAGTCCGCGAGGTCGACCGTGGGGCTCAGCGTGCTGCGACTGACCCGGGCCCTGATCCGGTCCGGGTCGACGGTCAGATGGTCCCGGCCGGTGCCGTACGGCACTGTCACGGCGAGATCGTAGAGGGTCACGAACCACGCGTTCGGATTGGATACGACGATGTGCACCGTTCCGGGCGACTCCTCGTCCTTGCCCGTGCCGGATACCTGAAGCTGTGCGGGATCGGTGAGTATCTCGTAGTGCAGGTTGGCCATCGCCACATCCCCCTGTCGGCTCCACGGGCGCTCCCCCCACGGGGCGCGGTCCCCGCCGTCCCCAGCACTATCCCGCCAAACACACTGAGAACACCCCATCCGCCATGAACGGCCGAAACCGCTCAGCACTGGCCGATTCGAGACGAGGCCGTACGGTCGGCACCGGAACCGCGCGAAGGCGGCAGCCGGACCGCCGTCCGCGCCGGCCGCTTGAACTTGCGCAGTTCGGCGCGACGCTCGTCTCCGCAAGCCTGCTGTGCCGTTCCGTGCTGTGCCGTTCCTTGCGCGCCCGGGAGGCACCCGGGGCGGGGCCAAGACGCGGATCGGCAATTTCCTCCGTTTCCGAACTGGCGTGCGCGGCGTTCGTATGCTCTGGGCATCTTGTACCGCGCCTCTGCGATGAACATGCTCGGCCGGCACAACGAATCCGAGGCGAAGAGCGTTGCCGTACTGGGCCGCCCCTTCGAAATCTGGGACAAGCGCACCCCGGTGACCGGGGCCATCGAACTGGCCGAGGCCACTGCCCTCCTCGGGCTGGGCCGCGGCCGGCCACAGCGCCTGCCTGGAGGCGTTCGGCCCGGACCACATACGCACCAAACAGGCCCGGGTGCTCCTCGACCGCATCAACGGCGCCTGATCAGGAGCCCCGTTACCTTTTGTGGCTCCGCAACGGAGTCTCCGGCCTTCGGGTTCGGCATGACTTCCCCCGTGTCGCAGTCCACGATCCGTTTCACCGGCCGGGCACCCCCGACGGTCCGCCGGACCGGGCGATCGCGGAGCACCGTGCCGGGCGGGCCGCACCCGGGGGAGGTCGCCAGGAGCCGGGCATGACATTCGTACGGTCCCGGACGGGATGGACGGCCCTGCCGGAGCGCCTGCCCGGCTCCGTAGACTCCAGAGCATGACGAAAGCAGAAAAAGATGGGCGTGATGACGCCTGGGAGGGCGTCGTCTCCGCCAGGTCGCGAGGCATGCTCGATGGCTCGAACATGTACCACTTCGTCGACGTACGCCTCGCCGATGGACGATCGATGAAGGTCCGGATCAGCCGCCGACTGTGGAAGTCGCTGGCGGTCGGCGACCGAATCGCCAAGCGGCCCGAGTCCGAACCGTTCCGGCCATGATCCCGCGCCTCCCTGCGCGATCACCGTACTGACGGCCCGGGCCCGGTCCGACCCCGCCGGCGCAGGGAGGCCGCTGCGACCAGCGCCCCCCGGGCAACCGGCAGGCCGGTGGCCACGACGGCCGCGAGGGCGCCATCGCGGGTCGCCGCTGCACCGGCTGACGGTGCCCCGGAGCGGGCCCGCTCGCTCGCGGAGCCAGGAGCCCGGGAGCCCCAGGAGCGGCGGACGGCGTCGGGAAGTGGCGGGGCGCCTGAGGGGGTGGAGACGGTGGTGAGTGGCCGGAAAGTGCTGGTGGGGCGGCGTAGAAAGGGACCGCTTCCAGGTGTTCCGGCCACGCGGCCGGATGGGCGCGGGAAGGGTGGTCCACCGCATCACCGCCGTAGCGGAATCGGACCACGGAGGCCCCATGGACCCCACCCCTTTCCTCTCCCCACCCCCTTTATCGCGAGCGGAGTTCGCGGCCGACCTGACGCGTCTGCGGGAGAAGGCCGACCTGACCGTCCGGGCCGTCGCCGCACGCGTCGACGCGCCGGGCGCCCACAGCACCATCGGTGGCTGGTTCGCCGGCCAGAACCTGCCGTCGATGGGGTCCCTGCCCCTGTTCCGCCGGGTGCTGCACGTCTGCGGGGTGACCGACGCGGCCGAGATCGAGCGCTGGCTGGAACGGCTCGCCGAGCTGCGACGGTCCCGGCTTCTGCGCGTCGCGGGAGGCGCGTCGCCCTACCGGGGACTCGCGGGCTTCGAGGAACGCCACGCCGACTGGTTCTTCGGCCGGGAGCGCCTGCGGGCGGTCGTCGTGGACCGGATCCTCTCCGAGGGCGCCGACGTACCCCAACTGCTCGTCGGAGCCTCCGGTTCCGGGAAATCCTCCCTTCTGCGGGCAGGGGTGCTGCCCGTTCTCCGGGGTGAGCACGGCTTCCTGCCGTTGCGGCTCACACCCGGCCGCGACCCGATGGGCGCCCTGAGGTCCGCCCTGTCCACGCAGTGGAACGCCGTGCACGGGGCGCCGTGGGCGGACGAGGCGGACGATGCCGTCGAACTCGCGGAACACATCAACGAGTTGGCCCGGCGGGAGAGCGTACGCGTCGTCGTGGCGGTCGATCAGCTGGAGGAGGTGTTCACCGCATGCCCCGACCCCGCCGAACGGGAGCGGTTCCTGCGGTGCCTCGCGGACCTCCCCTCCCTCGACGTGCGCGTCACGGGCTGCCTGCGCGCGGACTTCTACGGTCAGGCGCTCGACCAGCGTCCCCTCGCGACAGCCCTGCAGAAGGGCCAGACCGTCGTGGGCGCGCTCAGCGAAGACGAGATCCGCGCCGTGGTCGGCGGCCCTGCCGCCAAGGCCGGTCTCGTCCTGGACGAAGGGTTCGTCGACGTACTCCTCGCCGACCTGAGGGAGTCCGGCCCCGGGGCCCTGCCCCTGCTGTCGCACGCGCTGCTCTCCACCTGGGAGCGCGGGCGCGGCACCGCCCTGACCATCGCGGACTACCGGGCGGGAGGCGGGATGTCCGCGGCCGTCTCCGAGACGGCGGAGGAGGTCTACGCGGGACTGTCGGAGGCCGAGTGCGTACTCGCGCGGCGGCTGTTCCTGCGGATGGTGGCGGTGGGGGACGGCGTGCCCGACGCGCGCAGGCTGCTGCCGCTGCCCCCGCCCACAGGACGCCTGGACCGGGCCGGCGAGGTGTACTCGGTGCTGGAGCGCTTCGTGGACCGCCGCCTGGTCACGCTCGACGGCGACGGCGCCAGGATCTCCCACGAGGCACTGCTCACCGCCTGGCCGAGGCTGCGCGGCTGGATCGACGCCGACCGGGCCGGACAGATCGTCCGGCAGGACCTCACGCGTGACGCCGACCGCTGGCTCGCGCACGGCCGTGACCCCTCACTGCTCTACCGGGGCACCCGCCTGGCCGTGGCATCCGGTTGGGCCCTGGACAGCGGCCACGCCCCGGAACTCGACGCGGGGGACAGCGAATTCCTCGACGCGAGCAGGCTGGCGGAGGACGGCCGCGTCCGACGTGAGCGGCGCGGCGCCCGGCGGTTGCGCCGGCTCCTCGTCCTGCTCTCGCTGCTGGTCGTCCTCTCGGGCCTGCTCACCGGTGTCGCCGTGGTCCAGCGCCGTGACGCGGAGAGACAGCAGGCCGTCGCCCTGTCCCGGCTGGTGGCGGCGCGCGCGGAACGGCTGCGGGGCAGCGACCTCGCCCTCTCCGCGCAACTCGGTCTGGTGGCCTACCGTACGGCTCCCACGGCAGAGGCCCGGGAAGCGCTGATGGACGCCTCGGCGCTGCCTGCCGTGACCCGGATCCTCGCGTTCCGTGGCGTCGTACAGGCGGTGGCCCTCAGCCCGGACGGGCATACCCTCGCCGCGGGCGGCCTGGACCACCAGGTCGCGCTGTGGGACCTGCGCGATCCTCAGCGGCCGCGACCGCTGGGAGTGGCGCCGGTGACGTTCCCCGACACCGTGTACGCGCTCGCCTTCAGTCCGGACGGCCGGCGGATCGCGGCCGGGTCGGGGGACGGGACCGTACGGGTGTGGGAGCCGTCGGGCACCGGTCCGCCGACGGCCGCGCCCCGGTCGTTCAAGGGGCCGGATTCGGCCGTGTACGGGGTGGCCTTCGCGCCGGACGGCAAGACGCTGGCCGCGGCGGGCGGCGACGGTGGGGTGTACCTGTGGTACCTGATGCCGGACCCGGCGGTGACGGCCGCGCCCACGGACGGGGGCTCCGCCCCGTCGGCCGCAACCGGTCTGCGGCTCACCGGGTTCACCGGGGCGGTGCACACGGTGGCGTTCCGGCCCGGCCCCGGCCCGGTCCTGCTGGCCGCAGGCGGCGCGGACGGCTCCGTACGCCTGTGGGACCTCGCAGAACCCGGCCACCCGAACGCGTACGGGCAACCGCTGACCGGGGCGGCCGGCCCGGTGTTCGCCCTGGCCTTCACCGCCGACGGCGCACGGCTCGCCGCCGGGAGCCAGGACCGGTCCACCCGGGTGTGGGACGTACCCGCCCCGGGCGCGGGCCCCGACGCCCCCGCGGTGATCGGCGGGGGCCCGGCCGCGCCCGACGGACCGGCCAGCTACGTCAACGCGGTCGCCCACAGCCCCGACGGGCAGTGGCTGGCGACCGGCAGCGCGGACAACCAGGTGCGCCTGTACGACGCGCGGACGCGCGTCCTCGCCGGAGTGTTCCCGCACCCGGGACCGGTCACCTCGCTCTCGTTCCATCCCGGCGGGCAGCAGCTGGTGACGGGTGCCGCGGACGGGACCGTGCGCCTGTGGCAGCTGCCTCCCCGCCCGCTGCGCGGCTTCCAGGGCACGGTCAACGCGATCGGATACGCGCCGGGCGGGAAGCTGCTCGCCGTCGCGGCGCGTGACGTACAGCTGTGGGACGTCACCGATCCCCAAACCCCGCGCCCCGTGGGGCCGCCGATGACGAATCCCACGGGGTACTCCGCGACGGTCTCCTTCACCCCGGACGGCCGCACCCTCGCGGTGGGCGGCCGGGAGGGCAAGCTGTGGCTGTGGGACATCTCCCGCCCCGACCGGGCCGTGCCCTACGGAGAGCCCCTGACCGGCGGCGCCGGAACCATCCAGTCCGCGGCCTTCGACCGGACGGGCCGAATCCTGGCCGTGGGCAGCGAGGGGCGGACCGTACGCGTCTGGAACACGGGGGATCCGGCGCACCCGGAGCTCTCGGCGGAACTGTCGGAGCCGACGAACTACGTCTATTCGGTGGCGTTCAGTCAGGACGGGCGGTGGCTCGCCGCCGGCACGGTCGACAAGCAGGTACTGCTGTGGCGGCTGCCGGAGGGCGGCGGCCGGCCGGTGCTGGAGTCCACCCTGCGCGGGCCGGGCAGCTACGTCATGTCCGTCGCGTTCAGCCCCGACAGCCGGATCCTGGCGGCCGGAACCGCGGACCGGGACGTGTGGCTGTGGGACGTGAGCGGAGACCGGGCGCGGACAGCCGGGCCGAGGCTGACGGGGCCCAGTGGTTACGTGTACGCCCTGTCGTTCAGTCCGGAGGGCGGCACGCTCGCCGCCGCCAGTACGGACGGCACCGTCTGGCTGTGGGACACCGGTGATCCGCGGCGGCCGCGGCCCCGCACCGTGCTGAGCGGCCTCGGAGGGAAGGCGTACGCCGTCGCCTACAGCCCGGACGGCCGCTCCCTCGCGGCCGGCGGTGCGGGCCCGGCCGCCCTGGTGTGGTCCCGCGACGAGGAGGAGATCGCCCGGAGGCTGTGCGAGCGCGCGGGGACGGTCATCACCGCACAGGAATGGGCCCAGCTCGTCCCCGGACTGCCGTACGCGCCGCCGTGCCGGTGAGCGGGCCGGTCCGGTGGGCCCGCGCGACCCGGCCGCGCTGTACGGAGTTGTACGGACCGCCGTACGGGCCTGGTCGACCTGCGGTTTCCTCCTTCCCCCGGCCGCGGTCGGGATGGCTCTCTGGTGGAGCGCCGCCGGATCGGCCGGGGCGCCGCACACCACCGCGAGTCTCCCGAGGAGAACGACGATGCGCATGACGACCACCACTCTGCGGTCCCGGGCCGGACTGGCCGCCGCCGCGGCCGCCGTCGCCCTGACCGGTCTGCTCTTCGGCGCCGGCGGCGCCGACGCGGCCGGCAGTTACATCTCGTCCAACAGCGGCGGGGCGAACGAGCGCACCTGCGCCAACACCGGTTGCGGTTCGCTCGGCTACCTCTCTAACGGGACCGGCGTCACGATGCTGTGCTGGACCGACAGCCAGTGGGTGTACCCGCCGAGCTCGAACTACGCCTCCAACCGCTGGTTCCGCGTCTCCAGCTACGCGGGGACCGGCTACGTCCACTCGTCACTGGTAGCCGGCCAGACCAGCGTGGGCCACTGCTGACGGCCCCCCCGGCCCTCGGCCCTCGGCCTCCAGCTGCCGCTGGAGGCCGAGGGCCGAGCCGTGCCGACTGCTCCGAGGACGGGGACATCTCCAACCGGCAAGGGGAGGCGGACACGGCGCCACCGGCCGCGGTCCGCGGGCGGCCGAGCAGGCGCCAGGGCGACCACGATCGCGCGTGGGCGCAGGTGGTGCTGGGCGTGACGCACCAGCCGGTGCTGGACGTCCCGCTGGGCGTCCTGATGTTCGGGCCGAGCGTGCCGGACCTGGGCCGGGTCCTGTTCGGCGCCGCCACCGGGGCGGCCGGCAGCAGCGCCCGGTGAGACGCCGAACTCCCTGTGTGATCATGCCCGGACCCGGGCAAGCTGCCTCTGCCGACGAGGGAAGGGGGCCCATGGACGAGGCGGAGCGGAGGTTTCGCAAGGCCGCTGAACGCGGCGACCCGAGGGGGATGGTGCCCTTGGGGTGGGTGCTGGAGCAGCGGGGTGATCTGCGCGGGGCCGAGCAGTGGTACGGGCGGGCCGCCGAGGCGGGGCACGCCGACGGCATGATCCGGCTGGCCGGGCTGCTGAAGGACCGCGGGGAGAGCGCCGGGGCCGAGAAGTGGACCCGGGCCGCTGCGGCGGCCGGGCACGCCTTCGCCATGGGGGCCCTTGGAGGGATCCTACAGGAACGCGGCGACCTCGCCGGGGCGCTGGAGTGGTACGAGAAGGCGGCGCAGGCCGGGAGTGTCTTCGGCATGTGGAAGGCCGGGAACCTGCTGGAGCGGCGCAACGACATCGCCGGGGCCCAGCAGTTGTACCGCAGGGCGGCCGAGGCACAGGGCAGCGCCCTCATCCGAGTCCAGGTGTTACGGGAGCTCGCGCGTCTGGCGCAGCAGCGCAACGACCCGGCCGAGGCGGAGTCGTTGCTGCGGAAGGCCTCGACGATCGTGCCGGAGGCGGAGGCCGAGGGCGTGTCCGCGGAGGAGGCCTTCGGCGTCATGGCCGAGGTGGTCACCCACACCGCGAGCCTCGTACGACAGCGCGGGCAACACGCCGAGGCCGAGGCGATGCTCCGGTGGGCCGCCACGGTCGGGCACGTCCCGGCGGCCTTCGACCTGGGCATGATGCTGGAGCAGCTCGGCAGGACGGCCGAGGCCGAGGAGTGGTACCGCAAGGCGGCGGAGAGCGGGCACCTGCGCTCGATGGCCCTGCTGGGCATGCTGCTCGACGAAGCGGGCCGGGCGGGCGAGGCCGAGAGCTGGTTCCGGCGGGCGGCAGAGGCCGGGATGCCGCTGGCGATGGGCGCCCTGGGCGGGCTTCTGGAGGAACGCGGCGAACTCACCGAGGCCGAGCGGTGGTACCGCCAGGGTGCCGACGCTGGGGTCCAGCACGCCACGATGAGGCTGGCCGTCGTCCTGCAGAAGCGCGGCGGCGATGCGGAGGCCGACAAGTGGTTCCGCAAGGCGGGTGACGGCGGGGACGCCCTGGCCATGCTCCAGGTGGGGGCGCGGGCCGAGGAGACCGGGGACCTCGCGGAGGCGGAGCGGTGGTACCTGCGGGCCGCCGAGGCGGGGCACGAGTTCGGCATGTTTCACATGGGGCGGCTGCACCAGGACCGCGGGGATCTGGAGGGGGCCGAGTTGTGGCTGCTCAGATCCGCCACCGCCAGCAGCCACAACGCCATGGCCCTGCTCGGGCTGGTGCTGGCCGAGATGGGACACCAGGCCGATGCGGAACGGTGGTGCCGGCTGGCGGTCGACGCCGGCAGCCCTACCGCACTGATCGACCTGAGGGCCGTACAGAAAGCGAGGGGTCTGGGTTGAGCGGCGAAAAAGAGGAGGACGCGGTGCGGGCATGGGTCCGGCTGACCGGCGACGGGGCGGCCGCGGAGCTGGCCGATCTGGCCGGCTGGCTGTCGCGGGAGGACGAGTTCCGCGGCCGGGCGGCGATCGAGCGGCCACCGCCGCGCGCCGGCGAGATGGGCGCGCTGGCCGACGTACTCGTGGTGGCCCTCGGCGCGGGCGGAGCAGGGACGGCGCTGGCCGCCTCGCTGTCGGTGTGGATCAGGCACCGCCGCCCGTCCGCCGAGATCGAGGTCACCGGCCCCGACGGGCGGAGCGTACGGATCACCGTGCGGGACGTGCCGGAGATGGACGTGGAAGCCGTGGTGCGCCGAGCCCTGGAGCGGTGAATGCCCCTGCCCGACCCGCTCAGATCCCGGGCGCTGCTGCTGGGGTCCAGCAGGTACACCGATCCCGGTCTGCCCGATCTGCCCGCCGTACGCAACAACGTCGAGGACCTGGCGAACGTGCTGCGCAGCCCGTGGGGGACGGCCCTGTCGGGCGCGCACTGCCTGCCCAGGCCCGACGAGGAGAGCCTCCCCGCCGTCGGAGCCCACCTGGTGGCGGCTGCCGCGGAGGCGGAGGACCTCCTGCTGGTCTACTACGCCGGACACGGACTGGTGGGCCCGGACGGGGAGTTGTACCTCTCGCTGCCCGGAACCTCCAGCGATCCGGCACTGATCGCCTGGACCGGGGTGCCGTTCGGGCTGGTACGCCGTACCCTGGCGACCGCCCGGGCCGCCAGCCGGGTCCTCGTCCTGGACTGTTGCTTCTCCGGGCAGGCCATCGACCTGATGGCCGCGGACACCTCGGTGGTCTCCGGCCAGCTGGAGGTGTCCGGGACGTGCACCCTCGCCTCCTCGCCCGCGAACCGGCCGTCCCACGCCCCGTCGGCTGCGCGGTACACGGCGTACACGGGTGAGCTGCTCGACCTGCTGCACCGCGGGTCGGAGGACGCCGCGGAGTTTCTCACGCTGCTGGGCATCCACGAGCACCTGGCGCGGGCGCTGCCCGCCAAGGGGCATCCGCGCCCCGAGCAGCGCAACACCCGTACCGTCGGCAGGCTGGCGCTGGCCAGGAACCGGGCGTACACGGACATCGTGGACCCGGCCGCGATGGTCAAGGAGGGCACCCGGCTGGAGCGGATCGGCGAGCTCGGGGACGCGGCGCACTGGTACCGGCTGGCCGCCGACGCCGGGCACACCGACGGCATGCTCCGGCTGGCCCGGCTGCTGACCCTCCGCGGGGACACCATGCAGGCGGGACTGTGGCGGCGCCAGGCGGCGGAGGGCGGGCATCCCGTCACGATGAACGCCCTGGGGGTCCAGGCGTGGCACACGGGGGACCTCCCACAGGCGGAGGAATGGTTCCGCAGGGCCGCCGACGCCGGGCTGGACGAGGCCCGCGATAACCTGCGGACGCTGCTGCGGCAGCGGGGCCGGTCGGCCTAGTACTGCAACCGCACATGGCGTGACGGTTGGCGTCGATGCTCGCTGTCGTGACGGTGTGATCAATCGCTGACGGTCGAACAGATCGAGTCGCGGTCCACAAGGGCGCCTCAGACTGCGTCGTGGTCTGCTGCGGCAGCCCAGCGACGTATGTGCAGGTCGGGATGGGCCCGGGCGGATGCCAGTGTGCTTTCAAGCAGTTCGTGCAGGGATGGCGGGTATGCGGCCGGAGCGGGATCACGCACCCCGCCGGGTGCGTACGCCGGAGACCGATCCGCACGCAAGGGCACGCGGTACGAGGCCGAGCGCGACTGGCTCGTCAGGGTCGGCGGGGGTCGGCCTGCCACCGTGGGCACCCGGCCTGAACCCTCAGTCGTTGTTGCGCCGCGCGATCGAGGTGTTCAGCGCGGTGGCGAAGGTGCACCAGGCCGCATAGGGCAGCAGCGTGCGGGCCGCGACCGCGTCGAAGCGGGCCATCCGCCGGATGAGCTCCGCGTTGCTGGCGTCCAACAGCAGTGTGCCGGCCAGCCCGGCCCGCGGGCTGCGGCAGGCGAAGAACAGCCAGGGCCAAGCGGCGTTCAGGAACAGGTTCGCCCCGAGGCCAAGGGCCAGCCCCTTCCGCTCCATGCCCCGGGCCCGGCCGAACGCATGCCCGCCGGCCAGGGTGAGGGAGGCGTACAGCGGCGGCCACACCACACCGAACAACCACGACGGCGGCTGCCAGACCGGCTTGCGCAGGCGCCGGTACCAGGAGCCTGCCGGATCGACGGGCAACGAGCCCACGACCGCTGTCGTGGCCACGGCGGCGGCAACAGCGCCGTACCGCAGCAGCCGCTCCCGCTCTGCGGCCTTTGCCTGGTGCTCACGGATCGGCTTCATGGAAGGTCCCTACCCTGAAATGAGGCCCCCGGAGCCACGGCCGTGCGTGTCGGCGGATCAGGCGCCCCTGCATTTGCCCGGCCGGGTCTGGTCCTGAGATGCCCATGGAGGTCGATTTCGCTGCGTATCGCTGCGTATCGCTGCAGAAACGATGCGACTTTGCCGACGTCTCGTGTGCGGGGACGCTTGCCCACAGACCGGCGCTTCCGGGTTCACCGGGCTGGGTTCGGGGCTGAAGGTACGGCTCAGACTCCTGCCCGCCCCACTACACGGTATCGACGTGCGGACTGCGACCTGTGGCCAGGGAGATCAAGCATTCTTGGAGGATCACATGTCAACATCCAGAGTGCCGCCCGGCGAGACGCCGCCGGCGGAAGGTTCGACAGCATCCGCTCACCGCGAGCGCGCGGACGGAGGTCTCTGGGAGCACCCGGGCGTTTTCGTCTTCCTGATCGTGGTGGGGACGCTCATGGTCGCGGGCTTCTTCATGGCCCGGATCTGGGGCATGTAGGCATGTAGCCCCACCCGAACGCGGCCTGCCGGGGCCGTAGGAGCCCGCCCGAGCCAGTGAAGGGCGTGGCTGTGGCAGGCCGCTCCCGAAGTACAGCCGGACCGGAAGCGCCACCAGGATGGGGCCCGGAGCAGTGGCCCGACGCCCGGCTTTTCGGCGACCGCGGTCCGTCCCCGAAACGTCGCTACGGGATCGCGCCCGCGCACAGGCCGGACGCCACGGCTCGACGCCCGCGCTCCGAATGTCCTGGCGGGCCGGGTTCCCGAGCCCGCCCTCACGGGCCGGCGGTGAGTTGGAGTAGCGCTATGCCCGCCAGGACGGCGATGCTCGCTGTGATGCGCCGGTGGCCGAGGCGTTCGCGGAACACCACCGCGCCGATCAGGGCGCCGAAGACGATGCTGGTTTCCCGAAGGGCGGCGATGGTGGGGAGGTCGCCGCGGGACTGCGCCCAGACCACGAGCCCGTACGCGAGGAGCGAGAGCAGCCCGCCGGTCAGCCCACGGCGGTAGAGCGGGCGCAGGGCGGTCAGCAGGGCGGGGCCCCGAAGGGCCCATGCGATCAGGGGGAGGACGAGCCCTTGGCAGAGGAAGAGCCAGGCGATGTAGCCCATCACGCTGCCGGAAGCCCGGACGCCGGTGCCGTCGACGAGTGTGTACGAGGCGATCATCACGCCGGTGCCGAGCGCGGCGGCCAGCGCGGGCAGTTGGGCGCGGCGGGGGACGCCGTCGGCGACGGCGAGGCCGACCAGGCCGCAGGCGATCACCGCGATGCCGAGGGCCTGGCCGACGGGCAGGGCGTGACCGAGGAGGGCGGTGGAGACCAGGGCCACCACGACGGGCGAGGTGCCCCGGGCCGTCGGATACATCTGACCGAAGTCGCCGAGCTGGTAGGCGCGCAGGAGCAGGAGCTGGTACGCGACCTGCAGTGCGGCGGAGGCGGCGATGTACGGCCAGGCCGCCCGATCGGGCACGGGGGCGAGGCAGACGAGGACGGCCCCGCAGCCGGCGGAGGCGAGGCTGATGAGCGTGAAGCCGGCCAGCTTGTCACGCAGGCCGTGGGTGAGGCCGTTCCAGACCGCGTGCAGCAGCGCGGAGGCGAGGACGACGACGGGCACGGCGGCGGCGCCCGTCATGGGCGGCAGGGCTGTGGGCACGTGGGCTCCCCACGACTGATGATGGAATGAGATTCCTTGGTAGGGTACCCCTATGGAAATTCATTCCACACAGGGCGGGCTCGCCGCCCACATCCGGGCCCACCTGTCCGAGCTGCGCGACACCGAGGCACGCGTCGCGCAGGTCGTCCTGGACAAGGGCGCCGAGCTGGTGCACCTCAGCGTCAGCGACGTCGCGACGCTGGCCGGCACCGCGCCTTCCTCCGTCGTACGGGCCTGCCAGCGGCTGGGGTTCCGCGGGTACCAGGAGCTGAAGATCGCCGCCGCCCGGCAGGCGCCGGCCCCCGAGCCATCCCGTGACCAGGACCCGGCCGCCCGTGCCCTGACCGACACGGTCCGCGCCGCCCGGGAGGCGCTGGACGGGGTGGTGACGACCGTGACCCCGGACCGGCTGCGCGCGGCCGCCCGAACGATCGACGCGGCCCACCGGGTGCTGGTGGTCGGCGCGGGACTGTCCGGCGCGGTCGCACTGGACACCGCCTACCGGCTGCGTGCGCTGGGCTGCGCGGTCGACGCGCCGGCTGACCCGCTGACCGCGCAGCTGGCCGCCTCGCAACTGACCCCTGCCGACGCGTGCCTGGCCATCAGCCATACCGGAGCCACGCGCAGCACAGTGGACGCCGCCCGGCGCGCACGGCAAGCCGGGACTCCGGTCGTCGCCCTCACCAGCTACGCCCGCTCGCCCCTGACCGAGTCCAGCGACTGCGCGCTGGTCGCGGGCGGCCAGGACCTGGTCTTCGGACTGGAGACCGTCGCCAGCCGACTGGCCCACCTCACGGTGATCGATGCCTTGACCCTCACCCTGCTGGGGTTGCGCGGGGCACCGGCCGAAGCCGCGCTCAGGCTGGCGGCCGACGTCACGGTCGACCACTCGTACTGACGGCGGCCCTCACGCACGACGCAGCCCGGCACCGGACGGGTCGCCCGGGGCGGCCGAGAACCTGGCGCAGCGTCGAGCGGGCAGTATGTTCCGGTGACGATGTCCCGTACTCAGGGATTGCTGCTCCGCGCCCTCAACCGCGAGTCGGGCCGCGCCCGACAGCTGCTGGCCGCCGGGGAATGGCGCCCCGCCGCAGCGGACACCGCCGCGGCGGCCGAGGTCCTCGCCCGCCTCGCCGCTCCACTCCCCGCACGGGGGGCCGACAGCGCCGGGGCTCGGGCGGTCGACCGGGACCGCCGGCTCCAGCGGATCTGGCGCACCGCCGTTCACCACCTCGACGCAGGCTCCGTCAGTCCGTCGGCGGCCGCCCTCTTGGCCGCTGTGGCGCGCGCCCTCCTGCCGTGGTCCGCCGCCCCGAATCCGCCGGCCGCGGCGGCGGCTCCGCGCTACCCGACTCCCCAGGGCACGGCGGCAGGCTTGCCCGTTCCGCCGACCGATGCGGGCGAAGCCCTCCTGCCCGACCTGATCGCGCTATTCGCCGCACTGGCGGCCCCGCCCCCGTCCGGGGTCAGTTCGCGCACGCCAGAAGCGGCTCCCTGGCAGGTCCGGTACGGGGGCCGCTTCCGGCACTACGGGAGACCCGCCCGCGGCGTGTGGACGGCCGACACCGTCCGCTGCCCCGGATGCGCGCATGCGGACGGCCCCTGGACGGTGACCTGTGGTGACTGGTGTCTGGTGACCCTGGCGTGCCCGTGCGGGAGGGTGAACGACCGGCACGGCCTGACGTTCTCCGAAGTCTTCCTCGTTCTGCCGGACATGTGAACCGCCGCCGCTTTCCGCTCACGGTCGGCCACCCCGGGAGCAGGCCCCCGAACGGTCACGGTCGTATGGCCCCGCACCGGCCGCTCCACAGGTGGGGCCCTCGGCATCCGGACACCGAATGACCGGGCATCGGAGTCTGCCGGAAGGGCCGTTGTCCGCGTACGAGACGCTCCCGGAGGCGGCCCCGGCCGGGCGGGATCCCCGTGAGCGGCGCGGCGTACCGGGCCGGCGACCGTCCGTGTGCACGGACTCGGACCAGCGAGTAGCGTTGGTGGTGTGCGTTCCGCCCGCACCGCCGCGGCGTCGCCCAGCGGGGCGGCCGTCGAGCGGCGGAGGATCTCCCATGGCAGAGCACGGCTTCCGTAACAAGGTGGCGCCTGCCGGGGCCCTCCTGGCCCTCCTGGCAGCACTCGGCCCGACACCGGCGGCCGCCGCACCACCGAATGCCGGTACCACCGGCACCACCGGCCCCGGCAAGGCCGCCGCGTCACGATTCGTGCCGGGTCCCTGCCCCAGGACGCATGAGCCGATCGAAGCGCTGGCCACTGCCCGGTGCGGATTCCTGGAGGTCCCGGAGAACCGCGCCCGTCCCGGCGGCCGGGTCATCCGCCTGGCCGTGGCGGTCATCCCGGCCACGTCGGCGAAGCCCGCCCAGGACCCCGTGGTGTTCATGTCGGGCGGCCCCGGTGGCGAGACCTTCGACGACATCCCGTTCCTGGTCTCCTCCGGCCTGAACCGGGATCGCGAACTGATCGTCATGGCCCAGCGCGGCAATCTCTACGACAAGCCCGACCTCGCCTGCCCGGAACTGGACCGCTTCTACGCCACCTCCGTGGGGCTCCCCTCCTACGCACCGCAGACGCAGAGGCTCATGCTCGACGCGGTGAAGCGGTGCCGGGACCGCCTGACGTCCGACGGAACCGACCTGAGTGCCTACAACAGCACCGAGAATGCCGCCGACTTCGCCGACCTGCGCACGGCGCTCGGCATCAGGCAATGGAACGTGTACGGCCACTCCTACGGCAGCAACCTGGCGATGACCTACCTGCGCCTGCACCCCCAGGGGATCCGCGCGGTGGCGTTCGACTCCATCGCCCCTCCGCAGTACGTCTCCCTGCCCTTCGCCTGGGCCGGCGCCCGGGAGGGGCTCGACCGCCTCTACCAGGCCTGCGCGGCGGAACCCCGCTGCAAGAGCCGCTACCCGGACCTCGCGCGCACCCTGAACGAGCAGGTGCGCAAGCTGCAGGCCCACCCGCTGACGCTGAACGTCCGGCCGCCGCAGGGCGGAGAGCCGGTGAAGGTCGTCCTCGACGGCGGCGCGCTGGTCAACCTGCTCGTCGCCAAGGCGATCCCGTTCAAGGACGTGCCCGCGGCGATCGACGAACTCGGCCGCGGGAACCCGGAGCGCTTCGCCCGCGCCCGCGCCGCCGGCGCGGTCCAGACCGTCGGCCAGACCGCCCACGGACTGACGAACTCGGTGGTGTGCAGCGAATGGGTGCCGGACCACTCGGCGTCCGATGTGCTGGAGGCGGGCCGCAAGGCCTTCCCCGACTGGCCGGACCCGGTCCTGGCCCAGGCGCCCCAACTGGCCTTCCAGGACCAGGTGTGCCGGGTCTGGAACGTGCCGGACCGCACGGCCACGATGCGGGCGGCCCCCGTCAGCACGGTCCCGACGCTCTTCCTCAACGGGACGTTCGACATGAAGACCGGGGCGAGCTGGGCTCAGAAGACCGCCCGTACGCTGCCCCGTTCGACCACCGTGCAGATTCCCGGCATCGGGCACTGGGCGGTCCCGCAGTCGCCCTGCGCCCAGAAGGTCCTGGCGTCCTTCCTGGCCCGTCCGACCGCGCCCGACACCGGCTGCGTGGCAGGCCTCGGGTGGCAACCGTTCACGATCACCCCGAAGTGAACGCACCGTAGCTTCCGGACCTCAAGAATGAAGGTGGTGTCCGTGAATCGGATGGTGTCGTTGTGTACCGCCGGGGGTGCCATGGTGTCGGTCCTACTGGTCGTTGTCGCACACCCGCAGGCACACGCGACCGGCGACGACCGCGAAAAACGGAGCGCAGAGGTCCTTCGGAAACTCGTGCCCTCCGCCGATGGCCCGGGCTGCGCGGCAGCGGTCGGCAGACGTGGTGACGTCATCTGGGAGGCGGGGAGGGGGAAGGCCGATCTGACGACCGGGCGCGCCATCACCCCGAAGACCGTCTTCGACATGGCGTCCAACTCCAAGCAATTCACCGCAGACGCCGTCCTCCTGCTGGCCGGACGGCACCAACTCACCTTGAACGACCCCCTGTCCGGATACCTCGACAACCCGCCCGCATGGACGCGGAAGATCACGCTGGGCGACCTGATGCGTCACACCAGCGGCATCACCGACTACCAGGATCTGCTGGAGGCCAAGGGAATCAAGCTGACGGATCCGGCCGGCCAGAAGGAAGCGATCGCGGCCATCCTCGCCTCCCAGCCGGAAGACCCGCCAGGTAAGCGATTCGCCTACTCCAACTCGAACTACGTCCTCCTGGCGCATGTCGTCGAAAAGGTCACCGGCAAGCCGTTCCCGGCCTTTCTCCAACAGGAATTCTTCACCCCCCTGCACCTGCGCATGACGTTGTCCCCGGCGGCGGACGTTGCCGGCAAGGCAAAGTCGTACGATGAGAAGAACGGATCCTTCACTCCCAATTCCTCCCCCTGGAAACAGTACGGAGACGGGTCCGTCCAGACCACTCCCGGGGAATTCGTCCGCTGGGCCGACAACTACCGCACGGGTCGCGTCGGCGGAACGGAACTGCTCACCGGAGTCACGCGGGGAGCGGTGAGCGTGGGTGACGTCCTGCGCCGGCGCGGCATCGACGAAGGGCGGTACGGAGCCGGAATCCTCCTGCTCCCCGACAAGAGCCTGGTGCATCGCGGTGACTGGGAGGGATTCCACAGCACCTTCAAGGTGAGCCCGGACCGCAACACCGCCGTGACCGTGGTGTGCAACGTGGATTCACCCGATAATTTCCGTGCGGCCGATCAACTGCTGGATATATGGGACAAGTGATGGGTGGATGCCGTCCGTCGTCGTGGCCCTGTCCAAGGAGGTGGGGCCGTTCGGGGACCGGCCGGCGAACGCAGGTGCTGCAGCGCCGCGAGCGTTGCGTTGCCTCCCGCTGTTACCGCTGCTGCCAGAGGGTGAGCCGGGTGGTGTAGTCGGGCAGGTTGCCGTGGCCGGGGGTGATGCCGGTGACCTCCAGCATCGCCAGCCGGTGCTCGGTCGTCACCGTGCAGATCAGCGCCCCGACGGGGAGTGTGGCGGGCAGTTCCTTCGCTTCGATCTTCTTGGGCAGCACATCGGCCTGGGCGCCCTGCAGGCACTGCTGCGATGTCTTTCCGCCGCTTTTGCCCATCGGCGTGGAGAACTCCCACCTGCCGCCCGAGATCTCACTGAGCTGGATCTCCCGGCCCGCGGAGTCCTGTACCACCTGAGGGACGTCGAGGTCGACCGTCACGATGTTGGCCCCGCTCGGCGAGCGCAGCGTAAGGGGGCGGTCCCGGAAGATGACGGCGTACCCGGAGTCGTCGGAGGGTGAGGGGGAGGCCGTCGGACCAGGGACGGCGGCGTGGGTCGGCTGCTCCGACCGTTTGCCGTCGCCCTGCTCCCGCGCACCGTCCGCGGTTCCGTCGGAGCGCGCCACCGTCCAGGTCAGGACCACGGCCAGGACGACGGCCATGACGGCTCCGCCGACGACGAGGCCGGTCCGCGTACGCTGCGGGGCGGCCGGTACCGTCGGGGCGTACGGCGGCGGGGACGGCGCAACGGTCGGGGCGGCGGCAAAGGTGGGGCCGTGGGGCGGGTGCGGCCCTGAGCCGGTGACCGTCGGCTCGGGACCCGGCGTGAGTGCGGCACGCCTGCGCGCGGCCAACTCCTCGGCCAGTGGCTGTGGCAGCCACCCCGTGAAGTCGTTCAGGGAGTGGCCGGCGGACCGCTCGCAGAGGGCGGCCAGATCCTCTGTGCCGATACGGCGGACCGGGTCGGGGGACAGGCAGCGCTCGATGAGCGAGCGCAGTGTGTCGTCATAGTCGTCGAGGCGGGGCGGCCGCACGGCGGTGTTGGCGATCTGCGCGGCGAGCGTGAGGGCGCCACCGTCACCGTAGGGGTGGCGGCCGGTGGCGGCGACAGCGGCGATCAGGCCGAGCGAGAAGACGTCCGAGGCAGGTCCGACCGGCTCCCCCAGCGCGTGCTCGGGGGACATGAACTGAGGGGTGCCGACGATGCCGCCGGACGCGGTGACCTGGGTGGCGTCGGCGGCGCGGGCGATGCCGAAGTCGATGACGTACGGGCCCTGGTCGCTCAGCAGGATGTTGCTGGGCTTGAGATCCCGGTGCACGATGCCGGCGGTGTGGATCGCGGTGAGTGCTCGCGCGGTACAGCCGACGAGCTTGAGGACGGCGGGCAGCGGGAGCGGGCCGTGTGCGACGAGGATCTCGTGCAGGGACAGACCGGGAACGAACATCGAGGCCAGCCACGGCTGTTCGCTGGTGGTGTCGTGGTCCACGACCGGGACCACGTGGTAACCCTGTACCCGGCGGGCCGCCCGGACCTCCTGCTCGAAGCGGCGCCGGAAGCCGGGATCGCTGCCGTACTCGCGCCGGATCACCTTGAGCGCGACGGGCTGCTCGCCGCGGGAGCGGGACAGGTAGACGGTCCCCATGCCGCCCTCGCCGATTCGGGCGAGAAGCCGGTATCCCGCGATGTCCCGCGGATCCTCGTCCCGCAACCGTTCACCTGTGCTGTGCGCCGCCATGCCCGCCCCCGTACCATGATCGTCCGGCGCAAGCGTAGCGGATCGCGATCAGGCCTCGGCCGGATCTCCCAGCCCTGTGATGGGGATGCCGTTCTGGCCGTGACGGGGGATTCCCGACGCTCACACGACCCACTTCCCGCCTTGGCGGTCCCGAAGGTCCCCAGATGCGGGCCGGCAGTCCGACCGGCTCACGCCCACGCGGCTGACCGGGGGAGTTCCCGTCCTGAGCCCTCCCTCGGGCTCGGACCCAGAGGCGGAGCCTCACGGCCGGATTCGGCGGCCGCGATGCCGCACCAGTCCGGTGGCTTCTCGTAGGTGTCGAACGGGTAGTCGCTGATCGCCCCACCCGTGATCGCGACCTGCAGGTCCCTGGTCGGGAGCCGCTCGTGCGCCGTGAACTCCAGGTGTCGATCGCCTGCCGCTCGCTGAACTGCAGCCACGACCCCACGGACACGGCCACCACGATCAGGACCGCGATCGGAAGCAGGACCGGCAGGAGCGACGTACGGGAGCGGCGTGGGCGGGGTGGGTCCGGGGGTGGTGCCATGGCGACTCCGACGAGGCGGGAAGGGCGACGGGCTTGCTCGGGCGACGCCGGGAGCGGACCTCGCGCCCACGCGGCCGCGTTCCGCCGAAGCGGGCCGTGTTCCGCCGATGCCGGGTGCGAGCGTCGCGGACGGCCGCCTTCTCCGGGACGCGGGTGCCGGCCGCCGTGCGATCCTCGTCGACCGCGCAGGCGATCCACCGCAACCGGACGGGTGTGTCGGTACCGACCGGCAGCCCGGTCCGTCGCCCCGGTCCGTCCCCCCCCCGTCCGTCACCCTGGCCCGTCGCCCCGGCTCCAGGGCGACGGACCGCAGCCCGCGCACTTGATCAGTTACCGGACGGCTCCTCGTCGGGCAGGCGCGCGGCGAGGATCATGCCGCTCGCGTACTGGAGCAGGGCACAGGTGACCCTGGAGTCCTCCAGCACCCGTCCGGGGTCGTCCCCGTGCAGGGGCAGGCGGGTCCTGCCCTTGCCCCAGTACGGGTTCATGTCGTCCATCAGGAGCTGCCCGCCGGGCCTCAGCGCGGTGATGGCGCCGTCGAGCAGGGCGGCCTTCAGCTGACCGGGGACGTCGAGGAAGATCAGGTCGAACTCGCCCAGGGACGGGACGACCTCCTTGGCGTCGCCGACCACCAGCGTCACCCGGTCGGGCCAGCCCGCGCCTGAGGCGAGGGCGGACTTCCGCGGGTCGATCTCCACGCTGACGACGTCGACGTCGGCGCGGGAGCGCAGCCCGTGCGCGATCCAGGCGAGGCCGACGCCGACTCCCGTGCCGAGTTCGAGGATCCGCCCGCCGGTGGGGACGGCCGCCGCGAGGACGGACATCAGCGCGCCCACCTCGGGGCGGCAGGATTTGCGGAATCCGATCTGACGGGCCCGGGCGTAGCCGGCGCCGACCGGGGCCGGTACCTGCAGGGCGGTTCGCGCGCCCAGGCTCCGCTTGAGGCCCTCGACCTCGGCCGTCGACATCTCGCGGTCGAACGTCAGGCTGACGCAGGACCGCGCGCCCGACCTCCCCGTGGTGGTGGCCGTCGGCTCCATGGCATGCCTCCTGGGTCGGGATGCCCGCCACCCGGTCCGGCCGCCCTCCGCGCGTGCGGCCACGTGCCCGTTCCGCCGAACCGCGAGCCCCTACGGCACGCACGCCCGTTCAGGTGGCTTTCCGGCGCGCGAACTGGTACTGGCGGGCAGTACGGGCATGAATGATGCTCGCACGGGGGGTGTTGTCCCGCAATTTCGCACCGTATTCGAACACCGGAGCCGGTCATTGCCGCCCCTCCGGAGAAGGGCGCCGAGCCATGGGAGCATCCAGCAATCCCGGGAACCGCAAGCCGGAATCCCGCGTGATCCTCGAATTCGACCGCGAGGTGACCGACAAAGAGGTCGAGGAGATGCAGGCCAAGCACAACGCGACCTCCGCGTTCCTGGAGGCCGCGGGCGGCCACCACCACCACGACGATGACGACACTCCCGATGTCGTGGACGCCGGAGAGGTCGACGACCCCGATGTCGTGGACGCCGGGGAGGTCGACGATCTCCAGTAGTGCCCCCGCTCGTGCCGCACCGGGAACCGTGCGGCACGAGCGGCCGCGGCGAACCACCACCAGGCGACACGAGAACGGCGCGCGGGTGCGCCGGGACGGCACAGACGGAAAGGCGAGAGATGGACTTGAACGCATTCGACACGGCACTGTCCCGCAAGCCGTTCGGCGACAGCCCCTACGTGCGTGATCAGATGCATCTCGCGTTCAAACGCCGGCTCGAAGGCCTCGGCGAGTCGGTGCCGGCCGCCCGCCACCTGCTGACCGCGCTTCAACGGGCCCGGCCCCAGACCGAATACCGCGCCCTGGGCGATCCGCTCCTGCGCCAGGCCGTCCAACAACTGCTGGCCCAGGAGGCCTTCGGCCCCCGGCGGAAATCCCTGTCCCCTCAGCTGTGTGCCCAGGTGATCGAGGCCGTCGCGCAGCACGTGGAAACCGGCTCCGCCCACGGACCGCTGCAGGGCGGTTCCGCCGGCGCGCGGTGGCTCGGCGATCCGTCCGACACACCGTGGATCTACTCACCCGGCCAGGACGACGGCCTTCTCGGGCGGACGTTCGACCACTTCGTGGAGCAGCAGTTCGACGCCGGGCTGCACCGACCCGACGAGAGCGACCTTGAACGGCTGCGCCAGGGCCACCGCCTCCTCGGCGAACTCCTCCCGCTGACCTCCCGCGGTGCCCTGAGCCACACCCACCTGATCGGGATCACCTCCGGGACCGACGCCTGGGAGGGCAGGGCGTCGAGCTCGCAGTTCACCGTGGTCGGCATCGTCTTCCTGAACCGCAAGCTCCTCCAGAACCCCTGGTGGGTGGCCGAGCACCTGCTCCACGAGGCCCTCCACCAGAAGCTGTACGACTTCCGGCACGCCCACTCCATGCTCGTCCGCGACCTCGACGACTCCCCGCACGCGCCCGCCGAGGTCCGCCGCGTCGTGTCGCTGTGGAACGTCCCGGGCCCCGACGGGAACAACCGCTGGAACGCCCACCGCGCCATGGCGGCCTTCCACGTCTACGTCCACCTGGCTCTGCTCTGCTCCCTCGCGGAGCAGCACGCTCCTCGGCTGAGGGGCGCATACGGCCCGCTGGACGCCCCGAGTCCCATGACCCCGAGCCGCAAGGCCTTCGAACGGGCCCGCTACCTGGCCGAGAGTCTGCGGACAGAGTGCTGGGACGAGCTCGGACTCGCGGGCCGGCGCCTGGCCGAGTGGCTCAGTGCCGTCCTGGACGCCATGGACCAGGACCCGCCCCCGGCCGGCTCGTACCTCCACCTCATCCTCGACCGCTATCTCAAGGAAGCCCGCCGGCTTCGCAAGGCACCGGTCTCCGACGATCTGGCGACCACCCTGGCTGCCCTCGGGCGCTCCGAAGCCGAGACCTTCCGCGAGGTCCTGTCCGCCGTCGGTGCCGAGGGCCACCTCGACACGGCGACGACCGGACCGGCGCCACGGCCCGCCCAGGAGCACGGCAGGGGCGACCACGCGGCCTTCGCGCAGCAGCGCCACCACATCGCCGACACCCTCCTGCGGCTCGCCCCGAACGGCTACAGCCTCGACTCCCTGTGCCGCACCCCCGGACCGTCCGCGGACGAGATGGTGCGCGCCATGGTCGAGGCCTCCAGCCGGGAGCTGGCGGCGACCTCCACCCGTCCCGACCACCGGCGCCGGACCTCGCGCCGTTGATCCACGGCGTGTCCGGTGATTCCCGCCGGGCGCGCGACGCGCCCCACCGAAAGTGCAGTTCACAGGCCCAGTGAGCACCTTGGAAGCCTGGACTTGAGAAGCCCGGAATGATCCAATACAGGATGACATCGTTTTGGGTGGGCAAGCGGGTGCGACTGCGCGGTATCGAGCCTGATGACGCCACGGCGTTCATGGGTTTCGCGGTGGACGAGGAGGGTCTGGGGGACCTGGTCAGCCCGCCCCGGTCCGCCGAGGGATACCGCGTCTGGGCCAGGGAACGGGCGACTGCCGCGCCCGATGCCGACCGCTTCCAGCTGGCAGTCGAAGCGGTCGGCACGGGGGAAACAGTGGGGGCCGTCGGCTCCCACCAGGCTGACGCGCGTACGGGCTGGTTCGAGTACGGCGTCACGATCGGTGCCGAGCACCGTCGTCAGGGCTACGCGGCAGAAGCCGCGGTCCTGCTGCTTCGCTTCATGTTCGAGGAGAACCGGTACCACAAGTGCCAAGTGCGGATATTCGCACACAACGAAGCATCACTGGCTCTCCACCGTCGGCTCGGCTTCGTGGAGGAGGGCCGACTGCGTGAGCTCGCGTACCTCTCCGGTCGGTACCACGACGTCGTGATGATGGGCATGCTCGCCGACGAGTTCGCGCGACTGCACCCCGTGACCGCCTGACGTTCCTGAGCGCCCCGGACGACGAATCCGGGCCGGGCGGCCGGCCGGGGGTTTCGTCCGGGGCGCGGCGGAAACACGCGAAGAGGTCGAACACGTCGAAGAGGTACCGATCGTGAGGAGACTGATCGCCGTGGGGATCATGGTTCTGCTGATCGCACCGATGCTGCTGGCCCTGCTGCTGGTCACCCGAGGGGACGGGCACCGTCCCCGCCACCGGGCCGGCCGCAGCTGATGCCCGTTCGCGTCGAGCGAGGGTGAGGAGGGGACGTGTCCGTACGAGCGGTGGGTTGGGCCCGGTCGTTTCCCGTCAACCTGGGTGTCCGTGAGGCCCGTCGGTGGTGTCTGGCGCATCTGGAGACCCTGCCGTGGACCGGCGGCGCCCCCGACACCGTCCACTCCGTCCTGCTCACGGTGTCGGAGCTGGTCACCAATGCGCACGTACACGCCCACAGCAGTGCCCGGCTCGTCCTGACCTGGGACGGCTGTTGTCTGCACGTCAGCGTGGCGGACGACGACCCGGAGCTGCCCGCGCCCAGGCCGGCCTCCACCCGGGCCACCTCCGGCCGGGGCCTGGCCATCGTCGACGCCCTCGCCGACGGGTGGGACGCGCACGCCGTCCACGGCGGCAAGGCGATCACGGCCTGCTTCCATCCGCCGGATGAGCGCTCCCCGCACGCGTGCGAGGCCCGGGGGTCGTGACCGAGCGGTGAGCCGCCCACAGTGAAGGTGTCACGGCCTGGGCGGAAACGGTTCAACTCCTGACCATCTCCCATTCGTATGCCATGTGAAATATCACATGACATAAGAAGCCGTCTGGGGGTCCCGGGCGGCGATCCGCGATGACGAGGAGAATTGCGATGAACCGCTTGACCCTTCTGGCGGTCGGCGCCGCAGGCCTGACCGTCCTTTCGATCGGCCCCGCCTTCGCGGCCGCCCCCGCGGCTGCCGCCGAGACCGCCACCTCCTGCGGGAGTTCGGGTCTTCAGGCGGGTCTGGCCACCAGGGTGTGCGCCGATGTCACCGGCACCACCGTCGAGTTCTACGGCACGGTCGGACTCGCCGGCCCGCCCTCGCCCGGCGGCCCGGCGCCCGAGCCGAAGGAGCTCTTCACGACCCTGTCCACCGAGGTCGTCGGGACCAACCCGCCCGTCACGCAGACGAGGTCGGTCATCTTCGCCTCATCGGCCCTTCAGGTGCGCGGTGCGGCCGGCACCGTCCCGTGCGGTTCGACCGTACGCGCCACCTTCGGCGTGGCCTCCTTCCCCTGGCCGTCCAAGCCGGTCGTCCACGAGGTCACGATCACCTGCTGAGCAGGCCCGCGCCAAGGTACTGCGGCGCACACGCCGGCGGAGTTCCCGTCGGCGTGTGCGCCGTTTTGGCGTCCGGGGCCGTTCGGGAAGCGGAGTCGGCGTCTTGGTCGCGCAGAAGTATGGAAGTAAGGTCTCCGTTTATTCGGACTGGCTGGATATGATCGGCAGCCTCACCCCACAGGGCCGTGTCGGCAGTTCCCCCATGCCCGCACCCAGGCCGTCCCGTCTCCGCCGCTCCCGAGGACCGATGTCTGCGATGGCACCCGAAGGCCCACCGAGCCCGCCGCCCGTCAGGCGCCGCCGCACCGTGCGCCTGCGTACGCTGCTGGTCTGCCTGGCCGTCGTCCCGACCGTGGCGATGGGGGCCCAGGTCACCGTGACCGCCCAGCGGTTGCTGGCCCAGTCGGAGCACCTGCGCGCAGACGTGGAGGCCGGCCGGCGGATCGGAGTACCGCTGGTCAGCCTGATGACCGAGCTCCAGGCCGAGCGGGCCATGACGGCGGCGCGGTGGGCGGGCTCACCCGTGTCCGACGACATCCTGCGCGAGAAGCGGGCCGAAACGGACCGGGCGGCAGGGGAGTTCCGGCGGCTCCCGGGTACAGGCGGCGACGACGCGGCGCAGGGCTCCGGGCAGGGCGAAGGGCGCCTCGCCGCCGTGGGCGGGCGGCTCGACCTGCTGGCCTCGTACCGCAAACGCGCGGACGCCCACAGCGGCAGTGCCGAACAGGCCGTCGGCTACTACACCGACGTGATCGACGACATCATCCGCGCCTACCAGGATGAATTCAGCCACGCGGACGACGCCGAACTCGCCCAGGAGAGCAGGCCCGCCGTGGCTCTGTTCTCGGCCGCCGAGATGGTTGCGCGCGAGGACACGGCCCTCGCCCTGGCCGGGCCGTCCCGTGAACTGGCGGCCACCGCCTTCTCCGACTTCCTCGACGCGGTCGGCACCCACCGGTACCTGTACGAGACCTGGATCGTGCCGTACCTCTCTCCCGCCGAACAGGCGTCGTACGACAGACTCACCGGCTCGGACGCCTGGCAGACCAAGCTCCGCATCGAGAACGCGGTCGTCGCCAACCACAAGGACACCCCGACCGGCGTGAAGCTGCCGGCCGACGTCGACGGCTGGCCCGCCGCACACCGCATCGTCGCGCCGGGACTCGCCGCACTCGACCTGGACCGGGCGCGGAGCGTGCTCGCGCACGCCGACGAGAAGGCTTCCGCGCTGGAGGCCGAGGTGTACTGGCTGGTCGGGGCCAGCGGCGGCGCCCTGCTGCTGGTCACCGGGGTCGTCGTCCTCACCACGCGGTCGGTCCTGCGCCGGCTGAACCGCCTGCACACCCGTACGGTCGCCATCGCCGAGGAGACGCTGCCCGACGTCGTGGCCCGGCTCCAGCGCGGGGAGCCCGTGGACCCGCAGGCACTGCCTGTCGTGCGCGGGCGCCGGGACGAGGTGGGGCAGATCGCCGACGCCTTCGCCCGGGTGGTCGCCGTGTCCGTCGACGGGCACCGGCAACTCGCGGCCGAGCGGCACGGCTTCGGCCTGTTCGCCTCGGGCATCGCCTCGCGCACCGGAAACCTCGTCAGCCGGCAGCTGAGCCTGACCGAGGACCTCCAGGACGCCTTCGGCCACGACGAAGCGCTCCTGGCCCAGTTGATGCGGTCCGACCAGTTGACGGTGGGGATGCGACGACAGATCGAGAACCTGCTCATCCTCGCCGGCGGCGACATCCCGGACCCGCACACCGAGCCCATGCGCGTCGCCGACCTGCTCCGCGAGGCCGCCGCCGAGGTCGAGGACTTTCGGCGGATCGAACGGCAGGCACTGGACGAGGCGAGCGTGGAGCCCCACGCGATCAGCCAGATCAGCCACCTGCTGGCGGAGCTGCTGGACAACGCGACCCGGTTCTCGCCGCCCCGCGCGAAGGTGGTCGTCCGCGCCGAACTCGTGCCGGACGGGCTGTCGTTCGAGATCGAGGACCGCGGGCCCCGCGTCCCGGCCTCCGGGTACGAGGCCATGAACGAGCGCCTGCACTCGGCGCCGCCGTACTCCGTCCTCGCGGAGAACGCGCACCGGCTGGGCCTCTTCGTCGTGGGCCACCTCGCCGACCAGCTCCAGGCCCGGGTCACGCTGCGGCGCTCGGTGTACGGGGGGACGGCTGCCGTGGTGATCCTGCCGAGCGGGCTGCTGGCGCCTGCCGGAGGGCAGGCGGAACCCCGGCCGAGGAGGCCCGAGCGGGATCCGGGTCCGGCGGCCGTGCTCCATCCCGTACGAGAATCCGTAGGCGAGCCCGTACGGGAACCCGCGCCCGGCCCCGTACGCGAGCCGGTACGCGAGCCCGGGGCCGACGCCCCGCTGGCCCCCGCCCCCCTGACGCCCCGGCCCGCACGGTCGCTGCCCACCCGCGCCGCGGCCGCCGGCGGTGCCCGGCCGGCCCTGCCCGAGCGCGTCCCGCAGACCCACCTCACCAGGCAACTCCGGGGCCCCCGCGCCCCGGAGCCGGAAGCCGGCGACCGGGACGCGGAGACACCCCAAGAGGTGGCCGACGCCTGGGCGGACTACGAAGAGGGGACCAGGAAAGTGGAAGCAGAGCTCGGAACGGATCGGCCATGACGACGACAGCCAGTGACATGATCTACGGCATCCTGGACAACAACCTGAGCCGGATCGCCGGCATCGAGGGAGCCGTGCTCCTGTCCAACGACGGGATCAAGCTCAGCGCCTACCTGCTGGAGCGGGACCAGGCGGAACGCATCGCGGCCGCTTCCTCCGGCGTGGCCGCCACGATGAAGGCGATATCCCGGGAGATCGACGGCGGCCGGGTCATCCGCCAGCTGGTGGAGATGGACGACCGGTACCTCTGCGTCGTCGGGTGCGGTGAAGGCAGCACTCTCATCGTGGTGACCTCCCGCAAGGCACGGCTCGGCGAACTGGGCGGCGAGGCCGTACGGACCGCCCAGGCGCTCGGCGAGTGGCTGGGAACACCCGAGCGCACGTCCGCACCGACGTCGTAATGCCGGACGAGCCGCAGCGCCGGAGCCCGCGCAGGACACGGCTGTACGCGCTGACCGACGGCCGCACGGCCGCCGCTCCGCAGACCGTCCTCACCATGGACACCACCATCGTGGCGGCGGTCGCCGGGGACGACGCCCACACCGGCCTGGCCACCGAATGGCGGGCCGTCCTCACCATGTGCGCGCCGCCGGGCGGACTGGCGGTCGCCGAGATCGCGGCCCGCATGCACATGCGCCTCACGCCGATGAAACTCCTGCTGGGCGAACTCGCGGAACGCGGGCTGATCCACCACCGGCCGCCGCTGGACGGCGCCGGGACCACCAATGTCCACCTGCTCATGAAAATCAGGGACAACCTTGCCCGGATATGACACCCCCGACGCCCCCGCCGCCCAGGGAGCGTCCCCCGTCAAGATCCTCATCGCGGGGGGATTCGGAGTCGGCAAGACGACCCTGGTCGAGGCGGTCTCCGAGATCGAGCCGCTGCGTACGGAGGAGCGGCTCACGTCCGCGGGAATCGGTGTGGACGACCTCGACGGGATCGAGTCCAAGACGCTGACCACCGTCGCGATGGACTTCGGCCGGATCACCCTCGCCGACGCCGGAGTCGTCCTCTACCTGTTCGGCACACCGGGCCAGGAACGCTTCTGGTTCATGTGGGACGACCTGCTGAACGGCGCCCTGGGGGCGCTCGTGCTCGTCGACACGCGCCGCCTGGACCGGGGCTTCCCGGCGATCGACTTCTTCGAGAGCCGCGGTCTGCCCTTCGTGGTCGGCGCGAACTGCTTCCACGGCGAACAGTCCTACACCGCCGAGGAGATCGCCGCGGCGCTGCGGCTGAGGGACCCCGCCACCCCCGTGCTCCTGCTGGACGCCCGCTCCCGCAGGGAAGCGCGCGACTGCCTGCTGGCCCTGCTCGACGTGGTCATCGCACAGGCGGGAGCCCCGGCCGGACGCGCCCGCGCCTGAGGCGACGCCGGAGCCGTCAGCTCCGCCGGAACACCACCTCGGGGTCGGCGGCCGTCGGCCCGTCCAGGCGCGGCGCGGGCAGGCCCTTGAGGTGCCGGCCGAAGAAGTCGCCCGTGCAGGCGCGGGTGATCTGCCAGGGCGTCCCGGCGGCTCGGGTCACCCGCGGCGGCGCAGCACACCGGGGAGCCGGCCGCCGCGCCCTCGCCGGAGCCGGGAGTGGCGGTCCAGTTCCTCCATGAGCCGGTGGGACCGCTTGTCCACGTCGAGTTCGTCCAGCACGCGGTCCACATCGGCGAGCAGGGCGCCGTGCAGCTGCCATTGCGCGGGCGCGGTGCGCAGCTGCTCCAGCAGCAGGCTCGCCAGCAGGTCCCGGGATTCCCGTGCCATGCCCAGCTCCCGCGTGAGCCGTTCCTCCTGCTCCTCGGCGTTCGTGGTGACCTGTGCGGTGATCAGCCGGGAGAAGCTGTGGACGGCCAGCGCCATGTGCCCGAACAGGTCCTGAAGGGACCGGGTCACCGCGGGTGAGAACAGCGGCTCGTCCTCGCGCGCCTTCGCCAGGTCCGTGAGTGCCCGGGCCGAGACGCGCAGCACGACGGCGCAGATCTCCAGGGTGTCCAGGCCCGTGCGCAGGACCAGCCGGAACATCAGCCCTTCCCGTACGCGGGGGTTCATGCGCAGGCTGTCCTCCGCCTGGCGCAGTGCGGCGTCGACCCCGGCGATGTCGTTGTCGAGCCGGCGTGCCTCGTGCAGCTGGGTCACGGCTCCCGCGACGGTGGCGTGCCCGGTGAGCCCGTCGGCCATGCCGGTCATCAGCGTGGCCATGCGGGCCGCGAGGTCGTCGATCGCCCGGCTGGCGGGTTCCACCCAGACGGGCGGGGCGAACAGCAGGTTGAAGGCCAGTCCGACCACCGCGCCGATCAGCGTCTCCAGCACTCTGTCCCAGGCGGTGTCGGCCACCCGGGTGACGCCGAGGACCAGCATCGCGCTGATGGCCACCTCCGGGACGAACTCGTCCACCCGGACCAGGTGCCCGACCACCAGTGAGGCCAGGATGACGAGCCCCAGGCTCCACCAGGTCAGGCCCACGAGCGCGCTGAAGCCGATCGCGACCAGGACCCCGGCCACGACCGAGTTCACCCGGCGCACCCCGGTGGTGAGCGTGGAGTACAGGGTGACCTGGACCACCAGGAGGGCCGTGAGCGGGGCCGTCAGCGGAGCGGGCTCGTCGCTGAGCCGGAGCGCGATGACGTACGACACCACCGCGGCTCCGGTGGACCGTACGCTCTGCACTACTACGGGGTCCCGCCGCCTGGACAGCAGCTGACGCAGGAGGCGGGGGAGGAGAGGGGCGGGGGGATGTGCGACGTGCGGCATACCCTCGCCTGTTCCCCGTCGGCCGCCGCGATCACACCCCGAGGGCGCCGACTCCCCGCCCGGGCGGGGTGCCCCCGTATCAGGCGGCCGGGTTGCCCGGGGCGCGGTCGCGGACCTCGACCAGACGGGCAACGGCGTCGACCACGGCCGCACGATGGCCGGAGCGGTGCTCTTCGGCGCCCCCGCCACCACTGGTCGTGGTGTACCAGGCCTGGGCCAGGCCGAGGACCAGGATGAGCAGGTCGGCCGGGTCGTGTGTGGGGTCGACCCGCCCGTCGCGCTGGGCCGCGGCCAGGGAGGCCGCCTTGCGTGCGTACGCCTCCGCCTCCAGGGCGGTGGCCTCCGGGCGCTCCAGCCGCTTCCACATCACCAGCCGCACGAGCCGCGGGTCGGCCGTGAGGTGGTCGAAAATGGCGCCGGCGTAGCGGGGCAGGTTCCCCGCGTCGAAGGGGACCGATTCCGCGCCCTGCTCCACGGCCTGCAGGAGCACCTGGTCGAACAGGCCTTCCTTGTTGCCGTAGTAGACGTAGATCATCCGCTTGTTCGCCCCGGCCGTGTCGGCGATGCGGTCGACCCGGGCCCCGGCGATACCGTACGCGGCGAACTCGTCGAAGGCGGCCGCGAGGATACGGGCCTTCGTTGCGCTGGAATCACGTGCCATGACCCCCAGGCTAGCAAGTAACTATCTGGTTATTGACATGTGGGCCAGGGTTCGTGCATCGTGTAGATAACCAGTTAGTTACTTCCTGGCTGGACCAGTCACTTCCCCTCAAGGAGAACACCATGGAACTGCGCGCACTCGGCTCCCAGGGTCTGCAGGTCGGCGCCGAAGGCCTCGGCTGCATGGGCATGAGCGCCTTCTACGGGGCCACCGACGAAACCGAATCGCTCGCCACCATCGACCGGGCGCTGGAGCTGGGCGTCACCCTGCTGGACACCGCCGAGGGCTACGGCCCCTTCGTCAACGAGCAGCTGGTCGGCAAGGCCATCGCCGGTCGCCGCGACCAGGTGGTCATCGCCACCAAGACCGGCATCGAGATCGACGACGACGGCGCCGTCCGGGGCCACAACGGCCGCCGCTCCTACATCCACCGTGCCGCCGACCGCTCGCTGCGCCACCTGGGCACCGACCACATCGACCTGTACTACCTGCACCGCGTCGACCCGGACGTGCCGATCGAGGAGAGCATCGGCGCCATGGCGGAGCTGGTCACGGCGGGCAAGGTCCGCTACCTCGGCATCAGCGAGGCCGCCGCCGCCACCATCCGGCGCGCGCACGCCGTCCACCCCCTGACGGCCGTGCAGACCGAGTACTCCCTGTTCGAGCGGGGCCTGGAGGACAACGGGGTGCAGGCCACCCTCGACGAACTCGGCATCGGCCTGGTCGCCTACTCCCCGCTGGGCCGCGGCTTCCTGTCCGGCGCCATCACCAGCCCCGACGACTTCGCCGAGGACGACTTCCGCCGGACGGACCCCCGCTTCCAGGGGGAGAACTTCGCCCGCAACCTCGCGGTCGTCGACGCCGTACGGCGCCTCGCGGAGGCCAAGAAGGTCACCCCCTCCCAGCTGGCCCTCGCCTGGGTGCTGCGCCGGGGCGCGGTGCCGATCCCGGGGACGAAGCGGCGCGGCTACCTGGAGGAGAACATCGCCGCCACCGGCGTGACGATCACCGATGAGGACATCGCCGCGATCGAAGCCGTCGCCCCCCGGGGCATCGCCTCCGGCGACCGCTACGCCGCGGAGTACATGCACAACCTCAACGGCTGATGGACACCCCGGCCCTGCCGCGCCGTACGGAGGCGCCCTCAGGGACCCGGCCGCCCCGTGCGGCGGGGCGTGCGGCGGGGCCCGCGGCCGGGCAGTGCGGGCATCCGTAGCGACAGGGGAGGGGCCGGGGAGGGGAGCCGGGGCGCACTCCACGGCACGCGGCCCTCTGGCGCAACGGCGGCGCGGTCGGGCACCATCGCGGTGCCCGACCCGCACGGGCACGGCCCCCACCGCTCGTGTTCACCCAGCAGGAGGCTTCCCACGTGAAGACCCGATCCGTCGTCACCGCACTCCTACTCGTCCTCGGCGCGCTGTTCGTACCGGGCTTCGGAGCATTGGCAGGTACGACACAGGCCCACGCGGCGACCAAGATCAGCCATGCGACGGCGACCTCGATGTTCCGCCAGGCCGGGATCGCATGGTCCTCGTCGGGCAACTGCTCGGACCGCAACAACCCGACCTGCACGTCCTTCGACCAGCTCAACCTCGCCACGGCCCAGGGCGCCCAGACGCTGAAGAGCGCCACCGGCTGCGCCCTGACCATCACCGGCGGCACGGAGACGGGCCACGCGAGCGGCACGTACTCCCACTGGAACGGCTACAAGCTCGACTACGCGAAGGCCTCGTGCCTCACCAACTACGTCAAGAACACGTTCTCCTACATCGGCCTGCGCGGCGACGGAGCTCCCATGTGGCAGTCCGGCTCGGGCAACGTCTACGCGGACGAGGGCAACCACTGGGACGTCCTCTACTACAACTGCGGAGGCTGCTGAGCCGGGACGCAACGGTGGCCGACGGGCGGGCGTCGGCCACCCCCGGGCCCCGGGGCATATCCACCAAGCTCCGCTCGGGGCCCGGCCCGACCCCAGCCGATTCCGTGTCGCCGGCAGCCCGAATCACCGGGCCCTTCCGGCGCGGCAGCTGTGCGTGTCCACACCGCGTGGCCGAGGCCGACCAGGACCCCCGGTCAGACGAAGCGGTGACGTACTGCGTGCCCGGTGCACGGCCCTCACGCACCCGTGTCCGGATCGCACCCCACATCCGTACGTCGCGGACCCGCGTTCCGGCGAGGCGCGCGGACAGGGTCGTCCACAACGGTGTGCGCGATGACCGCGCGGGCGATCGTCTCCCAGTCGGCCCGGTCGACCCCGTGGCCCGCACCTTCCAGGGCCAACAGCCCGGCGCCGGGGATCGCTTCGGCGAGCGCCTCGCCGTGCCCGAAGGGGAACATCGGGTCCGCCGTCCCGTGGATCACCAGCGTGGGCACGGAGATCGACGACAGGGGCCGCCGCGGTCGCTCGCCCTCGGGCAGCGAGTCGTGGTTCCGCACGGCGGCGAAGTGGTGTGCACGCTCGACGTCCCGACGGACGAGGTCGCGGACGGCGGTCTCGTCGAACCGGCGCCGGCTTCCCGCGAGCACGCGCGCGTACTCGACCAGGTAATCGATCACCGAAGCGGTGTGCGACCAATCGGCCTCTGCGGACGATACGAAGCGCAGGAACTCCCCGGTCGGCGGGGGCAGCTCTCGGCCGCCGGGCACGGCGCGGGACGTGCTGATCAGAACGAGCGAGAGGACCCGGTCGGGGCGGTCGAGTGCGATCAGCTGGGCGAGCGCGCCACCGGCGGAGACGCCCACCACGTGTGCGGCCGGGATCCCGTAGGCGTCGAGCACTCCGACGGCGTCGCCGGCCAGATCCGCGCCGGTGTACCCGGACCTGCCGCGCTCGCGGGTGACCGATCGACCGGTGTCGCGATGGTCGTAGCGGATCACGAACCGCCCGCCCCCGGCGAGCATCCGGCAGAAGCCCTCCTCCCACCAGAGCATCGAAGCGCCGGTGCCCATGACGAGCAGGACCGGAGGGTCCGACCGGTCTCCGAAGGGCTCGGTGCACAGTTCGACACCATCCACGTCAACCATGCGTTCAGCCATCGTCACCTCGCCTCACCGGGCCCATTGTGCATCCGCCCGGCCCCGGGCGAAGGCCGCCCCGGCGCGCCGGGGCCATCGGGACGCCGGCACCCCCCGCAGGGGCGGAATCCCCGGGCAGGCGGCCGGACGTCGGCTTGAGGTGGGCCGGTCCGGGTACCCGGGGGGCGACCGTTCCCTGAAGACAGGAGGAACCCCCGGTGCTCTTCCTCGTAGGCGCACTGCTCGTCCTGGGTGTCGTACTCGGAGCCGTGGCCCATGTGCCGGTGCCGGTCAGTGTGGCCGGCGGCTTCGCGATCGCCTTCTGGCTGCTGCTCTTCGCCGCGCGCGAACGGCTGTCGCGGCACCGTCCCGAACGGCGTCGGGAGGGTCTGTGATGCGCCCCCGGACCGGCGTGAGGGCTCCGGCCCGTACGCGTACCCGCACCCGCGACGCCGACGCGATGGCCGTCGTCGCGTTCGTCCTCGGCCTGGTCGGGCTGCTGGTGATGAACCTGCTGCTCGGCCCCATCGCCATCGGCCTCGGCACCCTCGCCCTGTGGCAGCGCACGGCCCGGCCCGGCCGAGCCCGCCTCGCCATCGCCCTGGGCGTGGCCGACATCGTGGTCCTCGCCTGCCTCGTCACCGCCGACGGCACGTGGTCGTGGGGACTGACCTGAGCCGAGGCCGACGCGGACCCCGCGCACGGGGGCCGGATGGACCCGGTCGCCGGAGAGGTGGTGCGTTGAGGAGGTGGACGGGCTGACGACGCCCCGGGCCCGTCATGTGCCGATGCGCCGACCAGGGCCGCCCCCGGTATGGCGCCCGGTCAAGCACTTGTCCATGAGGAAGCCGTGGAGGTGGTCCACGCTGGGCGCGGAGACGTGCACGATCATGTCGTCGCCTCCGGTGACGACGTACACCGTGCTGACCTCGGGCAGGCCGGCGGCGTAGGTCTTGAACGCCTCGATGACCGCCCGGCTCAGGGGCCGGATCTGGAAGTGGATGAGCGCTTGGACGCGGCGGTTCAGGGCGGCCGGGTCGACCGCCGCGTGGTAGCCGGTGATGACTCCGCGGGCGCGCAACGAGCGGACGCGTTCGAGACAGGTCGACGGGGCGATGCCGAGGGTGCGGGCGAGGTCGCGGTTGGTCTGCCGCGCATCGCGCTGCAGATGGCCGACTATCGCCGAATCAAGTTCGTCCATGCGGCGATTGTGGCCTCCGCCCCGAATTCTGTTCGGCCAACGCTCGCAACCTCCGCCGGAGCACCTAGCTTCACGGCATGACATCCGTACTCAACGACGCCATGGCCCTCAACGCCCCCGATCCCGCACATGAGTTGGTACAGATCGTGCGCGGCCGCCGCAGCGGCCTCGTGATCACCATCGCGATCCACTCGACCGCTCTCGGCCCGGCCGCCGGCGGGTGCCGGATCGCCCACTACCCCGACCCCGCCGCCGCGAACGCGGACGCGCTGCGCCTGGCGGCGGCGATGACCGCGAAGAACGCGCTGGCCGTTCTGCCGCACGGCGGCGCCAAGGCGGTCGTCGCCCTCCCCACCGCCGCCCGGCCGGCCGGTGCCGAGCGCACGGCGCTGCTCCACGACCTCGGCGACGTGATCGAAACGCTCGGTGGCCGCTACACCGTGGGCCCGGACGTGGGAAGCAGCCCGGCCGACATTCCGTGATCGCCGAACGCACCACGCACGTGTGCTGCCGGCCCGTCGAGGACGGTGGCAGTGGCGACTCCTCCTTCCACACCGCGCGCGGCACCTCGCGGCACTGGGCGCCGTGGCCGAGGAGAGCTTCGGGTCACCGGAGCTCGCCGGCCGGACCTTCGGCGTGATCGGGCTGGGTGCGGTCGGCAGCCATGTGGCCCGGCTCCGGAGGGTGTGATCGTGGCCGGCCCCATCGCGGAACACCGGGAAGGCAGCCGGTGCGGGTCACTCGTTTGATATCCGCACATACGTTTCTTCCTAGACCGGACGAGTGGGTCACCGCATCACCGCAGAGGAGCAGGGGAGTCCAGGAGTGTCCCGAACTCCGTTGCCCCAAGGAAGGCCGTCATGAAGCCGATCCGCCCCCTTGCCCTGGCTGTCGTAGCCACCGCTGTGCTCGTCGTCACGGGTTCGACCACCGCGACGGCGGGGGCCTCCAGTGACGATCCGCCGAAGCCTGCTCCGCCCGCCGGGCCCGGAGTCGCGGCGCCGTTGTCCCAGCACTTCCAGATTTCCGGCCCGCGGGTGACGATCCCCGCAGGTGGCTTCGCTTTCGCCACGGCGAACTGTCCCTCCGGTTTGGTACCGACCGGAGGAGGGGGCCGGACCAGCAGCACGTCCACGTTCATCACCGACTCGGCCCCGACGGCGGCGGGTTGGGAGGTCGGAGTGAGGAACACCTCCGCCGGCGAGGCCTCGGCGTACGCCTACGTCGTGTGCACCGCCCCCTAGCGGCATCGAAGCGTCACGATCCATCACAAGCGTGACGTGAAGGTGACGGCTGCCCTGTAGGACCGGGCGGTCCTGCCGTACCTGTGGGGGATCCCGCCCCACTGGTCGGGGCCGGGGCGAATCGCCACGATCCGGCCCCGACCCTTCGCGAACGCGGAACGCGAAACGCGTAGCGCACTCAGCGCTTGCGCCGCCCGACGGGAGGCGGCCGTCCGCCGTACTGCTCTCAGCGAGCGAACTTCTCGATGGCGGCCGGCGTGACCGGGGTGAAGAAGTTGACGAGGTTGCCGTCGGGGTCGCGGAAGAGGAGGGAGCGGTTGCCCCAGGGCATCGTGGTGGGCTCGTTGACGAAGTCCTCCACGAAACCGCTCAGGTTCTCGTGCACGCCGTCCACGTCGTCGACGAGGAATTCGAGGATGACGCTGTGGTTGTCGGCCGGGCGGGCGGAGCCGGGGGCGAAGAGGGGGACCGTACGGGTGCTGCCGATCGCGAGAGTGGCCGAGGCGGTCCTGAGCTCCGCGAAGTCTTCGTTGGCCCAGGTGGCGGACACCTTGGTGGCGCGCTCGTAGAAGTCGACGAGGCGGGCGATGTCGCCCGTGATGATGCGGATGGAGGCGAAGTCCACGGATGTTCTCCTCTGGCTGGTCGGTGCTGATGACCGCACGCTACGACCAATACCGGACGGAACCCGCCCGGTATCTGCGGGAGACTTCTCGGTATGCCCCGCCCCCTCGCCCGTGTCCTGACCTTGCTGGAGCTTCTCCAGTCGGGCGGTATCCGTACCGTGCCCGAACTCGCCGATCGGCTGGCCGTCGACGAACGCACCGTACGGCGCTACGCACAGCAGCTCGTCGACCTCGACGTGCCCGTCGAGTCGGTGCGCGGCCGTTACGGCGGCTACCGGCTCGCCCCCGGATACCGCATGCCCCCGCTCATGCTGAGCGACGACGAAGCGCTCGCCGTGCTGCTCGGCCTGGTCGCCGCTCGCCGATCGGGCCTGACGACGGCCACGGACACGGCGAGCGAGACGGCTGCGGCGAAGATCCGGCGAGTACTGCCCGAACGGCTGCGCCGCAGGCTCGATGCCGTGCTCGCCTCGCTCGCCTTCGCGGATCCGCCCGGCAGGGCGGGCGCGGCCCCGGAACCCGCCGTCCTCCTCCCGGTGGCCGATGCCGTGCACCACCACCGGCCGGTCTCGATCCGGTACACCGCGGGCGACGGCCGGCGCAGCGAGCGCACCCTGCACCCGTACGGGGTCGTCGCCCACTCGGGCCGGTGGTACGTGACGGCAGCGGACCTCTCGGCGGGTGAGGACCGGACCTTCAGGCTGGATCGCATCACCAGCGCGAGGATCTTGCCCGGTTCGTTCGAACCGCCCGCCGGAATCGATCCGGCCGAGCGCGTCCTGACAGCGCTCGCCACGGTTCCGTACCGGCATGAGGTGATCCTGCGCGTCCAGGGGACGAACGCGCAGGTCCACCCCCGACTGCCCGTCGGCATCGCCCTCGTGACGGAACTCCCTTCCCCGGCCGGCGCAGGCCCGGGGACCGAGGCCTGGTGCCGTGTCGAACTGCGCGTGGAACGGCTCGACTGGCTGCCCGCCGTACTCTCCTCGATGGACCGGCCCTTCGTCATCGAACGCCCGCAGGAGCTCCGCGGCCTCGTCGAGGCCTTCGCCGAACGGCTCGCGGACTCCGCCCGGCGAAACCCGGGGTGATGCACGGCAGAGCCCGTGGGGCGTCAGCAGGAAGGCCGCCGAACCGAAATCGCGGTGCCGGGACGTCGGTGCCTGGTCATACTGGGCCGATGATCAAACTGCCTGCCGCCGCGCTCGACTCGTTGTCCGGTCTCGCCTTCGGTGATGCCTTCGGCGACCGCTGGTTCGGGATCCTGCGCCGCGAGGGCCTGGCGGCCCTGGAGGCACGGATCCTGCCCCCGGAGGCGCTGTGGGAGTGGACTGACGACACCGCCCAGGCGCTCGTACTCCTGCGGGAACTCGCCGGGGGCGGCGGGGCCGTCGACCAGGACCGCTTCGCCCTGCGGCTCGCCGAGGCTTACACCGACGACACGCACCGCGGCTACGGAGCCTCGATGCACGACGTGCTCCGCCGGATCGGCGCGGGCGAAGCCTGGCAGGAAGTGGTCGCCGGTCAGTTCGGCGGCCAGGGCTCCTGGGGCAACGGTTCCGCCATGCGCGTGGCCCCCCTCGGTGCCTGGCTCGCCGAAGACCTGGAGGCCGTTGCCGAGCAGGCGGCCCGGCAGAGCGAGGTCTCACACCACCACCCGGAAGCCGTCGCCGGCGCGGTGGCGGTCGCCGTGGCCGCGGCGCTGGCCACCCGCAGCCGGGGCGGGGCCGCCCCGGCGAGGCCGGACTTCCTCTGGTCCGTCGCCGAACGGATCCCCGTCGGTGACGTCCGCTCCGGGGTCCGGACGGCGGCCCGGATGCCGCAGCACACATCGGTCCGGCACGCGGCGGAGGTTCTCGGCTCCGGTTACCGGATGTCCGCTCCCGACACCGTCCCCTACGCCCTCTGGTGCGCGGCGGGCCACCTCGACGACCTGCACGAGGGCCTGTGGTCCACCGTCACCGGACGCGGCGACATCGACACCACCTGCGCCATCGCGGGCGGGGTCATCGCGGCGCGCACGGGCGTCGCGTCCCTTCCGGCGGCCTGGCACGAAGCCCGCGAACCGCTGCCCCCGATCGTGTACGCATAGCAACTCGTCCGGTGGGACCGGCGCCGTGTGCACTGGGCCCCACACCGCCCACCGGGCCCACACCCCGATCAAGACCCCTTCTCCCCGCGCGCCGACGCCCCTCTGAGGGCCGCGCCCTCGCGGGGGCGGTGGCTGGTGTCGCACC
The DNA here is from genome assembly GCF_055581065.1 of Streptomyces sp. NPDC031479. Lineage (NCBI taxonomy): Bacteria > Bacillati > Actinomycetota > Actinomycetes > Kitasatosporales > Streptomycetaceae > Streptomyces > Streptomyces sp. NPDC031479. Next base: position 124,313 of record NZ_JBVIKC010000006.1, read on the forward strand.
AGGGGTAGGCACGGCTGCGGCGGCAGGTGCACACGGCGACCATGAACCGGTCCGACCGGGCGATGGTTCCGTCGTCCAGGACGATCTCGACCGGGCCCTCCACCAACACCGGTCCGGCGCGGTCCACGGACACCCGCCGGGCGCATGGAGCGCTGTCGGCGGGCACCCGAGGTGCGCGGCCGGGTTCAGAGGTACCGGGTTCAGAGATGCCGGGTTCAGAGATGCCGGGTTCAGAGGTGCCGGGCACGGACGACCACCAGCTCTTCCCGTTCGTCGCCGTCGTCCCGTGTCAGGCCCTGCTCCCGGAGCCAGGCCCGGCGGGAACGCAGCACGGGCCCCCAGGGCACCCATGCCCGCTCCGTGACCTCGGCGGACAGTCCCTGCCGTGCCAGGAGCTCAAGGGTCTCCCACACCCCGCACATCCCCGAGTGCACCATCAGGAGGACCCCTCCGGGGCGCAGCAGGGCCGGTGCCGCGGTGCAGATCCGGTCGATGACAGCCCGTCCGTCCCTGCCCGCGTCCCAGGCGCGCCGGGCCCCGCCGGTCGGCACCCGCGCGTCCGGGCAGGGGACGTAGGGCGGGTTGGCCAGGACCAGGTCGAAACGCCGGCCCCGGGTCCGGGCGGCGAAGTCGCCGTGCAGGACGCGCAGCCGCAGCCGCCAGCGCCATCCGTTCAGCCGGGCGGCCAGCACGGCGGGCCATGCCACGTCGACCGCGGTGACCTCGGCGCCCCTGACCGCCGCGTGCAGGGCGATCGCGCCGGTTCCCGTACCGATCTCGATGACTTCCGCACCCGAGCGCAGCGGCTCCCGAGCGAGGGCGCCGGCGAGCAGCGCGGTGTCGGCCTGCGGCCGGTACACGCCCGGAAGCGCGATCAGGCGGGGCAGGGGATCGCTGTACGTCAAGGCAGTGCTCGGCACGGGGTTCCTCCTGACCGGCCCCGGAAACGGCGGGCCGCGAGGGGCTGAGAGGCGATCACGGGCGGCGCCTACCCACGATCCCGTCGGCGTGAACATCGGGGTCCGCGGGCCGCCCCCGCGGCAAAAGGCCCTCCGTTCCCGGTTCGGCCGCACCGAGGGGGGCAGGCGCCGAAGGGAACGCAGGACCTCGGCGGCGACAGACGGTGAGGAGACGTGATGAGGGCACTTACCTGGCACGGCAAGCGGGACGTACGCGTCGACACCGTCCCGGACCCCGCCGTCCGCGCTGCCGACGACGTGGTCATCAGGGTGACGACCACCGGCCTGTGCGGCTCCGACCTGCATCTCTACGAGGTACTCGGCGCCTTCCTCGACGCCGGTGACATCCTCGGCCACGAACCGATGGGCGTCGTGGTGGAGGCCGGCCCCGCCGTCACGGGCCTCGGACCGGGCGACCGCGTCGTGATCCCCTTCAACATCTCGTGCGGAACGTGCTTCATGTGCGAACGGGGCCTGCACTCGCAGTGCGAGACCACGCAGGTCCACGAGCACGGCACCGGCGCCTCGCTCTTCGGCTACACGAAGCTCTACGGCCAAGTGCCGGGCGGCCAGGCCCAGTACCTGCGCGTCCCGTTCGGGAACACCCTCCCCATCCCGGTGCCGGAAGGGCCGTCCGACGACCGCTTCGTCTACCTGTCCGACGTCCTGCCCACCGCGTGGCAGGCGGTCGAGTACGCGGACGTCCCGCCCGGCGGCAGCGTCGCCGTACTGGGCCTCGGCCCCATCGGGGACATGAGCTGCCGCATCGCCGCCCACCGCGGCGCGGGAACCGTCATCGGCGTCGACCTCGTCCCCGAACGACTGGAGCGGGCCCGTGGACGCGGCGTCCACACCCTCGACGTCCAGGAGTGCGGCGACGACCTGACCGACGCGGTGCGCGCGCTCACCTGCGGACGGGGCCCCGACGCCGTCATCGACGCCGTGGGGATGGAAGCGCACGGCAGCCGCTTCGCCGCCGTGGCGCAGGGAATGACCACGTTCCTGCCGGACAGGCTCGCCGCCGCGCTGACGATGCGCGTCGGAGTCGACCGGCTCGCCGCGCTCCACACCGCGATCGGCCTCGTCCGGCGCGGCGGCACCGTCTCCGTGTCGGGCGTGTACGGCGGCGCGGCCGACCCCCTGCCCCTGCTCACCATGTTCGACAAGCAGCTCCGACTGCGCATGGGCCAGGCCAACGTCCACCGCTGGGTCGGCGACATCCTCCCCCTCCTCACCGACGGGGACCCCCTCGGCGTGGACGACTTCGCCACGCACCGCATGCCGCTCGAAGAGGCGCCGGCCGCCTACGAGATGTTCCAGAAGAAGCACGACGGCGTCGTCAAGGTGCTCTTCACCCCCTGATGGACACGCCACCCCCCGATGGACACGGCGCGTGAACGAACACGGCGCCCACCCGGACTGCCCCTGGGAGGAACGATGACGACAGGAAACTCCGAAGCGACGCCCGAAACGCCCGACGGCGGCCCCCCGGCGCGGGGCGGCGGCCACCTGACGACGGCGCAGGGGGCTCGGCTGTACGAGAGCGACCACGCGCTGAAGGCCGGTGCACGCGGACCGGTGCTGATCCAGGACCACCATCTGCGCGAGAAGATCACCCACTTCGACCACGAACGGATCCCGGAACGGGTGGTGCACGCGCGTGGCGCCGCCGCCCACGGCGTCTTCCAGGGGTACGGAACCGCCGGCGAGGTCTGCAAGGCCGCCTTCCTGGCGAAGGACGCCGAGACACCGGTGTTCGTCCGCTTCTCCACCGTCCTCGGATCCCGGGGCTCGGCGGACACCGTACGCGACACCCGCGGGTTCGCCACCAAGTTCTACACCGGCGAGGGCACCTTCGACCTGGTGGGCAACAACATCCCGGTGTTCTTCATCCAGGACGCGCTCAAGTTCCCCGACGTCGTCCACGCGGCCAAGCCGCACCCGGACCGGGAGGTCCCGCAGGCGCAGAGCGCCCACGACACCTTCTGGGACTTCGTGTCCCTGCACACCGAGGCCACCCACCACACCCTGTGGAACATGTCCGACCGCGGCATCCCCCGTTCCTACCGGATGATGGAGGGCTTCGGCGTCCACACCTTCCGCCTGGTCAACACCGCCGGTGAGACCGCGCTGGTGAAGTTCCACTGGAAGCCCAGGCTGGGCGTGCACTCGCTGGTCTGGGAGGAGGCCCAGCTGATCTGCGGCATGGACCCGGACTTCCACCGCCGGGACCTCGCCGAGGCCATCGACGCGGGCGCCTTCCCGCAGTGGGAGCTGGGCATCCAGGTCTTCCCCGACACCCCGGACCAGACGTTCGAAGGCGTGGACCTCCTGGACCCCACCAAGATCGTTCCGGAGGAACGGGCCCCGGTGCAGCCCATCGGCCTGCTGACCCTGAACGCCAACCCGGACAACTACTTCGCGGAGACCGAGCAGGTGGCCTTCCACCCCGGCCACCTCGTTCCGGGCATCGACGTCACTGACGACCCGCTGCTCGCGGGGCGGCTCTTCTCCTACCTCGACACCCAGATCAGCCGGCTCGGCGGCCCGAACTTCGGTCAGCTCCCGGTCAACCGGCCGCACGCCCCCGTCGACGACATGCTCCGTGACGGCATGCACCAGAGCGCCGTGCACACCGGAGTGGCACCGTACCGGCCCAACAGCCTGGACGGCGGCTGCCCCTTCCTGGCCGGAGCCGACACGGGTGCGTACATCGAGGCGCCCGTCCGGGTGCCCGAGGCGAGCAAGGTCCGTGAGGCGTCCGCCTCCTTCTCGGACCACTTCACACAGCCGCGGCTCTTCTGGCTGAGCATGACCCCGACGGAGCGCGAACACATCATCGCCGCGTACACCTTCGAACTGAACAAGTGCGTCGAGCAGCCGGTCAAGGAGCGCGCTCTCGCCGTGCTGGCGAACATCGATCCCCGGTTGTGCCGGCACGTCGCCGAGGGCCTCGGCCTGCCGGTGCCGGAGGCGACCGTTCCACTCGTCGCCGCGGACGCCAGTCCGGCGCTGTCGCAGATGGGCGGAAGCTGGCCGACGGACGGCCGTGTGGTCGGGATCGTCGCCGACGGGAGCACCGACCCGGACGGGGTACGCGCCGCCCGGCAGGCCGTCCTGGACGCGGACATGGTGCCGCTGATCATCGCACCGGCGGGTGGCACGCTCGACGCGGACGGCGATCCCGTCGAGGTCCAGCGGACCTTCGCCACGGCCCGGTCCGTCGAGTTCGACGCCGTCCTGACCGCCGGGGCACCCGCACCGGCCGCCGACGCCCACGGGGCCCGGGACGCCAAGGCCGGGAACACCGGCAACACGGGCGGCGCCGGGAAGGCGGCCCCCGACCCGAGGGTCGTGCTCCTGCTCGCCGAGGCCTACCGGCACGGCAAGGCGGTCGGCGGATGGAGCGGCGCGGAGACCGTACTCGAAGCCGCGGGCATCGCACCGCCGGAGGGGCCGGGCGTCATCGTGAGCGACAGCGCTACGGAGGCGGTGCGGGAGGCCGCCGAGGCCCTGGCGGGACACCGGGCCTGGGACAGGTTCCCGCCCGCGCCCTGACGGCCCACGCCCGGCCGGGCGGGCCTGCGCCGACGGCCCGAACAGCGGCCCGCACACCTGACCCGTACGGCGAAGGCCCCGGCTCGCGGGGCCTTCGCCGTCGATCGCCCACCAGTGGCGCCCGTGAGCTTGAGGACCGGCCGGTCGGCCGGTCCTCAGTCGGGCTCGCTCGCGATGCGCAGGGCCAGCTCCTGCAGGACCTCCTCGGTGGACGTCTCGGGGCCCATCTCCTCATAGGCGTCCGCCAGCACCTCGAACGCCAGGATGAAGCCGTTGATCAGCGAATTGACAGGTCCCGACACCTGTTGCAGCACGGACAGGCCGATCTCCGCCGCGTCCGCCTCGACGGGCACCGTGAACCGGTCGGGCGTGACCTCGCCCAGCAGCTCGGAGACGTAGTCCGCCCCGACGCCGCCGCGCAGGCCCACCAGCGCCGCGATCGCCTTCAACCTCGCGTCGTCCCCCGTCATGGCGCGGACCCGTTTCGCCCGGCCGGTCGGTCGTCAGTCATGGGTGGGCACCTGCCCGGCTTCCCCGGTTTCATGCCGTCCCCAGGGAACCCGCCCGATCCCCGGGTTTGTACCGGGTGTCCGGGGGCACGCGCCAACCGAACCCCGGAGGACCCAGGGCAGGGCCCCCAAGGGCGGTCCGGCCTGACGTCCACGCGGCCATCCGGCCGACAGTCCCCCCGGGCGGCACACGAGGTCACGACGGAGCGGCACACGAGGTCACGACGGAAGAGCCCCGCGGGGCCATGGCGCACGACCCAGCGCTGCACGACCGGGCCTGCACGAGCGGGCCCGGTCCGAGCAGGACACCGTTCCCGCCGCGCAACCGCTGCCGGCCACCTAGCGGATCGGACATGCCATGAACACCCACACCATCGGCTCGCGAGTACGAGCGCGCACCCTTTCCCCGCCGGACCCGCACCGCCTCGTGGCGATCTATCTCAACGACCACCTCGCGGGCGCCGGAAGCGGTGTCTCTCTGATCCGCCGCATGGCCAGGACGCACCGACGCACGCCCGCGGGGCCGCCCCTGGCCGAGCTCGCCCAGGAGATCGCCGAGGACCGGGAGAGCCTGCGCGAGTTCATGACCGCCCTCGACGTGCCCGCGCAGTGGCCGAGGGTCGCAGCGGGCCGCATGGGAGAGAAGGCGGCCAGGCTCAAGCTCAACGGGAGACTGGTGAAGCGGTCACCCCTGAGCGACGTCCTCGAACTGGAAGCCATGCGTCTCGGGGTGGAAGGCAAGGCGTCGATGTGGCGCTCGCTCAGGGTCCTCGCGGTCACGGACCCCCGTCTGGACCTGGCCGCCTTCGACCGGCTCCTGGCTCGCGCGGGGCGGCAGTCGTCCGTACTGGAGGCCCTGCGGGTCGAGGCGGCCGGGCGCACCTTCACCACCCCGGACCCGGCCCCCGCCCGGGGGAGGTCATTCCGCCACGGCGTGGGCGGAAGGGCCCGGTGGGCGTCATGAGGGTCGTCGTCACCGGAGCCACCGGCAACGCGGGCATCAGCGTGGTCCGCGCCCTGGCCGCCGACCGTACGGTCACCGACGTGCTCGGCGTCGCCCGCCGGCTGCCGCACCTCCGCATCCCCGGCGTGCGCTGGGCCGCCGCGGACGTCGACCCCGGCCACGACGGGCTGACCGAGCTCTTCGCGGGCGCGGACGCCCTCGTCCACCTCGCCTGGAAGTTCCAGCCCACCCACGATCCCGTCGCGACCTGGCAGACCAACGTGCTCGGCAGCATCAGGGTCTTCGAGGCCTGCGCCCGGGCCGGGGTGCGGGTGCTGGTGCACGCCTCGTCGGTGGGCGCGTACTCGCCGGGCCCCGCCGACGGACGCCCCGTCGACGAGTCCTGGCCCACCCACGGCTGGCCGGGCGCCGCCTACACCCGCGAGAAGGCCTACCTGGAGCGCTACCTGGACGGTTTCCAGCTCGCCCACCCCGGCATGCGGCTGGTGCGGATGCGGCCGGCGTTCCTCTTCCAGGAGGAGTCGGCGAGCGAGCAGCGCCGGATCTTCGCCGGGCCGCTCCTGCCGTGGCGCCTCATCCGGCCGGGCCTGCTGCCCGCGCTCCCCGCCGTGTCCGGCCTGCGTTTCCAGGCCCTGCACACCGACGACGCCGCCGAGGCCTACCGCGCAGCCGTCGTACGCCCGGTCCACGGCCCGTTCAACCTGGTGGCCGACCCCGTGCTGGACACCGCCGCCATCGCCGACATCCTGCACACCCGCACGGTGCCGCTGCCCGCGGGCGCCGCCCGCGCCGCACTCGCCGCGGCCTGGCGCATGCACCTGGTACCGGCCGCCCCCGGACTCCTCGACGCCGTGCTGCGGCTGCCCCTGCTCGACGCCGGGCGGGCCCGCGAGGAACTGGGCTGGGCTCCGGCGGCGACCGCCACCGAGGCCGTCGCGGAGTTCTTCGAAGGCCTCCACCGGGGAGCCGGGACCGGCACCCCGCCCCTGGCCCCCGCGGGAGCGGGCGCGGGCGGAGGCGGGGGAGCGGGCGGAGGCGGCAGATCCGCCCCTCCGGGGAGGTGAGCCGTGAGTCATCGACGCCCCCGAGGACTGGCTGATCAAGGGCCGTGACGGCGAGGAGGAGATCGACCTCATCCTGGACCTCGCCGGCAGACCCGTCGCCCGGGAGCTCCTCCAGCGCGCGGACGTCCGCGCCGTGGACTCCGTACACATGCCGGTCCTCGCCCCGACCGACCTCATGGACAGCCGCCTGACCGCCCTGTGCGAGCACTACTGCGACTTCGCCGAACTGCTCCCCATGGCCCGTATGCTCCGCGAACGCATCGACTGGGGCCTCCTCGACCGCCGCCACCGCGACCAGCCCCTGCCCGACGCCTTCCTCTACCTCCTCGAACGCCTGCGGGTGATCGAGCCCCGAAAGCAGGCACGCCATGACGACGCACCACCCCACGCAGCCCGAGTACCGGGCCCAGCACCTACGTGACCGGCTCGCGCACGAGGACATCGCCGAACTCGGGGTCCGCGTCGAGCTGCGCGGCCACACGGTCCTCGTCTGGGGACCGGTCTCCACCCCGGACTGCCGCGAGACGGTCCTGCGGATGGCCGCCGAGGCCCTGCACCCGCTGGCGTGGCGCCATGACCTGACCGTCGTCAGCGCACGTCCGCCCGACCGCGAGGAGGACCTGCCGTGATCCGCGTGGCGGCCGTGGGGGACATCCACCTGGCGCCGGGCGGCGAGGGGACCCTGCGACCCGCCTTCGAGACCCTCGGTGACCACGCGGACCTGCTCCTCCTCGCCGGTGACCTCACCCGCCACGGGTCCCCGCAGGAGGCCGCTGTCGTCGCCGGTGAGGTCTGCGGCCTGCCCGTGCCCGTCCTGGCCGTCCTCGGCAACCACGACCACCACGGCGACCGGCCGCGGGAGGTCACCGCCGTCCTCGCCGCGGCCGGGGTCACCGTCCTCGAAGGCGAAGCTGCCATCCTCGACCTCCACGGCACCACCGTGGGCGTGGCGGGGGCCAAGGGGTTCGGCGGAGGGTACGCCGGCCGCTGCGGCAGCGACTTCGGCGAACCGGAGATGAAGGCCTTCATGAGGCACTCCCGTACGTGTGCCGACGGGCTGCGCCGCGCGCTCACCGACCTGGCCCAGGCCGGCACCGCCCTGCGGATCGCCCTGACCCACTACTCGCCGGTCCCGGACACCCTGGCCGGAGAGCCCCCCGAGATCCACCCGTTCCTCGGCAGCTACCTCCTGGCCGAGGCCATCGACGAGATCGGCGCCGACCTCGCCGTCCACGGACACGCCCACCTGGGCACCGAGCACGGGATGACGGCCGGCGGGGTCAGGGTCCGCAACGTGGCCATGCCCGTCATCGACCGGGCGTACGCCGTGTACCACCTCACTCCCCGGCCGCCCGGGCCGCAGGGAGCCCCGTTCCACGAGATCCGTGAGGAGCAGTTGCCATGAAGGGTATGGAACACAAGCGCCAGGAGCCCGGCATCGGCCGCGAGGAGCAGGTGCAGGAGCACCCCGGCCCGGACCCGGTACACCCCGAGGCCGGCAAGCCGGTGCCCGGCAGGACCCCCGAGGAGCTGCGGCGGAGGCAGGAGCGGGCCATGACCCACGAGGACGACGTCGACGCGGAATGACGGCCGAGCCCCCCCCGCACCAACGGGCCTACGCCTACATGGGATCCATGGTCCCGCTGCCCGGGCCGTTCTGCTGCTCGCTCTTCTCACGGATGCGCAGGGCCTTGTCCCTCAGCCGCTGCCGCTCCGCGGGATCCGTCGCGCGCTGGGCCGCCTGCTCCAGTTCCTGGGCCTTGTCGCGCATCTCCCGGGCTCGTTCGCTCGGCATGCTGTCCTTGCTCATGACCGTCCTCGGGTGGGGTGGGGGAAAGGGTGGACCCCCCAAGCCAAACAGCGCAGGGCCGCGCCCGCCACCGTAGCCGGACCGGTCAGGGAGGCCTCAGCCGTCCTGGTCCGCGGGGCTCGCCCGGCGCAGCAGCTCCTCGTGCAGCAGCCTGCCGACGAGTGCGCCGCCGAACACGACCACGCCGACGCCGAGGAGCCAGGACTGGACCACGAGGACGGTGCCGAACGGGCCGTAGGTGACGGCGCTGGACGCGATCAGCGGGGAGAAGACGAGACGGGAGAAGATCCGCAGACCGAGCAGTCCGAGCATGGTGGCCACCGCGCCGGGCAGCAGGGCCGCCCAGGGAATCCGGCCGGCCAGCAGCAGGCGCTGGGACCACCAGAAGAACAGGATGCCGATCGCGACGGTGACGAACCCGCGGGCGGGGGAGTCGCGCCAGGGCGGGGAGATCGCCGACAGGTAGAGCACCCCGATCAGGACGCCGAGCCACAGCACGTGCCGCCATCTGGCCCACCAACGTGACGGGGGCAGGTCCCAGATGCTCTCGTAGCCGCTCTGCAGAACGGTGCCGAAGGACAGGCCGAACACGGTCAGCAGCGCCAGCCCGAACGCCGTCGTGGTCCGCCAGACCTGCCCGGGCTGGGCGAAGAGCCGCTCGATCTCCAGCCGGGCGGCCGCCGACACGCCGAGCCCGTCCCCGAGCCACTGCGCGAATCCCTGCCCGTTGGCTGTGTCCGCCGCCGAGACGACGATCAGCAGCGGCACCAGCGTCAGGAAGCCGAGGGCGGCGAACCCGAGGGAGCGCTGCCACAGTGCCAGTTCCCGCACGCGCACCCAGCGGCGCCCCGCCCGCGTACGACGGACCACGCTGCGTGCCCGCCCGACGGGTGCCGGCCACCGGTGACCCCCGTGGCCGCTGGAGCTGCTCATGCCTGGCGGCTGTCCCGCACCGGCCGCCCCAAACCCCCGCGGACCCGCGAGCCCCGCGTCGCGCCGAACGAGCGGCGGCCCGGCGGCTGCCCGCCGAGCCCGCCCCTCGCCCGCACCGGCATGGAGCCCGCAGGACCCGGCAGGCGCGGGTCCGGAGGTGGAAACCATGATTGCTCTGCTGCTCGTCCTTCTCCTCGTGCTGCTGCTGTTCGGCGCCGGCTTCGCCATCAAGATCCTGTGGTGGGTCGCCATCGCCGTTCTGGTCATCTGGCTGATCGGGTTCGTCGCGCGCCCCAGCGGCGGCGGTGGCCACTGGTACCGCTGGTAGCGGGACTCCGGGGTCCTACGACCCCGGGTGAGCCCCTCCGCGCAGCCGCGGAGCCCACCCGGATCCTCCCGACACGAAGGACGTGAGTACGGTGCGCATCGCATTCCTGACGGCGATCGAAGGCGTCGAGGAAGTCGAACTGACCGGGCCTTGGAAGGCGGTCCTCGGGGCCGGCTGGACCCCGCGGCTGGTCTCGACGGAGCCGGGTGAGGTCCAGACGATGCGCCACCTGGACAAAGCCGGTACGTACCCGGTCGATCGGGTCCTCACCGGCCGTACGGACGAGAGCTTCGACGCCCTCGTCCTGCCGGGGGGAGTGGCGAATCCCGACGCGCTGCGGATGAACGGCGCCGCCGTCGGCTTCACGCGCGGCTTCTTCGAGGCGGGCCGGCCGGTGGCGGCGATCTGCCATGCGCCCTGGCTGCTGGTGGAGGCCGACGCCGTCCGGGGCCGCACGCTCACGTCCTGGCCCAGCCTGGCCACCGACATCCGCAACGCGGGCGGCACCTGGGTGGACGAGCCGGTCCACGTCTGCCGGGCGGGCGCCGGCACCCTGGTCACCAGCCGCAAGCCGGACGATCTGGAAGCGTTCTGCGAGGCGTTCATGAACGTCTTCGGCGGCTGAAACCGCGCTACCGCGCCACGAGGCCACGCGTGCCGCCCGCCGCCACACGTGACCCGTCACATCGGGGGCGTGCGCAGGGCCGACCGGCCCTCGTCCCAGGCCGTGCGGATGTGGGCGGCCAGCCGGTCCTCCAGCAGGAGCGTCGCCGCGCAGCCGAAGGCGATGTCCGGCTCCAGCGCGGGCTCGTCGGCCAGCAACCCGCCGATGACCTCGTGGCGCACGACCTGTTCGTGGACGGCGTCCGCCTCCACGTGCTCGGCGTAGAAATGTTCGGCGGCCGGGCCCGCCCCGCACCGGCGCATGGCCTTGGCCAGGCGGCGGGACCCGGGGGAGGAGGTGACCTCGACGCACGCGAAGTGACCGACGAGAGCCCCGCGCAACGCACGGTGCAGCCCCAGCAGAGACATCAGGTTGACCGTGGCGAGCAGGGGCGCCGGAGCCCGGTCGAGATAGTGGCCGTAGCCGGGGTCCAGACCGAGGTCGCCCATCAGGTCGGCGAAGAGCCGGGCGTGGATCCGGTCGGCGTGGCCCGCGCCGAACTCGTCGTACTCGATGGCGACCATCGCGGCCTTGGCGCGCCCGGTCAGGCGGGGGATGACCCATGCGTGCGGGTCGGCCTCCCGGAGGTGGTACAGCGACCGCAGGGCCGCGTACTCGCGCAACTGCCACAGCTCGCCCTCCGTCTCCAGGCGGTGACTCAGGCTGCCGCTCGGGTCCACGGGCTCCACGAGGAGCGGGGCGAAGGCCTCCTCCACCGAGCGGGGGGCGTCGGCCAGCTCGCCGCGCAGGGCGTGGAGGAACCGGGTCTCCAGGGCGTTGCGCAGGCGGAGCAGGTCCGGGTCCCATTCGAGGTCGTCGGCGACGCCCTCGAAGCCCCGGTAGTGCAGTTCGTACAAGAGGTGGAGGCCCAGCTGCAGATCCTCGCCCCACGGATCGGCCCGCAGGACGGCGGCGGGCGCGTAGACGGGCGCCCGGCCGGTGCGCAGGGCCTTGACCACGGCCGAGGAAAGCACGCCGCGGCCCTCTACGAGAGCGGGCCCGGATGCCGTGTCTTGCGGACTGCGCAGTGAAGGGATCATGCGCTGCGCCTACCCCGTACCGGAAGCCGTGCACACGCCATTGCCCACCGACATCCGCCCGGTTCGCGTCCCGCCGGCGCCTGGACGACGTCTACGCCTGTGTCAGCCGCGCGATGGACTGCGCACCCGCGACGCGCTGCGACGCCTGCCCGTCGGGTCGGGGGGATCTCAAGCGGTTCCGGGGCCCGCAGGGGTCCGTGTTTCACGGACACGAACGCGGCAAGACGCTACACATGGTGCGAATCGGATGCGCGGTGATGACCGGGCAGCACACCCGGCCCCAGGACGCCGCCGAAGCCGCCCGCCGCGCCGACGACGTGGACGCCGCCGCCGTACAGGCCGTACGCACCCACCCGCAGGCCGGATCCACCGAGGCCGCCCGTCCGGATCGGCGGCGGCCACCAGGGGGAGGGCCCTTCCCCGACCCGCCACCCACGGAGGAGCCGCCGCCATGAACCGCGCCGCACTTTTCGACGTCGACGGTACCCTCACGGACACCAACCACCTCCACATCGCATCCTGGTGGGAAGCGCTGCGCCAGTCCGGGCACCGGGTGGCCACGCACGACATCCACCGGGCGATCGGCCTGCCCGGCGAGGACCTCCTCGACCACCTCCTCGGAGAGGACCGCGACCGCTCGGGCGACGACCGCCTGACCGCCGCCCACGACACGCTGTACGCCACCTACTTCGATCGGCTGCCCGCCCTGGACTCGGCGGCCGACCTGCTGCGGGCGCTGTCGCGGGCCGGCTGGAAGGTGCTGCTGGTCACCTCCGCGAAGGACAGCGAACTGGGCGCCCTGCGCCGGGCCGTCGACGCCGAGGACGCCATCACCGACACCGCCACCTCCGACGACGTGGAACGGGGCAAGCCCGCGCCCGATCCCGTACACCACGCCCTCGAACTGGCCGGGACGCCGTCCGGGCGCGCGGTGTTCGTCGGCGACACGGTATGGGACATGAAGGCTGCCGTCCGGGCCGGTGTGACCGCGGTCGGCCTGCTGTGCGGCGGGATCCCCCGCGGCGACCTGGAGGACGCGGGGGCCGCCGCCGTCTACCGTGACCCGGCCGACCTCCTGGCCGGTCTGGACGACAGCCCGTTCTCCGCGATACGCGCCGCGTGAACGCCTCCGGCAAGGTGCCGCAGAGGGGTTGAGGAGGGAAATGCGGGTCCGGGGCGCGTCGCCGGGTCAGACGGGGGTGTCGGCGAGTTGCGTGAACCCGGGCGCACAGGCGGCGGCGAGGTTGGCGGGGGTGAAGGGGGCACCGCTGGAGGAGGTGCAGACGGCCTGGTGCAGGGTGCCGTTACTGGCGAGGACGGTGACGAAGAGATGGCCGGGGTTTTCCTCGGTTACGGACACGGCGGTGTCGTAGACGCACTGGGGTGCGCCGGGGAGCAGGGCGAGGTTGATCCAGACACCGGGGTTGCGGCTGTCGTTGAGGAAGGCGTGCCCCCGATCGTCGGTCGCGGAGCGGAACACCGTCTCGAACAGCCCGGAGCCGGAGTAGTCGACAACGGTGGAGCTGACGTCGCGGCTCGTGACGCATTTCCCGCCCGCCAGCTGCCCGCTCTGCGGCTCCTTGAGGACTGGCTTGGCCGGGGCCTGCTTGGCCGGGGCCTTCTTCACAGGTGTCTTCTTCTTCCCGGCGTTGTGCTTGGCCGGCACCTTCGGATCGGGCCCGCCGTACGCGACCGCGGACGGGGCCAGGAGCGTTCCGGCCAGCACCACGCCCGATACTGCTGCCACGCCCCGTGCTGCCCAGGGGAGGGTCTTCATGCGGTTCCTCCAACGTCGGTGGGGGCCCGCCCCTGGCGGGCGGGCCTGCCTCCAGAGATGCCGCACCCGCCCATGGCCGGGCACCTGCGCCGTGCTCCCGCGGGGGAGTCGCGGAAGGTGCCGGGAACGGTCGGATCCGGTGGCTGTCCGGCAGCCGTCACCGAACCTGGCACACCAGACCGGTTTCGGATCGCACGCCGGTCCGGGCGTTCACCCGCGCGGGGTCGATCCCGGAACCGAATGGCGGCGACCGGCCGGGCCCGGCCCCCGGCGGTACGCAGCCTGTGCCCCGGCGGCGGCTCGACTGCGGCTCGATTGCCGCCACCCATGACGATGGTCCCGGCACCCATGAAGGTGCCGGGACCATCGTCATCGTGCGGAAGGCGATCAGGCGGGGCGGCCACCGAAGGGGGCGCCGGTGCCGTAGTACGTGCCCAGCTCCTCCCGGTACCCGGCGTCGCCGAGGTGCTTGTCGCGGTGGAACTCGGGAGCGTCCTTGATCTGTTCCTTGGCGCGTTCGACGAAGACCGTCTTCTCCTCGTGGTCGATCCTGACGACCGTGCTCGCCGGCAGCAGGACCTCCTTTCCGAAGATCCACACACCGGTGTCGACGACCAGATAGGCGTCACCGACCTCATCGGAGTGCTTGTCCACCTTGCCGATCCTGCCGTCGGTCGCCTCGACCTTGTATCCGGTCAGGTCCGTACCGGACAGGTGGCCCGAGGCCGGCTGGTAATTCCACACATTCTCAGTCACGCGAAAGACAACTCCTCCGGTCAATGGAGGTCGACGGAGAAAGGAACATCCGCCGGTCCTCCTTGTTCCGTACGTCGTGCTCGGCGGGTTGTGCCGCATCCCGCCTGGGCTTCGTTTGCCCCGTCTTTCAGGCTTCACGCACCCGGGTTGAATACCGGAAGGGTGCGGCCGCCGGTCATGGCAGGTGAGCAGGTCGCCTCCTACCAGCGGTACCAGCGGCCGCTGCCACCTTTCGGACGTGCGACGAAACCGATCAGCCACAAGACCAGGACTGCGATGGCCACCCACCAGAGAATCTTCAGCGCGAAACCCGCACCGAAGAGAATCAGGACCAGCAGCAGAACGAGAAGCAGGGGAACCATGGTTATCAACCTCCGAAGCGCAATCTGCCCGGCGGAACGCAGGACATTCGTGTGGCTCTCGTTTGTTCTCCTCCGTGGAAATCGATCGCGCGCCGGACCGGGCACCGAGTGCAGAACGGCGCCGACGAGGAGCGCGGCCCGGACCGCGAGGAGCAGGCGGTCCGGGTCGGGGAACGCGCCGCGTTCCTCAGGGCGTGGCGTGTGCTCCGACGGCCTGTCGGTAGGCCACGTGCCCGCCGAGCGCACCGCTGACGGCTACGGCAGCCAGCCCACCCAGCGACCACATCCGCCCCTTCGCCCAGCGGCCGCGGAACCGTGCGGTCAGTGACGCGGTATAGCAGGCCACCGCCGCCACGTTGGAGACGGCGTGGGCCAGGCCCACCCTCGCCTGTTCGGGCGGCATGTCCGCCCAGTCCGCCCAGCCGGCCACCGCCGCCGGAGCGACCCCGGCCAGTCCGACGGCGGTCAGGGTGGCCGTCGCGCGCTGTGACCCGGGTACGAAGTCGAGCACCGCGGCCGAGAGCCAGCAGCCGACGGGCACCTGCACCAGCACGGGATGCACGGGATGGCCCAGAGGCCTGCCACGCAGCAGATCACGCATCGAGCCCAGAGGAAGGGAACGGACTCCCCGCTGGAGCGCCCTGATGGCCGGATCGGCCACCGTCGTCCGTTCCAGCCGGTCCAAGGCCGTCAGCCACCATGCCGATGCGGTGTCGACGACCGCCGCCTGTCCGGCCGTGGAAAAGGTATCGGAGGTGTGCGAGTCCATACACGACGCCTACCCGGAACTCCGCCGCCGTCCCGCCCCGCCGTTGAATACGCCCGAACGAACGAACCGATAGGAGAGTTACGGGGCTCCCCTCCGGTGCTTCACGCCCTCCGCGTCGTTGACGCAGCATCATCGCCAGGAGCGTACGTACCGAGGACGGGGCGGGCCGATGTGGGCGACCGGTGAGGCGTATGAGCCGTACGTCGGGCGATGGAGCCGCCTGGTCGCCGACCGGTTCGTCCGCTGGATGGGCGCGTCTCCGGGAGGGAGCTGGCGGGACATCGGGTGCGGCACGGGTGCGGTGACCCGCGTGGTGCTGGACGTCGCCGACCCGGTGTCGGTGGTCGGGGTGGACCCGTCGGAGGGCTACGTGGACTACGCCCGCAGGCACATCGCCGACCGGCGGGCGCGGTTCGTCCTGGCCGATGCGGTGGAGCTGCCGTTCGCGGACTCCACGGCGTCGGTCGCGGTGAGCGGGCTCGTACTCAACTTCGTCCCGGACCCGGCACGGGCGGCTGCCGAGATGGCCAGGGTCGTCGTCCCCGGGGGGCGGGTCGGGGTGTACGTGTGGGACTACGGTGAGGGCGGCATGGAGGCCATCCGCGCCTTCTGGGATGCCGCGGTCGCCCTGGACGGGCAGGCGCGGGCACTGGACGAGGCCGTCAGGTTCCCTTTGTGTGCCCGGGGCCCGCTGGTCGAACTGCTCGTCGGAGCAGGACTGGAGGACGTGGAGGTCGAGGAGATCCGGATCCCGACCGGGTTTGCGGACTTCGACGACTACTGGACGCCGTTCCTGGGAGGGCAGGGCCCGGCCCCCGCCTACCTGTCGGGCCTCTCTGAGGGTCGCCGCCTCCAACTCCGCGACCTGCTCCGCACGGCCCTCCCGCGGGCGGCGGACGGCTCGATCCCCCTCCACGCGCGGGCTTGGGCGGCACGGGGGCGCCGAGGCGGGTAGGGGAGCAGTGTTCCGGTGGGCCTGTCGAGGCTGTTGCTGAAGCGGAGGAGTTGCGGGACCAGTTCTCGGCGTTGCCGCCCGAGCGGCCGGTCTGCCATCCGGACCGTCCGCTGCGCTGCCACCGTCAGTGCGTCTACGGCCGGATCGTGTTCGACAAGCTCCTGCAGGTGCTGCGGTTCGGCGCTCGCGATGACGCGCGCCCGTCCGTCCGTAGCCGGGACCGGACACAGCATCGGGGCTCCCGCACCCTGTTCCCGGCAGCTCCGTTCCCTATCGGGCGGCCCGATGGCCACTCGGAACCGCCGGTTTCGGAATCTTCAATTCCGGGGACGGTGTCCCAGCATCGCCGTGATGGTCCGCGCGCCATGACGGCGCCCGACACGACAGCCGAGGGAGACCATGGGTTGGCAAGGCGCACGTCGGACGGCCATGTCGGCCGCTCTTGCCGGACTGGCCGCCCTCGGCCTGGCGGCTCCGCCCCCGGTCGCCGCCGCGCCCCGGACCGGAACCGCGCTGTCGTCCGGGAAGGTGGTCGCGGGGCAGGCCGACTCCCCGACGCCGCCTCCGCCCCGCCTTCCCCGCGACTTCCGCGGCAAGGGCAAGTGGATCGTCCGTGACCTGGACATCACGGTGCCGTTCACCTGGGAGGGGAGGGACGGCGACAGCCAGATGACCGCGGGGGGCCCGCAGTACCCGATCTGGTTCACCAACCTGATCTACCACGACACGCTCTACACGCTCACGTACAAGTGGCCGGGTCTGAACGAGCATCCCTGCTCACGCATCCCGGGCTTCAACCTGGAGGCGCTGAACAAGGGATTCGAGAACGCCAGGTTCGTCGGGCCGGAGACCCTGCGGCGCTCTCCCCGACGGCACGTGAACCACTGGAGGGTGGGCGTGGTCCTCCCGCAACTGCCTCCCGGGAACTACCCCCGCCTGCCGCTCGCGCTGGGCGACATCTACGTCGACGAGGGCGACCGCGGCACCTTCTGGCAGGTGCTGCAGTTCGGTGTCCAGAACCTCTACGACCCCGAGCTGGACGAGTGGCTGGTCATGGACACCTTCGAGCACCGGCCCGGCACCGTGACCCTTCCCCGGCGTTGCGAGCCGCCCCGCTGAGCCTATTTTTGTATTTAGCTAATGTGCTAAGTTCTGCTGCATGAGCACATCAAGCGAAGACGAGGCGGGCGCGTTCCGGGCTCTGGCCGATCCCACGAGGCGTCAGATCCTCGAAGACCTGCGCGGCGGTGAGCTCGCGGCCGGGGAGATCGCGAGCCGGTTCGCGATCAGCGCGCCCTCCATCTCCCGGCACCTCGGGGTGCTCAAGGGGGCGGGCCTGGTCACCGAACGGCGCGACGGCAACCGCATCCTCTACGCGCTGGCCGAGGAGCGCCTGGCCATGCACATCGGACGGTTCCTCAGCGCCGTCTGCCCCGAACAGGTGGTGCTGCGGCACACCAAGTGGCGCAAGGCCGAAGCGAACGAGCCCCCGGCCGCCCCGGCCACACCGTCCGTCGCGACCGACGAGGCGGCCGGTTCATGAGGCACCTGCTGCAACGCCACCCCCTGCCGATGCGGACGTCGTTCGCGCATTCCCTGGTGCTCACCTACGCGCTGCCGCCCGAGCTGCTCACCCCGCTGGTTCCTCCGGGACTCTCCCTCGACACCTACCGTGACGCGAACGGCACCGAGCACGGGTTCGTCGCCGCCGCGGTCGTCGACACCCGGGCCCTGCGCCCGTCGTTCCTTCCCGCCGGCCTCGGCCGGGACTTCATCCTCACCGGCTACCGGATCTTCACCAGGTTCTCCACCCCCGGCGGCCGCACCATGCGAGGCCTGCGCATCCTGCGCAGCGACACCGACCACCGGATGATGGTCCTCGGCGGAAACCTCTTCTCCCGCTACAACTACCGCCTCGCCCGCATCGGCACCCGCACGTCCGGCCGGACCCTGGAGTTCAAGGTGGTCAGCGCCGACGGCCGGGCCGACCTCCACGTCCGCGCCGACCTGGCGGACACCCCCGCCCCGCTCCCCGCGGGAAGCCCCTTCGCGAGCGCCAAGGACGCCCGCCGGTACGCGGGCCCGCTCCCGTACACCTTCGAGTACGAGCCGCAGACCGGCACGGTGATCGTGGTCAAGGCCACCCGTACGCACTGGGAACCGGTCCCGGTCGCGGTCGAGGTTCCCACCCTGACCTTCTTCGACCACGGACCGTTCGCCGGAACCGAGCCCGTCCTCGCGAACGCCTTCCACGTCGGCGACCTCGACTACGGCTGGGAGCGCGGCTACCGGCGGGCCCCGGACGGGGGCGTACTGTGAGCACCCCCACCGCCCCACCGCCCCCGCGCCCCTCCGGAGTACGCGAGGTGGTCGGGTACAACTGGCCCCTGTACGCGGGCGGGTTGTCCGCCGTCGCCGGCGGCCTCGCCCTCGCGCCGCACCTGCCGCGCGTCCCCGCCGCCCTCGCCCGCACGGGCGCGCTGGCCGCGGCCGCCCTGCTCACGGGCAGCACCGCCGCCTGCTGGTGGGTGTACGACCGCTCCGAGCTGTACTCCCTCGACTGGCTGACCGGCCTGCTGCCCGACGGCCCCGGCGACCACCTCGTCATATCGACGGGCCTCGACGAAACCAGCCACCCCCTGGCCCTGCGGTACCCCCGGGCCGCTCAGAGCGTCGTCGACCTCTACGACCCGGCGCTCACCACCGAAGGCTCCATCCGGCGCGCCCGCCGACGCGTGCCCCCGCGCCCCGGGACCCTGCCCGGCCGCCCGTCCCGACTGCCCGTCGTCTCCGGCTCCCAGGACACCGTGTTCGCGGTCTTCGCGGCCCACGAACTGCGCCTCGCACCCGACCGGGAGGCGCTGTTCGCGGAAATCACCCGCACCCTGCGCCCCGGAGGCACGCTCATCCTGGTGGAGCACCTGCGCGACCGGGTCAACACCGCCGCCTTCGGCCCGGGAGCCTGGCACTTCATGCCCCGCCGCGAATGGCTGCGGCTCGCTGACGGCGCGGGCCTGCGCTCCATCACCGAAACCCGGATCGCGAACCTCGTCACGGCCTTCGCCTTCAGCCGGAGCGCCGAGTGAACCACCTCTTCACCCTGGAGTCCCAACTCCGCCTCGTGGGCCTCGCCCTGACAGGCATGGGTGCCTTCCACATCGTCCTGCCCCGCCTGGTGGACTGGCCCACCGACCTCGCCGGCACCAGCCTGCTGACCCGCCAGGTGTCCTACGCACACCTCTTCTTCATCGGCCTGACCTGCGTCCTGCTCGGTCTGCTGCCGCTGTGCTACACCCCGGAGCTCCTGGCGGGCACCTCCCTCGGCACGGCCCTGCTGGCGGGCCAGACCCTGTTCTGGGGCGCCCGCTGGGCCTTCCAGTTCGTCTACTTCTCACCCGCCCTGTGGCGCGGAGACCGTTTCCGCACCTTCGGCCACATCGCACTCGCGGTCCTCTGGACCTGGGTGACGACCGTCTTCGCCTACGCCCTCCTCGCCGGCCCGGCCTGAGCGGCCGTCCGGTGCGTCGTGCCCGGGCCCGTCTCCCCGCCGCGCCTCTGGCGAACGGCGCTCTCGGCGGCGCTGCGGGCAGCTTCGAGCGGTGGGCGTCGCGCGGCGCCCGCTTCCTGCCGGGCCGGCCTTCGGAGGGGTGGGCCACAGGACGCGCGGGCGTTATGTTTCTGATCTTGAAAAGGGCCGTGGGCCGTCACGTCGGCCGCGAGCGCACCGAAGGAGAGCGACATGATCCGCCTGTCTGCAGAACCCATGACGTGGGTAACCACCGGGGACAGCATCACCCAGGCCGTACTGCACACCCACGGCGCACGTGGCTGGGTGGAACACCTGCAGGAACGGGTCAGATGGCAGATGGACCGGCTGACCGACATCGTCGTCAACACCGGTGTTTCCGGCTGGCGTGCCGTGGACGTGCTCGGCTCCTACGACCACCTGATCGGACGCTTCGCACCCGACGTCCTGTCCATATCGCTCGGCACCAACGACGCGCGCGCCGGCCTGGCCGGGCTGCCGGAGTTCCACGACGCCATGCATCGGCTCGTCGACCGTGCGGGCTCGCAGACCCAGATCGTCCTCCACACACCGGTGCTGGTCAGCATCGCCGGCCGCGAGGCCCGCGGCACCCTCCCGGCGTACGCCCAAGCCGTGCGGGACATCGCCAAGGAGGCCGACGTCCTGCTGGTCGACCACGAGACCCACTGGCGCTCGCACTTCGGCGACGCCGACCCCATAGCCTGGCTCGACGACCCGGCCCACCCCAATGCCGTCGGCCACCTTCAGATGGCCGAGCACACCCTCCGGGTTCTGGGACTGGGGCCCATGGAGCCCCGCACCTGAGCTCGGGACCGCGGGCGGTACGGGGAGGGGCGCCCGACAGCGAGGTTGCGCGGTTCGGTTCCTCCCCCTCAGCGCAGCTGCTCGGCCAGCCCGACGATGATGCCCTCCGGACCGCGGACGTAGCAGAGGAGGTAGCTGTCGTCGAACCTGGCGATCTCGCCGAGGAGTTCGGCGCCGTGAGGGCGCAGGCGGGCAACGGTGTCCTCGATGTCGTCGACGGCGAACATGACGCGGTGCGTGCCCAGAACGTTGTGCGGCCGGTTGCGCGGCCCGGTGCTGATCACCGCGGGGCTGTGGTATTTCGCCAGTTCGAGCCGGCTGTGACCGTCCGGGGTCCGGACCATCGCGATGTCACAGCGGACGCCGTCGAGCCCGGTGCACCGGTCGGCGAAGAGGCCCTCGACCTCCGCCCTGCCCTCCAGCTCCATACCGAGTTCCACGAAGAACGCGATGGCGGCGTCCAGGTCCTCGACGACGATGCCGACGTTGTCCATCCGCTGGATCGCCATGCCGTCTTCTCCTTCTTCCTCGTGCTGCCGCTGATGTACCCGGGACGGAGCCGGTGGCACGTTCTCGACATCCTCGGACCGCCGGACTCCGAAGTGTCCGGACCGCGCCCCAGCACCGCCACGGCAAACCGGGCTCTGGCTGTGTTCCGTGGCTGCGGTGTGGTTGCGGCTGGGTGGCACCCCTCGGGGGAGGAGGGGGTGCCACCCGACCACACCGCGGTGGGCGCCTGTCCCGAAGCGCTCACCGCCTTTGGCGCGTCTATCCGTGCCTGCCTGCTTCAAACGCTTTCCGCGCACGCTTTCCGTGGGGCCTGTGTGCGCCCGTACGGCTGTGCTGCGCTGGTGTGGAGGTGTCCCGGCGGTCCCTGTGCGGGTAGGTGTGGTGCTGCTGGGTGTGAGCAGGTTCTACGGTCAGGGCACCGGATATCGGCGCCGTGGACGGCTTGGGGAGATGACGATGGAGTCGCCGAAGGTGACGGTGCGGCCCGGTACGGACGGTGCGGCCGTGGTCGTGTGCACGGGCGAGTTCGACCTCGATACAGCGGGCCGCGTGGCGGAGGCCTGCAGGACGCGGGCCGCGGACGCGGAGCTGCTGCTCCTGGACGTGTCGGGGGTTGCGTTCGCGGACTCGTCGTTCCTGAACGAGCTGATCCGCCTGCGCAACGCCCGGCCGACGGCGTTGGTCGGACCGTTGCCGAAGCAGCTCCTGCGGCTGCTGGAGATGACGGGCGCGCTGACCCTTTTCGACATCCGCGACGGTACGGGGTCGGCCTGATCCGCCCCGGCCGCGAGTCAGCGGCTTCTCGCGACGGGCTGCGCGCCGGGGAAACCGAGTCTTTCTCCGGTGAAGGTTGCAGTGACGGTTTTGCCGCCGCCGCAGCCGTTACGGCTGTGGGCGCTGATGCGGACGGTGTCGGTGAGGTCCTGGACCAGCCGCCATCCGAATCCGCCCGGTCGTCCGGGTGCCGGGGTGCGGAGCTCCGGCACCCGGGACACGCGGTCGGACACTTCGACGGTAACGGTCCCGGTGCCGGGGCGGGCGGTGATGGCGAAGCCGGTGGCGCCACCGGCGTGACGTCTGGCATTGGTGACCAGCTCGGTCACCACGATGACGACGTCGTCCACCCCGGCGGCGGGCACGCCGAGGCGGGCGAGGAGGGTCCGGGTGGCGGTGCGGGCTCGTGCGGAGCTGACGCCGGCCCGTTCGCCGGCCGGCAGGAGACGAGACGTAAGGGTCCGTTCTTCCATACTTCGCACCTTCCCCGCCGTTTCATCCCGTATGCGCCGTCGGGGACTCGGCCGCCCGCTGACCGCGCCCTCCCGCCGGACTTCTCGGGGGTGGGCGTCGTCGGTCAGGTGTGCGTGCGGCGCGCGGCGGCCTCGTGCGCGATGCCGGTTGTGTCGCTGAACCAGTAGTCGCCTGCGGCGAGGTAGCCGGCGGATCGGCTGCCTGCGGTGTGGGTGCCGGACTGCCCTTCACCGCCGGGGCTGTTGGCGGGCATGGCGGGCATGGCGGGCATGGCGGAGCTGGTGATGTGGCGCTGGTACGGGCTGGGTACGGGCACGGAAGGCTCCCGGTGGGTGGGCCGGTGGGGTATGAGTTCATGGTGGACGCCAGATCCGGGCTGCGCCTGCCGGGGCCTGCGCCGTGGTGGGAGGTCACCCGTCTGGCCGCGCCTGGTGACGTAAATGGTGCGTTGTGTCACTGCGTGTGCAAGGGTGCGGGCGGGAGCCGACGGCGACGGCGGCGGATGTCCCACGTGTGCAGGACCCGGCCGGTGCCCAGCCCTGGCCGGGTCCTGTCGCGAGCCGGCCCGCAGGGCCCTTGGGCGGGTCGCGAGGAGCCCTTGTGCCGCGGCATGGCCAATGACCTGAAGGGAGCCGGGGTACGCGTCTGTGGCGGCCGTGCGACGGCTCCACGAGGTGGGGCCGGGTGTCGTGTCGGCGCGCACCACATCGGGATCCGGGAGTCTGCGCGCTGTCGGATCCGCCGGTTCGGCGGGGGCCTACTCCACGACCGTGACAGGGAGGCTGGAGTAGTCCGGTCCGGCCGGGTCGGTGCCGGTCGCGGCGGCGTCCTCCCGTTCCTGCCAGACGCGCACGTACGCCGACCGCGCCGCCCAGGTGCCGAGATCACCCGTATCGGCGCTGTACTGCTGCCATGCCGTCCCGCGCTCTTCGGGGTCGAGCCGGCGGGCGACCGGCCTGGAGGCCCAGACGGTGACGCGGGTGACCAAGCCGAGGCGCTGGTGGAGGGGGCTGTCGGACGGGGCGGGCTCGACCGGCGCCCGAAGGGACCCCAGGCGGCTGAGTCCGAGGTGCGCGAGCGAGTAGACGAACGCGCCCTCGCCCGCCTCCCACCTGTCCGGCGAGAGCGTGACAGCGGCGCCCCGGTAGTGGGCTGCCTCGTACAGCGTGGCCTTGACCGGCGCATCGGCGTTCCGTGCCATGTCGTCCTCCCGTGGCATCAGGGCAGACCGAGGCTCAGAGTCGCGAGCCGTGTCGAAGGCCATCTCCAGGAGTTCTGCGGGGTCCCTCGGGGGACGTCGCGCAAGGCGGTCCGCTCGCCGTCCATGCCTGCTCACCGTCCATGCTTGGTCACCGTCGGTTCCGACCGGATGGAAGCGGATTCAGAGTGCTGTGATCGTCCTCGTACGTACGGCGTCTGCCCCAGCCGGTGCGCCGCATGCCGGACGGACGGAAGCCGGGCGCCGCCCCGGCCGGCCGCCCGTGCGCTGGGCCCACACCCTGCTCAAGACCCTGTCCGCCCGGACTCCGGCGGCGGCAGGAGGGGCCCCAGAGGGCCGAGGTCGAGGTTGAGGTCGTCCAGCGTGTAGCCATGCTGCGCGCACAGATCGGTCATCCGGTCGTGGAGGGCCATGAGGGTGGCGCCGAGTTCCTCCTCCTGTTCATCGCTCAGGTCTCCGGCGTCGGCGCGGCGCAAGGCCTGGCGTTCGATCAGCTGGCGGACGAGTTCGACGAGGGTGAGGACGAGTTTGAGGAGGTCCTCCCCGACACTGTCCGGATCTGCGTGGATACGCCGCGCGGGCGCGGAGGGTCCGGTGACCGGACCCGGCGGCGGGGCCTGCAGGAGGCGGAAGGCCTGGGCCATGGTGTCGCCGGCCGAGCGCGGGCCGGAGCCGGGCACCGGGGCGGACGACGGACCGGGCCGGGGTGTGGCGCTCATGGGTGCTCACCTCCCGGGGGCGGGAGCGCGGCGCTGTCGCCGAGGCTGCTGACCGAGGTGATCAGGGCGCGCAGGGAGATGCGGACGAGGTCGATGTCGGCGATGGACAGGACGATGTCACCGGTGATGACTACGCCGCCGGCCAGCAGGCGGTCCAGGAGGTCGACGAGAGCCACCTGGCGGCCGGGTAGGGGTGTGTCCGCGGGAGTGAGGCTCATGTCGCCGCCCCGAGGTCTCCGCCGTCGGGCGGTCCGGGCGGGGGAGTGGCGAAGGAGTAGGGCGCCCAGGGGCCGGTGACGTCGACGCGTATGCCGGGCAGGTGAGCGGCCTCCTGTTCGATCGCAGCGCGGAAGTCGTCGGCCCGGTCGTCGGGGACGAGGTAGGCGTCGTTCAGGACGTTCTCGCCGTCCCGGTCACCGGCGAGCGGCCCGCTCTGCACGGGATGGCGGACGCGGGCCGAGGCGTAGCGGGCGGCGGTGTCGGTGAGGTGCTGCGCCGCGCCGGCGGCCTGCCGGTACTGGTCGTCCCTGGCGTGCTGCTGGGCCCTGCGGCTGCGCAGGTAGGCCTTGCCCGGGCTGGTCATGTCGGCCGGGGGAGGGTCGGGTCCGGTCGTCGCGGGGGCGATGTAGGCCTTGACGCCGAATTCGGTGTGGCCGGCCAGGAGGGCGAGCCGGTCGGCGAAGAGGTCGTGCTGTTCGTGCAGGGCCGTCAGGGCGCGGGCGGTGTCCTCGTAGAGGGTGGCCAGGCGCAGGGGCAGGACGGTGGTGCGGGCGGCCAGGGCTTCGACGACCTCGTGGTGGGCGCGGGCGGTGGCTTCCAGCCAGCCGAGGTCTTCGAAGCGGGCTTTGAGGGCTTGCCCGTTCCAGTCTGCGGCGGGTACCCGGCTGACGGCGAAGACGGGGGAGCCCGGGCCGACGCCGGACGTGGGGAGGAGGGTGAGGGAGGTACCGGCGACGCCATGGAGGCGGCCGACGACCTCGTCGAGGCCGGGGGAGCGGGCCGCGACGGCGTAGACGTAGGTGAGGGCGGGCTCGGAGGTGTTCACCGGGTGGGCCTCCTTCGGGCGGCGGGCGGGGGCTCGCGGGCTGCGTCACTGCCTTCGCCGGAGGAGTGTTCGCGGCGCAGGGTTTCGATTTCCGCGCGCAGGCGCCGGTTCTCCTCGGCCAGGGCGCCGCCGCTGTGGCGGGAGGACAGGGCGGGGTCGTGCTCCCACCAGTCGATGCCCATCTCCTTGGCCTTGTCGACGGACGCGATGAGGATGCGCAGTTTGATGGTCAACAGCTCGATGTCGAGGAGGTTGATGCGGATGTCGCCGGCGATGACGATGCCCTTGTCGAGGACGCGTTCGAGGATGTCGGCGAGGCTGGCGGACGAGGACGCCGGGTAGCCCATCGGAGTCGCCCGAGAGGGCAGGGAGCCGAGCCGGTTGTCGAGGGGGTCGCTCACGGCCGTCCGTCCTTCCTGGTCGGGGCCGGCCTGCTCATGGCAGGTTCTGCCGGTACCTGGCTATCTCGTCGAGGCGGTCGAGGAGCGCGTCTTCGAGGGCGTCGAAGGTCTCCTGGTCGATCTCGCCGCTGACGAGGCGTTGCTCGATGTCGGCGAGGGCCGCGTAGACGGGGGCGGGGTCGTAGTACTGCTCGTCGGCACGGTCGGCGACGCGCTGTGCCACCCACAGGACGGCGCGTACCGGGGCGAGAGGTGCGGTCAGCAGCTGGGTGAACAGCCCCATGGCTCCTCCAGGTGCTGCTCGGGCCGGTCGCGCGGGGGCGGCGCGTGCGGGACGGCGGGGTTCGGATCGGCCGCTACACGAAGCTGTAGGGGGGCAGCGGCCCGGTGAACCGGAAGGTGACGTGGTCGACCTGCCGGGCGAGGCCGCCCTCCGCGTTGATGAAGGCGCCCTTCTCGTCGTCGGGCACCAGCAGGGACACATTCAGGAGGTCGCCGTCGGCCGGTGCGCGGACGGCGTGCTGGCGGGCGTAGGGCAGCAGTGCCTGGACGAGTCCCGCGGCGAGGGATTCCTGGCGGTCGCGGACCTCGGCGGCGACGACTTCCCCGAGTTGCAGCGGCAGACGGGGGTCGGTGTCGCCGGCCCGGATCCGTTCGTTGAGGAGGCGGGCGTGCTCGGACTCGCCGAGGATCTCACGCAGGAGCGCCTCCTCGTCCTGGCTCGCCTTGACGTGGTATTCGGCGCAGCCCTCAAGCCTTTCGAGCGAGTCGAGGTAGGCGGCCTCGCGCTCACGGAGGACCTCGCCGACGGCCTGGTCGTCCGCGGCGGTGTATCCGAACTGCAGGGGCAGGACGGTGCCGTCAGCCATGAGGCTCTCCTGGACGTCCTGGTGGGCGGTCAGGTCGCGGCGTTTGGCGCGGATTTCCTGTTCGACGTCGCTGACGACCGCGCACAGCCGGTCCGTTCGCACCAGCCGCAACGGGGACGGTTCGGCTCCCACTCCTGTGAGGTGGTCGAGGCGGGCGGGGTGGCCGGCGGCGATCACGGAGTACACGTAGATGGTCATGGTCTACTCCCTCTCGCGGCGGGCGCGGCGGGCGGCGGGCCTGCGGCGGCGGGGCACGGCCTCTTCTTCGGGTTCTTCCTCCGGTTCTTTCTCTGGCTCCTCCTCGGGTTCCTCTTCGGAGGCGTTCTTGCCGGTCAGGGATTCGGTGACGGCCTCCACGGCGCCGCTGAGGGCGCCCTTGGACTTGCCCTTGGCGCCGGATTCGACGGTGTCGCCGACGATGTCGGTGAGCTGAGCAGGGGCCTTGCGGCCGGATTCGAGGTCGAGGCGGTTGCAGGCTTCGGCGAACCGCAGGTAGGTGTCGACGCTCGCGACCACGATCCGGGCGTCGATCTTGAGGATTTCGATGCCGACCAGGGAGACCCGGACGAACACGTCGATGACCAGACCGCGGTCGAGGATCAGCTCAAGGACGTCGTAGAGGCTGGTGCCGGTGGCACCTCCGCCCGAGGCTGTGGTTCTGCTGAGGTTGCTTGCGCCCTGCGGCACCATGGTCATGGCGCTGTCCCTTCCCGGGCGGCCCGCCTGGCAACTCTCAGGCCGGCCGGTCGATCATGCCCCGGCTGTAGCGCCGGGTCCGTTCGTAGGAGACGAGTTCTCCTGTCTTGTCGATGGCCACCCTGTAGCTGGCCAGAATGCTGGTGGTGTCGGGAACGCGTTCGAGTTCGAGGACCTCGACCTGGGCTTCCCACCCGTCCTCGGTGGGCTTGAGGGAGGAAACCGACTCGGGCGGGCGGCCCAGGAGCTGAGCGAGCTGCTCAGCCGCGGCTCGCATGGCCGCCGCCGCTCCGCCCACGCCCCGAGAAGGAGACGACGAGGTGCGCGACGCGGCCTTACGGACGGGCCGCGCGGGCGGTTCCCGGTCGCTCTCGTCGTTGTCGGGGCGCCGACGGCGGCCCGGCTCTGCTGGTGCCATGGCCCCACTCCCCTTCACGGGCGGTCCGTAGGGCCTGCCCGCTCCCATGGGGGTGTACCCACAAACTCGTGCATGTCTTTTATTTCTACGGTATTCGAGGCATAACGGGCGCAGAGATGAGCAGGCGCTCCGGTGACCCGTGCGAGCGGTGTGTCCCGTCGCCCCGGCGTGCGTTCACAGCAGTCGTGGCGAACGACCACAGGCGGTGACGGCCGTGCGCACCACGGTGAAGGGAAAGGCTCATGGATGACACCACCAAGATCGCCTTGGCGGCCGCCGTCGCCGGCGGCTACATACTCGGGCGGGCCAAGAAGGGACGCCTGGCCTTCAGCCTCGCCACCTATGCCGCGGGGCGCCGCTTCGGCCTCGACCCCAAGGAACTCGCCACCCAGGGTCTGAAGAAGCTGAGCGAGATGCCGCAGTTCGCGGAGATCGGCGACCAGGTCAAAGGCGAGGCCCTTGACGCGGGCCGCAAGGCGTTGACCGCCACGGCCAACCGCCAGCTGACCCGGCTCGCCGAGACCCTCCATGAACGCACCCTCGAACTCGGCCGCAGCGGAAAGGACGACGAGGACTACGAGGGCGACGAGGACGAGGAGGCGCAGGAGCGCTACGACGACGAGGACTACCCGGCAGAAGAGGACGAGGAAGAGTACGAGGAAGAGGGCGAAGAACCGGCGGAAGAGGAGTTCGAAGACGAGGGGGAGGAAGCGGCGGAGGAAGAGGAGGAGGAACCAGCGGAGGAAGAATACGAGGAAGACGAAGAAGAGCCCGAACCTGAGCCTGAGCCCGAGCCCCGCCGACGCACCTCCCACCGCCGCTCGACGTCCGAGCGTACGCACGCACCCTCCCGCAGCACACCAGTCCGCAAGCCCTCCGGCGGGCGGGCTCCCGCCAAGAAGACCGCACCGGGCAGGAAGGCCGCACCCGCCAAGAAGGCCGCGCCGGCCAGGAAGCGCGCCGAACCCGACAGGACCGCACCGGCGAAGAAGGCCGCGGCACGCAAGACCGCCGCCCGCCCCGAAACGCCCCGGGCACCGGCGAAGAAGACGGCGTCGCGGCCACGGTCAGGCGCGGCTCCTGCGGCAGCGCGCAAGAGCGCCACGAAGAAGACGGCGGCGAAGAAGGCGCCCCCGGCCAAGAAGACGGCCGCGAGGAAGACAGCTGCGAAGAAGACGGCCCCGGCGAAGAAGACCGCGGCGCCGAAGAAGACCTCCGCACGCCCGCCGGCCCGCAAGACCGCCGCGAAGAAGACCGCGGCGAAGTCCACCGGCCGCAAGCCCTCCGCGAGGAGGTGACACCATGGCCACCACACAGCGCGGTGACACAACCTCCTCTTCAGGCCTGGACCGGCTGATGGAGGAACTCGGCGGCTACGTCTCGGCTCAGGCGGAACACCTCGCGGACAAGGCGGTCGACAAGGTCGGCGACGTGACCGACACCCTCCTCGACGTCGCGGAAAGCGGCGGCACGCTCCCGGACATAGGCGCCCGCATCCTCAAGGGCGACTCCCCCGTGAAAGCGGCCCTCGGCGGTGTCAAGGACAAGCTCAAGGACGTCGGAAGCAACCTCCTGGGTGGGGGCAAGGGCAAGGGGCGCAAGAGCGGCTCCAAGTCGATGAACATCATCGAGAGCATCGACGTCGGCGTCCCGCTGCGCACCGCCTACGACCACTGGACCCAGTACGAGGACTTCAGCAGCTTCACCAAGGGCGTCCGCAGCGTCTCCCAGGGCGACGACACTAGCTCCGACTGGAAGGTGAAGGTGGGTCCTTCGACCCGGAGTTGGAAGGCCACCGTCCAAGAGCAGATCCCCGACGAGCGGATCGTGTGGACTTCCGAAGGCGCCAAGGGGACCACACGCGGCTGCGTGAGTTTCCACGAGCTGGCGCCCGCCCTGACGCGGATCGTCCTGGTAGTCGAGTACTACCCCGCCGGGCTCTTCGAGAAGACCGGCAACATCTGGCGGGCCCAGGGTCGGCGCATGCGGCTGGACCTGAAGAACTTCAGCCGTTACGTCACCCTTGGCAACGACGAGGCAGAGGGATGGCGCGGAGAGATCCAGGACGGCGAGGTCGTCGTCACGCACGAGGAGGCCCTCGAAGCGGAAGAGGCAGAGGAAGAGGACTCCGCGGCCGAGGAGCCGGGCGAGGAGATGGAGGAAGGAGCCGAGGAGGGAGGTCAGGATCAGGACGAAGAGGACTATCCCGAGGACGAGGACGAGGAGTATCCCGAGGGCGAGGAGGAGGACGAGGACGAGGCGTACGGCGAGGAGGAAGCGGCCTACGAGGACGCGGACCAGGAGCAGGATGAGGACGCGGAGGACGAGGAGGAAGCGGCCTACGAGGACGCGGACCAGGAGCAGGATGAGGACGCGGAGGACGAGGAGGAAGAGGAGCCCCGCCGGACACGCCGCCGGCGGTGATGCGCAGAGGGCTGTGGCCGTCTCGGACGAGGCGCGGCCACAGCCCCCGCCACAGCCCCTGCATCTCCCCGGTGGGCCTGGGCGCGGGAAAGGCCGGCGGCAACACGCCGCCGGCCTTTCCCGTCACGCCCGGTCAGTGCTTGAGCGTGTCCTTGGCCTTCTGGACGGTCTGCTTGGCATCTCCCGCGGCCTGCTCGGCCCGGCCCTTCATCTCAAGGCTCTCGTTGCCCACCGCTTTGCCGGTGACCTCCTTCGTCTTCCCCTTGAGCGTCTTGCCGACGTTCTTGGCCTTCTTCCCAGCGGCCATTACCGCCACCTCCATACCGGAACCGGGAATATACCCAATATCCTGACCAAATTCGTCTACCCACAAAAAAGGGCTTGAAAGATCTGGCGGCCATCGGAACACTCAGCGTCGTACGCCAAACGACAGCGGCTCTTGTCGTCCCGCCGGTACTACCGCTCCACATCTGCCGGCGGCCACATCAGGCAGCGCGTCTGCACACGCCCCCGATGCGTCCGGAACGCCTTGGACGGCCGGAGCCCTCCCTTTCCGCAGAAACAGGGAAAGAAGTATGCGGCCATTCGACGGCCGCACGATTGAGGAGGTCCGAACCCGAGGCGTCCTCCCCGAGAAGGACGCAGCGGCGCGGGTATCATCAACGGCTACTTGGGCCCTACCCGCGAAACGACACAACAGTCTTCGAGGATGCTACGGAGCCGGGCAGGCGCACGCAGCGACGGACGGGCCGTCTTCGGACTTCATCCCGTACCTCGTGCGCACACCGCCCACCCGGACGAGCGGCGGTTCGCCGAGAAGACCGCCCACCGCCAGCTGAAGGGTGTCTTCCGGCTTCTGCCGCGAAGCCCGGTGCGTCTGGGCCGAGTCGCCTCCTGCGTTGGTGTGTGCGTGAGTGCGGCGGCGTCCGGCGTCGCCGCCACTGGACGGCCCGGCCCGTCGTACGGGATTGAAGCACGGCGGGCCGGGCAGGCGCCGACGTAGCCGGCTTCCCCGGGGCGGCACAGACCGCCCCGGAGGAGAAGCGGACCGCATACCAGGGGATTCTCCCCGCACGTGCGACAGGAAGGAAGCGCGTTCATGCCGGTACGCATCGGATACACGATGATGACCGAGCAGGCCGGACCGCTCGAACTGGTCTCCCACGTGGTGGGAGCGGAGCAGGCGGGTTTCGACTTCTCCGTCATTTCCGACCACTCGTTCCCCTGGCTGGAGTCGCAGGGCCACGCCCCCTACGCATGGAGCGTGCTCGGGGCGGCCGCCCAGGCCACCACCCGGATCCCGCTCATGACGTACGTGACCTGCCCGACGTTCCGCTACCACCCCGCGGTCGTCGCGCAGAAGGCCGCGACCGTGCAGATCCTGTCCCGGGGCCGCTTCCGGCTGGGACTGGGCTCCGGGGAGAACCTCAACGAGCACATCGTCGGCGCCGGATGGCCCGCCGCGCACGTGCGCCTGGAGATGCTGGAGGAAGCCGTCGGCATCATCCGGAAGATGTTCGGCGGCGTGTGCGTGAGCTGCCACGGCGCCCACTACGACGTCGAGAACGCCAAGCTCTGGGACCTCCCCGAGGAACTGCCCCCGATCGGCATCGCCGTCTCCGGGCCCCGCTCGTGCGCACTCGCCGGCCGGCTCGGAGACCTGTTGATCGCGACGGAACCGAAGGCGGAACTCCTGCGGCAGTTCGACGCCCATGGTGGCGCGGGCAAACCCCGTATCGGACAGTTGCCCGTCTGCTACGACCCCGACCGCGCCGCAGCGGTGGCGCGCGCCCACGACCAGTTCCGCTGGGCGCTGGGCGGCTGGCGGGTCAATGGCGAGCTCCCCGGCCCCGCGGGCTTCGAGCAGGCTTCGCGGCACACCCGGCCCGAAGACGTGGCCGAGTCCATTCCGTGCGGTGACGACGTGGACGAGTTCGTCGCGGCGGTACGTCCTTACGTCGAGGCGGGATTCACCGAGGTCGCCCTCGTCCAGATCGGCGGCGACCGGCAGGTGGCCTTCCTGGAATGGGCCGAGGCGAAGCTCCTGCCCGCGCTCCGGAACCTGTGAGCAAGCCGAAGCTCCGTCACGGACTCCGCGGAAGGTCCATCGTGGACCGGGTCTCGGGTGTCCCCGGGCAGCGAGAGCTGCCGGAACCGTGCCCCGAACCGCTCCGCGCCCGCCGGCCGGCACCAGCGATCAGGAGGACAGAGATGAAGGTTGCGGACTACCTGTTGCAGCGGCTGCGGGAGTGGGAGGTCGAGTTCGTCTTCGCCTACCCCGGCGACGGCATCAACGGCCTGCTCGCCGCCTGGGGCCGCGCCGAGGACCAGCCCCGCTTCATCCAGGCCCGGCACGAGGAGATGGCCGCCTTCCCGGCACGAGGAGATGGCCGCCTTCCAGGCCGTCGGGTACGCCAAGTTCTCCGGACGCACCGGGGTCTGCGCTGCCACCTCCGGGCCCGGAGCGATTCACCTGCTCAACGGCCTGTACGACGCCAAGCTCGACCACGTGCCGGTGGTGGCGATCGTGGGGCAGACCGACCGCACCGCGATGGGCGGCTCCTACCAGCAGGAAGTGGACCTCCTTTCGCTCTACAAGGACGTCGCCCCGAGTTCTGCGAGATGGTCACCGTCCCCGGACAACTGCCCAACGTGCTCGACCGGGCGATGCGCATCGCCGCCACGCGCCGCACGGTTACCGCGCTGATCGTCCCGGCGGACGTGCAGGAGCTCGACTACGAGCCGCCTGCCCACGCCTTCAAGCACGTCCCCTCCAGCCTCGGCGTCCCCCACTACGCACCCGTCCCCACGGGCGAGGACCTCGCCCGGGCCGCAGAGATCATCAACGCCGGCGAGAGGGTCGCCGTACTGATCGGCCAGGGTGCCCGCCACGCCCGCGCCGAGGTCGAGCAGGTCGCGGATCTGCTCGGTGCCGGCGTCGCCAAGGCCCTGATGGGCAAGGACGCGCTCCCGGACACCCTGCCCTATGTCACCGGCTCGATCGGGCTGCTCGGCACCCGGCCCTCCTACGAGATGATGCGCGACTGCGACACCCTTCTCGTCGTCGGCTCCAGCTTCCCCTACAGCAACTTCCTGCCCGACTTCGACCAAGCCCGCGCGGTGCAGATCGACCTCGACCCGTCCATGATCGGGCTGCGCTACCCGTTCGAAGCGAACCTCGTCGGCGACGCCGCCCAGACACTGCGCAGCCTGCTTCCGCTGCTGGAACGCAAGGCCCACGGCGCGTGGCGCAAGACGATCGAAGACAACACCGCCCGGTGGTGGGACGTCATGACGCGCCGCGCCGAGGTCTCCGCGGAGCCGGTCAACCCGGAGTACGTCGTCCACGCACTCGACGCCCTGTTGCCCGAGGACGTCATGCTGGCCGCGGACTCCGGCTCGGCGGCGAACTGGTACGCCCGCCA
This sequence comes from Streptomyces sp. NPDC031479, assembly GCF_055581065.1. Taxonomy (NCBI): domain Bacteria; kingdom Bacillati; phylum Actinomycetota; class Actinomycetes; order Kitasatosporales; family Streptomycetaceae; genus Streptomyces; species Streptomyces sp. NPDC031479. The sequence goes on from NZ_JBVIKC010000006.1 coordinate 158,086, forward strand.
CCTGCGGATGCGCGGCACCATGCGCGGCTCGCTCTCGGGCACCCTGGCCACGATGGGCCCCGGCGTGCCGTACGCCATCGGCGCCAAGTTCGCCCACCCCGACCGCCCGGCCATCGCCATCGTCGGCGACGGCGCCATGCAGATGAACGGCCTCGCGGAGCTGATCACCGCCGCGAAGTACTACCGCGAATGGACCGACCCCCGCCTGGTCGTCGCCGTCTTGAACAATCACGACCTGAACCAGGTCACCTGGGAGATGCGCGCCATGCAAGGCGCACCGCAGTTCGAACCCTCCCAGCACCTGCCCGACGTGCGCTATGCCGACATCGCCCGGTCCTTCGGCCTGGACGGCGTTCGGGTCGAGCGGCCCGAGGACGTCGGCCCCGCCTGGACCCGGGCGCTGGCAGCGCAGCGTCCGTTCGTCCTCGACTTCCGTACCGATCCCGCGGTGCCACCGATCCCGCCGCACGCCACCTGGGACCAGATCAAGGCCGCCGCCTCCGCCGTCCTGCGTGGCGACAGCGACCGCGGCAACTTCATCCGCCAAGGAGCAAAGGCCAAGGTCCAGGAGTTCCTGCCCGGCGACGGGAACTGACCATGGCCGCGGAAAGCAGGGGCGAGCAAGAGGACCTCGCGGCCCTGGAACGCGCGCTGCGCGCCGAGGCCGACGGCGAGGTCCGCTTCGACACCGGCAGCCGGGCCGCCCATGCGACCGACGGTTCCAACAACCGGCAGGTCCCGCTCGGCGTGGTGCTGCCGCGCACGGTCGAGGCCGGCGCCGCGGCCGTGGCGGTGTGCTCGCGGTTCGCCGCGCCCGTGCTCTCGCGCGGCGGCGGCACCAGCCTGGGCGGGCAGTGCACCAACACCGCGGTGATCATCGACTGGACCAAGTACTGCAACCGACTGCTGTCGGTCGACGCCGAGGCGCGGACCTGCGTGGTGGAGCCGGGGATCGTGCTGGACGAGCTGAACCGGAAACTCGCCCCGCATTCCCTGGTGTTCGGCCCCAAGCCGTCCACACACACCCACTGCGCGCTGGGCGGGATGATCGGAAACAACAGCTGTGGTGCCTCCGCCCAGGCATACGGCAAGACGGCCGACAACGTCGTGCGCCTGGAGGTGCTCACCTACGACGGCGTCCGCTTCTGGGCCGGCCCGACCAGCGACGACGAGTATGCGCGGGTCGTTGCCGAGGGTGGGCCCCAGTCCCGCCTGTACCAGGGGCTGAAGGACATGACCGGGCGCAACCTGGCGGCGATCCGGCGCGGCCATCCGAAGATCCCCCGCCGCGTGTCCGGCTACAACCTGGACTCCCTGCTGCCTGAGAACGGCTTCGATGTGGCGAAAGCCCTGGTCGGCAGCGAAGGAACCCTGGCCACCGTCCTGCGCGCCGAGCTGAAGCTGGTCGAAGTCCCCGCCGCCGAGGCGCTGCTGGTGCTCGGCTTCGGCGACATCTACCAGGCTGCCGACGCCGTGCCCGACCTGCTCAAGCACAGCCGGTGGCCCGCCCAGCTGGAGGCGACCGACGGGCGCATGGCCCGGCTGATGCGCGAGGAACACGCCTACCTCGACTCCCTGGAGCAGCTGCCCGAGGGCGACAGCTGGCTGCTGCTCCAGAGCTCGCGCGACCTGGCGACGATGCGGTCCGTCGCCGTCGGCCAGTCGCTCTCCACGAGGCGCCCGCTCTCGCGGACGAGCGGCCGGGTCAGGCGGTCCGCGGAGCCGTTGGCCTGCCACGCGTACAGGTCCTTCGGTTCCAGCCGGCCCCGGTTGACGCGGTCGCCGGCCCTGTCCCGTATCCCCGCGATCCGTCCGCCGCGGACGGCGATGTCCATCGCGTCGCCGTCGGAATGCAGGAGCGAAGCCGCCCGCACCCACGCGTCGACCTGCTCCTCGGTCACCCCCTCGGCCAGGCAGTGTCCGTGCGTACGGGCCACTGCCCGCCCCTGCCGTAGGGGGTGCGGCGGCCCCACGGGTCGTCGATCCGGTCGCCGGACACGTGTACGGGATCCCGTCTCACAGCCGCTCCTCTCCGGCCGCAGCGCCGACGGCGCCGAACCTTCGATGAGCGGCGCCTACGCGCAGCGCCCCGCCTGACACGACCCGCGCGGCGGGCATGTCGGGTGCCGAGCCCTGGCCGCGCCAACTCCTCAGAGCCATGCCAGCGCGACCTTCAGGCGGCGCTGTTCCTGCCGGTCACCGCAGTGAGCCCGGTCGTACCGCTCACAGTCCCCGTGGGGTGTACGAAGGCATCAGGGGCGGGGAGGGCGTCGGCTCAGGCGCTGCGCACCCGCCGCCGTGCTTGTCGGATCTGGGGTCGCGGCATCACGCCGCATGCCGCGATCAGGCATGCATGGGTGCGCAGGCCAGTGGCAAGAATGCCCGTATGCCTCAGGATCCGGCGCAGCTTGTCGATGCCATCACGGTGGCCGTGCGGGAAGGGGACGATCAGCGGATCGGCCTCCTTCTCGACCGGCTCAAGTACGTGGCCGAGCTTCCCGACCTGATACGGCTGCGGTACCGGCTGGGCGGTGCTTCCCTTCCGATGCGCGCCCGCCGGGAGTCCTTGAGTTGATCACCTGCCGGTCGGCCTGCCCCGTCTCGGGGGACACGCCCGCATCCCGTGGGCCCGTCGGGCCGGGACCGTGGAGCTGGTCCCGGCCCGACGGGCGCAACCGCGTGTGGTTGCGGGTGTCAGCGCCCTGCGGTGTTGCTCGCCCACAGCGGAACACCGTTGCGGTAGATCACCACGTTCGCGTCGTTCTGCATCTGCAGGTACGCCCCCGACCCCGACGTGCCCGTGGCCCAGATCGGCCGGTTGCCCGGCGCCACCAGCACCAGGTTGCCGTCACCTTGCATCCACAGCACGGTGCCGGGGGTTCGGGTACCGGTCGCCCAGACCGGGCGCCCCGGCACGTAGGCGACCAGGTTGCCGTCCGCCTGCATGACCAGGGTGTTCCGGCCACTGGGCGAGGTCAGGTATTCCCCTACCCCCAGCATGCGGCCGGCACCGAGCCGGCCCGGGAAGAACCAGGGCGTGCAGACCGTGTTGGACACGCGTCCCAGGACGACTGAATCCCCGCAGGCCCGCACGGCGTCGTACCCATTGACGTTCCAGGTACCCGTGTACGTGCTGCTCTGGCCCACTCCCGTGGTGACGGTTCCCAGCGGTCCGGCCCAGCCGGACCCGCTGTTCGAGGAACGGTCGATCCACACGTGCCCGACTCCGGCGAGGGGCTCGCCATTCAGCAGACCCCAGGCGCAGTTGTAGTTCGGGGCATACCGAAGCGTGATGTGCACCCCGTCCCAGGTGGTGACGGTACCCGGCTCCTTGAACGCTCCACTCGCCGCGATGGAGGCGGCAAGGCCGCGGTCTCCGTCGCCGCAACCCGCACCGGAGGCGGACGCGGTGCCGCCGCTCCCTCCGACCGCCAGGAGCGTGCATACCGCCACGGTCAACGCCGCACCTCGTGCGCCCCACCTTTTTCCGATGACCAAGACCATCCCCCTGCCCGGTTCCCCCAGCCGACGACTGGATGCACAAGGCTGCGCGCCGCCCGGCACAGCCGGAAGGGCGCACGCGGAGGCGCTCGCAGTACAGACTGCCCCTATTCGTCCCGCGCAGGCCGTTGGCGTCACAGCAACGCTGTGCTACGACAGCGACGACTGGCACGACACCGCATGGTGAGTGGGGTCGGGCAGGACGGGCCGGGGCGATCCGGGGGTGGCCTGGAGCGCGGCGGCGAGACTTCGTAGCCCGGACTGTTTGCCGGGGGCTTCTTCGTCGTCGTGCGGCGGACCCACGGGGAGGGTGGACAGCAGCATCCATCCCAGGAGCGCCTCGGCGGCGCGGACGTGCCCACGGACGGTGGCCGGGTAGAGACCGAGGCGTCGGGCGGTGGCGTCCACCCGGAAGTCCTCGGCGGCCCACGTGCGGAGGGTCTGAGCGAGGGCGTCGCCGGTGGTGGTGCGCCGGTCGGTGCATTCCTGGCCGAGTGGGGCGAGCGCGGTAGTGGCCCAGTCGGTGACCGGTGGCTGCGCCAGCAGGTGGGCGAGGGTGGGCGTGGGGTGGGGGGGCCGGGTCGGCCGCGGGGCCGTGGAGGGAGTGGATCTGCAGAGCCAGGGACAAGGTGATGCGATCGGCGGTGCGGTCGGTGTCGAGGCCGGTGGCCTGGAGCATGCCGCGTATGCGGCGGCTGAGGGTGTTGCGGTGGATGCCGAGTATCCGGGAGGCGGCCGAGACGTCGAATTCGAGGCCGAGGGTGACGGTGGGCAGTTGCCGGTCGGCGCCAGGCCGGCTGAGGACCGGGTGGAGCAGGGCGGTGGCCCACTGCTGTGCGGTGGCCGGGTCGAGTGCGTCGAGCAGACCGGGGGTGCGGGAGGCGACCGCGGTGCGGCCGGGGCTGATCCGGGCGGTGGCGATGGCGTCGTAGGCCAGGCTGAAGCAGGTGGCGGTGTCCTCGACGGGCAGTGAGGGGCTGATGCCCAGACTCAGTCGGCGGCCGCGGTCGGCGACGAGCGGGCGCAGGGCGGTGACGGCCGGTGCTTCTCGCAGGTCGGGATCGGGGTGGGGGGCGACGACGACGATGTGCTCGTCGAAGGCGGGGCACCGTACTGCCAGGCCGGTGTCGGACAAGAGCGTCTCGACTCGGGCGAACGTTTCCTCGCGGGAGGTGCCGGCGCACTCCATGATGGCGATCTGGACGTCGTCCGTGTCGAGCATGTGGGGGGAGAGGGGCTCCAGGATGCGCCGGGCCGGTTCGATGTGACCGACCATCAAGGCCTGGAACGCCGCCAGGCGTACGGCGTGCAGGGTCTCGGCGAGCGCCGTGTCACCCCCGCGCCCGCACGCGTGCCCGCGGACGGCGAGGACAGTGGCGGAGCGGGCCAACAGGTCCCGGTCAGGGGTGCTGAAGGCATGGTGGCGGCGGGCGGTGATGAAGCGGTCACCATCCCCGACGGGATGCGTCGAGGTGAAGGTGCGTTCCGCTGCGGGCAGTCGGCGTTCGGTGAAGGGGGCAGGTCTGGAGCTGACGCGCTGAAGGCTCACCTCCGCATCCAGCTGGTGGGCCAGCCAGTCCAGGAGGTCGTCCGGGTGGTCGTCACCGCTGAGGTGGTCCAGGAGGTGGGCGAGACGCGCCGCGTGCCGGTCGCCCGCCTGCCGCCGGTGTTCGGTGATCCGCGGGATCAGGGTGTGCCGCCAGGCCGCCACGGGTGCGCCAGAAGCGAGCAGCGGGAGAGCCGCGTGGGACGCGGCCTCGATCAGCGGGCCTCGCGTATGGGCCGGAGTGTCCGCGGCGAGGACCAAGCCGACGGCGCCTTGGCCGGCGAGCTTCCGCAGCCAGGCGCGTGCCTGCCCCGAGTCGATCGCGTCGGGTGAACAGATCAGGAGCGTGCCGGAAAGCCTGCCGGGGCAGTCGCAGGGCGCGACCAGCGCGGCACGGTCCACGACCCGGTCGTGGGGGACAGCGGGGTGCAGGGGGTGCAGGACGTACTCGGGCCGGCGGGCCAGGGCCGCGAGGGTGAGCATCACGTCTCCTCCGACGAGGGTGAGGTGTGAGGCTATCCGGGGAGCCGAGGCCGCGAGACGGCAGGTACGGCCGATGACGGCGGACGCGATGCATCACGCATCGGAGCCGAAGGCCGCCTGCCGGGCCGCCGGCCCTCACCTCGGCCCCGGTCGTCAAGGCCTGCGGCGCCGAGGTGTGCACGCGTGCTGTGCATCATGCGGCAATCGGTGCATCTGTGGCGTAGTAAGCGCCGTCGAGGATCCCTACGCTGATCGACATCCGGTGGACGACAACAGGTCTTCACCGCACAGCAGTTGAAGTGGAGACAGCTATGCTTCCGGGTTTCGTGGGCGTTCGTCCGGACCAGGCCTCGATATCGGACATGCGGATCAACGAGCACATCACCGCGCGTCTCCTCAAGGAGGGCACACCCCACGACCCGAGTGTCATCATGCTGCTGGAGTTCGCGCCGGGCGCACGATTCGGCGAGGACCGGCACACGGTCCGCGAGTTCGTTCACGTCGTCGAGGGCGAGTTCGGCGACGGCACGGACACCTGGCAGGCAGGCACGGTGCTCTGCGCCGAGCCTGGCTCCGTGCACCACCCGCAGTCCGCGACCGGCTGCACGCTCCTCGTCGTCTACCCCGACGGACAGGACGCACAGGACGCGTAGCGCACGGGCTGCGGGCGGGTTCAGCGGTGATCGGGAGGGTAGGCGACGGCCACGATACGGATCCGCTGGCGAAAGGCAATCACCCATGTTGATGGCTCACCCGGCCGTGCTCCCCGGCCTCGTCAGCCGTTACTGGGCGTTGTCCGTGCTCGACGCCGCGGACGGCGAATCGCCCGTGCGCCGGGAGATCGAGGACGTCGAGCGAGCGCTCTGCGTGTCCACCGGTACGACGGACGTGCACGCCGCCCTCATCGCCACCCGCCACCGCCTGCCTGGCACGGGTACCCTCGATGACTCCGTGCTCGTCTCCGGCTGATCGGTTCAGCCGTCAGCGGGCGATACCGGCCCTCGGGGGCGGACGGTTCGGGCGTGACCGACCGCGGACGGCTCCCATGGTCCCAGCTGCCCGGTGAAGGTCACCCGTTCGGACGCGAAGGGATGCCGATGCGCTGGGTGCGGCAGAGGCTGGGCCCATGGCCGCCAAGCTGGTGACGGAGACGGGCCCGATCGTCGTGTTCGCGAACTTCCTCTCCGACCTGGCGGTGGATCTCGACGCGGGCCAGATCCTGGCGCAGTGGGCCCAGCAAGCGCCGCGGAAGGCGTGGTTGCTTCGGCCGGGGGACGTGTTCGTCACTCCCGTATCACTCGGCCCGGAGTTCTTGCGGTACGTGTACGACCTGACGGGGGTGCCCCCGGAATCGGTGGCGGTCGTCGAGGTGCCGCCCGCGGGCGCCGTCCCGCTCGCGCGGGCAGTGCGCGAGGCCGGCCTCGTCGAGCACGTACGGGATCTCGTGGGCGACCGGGGTGCGGCGCTGCTGCCGACGGCGTTGGACGCGTCGGCGATCGCCTTCGCCCGGGACGTCGGCATCGCGGTGCACCCGTACCCCACGGTCGAGGCCGCCGAGGCCGCTGTGGATGTGACCATGCTGCTCAACACCAAAGCCGGGTTCCGCGAGACGGCCGGACGACTGGGCATGCGGCTGCCGACGGGGCGTATGTGCCGGCGCCCGGAGGCCGAGGGTGTGGCGCGCGAGCTGCTGCGGGACCACGAGGCCGTCGTGGTGAAGCCCGACCGTTCGGCGGGCGGGCATGGGATGCGCTTCGTGTCCCGTGACGACCTGAGGGGCGGGGCGAGCCTGCTGCTCGATCCGGTCGGCGGGCCCGAGGGCCTGTGGGTGGTGGAGGAGCGCCTCGATGTGGCCGATTCGGTCAGTATCCAGCTGGAGGTGACCGCCACCGGGGCACGCGCGCTCTTCAGCGGTGCGATGCGCACGGTTCAGGGATCCTTCACGGGATACGCCTCTCCGCTGCCGCCGTCCTGCGCGCACGTGGCCGGCGAAATGGAGGAGTGGGGGATGACCCTGGGCCGTCACCTCGCCGACCACGGCTACAGCGGGCCCTTCGGGCTCGACGGGCTGGTCGACGCGGACGGCACCGCGTACGCGAGTGAGAGCAACATCCGTCGTACGGCCACCACCACTCCCCACGCCATGGTCACCCGGCTGACGGCGGGAACGACCGGACCCCACCCGGCCTGGTCGGTGTCGAAGGGGTGGACGCGGAGCCCCATGGACTTCGCAACGGCTCTCTCGCGGCTGCGCGCATCCCGCCTCGCGTTCGACCCGGATCGCGGCGAGGGCGTGGTTCTCTACGCGGACGCGCCGCCCGACGGCCGTTCCTGGCGGTACGCGGTGATCGCCAGGAGTGCTGGAGACGTGAAGGAGCAGGAAGCCGCGCTGATGGAGGTCTTCGCATTCGAGGGTGAGTGACCGCCCGCCCATGGGGCCGGTGCATCCGGGGAGCCTTCTTACGCCGCTTGGCCCCATCCCCCAAGAAATGAAGCGGCGTACGGGCAGAACACCCTCCATGGACAGCAATCACGAGATGGATCCGGCACACCAGGTTCCGGAAGGTGTCGACGTCAAGACGGTGCGTGCCCTGGGTGCGCTTTCGAAGGCGCTGGAAACCACCGAGCGGGCCCGCGGTCACCTCTACGGGTTCCACCAGCTGACCGGGACAGCGGACTTCGAGCTCGGCGACGCGGTCCGGCTCCTGCGCGTGGCGGGGCACGAGGAGCAGGCCGATCGGGTAGAGCGCGAGATCGTGGGCCGCAATGTCATCCCGGGCCACTGGACGTTCCAGATCATCGAGGCGTACAACTCCACCTACTACCAGCCCTTCGCGGCAGTGGAACGGGACATCGTCGACGAGGTGGCCGGCGGGCGGGGCCACCTCCTGGAGGCCCGCCTCAAAACGATCCGCCGCACTCACCACCATCCTGACCACACCGCAACGCCCCCCTCCTGAAGTCCCGCCCTTGCGGGCGCGGGTGGCCACGGGTGGGGCTACTCCTGGTCCTACTCGTCACGCGCATGCCCGTCCGGGGTCTGCCAGGAGTCCTGGCGGCGCTGTGCGACAGGGTTCTGCGCGGCCGGCGGTGCCTCCCGGCGCCTGCGCTTGCTCCCGTACCAGAATGCACCGACCAGGAGGACGACAAGGACCACTCCGGCGAACATGAGGAAGAGCGACGGCTGGCCCTCGGCGGCGAGTGTTTCGATAGGAGTCATGCGCGGCCCCTACCCGCGATCCACTGACATATCAGACGCCGAACGGGTTTATGGCGGGGTGTGCGGGGCGCGGCGAGCCGAAGCGGACGGCGTAGACGAGTCGCCCATTCTGGCCAAATTCTTGTTTCGACGAGCGGTCCGAGTGCGGGCCGGGTACACGGGCGTGGGGTGACCGGCCGCGTCGCCCGGTGACGCGACCTCTGGAGGCTGTGGTGGACGGGATCGTGCTGCTCAAGGAAGACCACAAGACGGTCGAGAAGCTTTTCAAGCAGTTCGAGAAGGCCGGTGAAGATGCTCACGCGGAGAAGCGGAGGATTGCCGACAAGGTGATCGACGAGCTGACCACGCACACCTGGATCGAGGAGAAGATCTTTTACCCGGCCGTGCGGGAGGCGGCCCCCGACACCAAGGACCATGTCCTGGAGAGCATCGAGGAGCACCACGTCGTGCTGTGGATGCTTTCCGAGCTGAAGGACCTGGACCCCGCCGACGAGCGGTTCGACGCCAAGATGAGCGTGCTGATGGAGAACGTCCGCCACCACGTCGAGGAAGAGGAGAAGGAATGGTTCCCCGACGTCCGCAAGGCCATGGGCCGTAACCGCCTCACCGAACTCGGCGAGCGGATGGAGACGGCGAAGAAGAAGGCTCCGGGCGAGCCCCTCGCCGTCCCGAGCGCCAAGCACTGACCGAGGCTGACCATCTCTCCCGTACGTCCGCGTCCCTTGTTGCCGCCCGCGCGGCAAGGCCGGGCGCTCAAGCCTTGAGCGCCCGTTCCAGTTGCTGCTTGTTCATGTGGGAGCGGCCTTCGATTTCGGACGGTTCCTGTTCAGCGGTGTTGATCGGGACGGCGCCGATCTCCTCGGCGAGACGGAGCCGATCGGGCTGGTGGTCGGCGACCCAGACGCGGCCCGCGCCCTTGAGGATCGCGGAGTAGGCGGCCATGAGCCCGACAGGGCCCGCGCCGTAGACGATGGTCTGGTCGCCGGGCTTGACGCCCGCCATCTCGGTGGCGTGGTAGCCGGTGGGGAAGATGTCGGCCAGCATCACGTAGTCGAGCTGCCGCTCGGCGGCGTCCTCACCCAGGCGCAGGGCGTTGAAGTCGCCGTACGGGACGCGCAGGAGTTCCGCCTGGCCGCCCTGGTACGGGCCCATCTCGGCGAAGCCGTACGCGGCGCCGGCCATGTCCGGCTTCGGCTGCATCGTGAGGCAGTAGTTGGTCAGACCTCGCTCACACTGCTTGCAGAAGCCGCAGGCGATGTTGAAGGGCAGGACCACCCAGTCGTCCACTTTGACCTTGCTGACGGCCTTGCCCACCTCGACGACCTGCCCGAGGTTTTCGTGGCCCAGCGTCCGGCCCGTCTCGAATGAGGTCCGACCTTCGTACATGCGCAGGTCGGAGCCACAGATGTTCGTGGTGGTGATCTTCACCAGGATGTCGCAGGGGTGCTCGATCTTCGCGTCGGCGACGTCCTTGACGGTCACCGTCCGCGGTCCTTCGTACACAGCGGCTTCCATGGGTTCGTCCTTGCCGACGCCACGCCTCACCGGACGGTCCACAGCGGGCGGTGGCATCTTTGCGGGTGTTGGCACGGTCGGCCTCCTGAGCGACTTGACCGTGGGGCGACGTCCGGCTGTCGACGGCTGACGTCTCTCCCAGCCCGTCTACCCCGCTCCTGCTCACCCACCACGCGGGGCCGGGCTCGATCTGGGATCCTCACGTACCGGCGACGCTCGGCCCGCGCGACCGGAGATCGGCCAAGAGGCTCGGCCGGCGACCGTTCTTGGCGCGGAGCGGGGCGTCGGCCCGGCGGCGGCATGGTCGCGGTGGGGTAGGGAAGGCGCGGGGCATCTGACGGTTCGATCCACAGGCGGCGACATGCGAAGCGTAGGCGTGGAAGAAGAGCTGCTGCTCGTGGACGCGGACAGTGGTGCCCCGCTCGCCGTGTCGGGGGCGGTGCTGGCGGCCGCGGAGCGCTCGGCGTGGCAGCGCCCCGGCACGGACGGTCGACGGGACCACGAGTTCGAGAAGGAGCTGCAGAAGGAGCAGCTGGAGTTCGCCACGAAACCGGTCACCGAAATGGGCGAGCTCCAGGAGGAGATCGTCCGCATCCGCCGGGAGGCGGCCCGGCACGCGGCGAGTGCCGGGGCGGTGGTGGCGGCGGTCGCGACATCCCCGCTGCCCGTCAAGCCGTCGTTGAACGTCGGGCGGCGCTACCGGTGGCTGGGCGAGCAGTTCGCACTGACGGCGCAGGAGCAGCTGACCTGCGGGTGCCACGTCCACGTGTCGGTCGCGTCGGACGAGGAGGGCGTCGCGGTCCTTGACCGCATCAGGCCCTGGCTGGCCGTCCTGACGGCGATGAGCGCGAATTCGCCCTTCTGGCAGGGTGAGGACAGCGGATACGGAAGCTACCGCAGCAGAGTGTGGAACCGGTGGCCGTCCGCCGGCCCGGTGGACATCTTCGGCTCCGCCGACCGCTACCACGAGCAGGTCCGCACGATGATCGAAACCGGAGTCCTGCGCGACGAGGGCATGATCTACTTCGATGCCCGCCTGTCGGCGACCTACCCCACCGTGGAGGTGCGGGTCGCCGACGTCTGCCTGGACGCCTCCACGCCGGTCCTGCTCGCCGCCCTCATCCGCGGCCTGGTCGAGACGGCGGCCCGCGCCTGGCAGGAGGGGCGGCCTCCGGCCAGGATCGGTACGGGCCTGCTGCGCCTGGCCTCCTGGCGGGCCGGCCGGTCAGGTCTGGACGGGCCCCTGCTCCATCCCGAGAGCATGCGGGAGACGTCTGCCGAGGACGCGGTCGATGCCCTCTACCAGCACGTGCGCGAAGCGTTGAAGGACCACGGCGATGACGAGCGGGTCCGGGAAGGCATTGCCCACCTGCACGAACGGGGGAACGGCGCCCGCGCGCAGCGTCGGCTGCACGCCGACGGGCAGGGGCTCGCTTCCGTCATCACCCGGTGTGCGGAGATGACGATCGAGGCGTGAGGCGCCGGGGCGGCCGCGCGAACGGCCCGGGAGTCACCCGGCGCCGCGCGTTCGAGCGGATCCTGCGGGTCGATCGGCAGCCGCAAAGCCGGCCAGGCCGACGCAGGTGTCCTGCACCCGGCCCTCCAGTCCCGCGCACCGGCGGTCCGGCACCCCGTCGGGGCCCGAGCCGATCACCACCGCGTCAGGGACGGAGCACCCCCCAGGGTCGGCGAGTGCGGCCCACACACTGCGAGGGGGCGCCGGATGAGCCGATGACGGACGGCCAAGCGGACTCACGCCACTCGGACTCAGTGGCCGAGGGCGTTCTTGAGCTGCTGCTTGGTCATCGTGGAGCGACCCTCGACGCCGCGCTTCTTCGCCTCCTGGTAGAGGTCGTCCTTGGTGCGTTCGGATGAACCGCCGCCACGGGACTTCTCGCCGCCGCGTTGCGAGGCGGACTTGCCCTGGGTGGAGCTGCGGCTCGCCGTCTTGCTCTCCCCGGAACGGGCGCGTTCCTTGTTCACGGTGCGGGAGGCCATTTCCTTCGCACGCTCCTCCGACATGCCGCGCTTCTCGCCTGACTCCTTGATGTGCTCGTACTGACGCTCGCGCTTGGGACTGGAACCTCGGGGCATGGCGGAACCCTTCGTCGACGGTGTGATGTCACGGTCATGGTGCTCGTACCCCGACCACGCCGCATCTCGCGCAATTCGGACCAGCGGCTACGGGTGCGAGGGCGGGCCGTTCCGTGCGTCGAGGCACTTGGGGAGGCCGGGTTGCGACCCTCCGAGGCGAGGTGTGCGGGCGCGATGCTCCGCCGCCCATGCCAGGCTCGGGGGCCGCCGTTCACGGCGCCCCGTCCGTCTCCCCGGCGGCGCCCCTGCCACCGCCCCCGTAAGGGCACCCGGGCACGGCACTCAGCGCCGCGACCCGGAAATCAGAGGCCGGCCGCAGCCGGGTCACCTCCACCGTGGTGCCGGTCGCGGCCGCCACGCCCTCGGCCCAGCTGCCGATTTCGGCCACCAGCGCGTCAAGTGCGGTGCTCGTGGCCGCGCGCAGGCCGAACAGGCCTTCGGCGAAGGCCGGCACGATGTTGGTTGCGCTGTCCCCATCGGTTTGACGATTCCCTGGACGTGTGAGCCGGACGGCAACCGTCTGCTCATCACGGCGGCGGTGTTGAACAACTGGATGAGGGAGGTCAGGGCATCGATCCCGCGGGTGGGATCGCCCGTCGGATGCGCTGCCCGGTCGTGAAAGCCCACGCGCACCTGGGTCTGCCCGGTCAGCGGCGCCCATGACCAGTCATGAACGCCGGGGTGGAACATCAGCGCAGCGTCGACACCGTCGAACACGCCGGCTTCGGCCAGGGTGACCTTGCCCCCGCCTCACTCCTCCGCGGGTGTCCCCACGGCGAGCACCGCGCCCTCGAACTCCTCCTCCAGCACGCCGCGCAACGCCAGTGCGGCCAGGCATCGCCCTCGCCCGCGTCCCGCGCGGGCGACGAAAGCGGTGTCGAGTCCGGCGGTCCCCGACTCGACGGCGAACCCCGCCCGCCGGAGTTCGCCGGTGAGCAGCCGGGCCGCACGGCGCTCCGCGTATGCGAGCTCGGGATCCGCGTGGAGGGCGCGGCTGACGGCCCACAGATCGTCCGCTCGCCGGTCGCGCTCCCGACGCAGTCGCGCGTACGGCTCATCCGATGGATCGCGCACGTCGCTCATGTCGCCCCCTCACCGGACGACGGGCCGGCGAACGCGCGGAGGCGCCTCGTGGGCATGCGGAGGCACAGCCGGCCGCGACCGGTGAGGACCGCGGTCGCCATCAGGCATGCCGGTGAGAGTGCCGGCTCCCGATCGTCAGGCGGTAGAGGGCCAGGAGGATGACGGAGCCGATGATCGCGGCGATCCAGGTCGAGAGGTCGAAGAAGCCGTCGATGGAGTCGACACCGAAGATGACCTTGCCGAGCCAGCCGCCGAGCAGGCCTCCCGCGATGCCGATGAGTATGGTGATGATGATGCCGCCGGGGTCCTTGCCCGGCATGATCGCCTTGGCGATGAGGCCGGCAAACAGACCGATGAGAATCCACGCGATGATGCCCACGATGCGCCTCCTGCTTCCTGAGGTAAGGCCACGGTCAAGTCGCTTCTTCACACGTCTCGCGCTTTCAAACGTGTGCAGCGCGCCGTGGGGGCGCGTGCGGGCCTCAGCGGCCGACCGGCGCCCACGACGGTGGTGGACCTCGTGAGCACGTCGCACGGGCCGCACCGCCCTGGATGACGGAGACTGGAATCAGCAGACGGGCCGGACCGCGCGAGCCCGGGCCCACGGCGGTCCGCCGCCGACGGGCGGTCACGGGCTGGATGGACGGGTCGAGAGGCGGCGGCTTCCATGCCTCGTACAGCGCTCATCGTGATCGACATGCTCAACACCTACGCACACGAGGACGCCGACGCCCTGGTGCCGTCCGTTCGTGAGGCGCTGCACGGGGTCACGGCCCTGTTGAAGCACGCCCGGACCAGCGACTCGCCCGTCATCTACGTGAACGACAATTTCGGGGAGTGGCGTTCGCACCACGGGGAGATCCTGCGGGCTGCCCTCGACGGCCACCACAGCGATCTGGTGGAGCCGGTCGCGCCCGACGAGAACTCGCTCTTCGTCGTCAAGGCGAGGCACTCGATCTTCTACGAAACCCCACTGGCCCACCTGTTGGGCCAACTGGCGACCGAGCGCCTGGTCCTGTGCGGGCAGGTGACCGAACAGTGCGTGATGTACTCGGCTCTGGATGCCCACATCCGGCACTTCGATGTCGTCGTAGCGGCCGACGCGGTCGCCCACATCGACGCCGACCTGGCTGCGGCGGCCCTGCGCATGATGCGTCGCAACATGTCCGCGGACATCTGCGCGGTGGACGACGTCACCTTCGATGCCCGGCGTGCGGAGTGAACAGGGCCGGCGAAGGTCCCCCCGACGGTTTCGGCCCGCCTGTCTCACGGAGCCGTGGAGGAGGAGAGTGGGAGTGAGGGCACCTGCGCACCGGTATCGGCAGTGTGCCTGCTCGAAGTGAGGACCAGAGGATCAGAGGGCCAGGGTGCTGCGGTGAACGACCGGGACCGGGACGCACAGGGGCGGCGCATGCTGGGGAGCCTGCTGCTGGCGAGCCACCTGATGCCGCTGGAGCTCCTGCCGGCGAAGGCGGCCGAGTATGCGGCCGGTGCCGGCTTCACCCAGGTACTGATCTACGTGGTCGATCTGCGGGGTGACGTGCTGCGTCTGCTCACCGGCGTGGGGCCGGACGCCGGACTGGGGGCGGTGGGGGAGGAGACCGAGCTGAAGATCGAGGGCACGGTGGCCGGGCGTGCCTTCCAGTACGGTCAGCTCGTGGCCGGTGGCGAGGCGAGCGGGGCGGGGAGTCACTGGTGGGTGCCGCTGCTGGACGGTACCGAACGCCTGGGCGTCCTGCGGATCACCACCGCCAACGCCGACCCGCGGGCTCTGGAGGACATGGAACTGCTGTCCGCCCTGCTTGCTCTGCTCATCGACAGCAAGCGGCGCAGCAGCGACTCGTACGCCCGCCTGACGCGTGTCAAGCCGCTCCACGTCGCGGCGGAGATGCAGTGGCACCTGATGCCGCCGCCCACGTACGCGGACGGCCGCGTGATGATTTCAGCGGCCATGGAGCCCGCCTACACGATCAGCGGGGACGCGTACGACTACGCGATCGCCGGGCACGTGGTGCACCTGTCGCTGTTCGACGCCATGGGGCACGATACGGCCGCCGGGCTGACCGCCAACCTGGCGATGGGTGCCTGCCGCAATGCGCGCCGCCAAGGCGCCGGGTTGGTGGAGACGAGCGACAGGATCGAGGAGGTTCTGATCGAACAGTACGGTCAGTCCCGCTACGTCACTGGCATCCTTGCCGACCTCGATACCCGGACCGGGGTCCTGACCTGGGTCAATCGTGGCCATCACCCACCGGTGATCATCCGCGGTGGCCGCTGGAGCACCCTGCTGGACTGCCCGCCCGCCCACCCCATGGGCACCGCTCTCGGCCTTCCCGCCATTCTGTGCCGGGACCAGTTGGAGCCCGGTGACCGGTTGGTGCTCTACACCGACGGCATCACCGAAGCCCGCCGGGCCGGCAACGAGGAATTCGGCCTGGCCCGCTTCACCGACTTCCTCATCCGTCACCACGCCGCCGGCCTGCCGGTCCCCGAAACCCTGCGCCGCCTCATCCACGCCGTTCTCGAACACCACGACGGCCGCCTTCAGGACGACGCCACCGTGCTGTTCTGCGAATGGCTCGGTGCCGTCCCGCGGCCGACCCGGCGGGCCGCAGCCCTGGCCGGACTCCCGCCGGCCGATATTGGCGCGGACGGAGCGACAGCGTAAGGAGCGCCGGGGGCGGCACTCACCCCACTCACCCACCGCGGCCGTGTCGGTCGCGGGGCCATTGCAGCGACGCCCGTGGCGCATGGGATGCCCGTGCCCGGGCAGGCGACGCGTCGGGGGCAGCCGGCCGCCCCCGACGGCGACGCTTGTGAAGGAGCGAGATCGTGATGATGACTCACCCCACGTTGCTGGCACGTCTGGTGGAGGAGTACGAGACGGAGTCGCAGCTCCGGGCCGCAGGCCCCCACGGGCCGGTGCGGCAGCAGATGGAGGATGTGGTCTACACGCTGTGCGTGTCGACCGGGACGCGTGACATCGAAGCCGCGCTGGCCGCGGCGCGGGAGCGGCTGCGTACCGCATGGCCCGGTGAACCGGGTGACGCGGCGACGGCACGGGACGGCCGGACCTTGAATGGCGCGGCGGGATAGTCCACCCGTGCCGTACCGGCCCCGGTCGGGCCGGCGGCCGAAGGTCAGGTGTGCAGGCGGCTGTTGACGCCGTCGTGGCTGTCGGCCTGTTCGTCGTCGAACCAGTAGTCGCCGACCGCGAGGTAGCGGAAGGAATGAGCGCTCTTCGCGGGGAGGACGACGGTTGCGGCGCGGGTTCCGTCCCCGCGGGGTGCCAAGGGGTGGGCGGCGGGGTCCCATTGGTTGAAGTCTCCGACGACGCTGACGGGTCCGCCCGGAGCGTCCTCGGGAAGGATGAAAGTGACCTGGGTACGGCCCTTGAGCTGCTTGCGTTCGAGCACTGAAAGACTCCAGCCACGAAAAAGGGGGGAACCGGCCTGTGCATCCTTGCGTTGCCGCGCGTGTGCACGGCGGTACGGGGCCGCGAGCCGGGCGGAGGTCACCCGGGTGGCCGCGCCCTGCCCGCCGCCAGGCCTGCGGTCGGTGTCCTGATGGCGCGGCCCCGGAGCCCTGCCCGCTCGATCCCTGCCCAACCGGCCCCGAGCCGGCCCGGGTGCTGCGGCTCCCCTGCGGGGTGGGGGCCGCAGGGGCAGCCGTCGGCCGGGGTCAGCTGTGGTCTTGGCCGTAGTACTGGCCGAGCCGACCGCGGTAGGCGGCGTCGCCGCGGTGCTTCTCCCTGTCGTATTCGGGGGAGTCCTTGATCTGGTCCTTGGTGAGGTTGATGTGGATCTTCTCGTCGTCCCTGTCGACGCGGACGACCGTGCCGGCAGGGATCAGGACGTGCTTACCGAAGATCCACGGTCCGGTGTCCACGACGATGTACGAGGCGTCGACGTCCTCGGTGTGCTCGTCGACCTTGCCGATGTGGCCGTCACTGGATTCGACCTTGAAGCCGATCAGGCGGGTGCCCGGCGTGTAGTTCGACCCGGGGTTGTAGCTCCACATGTCTGCGCTCACGGGATGCTCCATTGTGCTGCAGGGACCGGACGGGAAGCGCACCATCCCTGCCCGTCCCCGCCCGCTCGGGCAGCCCTGTGACGGGTTCTCCGTCGGGCGCCACACGACTGTCACCCCAACGGCCCCGCGGGTGCCGTGTCCCGGCCGGCCGGCCGGGTCTGCGGGCAGGCGCGTGTCATGGACCACTCGAAGGCACCAGTACTCGACGCGTTGGCCGCCTACCGAGAAAGCGGCCAGACCCCGTTCACGCCTCCGGGGCACAAACAGGGACGGGGCGCCGACCCCAGGGTGCGGGCCGTGCTCGGCGAAGCGGTTGTCGGTGAAGTCGGCGATGCTGTCCGTCGCGGGACCGCACGAGAAGCTGCTGGTAGGCCGGGACGCGCACAAATCCGTGGTGTCCGGCCTGATCCTCTCGGGCATCCAGCCCGTCTGGGTGGAGCCGCAGTGGGATGCCAAGCGTCACCTCGCCCACCCGCCGACCGCCGAGGCCGTCGAGGCGGCTTTCGCCGAGCACCCCGACGCCCGCGGGGCGCTGGTGACCACGCCCACGCCCTACGGCACCTGCTCGGACCTGGCCGCCATCGCCGAGGTCTGCCACCGCCGGCACCGGCCCCTGATCGTCGACGAGGCATGGGGCGCCCACCTGCCCTTCCACCCGGACCTGCCGACCTGGGCCATGGACGCCGGGGCCGACGTGTGCGTCACCTCCGTGCACAAGATGGGCTCCGGCCTGGAGCAGAGCTCCGTGTTCCACCTCCAGGGGGACCTGGTCCGACCGGAGGTGCTCAAGAGCCGTGAGGACCGCTGGGACGGCTGGCGCCGCCAGATGGTCGAGCAGGCGGGGCCCTCTACGACCACGCACTCGCCCTCGCTCAGAAGACCCGCGAGCGGATCTCCCGTATCAACGGCATGCGCGTGCACGGCCGCGACGACTTCTGCGGGCCGGGCCGGGCGGCGGACATGGACCCCCTCCAGATCATCATCGACATCAGCGCGTGGGAGGTCACCGGCTACCGCGCCGCCGACCGGCTTCGGGACGAGCACCGCATCAACCTCCACATCGCCGACCACCGCCGCATCAGCGCCCAGCTCACCCACGCCGACGACAGCGACACGGCCGAGGTGCTTCTGACGGCCCTGACCTACCTGGCCGCGCATGCCGCGGAGCTTCGTACGGGACAGCCCGTGGAAGCCCCGCCGCCGTCGAGGTTGAGGTTGGAGCAGGCGGCGCTGCCCCGTGATGCCTTCTTCGGCCGAACGGAGCAGGTGCCCTGGCAGAAGGCGGACGGCCGGATCGCAGCCGAAATGCTGACCCGGTACCCGCCGGGTATCCCGGCGGCCCTGCCCGGCGAGCGCCTCACCAAGGATGTTCTGCGGTACCTGCGAACAGGTGTGGAGGCCGGGATGGTCGTGCTCCTTCGGCTCTGCTGCGTCCCAACGGCGTTCTGCTGGTGGTGCACTCCGGCATGGGCGGGGCGGAGGCGACCGTGGGCCGGCTGGCCGGGGCGGCAAGGCCCGCCCGGCCGCCGGCCGTTTTCGGCCGTCTTGAGCCTCGCCGCCCACAGGAGGCAAGCCCGCGCGTTTCGGGGGAAGGCGAGAGGCGTCGATCTACTCGATGCGCCGCCTTCCCCACCCGTACGGGAGGGGCGCACTTCACCAGGAGGTCCCACCATGCTGATCGTCATCACCCGGACCGGCGGGTTCGCCGGCAGGGAGCGCACAGGGTCCGCCGACACGCACTGCCGACCCGACGGAGCCGAGCTGGAGAGCCTGGCCGAACGCGCGCTGAGCGCCGAAGCGCCGTCGGCGGGGCGCCCCGTGGCCGACGGCTTCGTCTACTCCATCCACATCGACGGCAAGGTGATCGAGTTACGCGATCCCGACCTGACCGATGAACAGCGCCGGCTGATCGAGGCGGTGCTCGGCGAAGGGGCCTGACCCCTGCGCGCACCGCGCACCCTCCGACGACGCCCGGTGCGGGGCCGTTTCCCGAAGCGGCCCCGCACCGCCGTGTCCGCCCACCCGCAAGCCCGGTGAGACCACGGGGGACAGGGGGCCGGAACCGGCCCGCATCGAAGGGCGGTTCACGGGCATACGCCCCGTCATGGAACCGATTCGGCACGTCGAAACGCACTTACCCCTCGCAACCCCCACCGGCGCCCCGCCCGGCCCGGTCTGGCTGCACCTGCTCCTGATCGCGTTCGCGGTCGGCATCCTCATCACGAGCCTCAGGCGACACCACTAGACACATCCGCGCAGGGGCAGTTCTCCGCGCCCGGTGCGATCGCCGATGCGCCGTCGGCCCTGAGGGTGGACCCTCGCTCCCAGGGCGGTGAGTACGCGCCCGATGCCGCACGGACCGACTGCTGTTCCCCGGCCTCCGCAGACTGGACGAAGGCACACGGTTCCCCAGAGGAAGCCGACACCGCCGAATACGCGGGTAGGACTCCGGCATGCGCACCCACGATCTCGTCATCATCGGAGCCGGCTCCGGCAACGCCGTCATCGACGAGCGCTTCTCCCACCTCGACGTCGCCGTCATCGACCAGGGCCCCTTCGGCGGCACCTGCCTGAACCGGGGATGCATTCCGAGCAAGATGCTCGGGCACGCCGCCGACGTTCACGCCGCCGTCCGCGAGGCCTCCCGATTCGGTGTGGAGACGGGCCCGGCCCGGGTGCGCTGGGCCGACCTGCGGGAGCGGGTCTTCACGCGCCTGGACCGGGAAGCCGCCGAGGGGGAGGACGGACGGCGTCGTTCCGGGGTCACGGTCCACCGAGGACGGGCCCGCTTCACCGGGGAGCGGACCCTCCACGTCGACACCGACCGAGGCCCCGTTTCCCTCGGGGGCCGCCAGGTCGTCGTCGCCGGGGGCAGCCGCCCGACCGTCCCGCTGCCGGTGTCCGACTCCGGGGTGCCGTACGAGACGTCCGACACCGTCATGCGCCTGGACCGTCCCCCGCACCGGCTGGCCGTGCTGGGCGGGGGCTACGTCGCGGCCGAACTCGCCCACGTCTTCCACGAGGCCGGCAGCCGTGTCACCGTCATCGAGCAGGCGGACACCCTGCTCCCCGCCCAGGACGAGACCGTGGCCCGGGCCTACACCGCGCTGGCCGCCACCCGCCACGGCGTACGCACGGGCACCGCGCTCACCCGTCTCGAAGGCGAGCCGGGACGACTGCGCCTGATCCTGGACGACGGCCCCGACGTCGAGGCGGACACCCTGCTCGTGGCCGTCGGCCGCACCCCCGGCAGCGACCGGATCGACGCGGCCCGCGCCGGCATCGAACTGCACGACGACGGACGGATCGTGGTGGACGACCGGCAGCGGACCAGCGCCCCAGGCGTCTTCGCCCTCGGCGACGTGTGCACGCCCTTCCCCCTCAAACACGTGGCGAACCGGGAGGCGCACGTCGTGGCGCACAAAGGACGTCGACATCCGTGCGGACCCGCGCTGTTCGGCGCCGTGCGCCGAGGGAACGTACACCGGGGGACGTCGTGGTGTCCGCGGCGGCTGCCGTCCGGGCCCCTCGCCCGAGGACCGCGGTCCGAGCGCCGTCGTCGGGGGAGTGCCGGGCAGGGCCTCGGCCGCCGGCCGTTCGAACGGGTCGGGGCCGGGAGGTGTCCGGTTTCCGTGCGGATCCCGGACAGCAGGCCGTCGGTGCCGGTGATCCGGCCGCGCCGTCGGAGGAACGGCGTGCCCGAACCGGACCACTGTCCCCGCGTATGGCCCGGTCCCGACCGGCCAAACCTTGCTCGGGAAACCTTGTTCGAGACATGCCACTCACCGAGCCGCCGGACGGCCACCGGCGCCACGGGCCCCGCCGACCCCTCGCAGCGGCGCCGCACACGGATGGCCCACCCCGCTGCGGGAACACACCCACCCACCCCGTGTCGGCCCTGCCCATCGGGGCAGGCGGGTGGGGTCCGTGCCGTCTGCATTCACCGAGGAGATATGAACAGCGCCCTTCGCCTGCTGACCGTACTCGGGGGCTCGATCCTGCTCACCGCCGTCGTCGGATGGGTCATCGACGTGCTGCTGCGCCGCGCCGACGCGCGGCACCCCGAAACACCCCTGTGGAACTCCCTGCGCCGCTGCCGGACCGCCCTGCAGATCGTGCTGCTCGCGGCGCTGCTCAGGGCGGCGTACCGGCAGACGGTGTGGAGGCCCCTCCAGGACCACGAGGAGGCTGTGGGCCGCGCCCTGTCCCTGGCCCTGATCGGCGCGGGAGCCTGGCTCATCGTGGGCATGACCTCCGCCACCGTCGAATCCGGCTACGCCCGCTACGCGACCGGCACCCGGGACCCGGCCCGGGTCCGCAGGGTCCGCACCCAGGTGACCCTGATCATGCGGGTCGTGACCGCCGTCGTCGGCGTCGTCGCGGTCGCGGCGATGCTCCTGACCTTCCCCAGCTTCCGGGCGCTCGGCACCTCCGTGCTGGCCTCCGCCGGCATCATCGGCATCGTCGCCGGCGTCGCCGCCCAGTCGACGCTGGGCAACCTCTTCGCCGGGTTCCAGATCGCCTTCGGCGACATGGTGCGCATCGGGGACACCGTCGTGGTCGCCAATGAATGGGGAGTGGTCGAGGAGATCACCCTGACCTTCCTCGCGGTGCGGACCTGGGACGAGCGCCGCATCACGATGCCCGTCTCCTACTTCACCACCCGCCCCTTCGAGAACTGGTCGCGGGGCGGCGCGCAGATGACCGGCACGGTGTTCCTCCATTGCGACCACAGCGCCCCCGTGGACCTCATACGCGACAAGGTGCGCGAGATCCTGGACCACTGTCCGCAGTGGGACGGCCGGGGCTGGGACGTCGCCGTCACCGAGACGACGCCCTCCACCATGGTCGTGCGCGCCATCGTCACGGCCAAGGACCCCGACTGCCTGTGGACCGTGCGCTGCGCGGTACGGGAGCAGCTGATCGGCTGGCTCTCGGAGAAGCACCCGCACGCCCTCCCGCGCCTGGTCCTCGAAGGCGCCGGCGACCGGGACCGCGCCGGTGGAGGGACCTCTCCCGGAGCACGCCCCACGTACGGCGGCTGAGCGGCCCGTGATGCGCGCGGCGGGCGCCCGTGTGAGCGTGGAGACACTCGTCGCGCGGCCGGGACGCACGCTTCCCGACGGACCGTTCCCCGCCCCGGCGGACCGGACGGCGCAGCCGAACCCGGCGGTCCGACCCGCACGACCCGGTACGAGAGGAAGAGGACGACCATGGAGAGCCGGGACAATGACACCCCCGTCGCCGAGGTGGGGGTGACGGTGGCGGGCTGCTCGGAGGCGGACGCACGGGCCGTGCTCGCCCTGCTCGAACACCTCTTCCCCCAGAACCCCGGCACGGACCGCGCCACCGAGGAGGGCCACGGCGCGACCGTCTGGGTCACGACCCTCGACGCGGCCGAGCCGGCGCGTGACCGGCCGGCCGCGGTCACCCTGGCCGACACCGTCGGCCTCACCCTCCAGGGCGGTCCGCGGGCCGTGGAACGCGTACGGGTCGCCCTCGCCGGGCACTTCGCCGTCGAGGACGCGGGGAGCGTATCGGGCGATCAGGAGCAGGAGATCGGACTGCGCCTGCGCTCCGCCTGAGCCGCCGGGCATGGCCGAAACCCGACCCGTGTAGGGGCGGCGACGCCGGGCAGGCGCGCCGCATGACCGTACCCAAGACACCCGTCGTCGTCCTCGACACCGCCGAGCCCGAACGCCTGGCACGGTTCTACGCCGACCTGCTCGGCGCGACCACGCGACCGGCCCCGAACGACGTGGACCTCCTCCTCGTGACGGGGGACACCGGCACCGTACTCGGTGTTCGGCGCGACCCCGGCCACCTCCCGCCGAGCTGGCCGCTGCCCGAAGGCTCCCAACAGGCCCACCTGCGGATCCTGGTACGGCCCGAGCACCTCGA
The DNA here is from genome assembly GCF_055581065.1 of Streptomyces sp. NPDC031479. Taxonomy (NCBI): domain Bacteria; kingdom Bacillati; phylum Actinomycetota; class Actinomycetes; order Kitasatosporales; family Streptomycetaceae; genus Streptomyces; species Streptomyces sp. NPDC031479. The sequence continues at coordinate 181,461 of NZ_JBVIKC010000006.1, forward strand.
CGCGACGGAACGCGAAGCCGTGGCACTCGGCGCCAGGCCCGTGGCCGCGGAGGACGACGGGACCCGGCCCGACAACCGCACCACGCTGCGCCGCTACGCGGATCCGGCGGGCCACGCGTTCGTGGTCTGCGCCGGCTGATCCCGCCCCTTCCACCGTGACCCGTCGACGGCGCCGAGCGGGGACACGGGCACGAGGAGGGCCGGGAAGACCCCGACACGGAGCAGTGGGGCAAGGCGGCCGCCGGGTCGGCCGGGTCGCGCGGCGCCCGACCGGACCGGGTCTTCCGGGAGGAGCGCGAAGTGCGCACGCCGACGCCGCGCCCCGAACGGGCTCAGCGCCGTACGGGGCCGCCGGCGACCAGCCGGGAGGTACCGATCTCGGCCCACACCACCTTGCCGGGCGCGTGGGCCTCGGAGCCCCAGCGATCGCAGAGCCGGTCGACGATACGGAGTCCGTGGTTCCCGGGAACGCCGGGCCGGGCGCCGAACCGGCGACGGGGCAGCTCGGGGGAGCCGTCGCACACCTCGACGCGCACCGCGTCCCCGCGGCTGAGCGCGAGGTGCTGGCAACCGCCGGCGTGCAGGGCCGCGTTGGCCACCAGCTCGGAGACCAGGAGCAGGGCGTCCTCGGAGGTCTCCGTCCCGTCCAGTTCCCACTCCCGTAGTGCCCGACGGGTGAAATCACGGGCCTTCGCGACCTGCCCGGGCGCTCCGGCCAGGACCAGGAGCCGCCGCCGCACCGGCGTCGAGTGCGGCCGGGTCCGCGGGTGCGGCGAACGTTCGGTCTGCGATGCACTGCTCTTGACTGAGGTCACTGTGGTCCGTTTCCACCGTTCGGGTCCCGCCCGGCTTCACTGTCCGGTACGGGGCGTTTCGTACGGTGCGTATGCCCCGGGATCGGCCGCGGACACGCGACGCAACCGCTCGGGCCGCCGGAGCCGGTGCGCGGGGGCCGTCCTCGCCCTCGACCCGGGCGCCCTCAGCCGAGGAAGGACAGCCGGACGGTGCGCCGGGGGTTGTCCCGGTTCGTGTCCACCAGGACGACGGACTGCCAGGTGCCGAGCGCCAGCTCGCCGTCGACGACCGGCAGGGTGGCGTGCGGGGGTACGAGTGCCGGGAGCACGTGGTCGCGGCCGTGTCCGGGCGAGCCGTGCCGATGGCGCCAGCGGTCGTCGGCCGGCAGCAGTGTGGTGAGGAGGTCCAGCAGGTCGTCGTCGCTGCCCGCGCCCGTCTCGATGACGGCGAGGCCGGCCGTCGCGTGCGGCGTGAAGACGTTGAGGAGCCCGTCGCGGCCGTCGGCCACCTCGCGCAGGAAGCGGGCGCAGGCGGCCGTGAGGTCGTGGACGGTCTCGTCGGAGCCGGTGGTGATGTCCAGGGTCCGGGTGGTGAAGGCGCTTGTCATGCCGCCATCCTCGCGCCCCGTCGCCCGACGGGCCTCCATGCGCGCGGCGCCGCCCGTCGGGGAGGAGGCCGCCCCGGAGGGCCCGCGCGGTCGCCCCGTACAGTTCTGCTCGGCAACGGCCTTCGGAACGGGGTGGCTTGGTGGAATCGCTGAGACCCGGTGATCCGCTGGAGATCGGCGGGTACCGTCTGCTCGCGCGGCTCGGCGAGGGCGGCATGGGCGAGGTGTTCCTCGCCCGAACCGCCTCGGGGCGGGCGCTGGCGCTGAAGACGGTCCACCGGGAGCTGGGCCGGGAACCCGGCTTCGCCGAACGGTTCGATCGGGAGATCCGCACCAGCGACCGCGTGCGCTCGCCGTGGACCGTCTCGGTGGTGGACTTCAGCCCTGCCGGCTCCTCGCCGCAGTGGCTCGCGACGGAGTACGTCCCCGCTCCCTCCCTCGGCGACTGGGTGCGCGGGCACGGCCCGCTGCCGGAGGCGGCCGTGCTGTCACTGGCCCGGGAGCTGTCGGCCGCGCTGGTGGCGGTACGCGCGGCCGGCGTGGTCCACCGGGACATCAAGCCGGCCAACGTGCTGCTGGGCCCGGAGCGGCCGTTCCTCATCGACTTCGGGATCGCCCGCACCGTCCGCGACCCGCGCCGCACCCGGACGGGCGCGGTCATCGGCACCCCCGGCTACCTCGCGCCCGAGCAGGCCGTCGGCGCCACGGCTGGGCATCCGGCGGACGTCTTCTCCCTCGCAGCCGTCCTCGTCCACGCCGTCACCGGCCGGGGCCCCTTCCTCGACCACGCCGAGGAGACGAGCCTGCCGGCCCTCCTGTACCGGATCGTCCACGACGAGCCCTTCCTCGACGGTGTCCCGGCCGCGCTCGTGGCGCTCCTGCGGGACTGCCTGGCGAAGGATCCGGACCGGCGTCCCACCGCCGAGGAGGTGCGGGACCGGCTCGGGGCCGGCCGCGAGGGGGACTGGACCGCTTCGGTCCCGTCCGCCCTGCCGGCCGACAGCGCCCGCCGCGAGGCCGCACTGCGCCCGCTGCTCGACGCGACGACGGAAACGGCCCCCGAGGCACCGGCCCCCGTCCCGCAGGCGCCCGTCCCGCAGGTTTCCGTCCCGCCTGCTCCCGCCCTGCCTGCCCCCTTCCCTCCGCTTCCGGACCAGCCGCCGTCGGCCGACCAGGCCCCGATCCCGGTCCCGATCCCGGTCCCGGTCCCGGTCCCGGCCGCGCCATCCGCCGCGTCGGGCACGCGTCGGGTGCTCGTCGGCGTCGCCGGTGTCGTCGGCGTGGCGGCCCTGGCCGTCCTCCTGACGCAGTTGCGCGGCGGCGCGACGGGCGAGGACAAGGCGGCCGTCGCGCCGTCCTCCTCTCCGCCCGGCCGGGCGTCCGCCGCCCCGTCCCCCTCCGGATCCACCCTGCCCGCCCCCTGGGTCGGCACCTGGACCGGCGTCGGCCCCGGCACCCCCGACGCGGACGGCATCACCCACGCCCGCACCCGGGACTTCGCGGTCACGGTCACCTTCCAGGCCGGCGCGGTCGGGGAGGTCATGGGACGCCAGGTCAGCGACGTCCGGGAAGTGGTCGGCGGACGGAACCTGGGCTGCACGGAAGCCCTGGAACTGCGCGGACTGAGAGCCGACACCGCCGTACTCGCCGCCGTGACCAGCCGGCCCACCGATCGCACGGCCACCTTCGACTGCCCCAAGGGCAACATCTACGTGGTCTCCCTGACCGCTCCCGACACCCTGACCATCGAGCTGGAAGGCGCCCAGTCCGCGGGTGCCCCCAGCACCCTGACCCGTCGGCCCTGACGGCGGCCCCCTGGGCTGGGACCACTGACCGGGCACCCCGACGCATGATCACGCGCGGACGGGCCAAACGATCCGCATGATGCGAAGGTACGGTTCGACGGCGCGCGGCGCCTGGCTCCTGCTGTTCCTTCCGGTCCAGGCCGCCTTGATGGTCGCCCTGGGCCGGTTCGTGACCGGCCCGGCCGCGCGGCACTGGCCGTTGTCCGAAGAGGCGGGCGCCGTCCGTGAGTCGGGCGCGCACCGCGACGGGGCGACCATCACGCTCTCCAAGTGGCTCTCGGTGCTCGCCGGGACGGAGGTCGTCATCGGCGTGACCCTGGTCTGCGTGATCGCCCTGCTCGTGCTGCCGCGCGTCGCGCACCGCGTCGAGGCCATGTTCCTCGCCGTCTCCGTGGCCGCGCAGTCGGCGGTCTTCGTCGTGGTCACGGCGTTCGTGGAGCGACCGCGCCCCGCCGTCACCCAACTGGACGCGGCCCCACCGACGTCGAGCTTCCCCTCCGGCCACGTCGGCGCCTCCGTCGCCCTGTACGCGGGGCTGGCCGTGATCGCCGCCCTGCGCATGCGAGGGCCCTGGCGCTGGGTCGTCACGACCCTCCTGCTGCTGATCCCCCCGGCCGTCGGGCTCTCCCGCGTCCACCGCGGCATGCACTACCCCAGCGACGTGGCCGCCGGTCTGCTCAACGGCGTGGTGACCCTCGTCATCACGGGCTTCGCGCTGCTGTACGGACACACCGCCGCGAAGGGCTCCGGCGCCCGGCCCGACGTGGGGACGGACGCGCCGTCCGCGGGGCGGTCCGCCCCCCGGCCCGGCACCCCGCCGACCGCCGAACCCACCCCGCCGCCGGGCGACCGACCCGAACCGGCACCCGCGACCGGGCCCGTCGGCAGGCCCGTCCTCGTCGTGCGCCACCCGCACGGCTGCCCGGACGAACTCGCCGACCGCATCAGGGCCGTCCTGCGCGACCACGGCCATCAGGAGCCGGACCAGCGGTGGATCACGACCTCGGCCGCACGGCCCTGCGGCGAGCTGGAGCCGCGGATCGCCGCCGAGCGGCCCGCCCTGGTCGTGGTGTGCGGGGGAGACGGCACGGTGCGCGCCTGCGCCGAGGTCCTGGCCGGAACCGGGATCCCGCTCGCCGTCGCGCCCTGCGGCACCGGCAACCTGCTCGCCCGCAACCTCGGCCTCCCCACCGATCCGGCCACCGCCCTCTCCGAGTCCCTGACCGGAGACAGTTTCGGCATCGATGTCGGCCGGACCGGGGGCGACGGCCTCCGGCCGAGCCGGTTCACGGTCATGGCCGGCGTCGGCTTCGACGCGGCGATGGTCCGCGACGCCTCACCGCGGCTCAAGTCGCGGATGGGGTGGGCCGCGTACGTCCTGTCGGCGGTGCGCCACCTGGGCGACCCCAGCGTACGGCTCACCGTGAGCATCGACGGAGGCCGCCCCCTGAAGCGCCGGGCCCGCATGGCCGTCATCGGGAACGTCGGCGCCCTGCAGGGCGGGCTGCCCCTCCTGCCCGGTGCGCGACCGGACAGCGGCCGCCTGGAGGTGGTGCTCTTCGCCCCCCGTGGCCCCTCGGGCTGGCTCGCCGCGGCCGGACACCTGACGGCCCGCCTCCTCGGCCACCGGCCGCCCCCGCCGGCCCGCACCCGTGGCGGGCACAGCGAGGCCGGCGGCGCGCTGGAGTACTTCAGCGCCACCCGGGTCGACATCCGCTGCGCGACGGCGCAGCCACGTGAACTCGACGGGGACGCGGTGCCCGACGGCCCCCGCCTGACCGCCGAGATCGAACCGGGCGCCCTGCGCGTCCACCTGCCCCGCGCCCCCGGTGCGCCCCACGAACCGCCGCGGGCCGCGGTGACGGCCGACCGGTCCCGCTGAAGACGTCGAAGAGGAGGCAGGACACCGATGGGCACCGCACGACGGGTACCGCAACGGCACGACGTCGACGGCGACGAACTGTCCGCCGACGAGGCATGGGCCGCGTTGCGCCGCTACGGCGGCTGGCGCCTGGCCCGCGATTCGTTCATCCGGTTCCGCTACGCCGACGGGTTCAGCCACGCCCGCGCGCTCGCCCTCCAGACGGTCCTGTCGATCGTCCCGCTGGCCATCGCCGCCGTCGGCCTCTCCGGCGTCCTGCACACCGAGGACATCGGCCGCGTCACCGAACTCACCATCCGCAGCCTCACCAGCGGCCCCGGACACGCCGTGGTCGACGACGCGCTCGACGAGAGCCGGCGCCACGCCGGGGACGGCGGCCAGGCGGCGCTGTGGTTGGGGCTGCTGTTCTCCCTCGTCAACGTCACCACCGGCCTGTGCCAGGTGGAACGGGGAGCCAACCGCATATACGGCAACGAACGCGACCGCCCCTTCCTCGCCAAGTACACCCGCGGCCTGGTGATGTCGGCCCTCGCCGGGTTCCCCCTCGGCCTCAGCTTCACCGTCACCGTCCTCGGCACCCACCTGACGGGGGCGCTCGCCGAGGTGTACCGGCTCGACGAGGGCACCGTACGGGCCTGGGAGCTGCTGCGCTGGCCCGTCGGCGTCCTGCTCGCCGTCCTCGCCACCAGCGCGATCTTCCGGCTCTCCCCACGCCGGAGCCAGCCCGGCTACACCTGGCTGGCCTTCGGCGCCGTCGTCCACCTGGTGCTGTGGAACCTGGCGACCTGGGGCCTGAGCCTGTACGTCGGCGCCAGCGGCTCCTTCACCAACGTGTACGGCCCGCTCAGCGCGATCGTGTCCCTGCTCCTGTGGTCCTACCTCACCTCGACCGCGCTCTTCCTCGGCCTCTCCTTCGCCGCCCAACTGGAAGCCGTCCGGGCGGGGGTGAAGGAACCGATCCGGCCCGACCCCGGAGTCTGACCCGCCCGCCCCCGACCGCACACGAAAGAGGCTCCACGAAGATGGCACGGCGCACCGCACCCCTCTCACGCCGACCGCTGCACGGCCTGCTGTCACGGCACGCCGGACCCGATGCGACGTTCGGCAGGAGACTCGTGCTGACCACCGCCGTCACCGCCGTGGCGGCCGTGCCCTTCGCCCTCGCCCTGGTGCTCGTCGAAGCCCGATGGCCACCCCTGTACCGCCTGGACCGGGCGACGGCCGAACGCCTCCACGCCACCGCCCTCGAACATCCAGGCCGGGTCCGGGTCCTCGAAGTCCTCAGCGACCTCGTCTGGGACCCCGTCAGCCTGCGCCTGCTCGTGGCCCTGCTCGTGATCTGGCTCGCGGTGCGCCGCGCCTGGCGGCTCGCCGCCTGGGCCTGCGTCACGGCGGTGGCGGGCGGGCTCATCGGGCTGCTGGTCAAGATCGCGGTGGAACGGGCACGGCCCAGCCTGCCGGACCCCGTCGCCCACGCCCCCGGGTTCTCCTTCCCCTCGGGGCACGCGATGACGGCCACGACCTCCTGCGCCGTCCTGCTGCTCACCCTGCTGCCCCTGGTACCGCGCGCCTGGCGCCCGCTGCCGTGGGCGCTCGCGCTGCTCACGGTCGTGGGCGTCGGATACACACGGGTCGCGCTCGGCGTCCACTGGGTCAGCGACGTGGTGGGGGGCTGGCTGCTGGGCCTCGCCCTCGTCACGGCGACGACCCTGGTCTTCGAAGCCTGGCGGGCCGACACCGGCCGCCGGCGGACGCCGGTGACCGAAGGCCTGGAACCGGAACTCACCACCCCCGACCCCGAAGCGCCCCCGGCCGCCACCGCCCGCCGCGCAGCCCCCTGACCATCCGGCCGCCCCACGGCGGGGGCGGGCTGTCACCGCAAAACCCGAAGATGATCAGCGACCGTTTTCCGCCGCTATGTCGGACGCCGGCCCGTCAAGAACAACCGGCCCCACCACGCCGGCCACCTGTGGGCCTTCGCCTCCCCGAGATGGTCGCGCCGGCAGTCGGAGCCACCGGCGACGAACGGGCCGGCGGCGGTGCGCGGGGTACATGTACTGACCTTGTCGTTCACCGTCAGGCGGGCAGCACCAGACGGGACAGGACCAGGACCCAGGTCCCGGTCCGGCAGAGGAACAGTCCCACGGCCCCATGCGACTTCTCATCCCACACTCGGACGATCTCCGTGAAATCCGATGATTCGCTGTAAGGGCACTGTCGGAGCGAGAACCACGATTCGGTGGTGCTCGGTCGGCCACGCGATTGGCGGGTCTCGTGCACCCCCCCGGAGGAGGGCAGGCCCGGGGAAGGGACCTGCGGCTTCCTCAGCGGGCGGCCAATGGGATCGCGGGCATTGATTTTTCTCAGAGATTCACACGCAAGTGATCGAAGGGCAAGAACACATGGCTATTCACATGAGGCCCATCAGCCGCCGGCGGCTGATGGCCATGGTGGCGATCGCGGCGGGGGCGGCCCTTACCCCGGTGGCGGTCCATGCGGTCACCGTCAATGAGGTCCCCGCGGCCGGTGGTAAGCAGAACCCGGTACGCGTACTGGAGCAGGCGGCCCACCCGCTGCGGGCGACCGAGCCCGGCGGAAACACGGCCGACCTGCGAGCCCTGTCCGGGATGATCGGCGACACCAAGGTGGTCGGCCTCGGCGAGGCCACCCACGGCTCCCACGAGTTCTTCACCATGAAAGAGCGGGTCTTTCGCCACCTCGTCGAAGAGAAGGGCTTCACCACCTTCGCCTTGGAACTGAGCTGGTCCGCGGGACTCCAGATCGACGACTACGTCCAGACCGGCAAGGGCGATGCCCGCGAGATCGCCGCACAGACGCTGGCCAACTCTCCCTGGGAACGCGAGGAATTCGTAAGTCTCATCGAGTGGATGCGCGACTACAACAGCAACCACCCCGACCGCCCCGTGCACTTCATGGGCGACGACATCGGCGCCCCCTCGTTGAATGACGCGTTTTTCGCACGCGTGACCGGCTACGTGGAGAAGAACCACCCCGAGGCGCTCCCGCGGCTGAACGAGCTCTACGCCGGCCTGCGGCCCATCGACGACGTTTTCGCCTACCTGGCCAAGCCGCTCGCGGAGCGGCAGCAGCTCGCCGCCAAGGCGCAACAGGGCCTGGAACTGATCAGCAGCCAGAAGGGCTCCGGCACGGACGCCTTCGAGTGGGCCGAGCAGAACGCCCGCTCGATCGCCCAGACCGCCAAGTTCCTTACCTTGAACCCCGCCGACCGGGAGTCCCTGAACAGCCATCAGCGGTTCCGCGACGAGGTGATGGCGCAAAACGTCGCATGGTGGCAGAAGCACACCGGCGACAAGATCCTGGTGTCGGCGCACAACAACCACGTCGGCTACGTCTCCGACAACCCCGAGCTGTACCCGAAGACGCAGGGGTCATTCCTGCGGGACACCATGGGAAGGAACTACCTGCCCATCGGCTTCACCTTCAACCAGGGCTCGTTCCTGTCGAAGGACGCCGCCCTCGGCGGCGACTGGAAGAAATTCACCGTGGGCGCCGCCGAGCCCGGCAGGAACGAGCACACCCTCGACCAGGTCCGCTACCAGGATTTCTACCTCGACGTCCGCAAGGCCCCCGCCGCCGCGCGCGCCTGGCTGAACGTCGCCCGGCCCACCCTCGACATCGGCACGCAGTTCCCGGAGGAGCCCCGCGACGTCGCGATCGCCAAGTCCTTCGATCTCCTCATCCACCTCCACGAAATCAGGGAGGCCGACAAGCTGAAGCCATGACGAACCGGCGGAGCCGCGCCCCGGTGTGTTACCTCGGGAGGTTGTGCTCCGACTGGTGCAGGCCGCGGCCCGTGCCGTCCGCCGGGACCGACCAGATGTCGTCGGCGCGTCCCTCCCGTCCCGGGAGGGCATGTCCGACGGTCCGACGGTCCCGGCGTCCAGCCAGGCCGCTTGGCCGTCGACGGTGCGCGTTTCCGCGAGCCGGTGTTCGCTCATGTCCGCCAGGTCCAGCAGCCGGCCCGCCGCCATGACCGGTCCCACCGGGCCCCGCAACGCCGCCCGCACCTGCTCCGGGTCAGCGGACGCGGCCGTACATGTTCGGCTCGTAGTAGTCGAACGAGGAAATCCTGACGTTCTTCCCCGGGCGGGGGGCCTCCAGGTACTGGCCGCCGCCGAGGTATAGGGCAACGTGATGGATGCCGGAGGCCCGGCCGTTGTCCGACCAGAACACCAGGTCTCCCCGGCGGAGTTCGGACCGGGTGAGCGGGGAGGTCATCCGGTACTGGTCGTCCGCCACCCTGGGCAGGCTGATGCCGGCGCTTCGGTAGGCCGCCTGCATCAGCCCCGAGCAGTCCCAGGCGTGCGGCCCGTTGCCGCCCCAGACGTAGGGGTCACCGATGTGGTTCATCGCGAAGGCGACAGCCGCTTCGGTGCCGTGGCGGACGGGCGTCCCGGACCCGGAGGTGCCCGAGCCCGAGCCCGAGCCGCCCGTCGCGGCACCGCCGCCGCCGGTGTAGCGCTGGTACTTGTCCTTGTGGCTGGTCCACCACCAGGCTCCGCCGCGCTCGTACCAGTACACGCGGTCGGTGGGGTCCCAGCCCTGCCGACCCCTGAACGCCGGCTCTGAGGTGCGCGGACCGCCGGAACCGGAGGCGGTCCGCCGGCTCTCAACGCCGTCCGGCTGACCCGTCTTGGCCAGGTACTTGTCGTAGTGCGAGGTCCAGCGCCACCAGCCGGTGGCGTCCTTGTACCAGTACTTCGATCCGTCCCAGCCTGCATGGGAGGGCGCGGGTTCGGCCGATGCGGTGCCCGCACCGGTACCGACGAGTACAGCTGCCCCGACCGCCGCCACGACGGCGCTGCGGACAGTACAGCGTCGGCGGACGGCGGGGCCGTCGAAGCCTCCGGGCGTCATGGGCGCACAGCCGACGCAGTCGCACTGCTCGGGTACCACGTCGGTGAATTCGGGTGTACGCAAGGGTGCTTTCCTTCCAGGGATGAACAGCACGGCGGCGGGTCAGCAACCGGTGTCGGCTGCGGTGCCACGGGCTGTGTAGAAGGCCACGGTCAAGTCCTTGACCAGGGCCTTTCGTTCGTAGTCGTCAAGGTCGACCAGTTGGCGGTCGGTCATTCGGCGGACGGTGTCGTCGACCGCGTCGAGGACGGAGGTGAGGACCGCGTCCCGGTGGCGGGCGTCGATCGCCGCGTTGCGCAGGCGCTGCATGGCCTCCGCCACCTCGGGGGCGTACTCCACGCGCAGGGGGCGGGCGATGCACACCTCGATTCCAACGGCCCGGCACTCGGCCGCCAGCAGCCGGGTGCACTCGTCCCCGAGCCTGTCGGCGTCGCGGAGGGTGGCCGGGGGTACTCGCGACCCGGCTCCGGACGGGCTGCCGCCGGCGCCGTCGAAGCAGTCCACCGGCATTCGGGAGAACACCCGCGCGACGCTGGACTCGACCTGCGCGCGCAGGATGGAGATGTGGTCGTCGACGGCGAGGGATGCCCGGGCGGTGTCCCGTACGCGCCAGACCACCAGCACCACGGTGCGGAGTGCGGTGCCCTCGGCATCGACGACGGCCAGGGGTTCGCTGCGCCAGTGGCGCAGCCGGACGTCGATCCGCTCGTGCCGGCGAAACGGAGAGGACCACAGCAGGCCCGTACGGCGGATCGTGCCGCGGTAGCGGCCGAAGAGGGTGATGACCCAGGCCTGACCGTCCCGCCCGCGGCGCAGTCCGGCCACCGCGAGGAGGGCGGCCAGGGCACAGCCCGCCACCACGGCGGTGGGCCAGGAACCCGGCTCCAGCCGGGTGGGGAGCCCATGGCTGCGGACCGTCCACGCGGCACCGGCCGCGGAGAGACACAGGATCAGCACGGCCCACCAGCCGGAGCAGACAAGGGCCCGGCTCTCGGTGAGGCCCGGGCCGAGGCGGGGTGGCAGGGCCCCGCTGCGGCCGGGCACCGGTGCCCCGGCGGGGACGGAGGCGCGATGTGCGCCCGGCGCGGGGCCGGGGGGCGCGACCGAGCGACCCTGGGGCGGCCGGAGAACCTCCCAGCCGGGCATGCGGGCTGCCGCGGCCTTGCCGAGCCCGTCCCCGGCGACTGCAACGGATACCGAGGGCTGCTCGATGGTGTCGGGTTCGGGTTCCGAGAGGGCGGGCTCACGGTGCAGGCCCATGAGCGGACGGACCCGCGCGACGGGTATGGAACCGGCACGATCCGCGGATGCGCGCACCCGGTCCGGGCCCGGCCGCGCGGCTCCCCGGCCTCCTGGCGTGGAACCACCGGGCAGGCGCTCACCGGTGTTGTTCGTCGACTGGGACAAGTCCACCCCAAACGGCAGAAGATGATCATCGATGGATCGATCTTCGTGGACCACGACGAGCCCTGCGCTTCGCGAAGGTCCTTACAGCCCGGGACTTTCGTACCTATCTCGCACGTATATCCCTGTCAGCCGCCGTTGCCGCCCGCGACGAGGGCGGCATGCCCCTGACGGGGAAGCCGACGCGCACCGGGCCGGGTCGGTACGTACGGCGGCCTGAACCGCGGCCGGATCGACACCGGCACTCGCTCAGTGCCCCGTGTACGTGAAGCCCGCCCAGAAGTACGGGTGTGCGTAGGGCCTCGTCCCCAGCCACAGCAACCGGGGGACGGTCCCCGAAGGACCGGGGCCCACCGCCTCCGGGAAACGTTCCTGAAGCTCCTGGTTCGTGCTGTCCCTCAGCCACAACTGCGCCCGGCGCAGTGCTTCCGATGGCTCCGTGTCCTCCTCCCAGCACCCGTAGAAGGCCGCCATGAGCAGATTGGTCGCCTCGTCCGGGACCTGCCACTGGGACGCGATGACACCGGCGGCGCCGATGACCAGGAACGCCGAGGACAGATTGACCGACTCGTACGACGAATTGATCCCGGATACGTTGGTGGAACAGGCCGAGAGCACGGACAGTCTGGCGTCGATCCGGGTGTCCATGAGGGTGCCGATCCTGAGGCGTTCCCCGCCGGACAGGCGCAGTGAGCTGTCCAGGGGGCGGAGGAGGGACACGTCTCCGTGGCAGGCGAAGTGGAGCACGTCGCACGAGGGCAGGTGCTCCAGCGCGCCGGCCACGGTGGCCTCGCCGCCCCGGAGACGGATGTGGTCGGGGAAGCGCCGGAGCGCGGCGGTCATCTCGGCATCGGTGCGCAGCGACGCCGCGCCCGGTTCCGGATCGTCGACGGCGAGGAGTCGCGTGGGCAGCCGCGAGGCCGGGCCCCGCTGCCCGCGGGCGCGGTGGGCGGCCTGGGACAGTGTGCGGGCGTTGGGCGCGTAGGTGACGCGCATCAGGTCCAGCGCGTACGTGTCGTCCAGCGCGGGCTGCAGGTTCGCGGACCCCCGCGCCGCGTGGAAGGGCAGGAACGACAGCGACCCCGCGGGGACGAGCGTGATGGCCCGGTGGCCGGCCATCGCCAGCAGCACCGGCCTCATCACGGCCGTCCAGAGGACGGCCGTGATGACGCTGATGGCGGGCAGGACGGCCGGTCCCTTCGCGCTGAGCAGATACGCCGCGAGGAGGTCGGCCTTGTCGCGTTCCAGGGGCAGTTCGACATGACCGGGGCGGTCCCCGCCCCGCTCGACGGTGAGGGCCAGCCCGCCCCAGGGCGTGGCGAGCACGTACACGAGGGGCTGTTCCTCGGCTGCGGCGTAGATGTCCTGCAGGCCCGGCGGTTTGAGGAAGTCGCCGAATCCGTCGACCTCGCGGATCTCGTCGATGAGGCTCTTCAGGTCCTCGTGCCGCCTTTTGAGCGGTTCCGCCCACTGCCCGGCCGCGCCGCCCGGGGCGCCGGGCCGGCGCACGCCCCTGTTCGAAGGATCGAGGAGCGTCTCGAGCTCCGCGATGGCATGGGTGTGGTCGTGGTAGCGGCGGACGAGATCGCCGCGTCCGGCGTCCTGGAGCCCGCCCAGGTCGGCCGGTTCGCGTTCCAGGGCATCGGACAGCATCGCCGCCAGTCCGCGCTCGACGATGACGGCGGCCGCCGCCGTGTCGCCGAGCTGCGCGTATGCGTACCCGCCCAGGCAGCTGAGCCAGCCCAGCTCGGCGACGACGGCCTCCTTGTGGTCGCGCACCAACTGGGCGCGTACGGAGGTCTCGTGGTGGGCCAGCCCGAGCTCGGCCGCCTCGACCGCTTCGGCCCACGCACCGCGGTCACCGGCCCACCGGGCCCAGATCCGGGCCCCCCGTCGGAGGGGGAAGCCCTGTTCGACCGCTGTCGTGCAGGCCGCTCGCAGGGTCGCCGTCGCGCGGGCGGCGTCCTCCTCCGAGCCGTCCCGGGCGTGCCTGAGGGTCAGCGCCTCACCGAGGGTGGCCAGGTGCATGGGCAGCAGCGCGGAGGCCGCGCTCTCGTGGGACACGCACCGTTCGAGCAGGGGGATGGCTTCGTCGAGGACCCCCGGAGCGCGGGTCTGCTCGTACCGGCGCATCAGTACGGACGCCAGGTTGTGCAGGGGGCGTGTCCCGACCTGCGCGGTGGGTCGGCCGTCGACGGCGTCGCGCAGTGAGGTGATCGCCTCGTCGAGCATGGCCGGATCGGGTGCCAGGTCGTCGAGCCGGAGCTGTGCGGTCGCCAGATCGGCCGCGTGGCGCCACCGCAGGGCCGACTGAGGGTCGGTCGCCTCGTACAGCTCGCGGTGGAGGGAGACCGCTTCGCTGAGATCGCCGATGTCGTTGAGACGGTGGCCCCGGTTCTCCAGGGCGATGGCGAGCTGCCTGACGAACTCGGGTTCGGCCCGTTCCCCGTATCCGGCCCTGAGGACGTCGATCGCCTGGTCGAAGTAGAAGAGTTCCCCCGTCGCGATCCCCAGGGTGTAGAGCGCGGTGCCGTACTGCTGGATGCGTTCGGGATCCGGAGGATTGCCGGTCGCCAGCGCCTGCAGGAGCGTTGCCGACCGGTGCAGAGCGTCCACGTCACCGGTCGCCTCGTAGAGGATGCCGAGGGTGAGCCCGTGGACCTGGGCCGCCAGGGCCGCGTCCTCCCCGTCGACCCCGGCGTCGAGTGTCGCCTCCAGGATCTGCACGGCCTTCTGCACGAGGGCGACCTGCCCGGTGTGCTCGAAAAGGCGGACGAGCAGGATGGCCGTGCGGCAGCGGCTCCTGGTCGTGGCGCTGTCGATCTCCATGAGCCTGCGGTCGATGAGCGCGTGTACACGGCGTGCGGGGAGGGCGTCGGCTCCCGCGGCGTAGCCGTCTTCCAGGAGCATCTCGCACAGCCGGTACACGATGTGCTCATGGAGCTCGCTGCCGCCGGGGGCGAGCTCGGCGGCCTCGCCGAGCAGGGTGACGGCAGCCGCCGTGTCTCCGACGTTGCGCCGGTCCAGAAGCAGTCCGGAGAGTTTGTAGACGGCTGCCAGCCGGTGTGCCGGGCCGCAGTCGTCGGCCACTTCGCGGCTCAGTGCGATGGCCCGGTCGAGGGAGTTGCGCTCGCGGGTCAGGTCGTAATGGAGTTCGAGCACCCGGCTCACCCTGCCGCGGACCTGGGAGCGCTCGCCGCGGCCCAGTTGCCGCGCCGCGGCGAGGTGCCGGACCGAGGCTTCCGCGAGGGCGAGGGCACGCTCGAAATCCTCGGCCCTCGTCTCGACGCTCACGCCGGCGCGGTACGCGAGGGCCTCCGCCAGCAGGCTGTGGATCAGGGCCTGCCCGTCGGGGGCCGCGTCCCGTGCGAACTCGATGGCGTCCAGCAGCTTGACCGCCTCGTCGGCGTTCGCCAGGGAAACGCCGCCCGTACGGTACGTGAGCAGCGCGGCGGCGAGGTTGTGGGGCAGCAGACCCATGAACCGGGGCCGGCAGCGCCGCCACAGTTCGCGCATCTCCCCGATGATCCGCCGGCGGAGCTCGTGCGGGAGATCGAGTCCACCGATGTCCGTCGCCTCGCCGGCCAGCACCAGGGCCCGGGCCCTGAACTCCTCCGAGGAACGCCGCCATCGGGGATCATCCAGGAGTGCGGCGGCTGCCCGTGCGGCGCTCTCGGCGCGCGTACCGGCGGCACGGTGGCTTGCGATCGCATCCGTCAGGGCCAGGTACCGTACGGCGAGTCCGTCGTCCGCCATGCCCGCGACGCCGGACTTCTCGGCGAAGGCCGCGTCGATGCCGATCTCCACGCACCGTTCCACGAGCCGCTGATGCTGGCGCCATGCGTACGCGTCGCCGTCGTGCCCCTGCGCCTCGGCCGTCGCCGCGTTCCGGGCGAGGGCCTCCGCGATGGCCCGCGTGTTCTCCGGGGGGGCCAGCAACAGGGCCCGCGCATCGGTCCACGTGTCCGTGTTGCACAGCTGCTGCGCGAGTGACTCGGCGAGCTGCCCGGGCTCGGGCGCTTCCGGGTGCGTCTCGTCGGACGGCCGGGTCGGTAGCACGCCACGGTCCAGATCGGCCAGACAGGCGCGGGCCGTGTCCGCCACCCGGGGCACGGGGGAGGTCAGGCAGATCTCCCAGTGGCGCCGCGCCTCCCGACGCCGCCCGAGGTTGGCCAGTGCCGAGCCGAGATCGAACCGTGCGCGCCAGGAATGCTCGGGGTGGCCCGTGGCGAGAGCCTCCTGGAGGGCTTGCTCGGCCTCTTCCAAGCGCCCGGCCGCGAGGAACAGTTCACCGATGTTGGTCAGGGCCCGCGCCTGCTGATCGGGATCGGGCATGGCCACGGCCGTACGGTAGGCGGCGAGCGCGTCGTCGTCCCTGCCGAGCTCGGCGAACATCAGACCGAGATTGACCGCCGAGTCGGCCAGGCCCTCGGCGATCGCGATCCGGAAGGCCGCTTCGGCGGATTCCGGCCTGCCGGCCCTCTTGAGCAGATTGCCCAGGTTGTTGGCGGCCCAGGTCCTGGCGGTGGGGGTCCCTTCCTCGATCGCCTGCCGGTACGCCCGTTCCGCTCCGTCCCGATCACCCCGTTCGGCGAGGAGCACGGCCAGGTTGAAGGCCGCCTGACCGCCCGCGGTACCCCCCTGGCGAGCCGCGAACGCCAGCAGCTCCACGGCCCGGTCCGGCTCGTCGTGCGCCACCACCATCGCGAGCGCCTGGGCGGCGAAGCCCGATTCCCGGGTGCCGGAGCCCACCGCGCGTTCCAGGGCCGAGACCGCCGCCGCGTCGTCACCCAGGGCCTGGTACGCGGACCCGAGGTAGATGTCGGCGACGGTCCGCTCCTCCGGGTCGCCCAGGGAGCGCGCGGTGTCGAGCACCCGGACCGCCTGCTCGACCTCACCCCGGTAGAGGTGGAGCAGGCCCATGTTGGTCCGCTGCCGTGCGGTCAGCGCATCCAGGGCGGCACCGGGTCCGAGCCCGCAGGCCAGCCGGACCGCCGCGGCCATGTCGTAGCGGTCGAGGAGCAAGGTGTGGCCGGCGACGAACGCGCCGACGTCGTACGGACCCTGTACCAGCATCTCCGCGAGTACGGCGGCGACGGCCGCGGGCTCGTACTGCACCGGCACGCGACGGCTGGGAGCGTTCAAGGTTCCCCCCCCGGTGGACGACCCCGCATACGACGTCGTCATTGTCCCTCAACTCCACTTGTCCGAAACGGGATTGTGGTAGAAATGTCCGGGGGTGGGTGAGCGTGGGTGAAGAACTCCTGATGACCGCCAGGACAGTCCGCGGATACCTCAAGGAACTCCTCGGGGCCGACGAAGCCGTCCGGATGGACCAGCTCCTCGACTCGCTGCTGGTCCGCGCCGCGCGGGGCGAAGACGTCGACGAGGAGCTCGCGACCGCCTTCTCGGCCGACGCGACACTGCGCGCCTTCGCGTCGGCCGTTCTCGCCGATCCGGAACACCGACCGCCCCGCGTCCGGGAGGTGCGGCTCTCCGGCGACGGCGAGATCGTCGACGTCGACCGGTTCCACTGCCCCGGGGGCGACCTCGTCTGGTACCGCTTCGACGTCGGGGAAGAGATCCCCGAATGCCCCAGGCACGGTGGGCGGCTGACGCGCTCGGAAGCCGGCCCCGCGTGATCGGCAAGTTCTGGGAGTCGGTCGGCGGCAAACTCGCCGACCGGTGGGCGTCCGCGGCCGGACCGGCCCTGGTGTTCTGGGCGGGCGGGCTGCTCGCCTGGCTGCTCGCCCACGGCGGCTGGCACCGGCTCTCCGACCTCGGCACCTGGCTCCAGCGCCAGTCCGCCGCGGGTCAGATCGCGACGCTCCTCGCCCTGCTCCTCGGCGTCGCCACGAGCAGCGTGGTGGTGGGCTGGGCGATCGAGGGCACGCTGCGGCTGATCGAGGGCTATCTGCCCCGGCCGGTCGCCTTCCTGCGGCCGCTGCTGCTGCGGGGGACCGGGGGATCGGCACGACGTGTCCTCACCGAGCTCCACGAGCTCGCGGACGAGGTCGCGGAAGGGCGGGCAACGCCGGAACAGCTGGCCCGCTTCCAGCACCTGGACCGCCGGCGCCGGGACTGGCCCAGCCGGCCGGACCGCTACATGCCGACCCGGGTGGGCAACATCCTCCGCGCCGGGGAGAGCCGCCCGGTGGACAAGTACGGCCTGGACCCGGTGGCAGTCTGGCCCCACATGTGGCTGCTCCTCCCCGGCCAGGCGAGGACGGACCTCATCGCGGCACGGACGGCCCTGGACGGCGCGGTCGCCGGGTTCCTGTGGGGCCTGCTGTTCTCGGCCTTCACCGTCTGGACCCCATGGGCCCTGCCGGTCAGCCTCGCGGTCGTCACGAGCACCTGCCTCGTCCTCCTCCCCGCCCGGGCCCGTACCTTCGCGGACTTGGTCGAGGCGACCATAGACCTGTACCGGATCGACCTGTACGAGCAGCTCCGATGGCCGCTGCCCGCCGACCCCGTGGCGGAGAGGGCGAGCGGGCGCCTCCTGACGAAGTACCTGGTGCGCGGGCTCGATGCCCCGGCCCCGGTCTTCACGCCCCCGAGCGCCCCCTGAACGGCCGCGCCGGTGCGCGTTCGTCGTGCTACGCGGTCTTGGGGCCGCAGCGCATGCCGATGTAGACGCAGCCCGTGCCGTCGGGCAGCGTGGAGAAGACCACGGGCATGTAGTCCTCGCTGAACGCCGCGCCCACCCCCGTACCGGCGAAGACCGTCTCCGTCACCGGCAGCAGGTCGATCCGGAGCGGTTCGGAGAAGTCCTTCATGCCGTCGACGAATTCGTACAGCGCGTGGCCCGCGCCGTCCCGCTCCGTCACGGTGATGACCACGCCCTCGCG
This sequence comes from Streptomyces sp. NPDC031479, assembly GCF_055581065.1. Taxonomy (NCBI): domain Bacteria; kingdom Bacillati; phylum Actinomycetota; class Actinomycetes; order Kitasatosporales; family Streptomycetaceae; genus Streptomyces; species Streptomyces sp. NPDC031479. Next base: position 199,704 of record NZ_JBVIKC010000006.1, read on the forward strand.
CCGGTAGGTGCCGACCAGCGGCGCGAAGTCGACCGAGGGCGGCTGGGCCGGCGGGGCGAAGGGCTCGGGCATGGTCACCCCGGCCAGTTCGGCGAGGAGTTCGCGGTAGAGCGCCGCGTACACCTCCCGCGCGCCACCGCCGTTGGTGAGCAGCGCCACCGCGACGCCCGCCGCCGGCACCACGCGCAGGTAGCCGTACTGCCCGATGGAGGCGCCGTCGTGCCCGTAGCCCTGGACGCCGTTCCAGTCGTACAGGGTCCAGCCCAGGCCCCAGCCGTCCGAGCTGACCGTCCATTTGTCGGGACAGTCCACCACCCGGCGCTGCATCAGCGCGACCGCCTGCTCGGAGAGGATGCGCGTGCCGTCCTCGGCCACGCCGCCGGCCAGGTGCATCCGGGCGAGCCGGGCGAGGTCCCCCGCGGTGGCGATGACCCTGCCGTAGGGGCCCGCCGAACGGGGCATCATGTCCCATTGCGGTGCCGGGTCCGGTTCCTGGCCCGCCTCGCCCAGGTGCCCCATGGCCGCGCGGAACCGCAGCGCCTCCTCGGGCAGCGTCATGGTGTGCGTGAGGCCGAGGGGGGTCAGGAGCAGGTCCTTCAGCGCCTGGTCCCAGACCTTGCCGGTCACCACCTCGATGATCCGGCCCAGCACGTTGTAGCCGACGCTGCTGTAGGAGATCGCGGTGCCGGGCGGGCCATCGAGCGCCACGCCCTTCGCCGCCTCGACGTACTTGGCGAGGCAGTCGTCACCGCGCCCGCTGTCGTGGGTGAAGTCGCAGGTGAGACCGCCGGTGTGGCTGAGCAGCTGACGTGTGGTGATCGCCCCGGTCGCCTCGGGGTCGGCGACCGAGAACTCCGGAAGTACGTCGACGACCGGGGCGTCCAGGTCCAGTTCACCCGATTCTGCGAGCTGCATGACCAGGGTGGCGGTGTAGACCTTGGCTATCGAGCCCATCTGGAAGACCGTGTCGGTCGTCGCCTCCACGCCCGTTCCGCGGTGCAGCACGCCGCTGGCCAGTTCGTGGACGGTCCCGTCGACGAGCAGCGCGAGGGATGCGCCCGGGACGTGGTGCTTGGCGCGCAGTGCGTCGAGGCGCGCCTGCCAGTGGGCGAGGTCCAGGTTCCGGCCCGCGGAATCCCGGGAACCCCACGCGCCCTTGGCATCCCGGCTGCCCTGCTCGTCCCGGCTCACGTTCTTCGGCATGTCTGCTCCCCCTCGATGCGTACAGCGTCCTCTCGGTGTGAACACTGTACGCATGGGGGACGGTGTACGCAAGAGGCGTACATCGTCCCCCATCAGTCCTGCGTCCCTGGGAACGCCCCGTCCGCCACCCCCTTTCCACCACCGAGGCACGCCCGGACCGCATCACGCCACAGACGCTGCCGCGCCTTGGCGCAGGCAACGGCGGGAAGGCCCGGCGCTGGGTCAAACGAAGTCGGTTCCGTCGCGGCGATGAGTTTGCGGGCGCCCGCTGGTCTATCTCTTGACGGAGACAACCCACTCACCAGGAGCAAGCCATGGGCCTCATCGACATCGAGATGTTCGCGACCCTCGACCTCGTCGGGCAGGCGCCCGGCGGCCCCGACGAGGACCCGGTGGGGTTCCCGTTCGGCGGCTGGCAGGCGCCCCTGCTGGACGAGGTCGCCGGGGCGCAGGTCGATGCCGCGTACGAGGGCACGGACGCCCTCCTGCTCGGCCGGCGCACGTACGACATCTTCGCCGCCTACTGGCCGCACCAGGAGGGCGGCGAGGACAACGAGTTCGCCACGCTCTTCAACAGCGTCCCCAAGTACGTGGCCTCGCGCGGCAAGCCCGACCTCTCATGGGCCGGATCCACGCAGCTCGGGCCGGACCTCGCCGACGCGGTGCGAGAGATCCGTGACCGGCACCAGCACGTGAAGGTCGTAGGGAGCCTGGACCTCGTGCAGACCCTCCTGCGCGAGAAGCTCTTCGACCGCCTCGACCTCTGGCTGCACCCGATCGTGCTCGGCGTCGGCAAGAAGGTCTTCGACGGCGGCGCGGTACCCACCAACCTCACGCTCCTCGCACCCCCGGCAGCCGGCCCCAAGGGCACCGTCCATCTGCGCTACGGGCTCGCCGACGGCATCCCCGCGACGGGGGACATGAGCGCACCCGACCGCGGCCTCGGAAGCGACGGCTGAGCCACCCGGCCCGCGCCTGGTGGGCCTTTACACCGGGAAGCGGGCACCGCAAAAATAGGGCGGCGAACCGGAGCCCCGGAGCCGGACGTACTCCCGGGCCCTGTCACGGGTGCCGCCCCTCCTGGGCGTAGCGCAGCAGGAGCAGGGCGATGTCGTCGGTACGGGGGGCTCCGCCGAGGGCCTGGCCGATGAGCTCGTCCGCCAGCGTGCTCAGCGGGTGGCGTTGGTGGGTCGCGGTGATGCGGGCGGCGACGGCCGCGATGCCGTCTTCCAGGTCCTCGCCGGGAACCTCTACCAGCCCGTCGGTGTACAGGGCGAGCAGGGTGCCCGGCTCGAACGGGATCTCGACGGCCGTGTAAGAAGCGTCCGGATCGATGCCGAGGAGCAGTCCGGGCGGCAGGTGCAGCATCTTCGCCGGGGCGCCGGCGTGGCGCAGCAGCGGGGGCGGGTGGCCGGCGGTGGCGAGGTGGGCGGTGCGGGCCGCGAGGTCGATGTGGGCGTACACGCAGCTGGTGAACAGCCCGGGTTCGAGGTCGGTCAGGAGGCGGTTGGTGCGGGCGAGGACCTCCGCCGGATGTGCTCCGGCGGTGGCGTGGACGGCTGTGCGGACCTGGCCCATGAGGGCGGCGGCGTTCACGTTGTGGCCCTGGACGTCGCCGACGGCGGCGGCGACGGTGGTGTCGTCGATCCGGATGAGGTCGTAGAAGTCGCCGCCGATGTCGAGCCCGTGCGCCGCAGGCAGGTAGCTGGCGGCCACTTCGAGGTGCGGGACGCCGGGCAGGGCGTGCGGCAGCAGGCCGGTCTGCAGGCTGTGGGCGAGCTGGTGGGTGGAGTCGTAGAGCCGGGCGCGGTCCAGGGCCTGGGCGATGAGTCCGGCGAGGGAGGTCAGGATCGCCCGTTCACCGGGGACGAACGGATGGGGACGGGCGTAGGCCAGGATCAGGGTGCCGATGGGCCGGCCGGACGCGGTGAGGGGCAGGAAGGCCCACGCCGCCATGTCGTCCCCGATCAGGACGTTCGGGAAGGCGGCTGCCAGTTCGTCGGCGGTCGCGAAGAACAGGGGCTCGCCCGTGCGCAGGCCATGGGTGCTGGCCGTGTGGATGCTGAGCGGGATGCCGTCGTAGCGGGCCATGAGCTCGGCCGTGTAGCCGCGGAAGCCGACGATGCGCAGGCGCTGCTCCTCGGCCACCAAAAGGGCCAGGGCCTGGGCGCCGAGCGCGGGGACGAGCATATCGGCGGCCTGGTCGACGACGTCGCGGGCGTGGACGGCCTCCGTGAGGGCGGCCGCCAGGTGCATGAGCTGGTAGAGGGCGGTGGCCCGGCTCGGTGAGGGCTCCGCGGGGACGGCACTCGGCGCGGTGGGCGGCGGGACGGGCTCATCGGCGGTGACCGGGGTGATGCGCACGCTGATCCCGGTGTCGTCCGGGTAGAGGTCGAAGCGCAGGTAGCGGCCGATCGGGGGCGCGGCGGTGAAGCTGCGTGGCAGCCGGCTGATCGCTGCGGCCCGGTAGTGGTCCTCGATGACGGGGGTGTCCATCCAGGGCAGTGCTTCCCAGGGGAGGGCTCCGCGGAGCCGGGAGACGGGTGCGCCCAGCATCTCTGCCGCCTCGGCGGTGATGAAGGTGATGGTGCCGTTCAGATCGAGTGCGCAGTTGCCTCCGGGCAGCCGGCGGATGAAGGCCATGGCGGCGGCGGCCTCGGCCGGTCCGGGCGTGGGAGGGGGAAGCGGTCGCAGCATGACCGGGTGCGCCGGCGGACGGACGGGGTGTCCGGCGTCGGCGGCCCGGCGCAGGTGGTTCGCGAGACGGCCGCAGGCCGAGTCCACGGCGTCGCGTTCCCGGGCGGTCAGGTAGGGCGCGTGGGAGCCGGGCCACATGAGGACGAGACCGGCCCCCGTGGGCTCCGCGGCCTCGGGCACCGGGTCGGGGACGAGCGGGGCGGCGGCGAGGGCGAAGTCGTACGGCAGGACCAGGCCGAGGCGCGGGTAGCGCCGGGCGGTCTCCTCCTGGCCGCCCAGCCAGACGAACCGTCCTTCGCGGACCGCGTCGGCCACCGGGATGGCATCGTCCACGACCACCCGGGACCAGGGCAGCGCGAACTCACGGGCCAGGCCCAGGGTCATCGCCAGATGCAGGACGCGCCGGGCGGGGTCGGGCAGGTAGAGCATGCCGATGGACGCCCCCGCAGTCGCGCAGACCCGGATCAGGGCCTCGCCGAGTGCCCGCTGACCGGCCCCCGCGATGCCCTCGGCGGGTCCGGAGGGCTCGGGCGGTTCGTCCCCCTGGTCACGCCCTGGAAGGTTTCGCACCCATCCATGATCCCCCCACACCCCGCCCGCGCTTCGTCACCGGCCCGCCCCGGCGAGCCCGTGCCCGCCCGCCTCCGGCTCCGGCGGTGGCGTAGGAACTGTTCCTCCCGCGACGGGCGCGGCTCACCACGGGGCGGCTGGGAAGCCGGAACGACTTGCCGAAACCGGTGAACGGTACACCGGCCTCGCCATCGCCCACGTCCTCTCCTCCGGCGACGCGCTGATGGCCTACACGGCCTCCGGCTGAGGTCGACCACAACGGATTCGAAGGCGTGGGGCCCGGTCCGGGCGCCATCGTCCCGTCCGCGGCCCCTCGTACCCCACCGGCGCCCGTCGGGCCCGCCGCCCGACCCGCCGCGGGACACGGCGGGCGAGCGGCGAGCGCGGCGAGCACGAGCGGCGCCTGGAAGCCGCCCGGCAGGCCGGAGCCGGAGCCGACGCCGAACGGATCGGGCCCGGGCAGAACCGGCTGGGCGCCATCGGGACCCCGGCCACGGTCTCCGCGCCCCGCGCCGGGACATCCTGGGCCGGAAGGAACGGCCGGGCCGTCCAGGGCCCCCGCCACCGTCTCCCGTGCGATGACCAGCTGCATGCCGGGCGCCGCCGCCCCCGCCCGGTGACGTCGAGGCGCCGGGGCGTCTCGACGTCCACCCGGTCGGGAAGGGGCGGTGCTTGCTCGTCAGGTGCGGTTCAGGGACAGGTCGAGGCGGGCGATGGTCATCGTCTGGTCGGTGACGGTGACGTCGGTGTCAGTGAACCGGGCGGACTTGAGCCGGTCGCGGACGAGGTCACGCAGGGCGGGGCGGTAGGAGTCGAGGTTGTCGAGGACGGCCTGCGGAACCTCGACGGAGCCGTTGAAGCTTCTCGGCTGGGAGGTGAGCCCCGGAGCCTGGGGGGTCTGGCGCAGACCGTCGACCGTGTGGAGCGTGAGCTGGAGCTCCTGGCCGTCCGCCTCCAGGATCAGGGGCGTGCCCTCGACCGCGACGTCGAACTCGCGGACGCGGGCGTTTGCCTGCCCCAGCGCGCCGGCGAAGTGGTAGGGGGAGGGCGCCGCGAGGGTGTCCGTGGAGCGGTCGGCGGGGGTGTTCTGAAGGACATGGCCTTCGAGGGGCTCGTCGGTGGGGGTGAAGGTCCACTGGGATGCGGTGAGGGTCTTGCTCCAGTAGCCGGCGTGACCCTGGTCGCTGCCCTCTACCCGGAGTTCCCGGGCGTCCGATCCGACGCCGGTCTTGTGGATCGAGATCCGGTCCGTGACCTGTCCGGGGATCTTGGGCTGGCGCATCCAGTCCGGAGCGGGCAGTTGGATCTTCGGGAAGGTCGCGCCGCGCTGGTCCTCGTAGGAGTAGCTGAAGAAGACCTTGTCGGATCCGGCGATGTCGAAGTCGTACAGGCGCGTGTACATGTCGCCGTAGCGGTTGATGACGAACGAGGTGGAGGCGGCGGTGGACAGCGCCTGGGCCTGGAAGCGTCCGCGCAGCGGGGTGGACATCTCGTAGCTGTGGTCGGCGGGGAGCCAGGGGTCGACATAGGTGATGCGGCTGCCGTCATCGCTGAGCGCGAAGACGTGGGAGACCTTGGCGCCGCCCGCCGGGTGATCGTTGCCCGCGGTGTCGCGCCACACCTTGTCCTCGCCGGGTGACAGGACGGACCAGGTCCAGCGGGCCGACCGGTACGGGACGGTGTTGCCGCCGCCCAACCACAGCGGGGCCCCGTAGCGGTGTGTCCAGTTCCACGTCCAAGGCGCGTTGAGGGCATGGTCCATCGTGTAGATGTTGCCGCCCTCGTCGAGCGCCACCAGCTCGTCGTCGTCCACGGAGATCCCGGTGACGTGGCCGGCCAGGCAGGCGGGCAGCGCCATCGTGCGCCAACCACCGGTCGTGGAGGCTTCCTTGACGTACATCCGGCCCTCACGCAGGGCGAAGGACCACCGTCGGTTGAAGGTGCCCGTGGTTCCCCGCAGGTTGATCTGCGACGGCAGTTCGACGGCCGCCGGCTGCAGCGCGGAGAGCCCCAGGGTGCTGTTGCCCGGTATGAGGTCGGCCAGGCCCGCGGTTCCGGCCAGTTGGCACGGACCAGTGGTGGCTGCGGCTGGGGTGGCCGGGGCGAGGGTCACCGCCGTGAGGAGGGAGGCGGCCAGTAAGGAGCGAAGCATGTCAGATCCATTCGAGAGAGATGAAGACGACCAGTGCGACGGCGTCCAGAGTGAGCAGTGAACCCACGGCGATGGCCTTGGACTTGACCTTGGGCAGGTCGTGGACCCAGTAGCTGACGAGGAAGAAAGGCATGTAGCCGATCAGCCAGATCAGCAGGGGCATGCCGGCTCGCCACCATGACCACTCCCAGGTGAGCGCGCCCACCTGGTTGAGGGCGACCTCCACACCGACCGCCGCGGCGGCTCCGGCGCCCGCAAGTACCCACCGGTTGGGCAGGCCGAGCACGCGCAATGACTTGTCGGCCGGCAGCAACTTGGCCGCGACCACGCCGAACACCGCGAACATGAAGCAGATCTCGATGTTCAGGCCGATCAGGATCAGGTAGGCCGAATCACCGCCCGGCGCGCCCCATACCGGGGCCCGTCCGGTGAAGTGGAAGACCAGGGCGTTCCAGATCTCGTTGAACCAGTCCATGCCCCAGAAGGCCAGGCCGGCGAAGAAGACGTTCCAGTTACGCCGCTCCGCCTCGGTGGCGTAGACGTACAGAACGATCAGAAGTAGCGGTATGACGTACCACTGGAAGGCATGTACGTCACGCAGATGCTGCAGGGCGGTGCTGGCGGCGTCGGTCACTGAAGTGGGCTCCTTGCGTGCTGAGAGCAGGAGTCTGGCAGCGAAGCGACAGGCAGTTGAATAGCCGTCATATTACTTTTAAGTAACTGAAGGTGGGTGGTGTGCCGGGTGCGAGGGGGGCGTTCGTCGCTGCGGGAGGCCTGAGGTGGAGGCTGGGCGAGGGTTTCCGTTGTGTTGCAGCCTTCGATGAACTGATTTCGTTGAATGCTGGCAAAACAATGGCGATATCGGTAGCGTCGGGTCCATCGCACCGACGGGTCCGCGGGTTCCTGCCGCATGCCCCGGCCCGTCCGCCATGCGTGAAGTCCCCTGATGCATAACGCACTTGTGAAAGAGGCGTACGTGAACTACAGCCAACTTCCCTCCACGCTGCCGGAGGTGGACCGAACCCGTCACCGTCGCCTGAGGGCTCAGGGAAGTCTCGACCGTGCCGTGCTCAACGCGATCCTGGACGCGGGCTTCATGTGCCACCTCGGGGTGGTCGTCGACGGGTACCCCATGGTCGTCCCCACCGTCTACGGCAGCGACGGCCGCAACCTCTACTTCCACGGGTCCGTGGCCAGCCGAAGCCTGGTCGCCTCACCCGGGGCGACGGTGTGCGTGACCGTGACGCACGTGGACGGCCTCGTGCTCGCACGGTCGGTGTTCGAGCACGGCGTCAATTACCGCAGCGCGATGATCTACGGCGTCCCGCGTCTGGTCACGGACACGGAGGAGAAGCTGGAGGGTCTGCGCTGCCTGACCGAGCAGGCCACACCCGGGCAGTGGGACTACGCGCGGCAGCCCAGCGCCAAGGAGATGGCGGCGACCGCGCTGCTCTGCATCTCGCTCGAGGAGGCGTCGGTCAAGACGAGCACCGGCGGCCCGGAGGACGGCGACGGCCCCGACGCCGCCCTCGGAATCTGGGCGGGAGTCCTCCCACTGGTCGCGACCTGGGGCGAACCGGAGGCCGACACCCTGCTCGCGGACGGCATCGAGCCGCCCCCGCACGTCACCGCCCGGAGCAACACCCGCGCATTCGTGGCGCAGGCGACCGGGTGACGTTGGCTGAAGACCGTCAGCGCAGCGGAGGTGCGACGGTCGGGCCGGCCGTGGCGGTGTTCCGGCAAGTGGGGCTTTTTCGGGGCTGTGGGCCTGTTCCGGTCCGCGGGTCTTTGAGCGTTGGCGCTGTTGACCGTTCCGCCCCTGCTCTGTTTGTGGCTGAATAGGGGTGAAGGGTTTCGCGCAGCTCGGAGCTGCCGGTGCCTGTCAGGATGATGGATCGGACGTTGCCCACGCTGTGTGGTCCTTCAAGGGAGATTCCGATGCGGGACGAGCGGTCGATGGAAGGTAATGGGACCGACCGGGGGCATTATGTGCGCTCGGAGGGCGAGGTTCCTGCCTCGCCGGTCCCGGCCGTCTACACGCGATGGGAACGCTTCCTCAGGTTCCTTGGGCGCTTGGTGGCCGACCGGACCCCTGCTGACGGGAACCCGTTGGTTCCCCGCGGCTATGACGGGAAGCGGACCCGCCCGTTCTTCTTCAACGGTAACGGCCAGGGTCGTTGAGTGAGCTCTGGTCCACTTCTTGTGGCGTCCCACGAAGACTGATGTCAGTGGCGTGTCGTGGGATGACCTGCCTCTGCCGTTGATCTTCTGAGAGGCCGGTTCGTGAGGCTTGGGGTGGTTCTGGCATCGACTGATGGTGTGGGTGTGGCTCCCGCACGACCTGCCGCCGAAGAGCGCGACGTGTTACTACTTCGCCGCCTGGCGGGATGACGGCACCGACCAGGCTATCCACGAACTCCTGCGCTGCCAGGTCCGTGAGAGGGCCCGCCGATTGGAGGACCCGACCCTGGTGGGCCCGGACACCCAGAGTGTCCACGCCGCCGCCGGGGTCCCCGCCTCCACGAGCTGCACCGGGCGTCTGCTCCGCGCCTACGAGCACCACCCGGCCCCGTCCGTCTTCCGCATCCACTGGGCCATGACCCAGGTCATGGCCCGCCGCCTCACCGGCGAGAGCACCCCACCTGGCGCGAACCGCAGATGGTGAGCGTGTGAACCTCCAACCCCTGCTCGACGCGCGCGGCATCCAGAAAGACGCCGCGCGGGCCTCGGCCGACGACCTCCGCACCCGGATCGGCGACCTGCTGGCCCGGCTGCGGGAGGCCGAGACCCACCTCGAACACCTCGCGATCCCACGGAAGGCTGTCACCGCTCTCGCCGACCGGCTCCCGGCCACCCCGCCGGACCTGCCCGAACACCCGGACTACCCCCCGCATCCTCGCCGTCTTCAACGACGTGATCAGCCTCCTGCGAGCCCGGGACGTCTGCGAAGCCCTCAACCACCAACTGGTGCCGAAGAACATCGAGGGCACCCGCGCCAAACTGAAACGCCTGGTCAAGTTGGGCATCCTCACCGAAGCCGACACCGGCAGCTTCACCAGGAAGCAGTAGCCGGCCGAGCACCTGATCCTCCGCCCTGGTCTTCCCTCGGGGCGAGCCTCACCTCTGACCAGTACCGCGAGCCGTAGCTTGTGGTCCATGACACGGACTCAGGGGACCGGGCGTCGAGTGGGCGTGGCCCTGGCGGTGGCACTCGCGGCGCTGGCGAGCGCACCGGGGACGCTCGCGGCGCCGGCACCGAACGCCTCCGCACGGCCGGGCGCCTTCGCCTTCGTCGCGAACCTCCGCTCCGACACGGTCTCGGTGATCGACACACGCACCGACGCGGTGGTGGACGGTGTTCGCGTGGGTGACGGGCCCGACAGCGTGGCCGTGACTCCCGACGGCTCGCACGTCTACGTCACGAACTCCGCGGCGGACACCGTGTCGGTGATCGAGGCCCGCACCAGGACGGTCATCGACACCATTGCCGTGGGGAACGAGCCCAGCAGGGTCGCGATCTCACCGGACGGAAGGCACGCGTACGTGGCCAACGTGAGGTCGGACGACGTCTCGGTGATCAGCACCCGCACGCGGAAGGTCACGGACACCGTCAAGGTGGGGGACTCGCCCCTGGGCCTGGCCGTACTGCCGGACGGCTCCCGCCTCTACGTCGCCAACGCGGCTTCGGACGACGTCTCAGTGGTCCGGACCGACACCGACACGGTCGTGGACACGGTCCCCGTGGGCAACGGTCCCACCGCATTGGCCCTCACCCCGAACGGCCGTCAGCTCTACGTCTCGGACCTGATCTCGGACGACCTGACGGTGATCGAGACCCGCGGCAACACGGTCACGGCCCGCATCCCGGTCGGAGTGCAGCCCGCCGGCATCGGCGCCGGCTCTGACGGACGCCACGTCTACGTGGCCAATATCGGGTCGAACAGCGTGTCGGTGATCAGCACCCGTACCCTCGGCGTCACGGACACCATCGAGGTGGGTGCCGGCCCCAACGGACTTGCCGTCGGCCCCGACGGCTCCCACGTCTATGTCAGTGAATTCGAAGCGGACACGGTGTCGGTCATCGACACGGCAGCCGCGCGGGTTACCGGCACGGTGCCCGTCGGCGACGGGCCGACCGGTGTCGCGGTCACGCCGCGCAAGCGCGGTCCGGGAACTACGGGATGGTGATCCTCCAGCCTTGCCGGCCCTCGGTGTTGCCGTGAGCAGCGGGCCCTTGACAGGTGTCAGGGTGGTCAAGCCGGGCATCCTCACCGAAGCCGACACCGGCAGCTTCACCAGGAAGCAGTAGCAGGCCGAGCACTCTGGATAGCAGCCCTGTCCCAGCCTCACCCGGAAACAGACATCAGCTCACGCACCGCCCCCTGAGCGCCCCTCGTGCAGCCGGGGCTTTGGTCGATGTGCTGTGGTTCGTCGAGGGTCGCGAAGACGGGCAGATGGATGCGGACGACGCCGTCGAGGTCCTGGACGACAACGGGGGCTCCTGTTGAAAGGGGCCTGGCCAATGCCGAGGTCCACGTGATGGTGTGCGCCCTCGGCGGGCTGCGGCACCGAGTCTGACGGTCTCGTCGGCACGTATCAGGTCGTCGAGGCGATTGCGCGGGTGACGGCCGTGATCGCTGGGGGGGCGGCCGGGGAGTCGCGCCACGAGAACCCGGCGGATCTCGGGAGGTGCGCCTTCGACGTGCAGCAGGCTCACCCCGGGCGGCAGCACCGGCGAGAGTCGCGAGGGCACGGTCGTCACCCCGAACCCACCGGCGACCAGCTGAAGCTTCGTCAGCCAGTCGCGCGCGCAATGGACGATGTGCGGCCGTCCGGGCAGGCCGGGCCAGACGCCGAGCAGCGGCTCGGCGTTTGACACCGGGGTGGTGATCCACGGGGTGTCGACCAGTTCGTCGACGTGCACCGCGGTGCGGCCGGCGAACCCTCCGGTCGAAGGCACCGCCACGACCAGTTCGGTGTCGGCGACGGTAGGGCGGGACGTGAGCACGGCGAGGTCGATCGAGCCCGCGCGCAGTGCCCGGATCAGGGAGGGCGTGGTGCCCTCGGTAGTCGTGACCATCATCTGCGGGTCGGTCGCCGCGAGGCGGGTGAGTGAGGGGGACAGGATGGCCGCGCCCGCGCTCAGGAACAGCCCGAGCCGCACCAGTTCGGTACGCGAGACGGTGCCGGTGAGGTCGCGCTCCGCCGCCGTCAGACAGTCCAGGATCGTGCGAGCGTGGCGCAGCAGAGTCAAACCCGCGGGGGTGTGCCGCACCCCGTCGGGGCGGCGTTCGAACAGGGTGGTGCCCGCGCTTCGTTCGAGGGAGGCGGCCTGGCGCCATACGCGGCCGAGGTCTTCAGCGGCGAGCGGAACTACCCCCTGCCCTCCCGTCGTGCCCGGGATCGGCGGGATGGGACGGGTCGTCCACGTGGGCCCGGACGCCACCCGGCTGCGCCCCGGCGACCTGGTGTGGTGCGACTCGACCGTGCGCTCGCGGGACGACGCCCTGACGCCCGACATCACCCTCCAGGGCTGGAGCTCCCGCGGCGAGGGCGGCGCGCGCCTCGCCCGGTCCCTGCACGACGGATCGTTCGCCGAGCTCATGCGGATCCCGACGAAGAACGTTTTCCCGCTCCCCGCAGCGGCGGGGGACGACCCGGCCCGCTGGGCCGCGCGCGGCGTGCACGTCATCCCTTACGGCGGGCTGCCGGCCGGCGGACTTGCAGCCGGTGAGACGCTGCTCGTCAACGGGGCCACCGGCAACCTCGGCAGCAGTGCGGTCGCGGTCGCGCTCGCCATGGGGGCGGGCCGCGTGATCGCCCCAGGCCGCAACCAGGCCGCGCTCGACCTGCTCGCCGAGAGGTTCGGTGCACGCGTGCGCCCGGTCCCGCTCACCGGGGACGAGGCCGGCGACCGCGCCGCGATGTCCGCGGCGGCCGACGGCCCGATCGACATGGTGATCGACCTGCTACCGCCGAGCGCCCCCAGCTCGGCAGCGCGCACGGCAGCCATGACCGTGCGCGAATACGGCGTGAACAACCATGAGCCTCAAGCTCACCAACTGCTGCCCTGGCGGACGAACAATCGCTGCCATGTGAAGGTTCTGGTCCAGGCTTGACGTAGACAAGCTCTGTCGCGGTCTCGTGAACTTTCACCTCGTCGTGAAGATCTGATCTTGACAGCCGCCTCGCCAAGTCAGTGAGCGGAGAGAGCGACCACGAGAACCGCTATGACGGTGACGAGCGTGAGCAGGCCTGCCGCCCCGAGGACGATCAGCACGGTGAGGTTGGTGATCAAGCTGCCTGCGGCTCGCCAGCCAAGTGGCGTCAGGCCTGCGATGCGCTGTGTTTGCTTGGTGCCGGGAGCAGGCCGACCGGCGGCGTACTCGTCCCTGAGGTCCAATCCGCCGTCCTGGTAGTCGGCTATCAGCGCGGCCCAACTGTCGGGCGGCGCTGCTGCAGCCGAATGGAGCCACCGGCGCGGGGTTTCATACCGCTCGGCCAGCGCGCGCAATGCTGCCGCGGTGGGCCGGTTGGCCGGGTTTGCGGCCAGGCACGCTTCTGCAAGGTGACGTACGGGGGCGGGGACGTGGGTGAGATCGACTGATGCCCGGGACACGAGTGCCAGAAGGCGCACCGGGTCACCGGTATCGGGGTACGGGGGTTTGCCGGAGGCCAGGGTGCAGAGCGTGGCGCCCAGTGCCCAGATGTCGCACGCGGCTGTGGCCGGTTCACCGCGTGCCTGTTCGGGAGCGATGTAGGCGGTGGTGCCGAGCGTGACATGGGTGCGGGTCACGTCGGTGGCATGGGAGATGCCGAAGTCGATGAGCCGTATCCCCTGGGAGGTCAGCAGGATGTTGTGCGGCTTCAGGTCGCGGTGGACCACGCCGGCGGAATGCAGCGATTCCAAAGCGGTGGCGCAGTCGGCGACGATGTCGGCGACGGCGGCGGGATGAGCGATGCCGCAGCGTGTCACGAGCTCGCCCAGGGAAGGCGCTGCGACGTACTCCGTCGCGAGCCAAGGCAGAGGGGCGTCCGGATCGGCGTCGAACACCCGGGCCGTTCGGAGTCCGGCCGCCCGTCTCGCGATCTTGACTTCGCGGGCGAACCGGGCCCGGTCCACGTCGGTCGTCAGGCCTTCGACCAGAAGGGTCTTGACGGCGTACAGCCCCTCGCTCCCGCTGCGGGTCGCGAGGTAGACGCGCCCCATGCCGCCCGCGCCGATGCGTCCGAGAAGCCGGTACGGGCCCAGTGAGGCGGGGTCTGCCCGGTGGAGCGGCCGCAGGATCACACCGTCGTCAGGCACAGCATCCTCCCCCGGTCAGGAAACCTGTAGCGGACCCGTGTTTGCGGGGGGCAGGCCGCATCGGACAGCCCGTACTTCAGCACGCGCAGAATGGCGAGGCCGGCCGGGGCGGTATCCGAACACGTGACGGTCGTGGCGAAGACGGGCGCGTTCGTCAGCGGCGTGACCTCGGTGAGGACTGCGGGGTCGGGCTGAGGACCGATCACGCACTCGTCCGAATAAAACATGCGTTCGAGACAAAGGCTGACGGTGCCTGCCCGACTGGACCGGTTCCAGGACACCGCGGCGTAGGGAGCCCCGCAGCGATCCGCTGTTCCCTTGTCGCTGGAGGAGATGACGCGCCAGCGCGCACCGGGAGCGCCGCAATCCGTAATCTCGGGTGAGGGGGCGAGCCACCGGCCCGCAGGATCGAGGCCGGTCAGGGTGCAGTCGCCGGCCTTGATCCCGGCGAACGCCCGGTCGATCGGCCCGGGCTGTTCGGCCTGCCGGTTCTGGTAATAGCCGTAGGCCAATACGCCGCCGAGCAACAACAGCGCGGTAGCCATCAGCCCTTGTACGGACCGCACGAAGACACTCTCACCCCGGCTCCGCGCCCCTGCGAGGCGCTTGTCGGGTTGCGGCCTCTCATCCTCGGGGGCGGTGGTCAGGTGTGCCGTCGGGACCGGGGCGGCCTCCGCGGCAGGCGCTGCCGCGCCGGGCGGGGGTGGCAGGTTTCCTCCCGACCTCGCGAGCCGCTCGGGCGAGGCGTCGGCTGCACGGAGGGCCGCCCGGGGATCGACTGCGAGCTCGCGGCCCTGGCGCGCGTACGCTTCGATGATCACGTTCCACGAACTGGGCAGCCAGCCTTCACCACTTGCCAGGGTGGGCATTTCGGCCAGTTCGGCCGTGAGGGTGTTCACCAGCTCCTCGGCCGCCGGCCGGTCGCCGGGTCGCAACGCGAGGCAGTCCCTTACCAGCGGTGCGAGTTCACCGGGCAGCCCCGTCAGGTCGACATCCGCCTCCGCCACATACCTCAGCAGTGCCGGCATCTCCATACCGGCCGGGTAAGGGGGGCGGCCGACGAGAAGGTGGAAGAGCGTCGCACCCAGTGAGTAGATGTCCGACGCTGCTGTCGAAGGCTCACCACGTGCCTGCTCCGGAGAGGTGAAGGCCACCGTGCCCAACGTCAGTTGCGTACGTGTCAGATCGGCTGCGTGGGAGATGCCGAAGTCGATCAGCCGCGGACCGCTCAGGGGCAGCAGCAGATTCTGGGGCTTCACGTCCCGATGCACAATGCCGTGCCGATGGAGCTCACAGACCGCTTCCACAGCGCCACGCGTCACCCACCGGGCCGCAGGGCCGGCCAGGATCCCGGCCTTCATGACGAGCTCCGCCAACGAGGGCGCCGGAATGTATTCGAAGGCGAGCCACGGCCACTCGGCTTCGGCATCCGCTCCCAGTACCCGCGCGGTACGCGAGCCTTCCGCCCGCCGGGCCACCTTCACCTCACGCGCGAAGCGTCTGCGGTCCACGGTGCTGATTCCGGCCTCCGCCAGCGGAGACTTGATGGCCACCAGCATGCCGTCAGTAAGTGATCTGCCCAGGTAGACCCGACCCATGCCCCCGGCTGCGAGCCGACCGATCAACGGGAAGCGGCCGAGCCTGACCGGATCACCCTCTTCCAGGGGCTGAACGTCCGCTGCGCTCGATAAGTCCCCCACCCCGGGTTCCCTTCGATAGTCGCGTGTCATGAGCACGGAGGTGAAATCCTATGCCCTGACAGGCCGGGAGCGCTTGCGTTCAGCGTACGAATGGGAATCGCCGCACCAACGCCGAGAAGGACGAAGGGGCTCGGGCATGACCTGCTGGCGCCGCCTGGCCGAGTGGACCGAGGCCGGAGTCCGGCCCCGGCTGCACGAGGTCCTTCTGGCCAAGCTTCGCAGCGTGAACGCCCTGGACTGTCGCCTCGTCCGGGACTCGGCGTGAAGCCGCTGATCGCCCGCCGGGGCACCGAGCACGGCTCGGGCCCGGGCACGCAACGCTGGGTCGTGGAGCGAGCATTCGCCCACCCGCACTGGTCCCGCCGCCTGCGGATCCGCTGGGAGATCCGCGACGACATCCACGAAGCCTTCCTCGCCCTCGGATGCGCACTGATCTGCTGGCGCCGCCTGAACTCCCGGTAGAAGTTCAAGACAGGCACGGCCGCCGACGTCTATGGCCCGGTGGCCGGCCTCAGGCCGGCTTGCGCCACACGGAGACGTGCTTCGCGGAGTCCTGGGTGAATGGGGACCCGTCCCAGTCCGCAACGCGACGCTCCAGTTCGAGCCCAGCGATCCGCGCCATCAGGTCGAGCTCGGCCGGCCAGGCGTACCGGTGCCGGGAGTTCTCGCGGCGGTAGTGGCCGTCGTCGCCGTCGCGGGTGAAGTGGTGCGAGACGAGCATCTGCTCGACCAGGTCGAAGGTGTCGAAGCCGAGATGCTGCTGAGAGACGTCGAACGGCACCGCGACCTGGCCGGGCGGCAGGAGCCGCAGCGGCGGCACACCCAGCTCGATGACGAAGCGGCCGCCGGGCTCCAGATGCCGTGCGGCGTTGTGGAAGCACTCGACCTGCTCGTCCTGCGTGAGCAGGTTCGTGATGGTGTTGTAGACGAGATAGACCAGGGTGAACCCGCCGGGAACGACGGCGGTGGCCATATCCCCGATGACTACCGGGAGGGTGCCCTCGTCGACCTTGCGCCGCAGCACCGCTGCCATGTGCTCGGACAGTTCGACGCCCACCACCGGCACGCCGCGTTCCCGGAGCGGGACTCCCACCCGTCCGGTTCCGATGGCGAACTCCAGCGCCCGGCCGTCTCCGGCGAGCTCGGCCAGGAAGGCGAGGGTCGGTCCGAGAACGGCGGCCGAGGACGCTTCGGCCTCCTCGGCGTCGTAGCGGCCGGCGGTCGCACGGGTCCACAGTTCACTGCTCGTCACGGGTGGCCACTGTGCCGGGTGCCGAGGGGTGCTGTCGACGCATTTAGGTTCTCCGCGGCCTCGCGGAGTCTTAGCGCCCATTCCACCCCGAGCCCGGCGAGCGCTTCGAGCGGAGACCTGCGTCGGATACTGCTCAACCCGCTGCCCGACGAGATGATCCAGTGGGGGCACAAGGTCACCAGTGTCCGCCCCCGCGGAGACGTAAGGCATGAGGTGACCTTCGCCGACAGGCCAACCGTGAGGACCGGCCTCCTCGTCGGCGCGGACGGCGCCTGGTCGAGGATCCGGCCGCTGCTCTCCGACGCGAAGCCCGAATACGTCGGCACGTCGTCCATCGAGACCTACCTGTACGACGCCGACCAACGCCACCCCGCAACGGCCGAGGCCGCCGGCGACGGTTCCCTGTTTGCCGTCGCAGTCGGCAAGAGGACTTGGCCATCGAGAGGCCGACGCCGTTCTCCACACCTACGTCGCGCTCAACGAACCGCAGGAATCGAGCGCCGCCATCCTCGCCAGTCCCGAGACGGCGGCGGCCCAGGTCGCGGCAGAATTCTCGGATGGGCGTCTGAACTCGCCGCACGCGTCTTCGGCGACAACGCCCCGCCGGCCTGCTCGACCTGCTCATCGGCCAGGAGTCGACCGAGTGAGCGAGATCGACTATGACGCTCCGCATGCGGTCAGTGCGGTTCGCGCCAGTGCGCGCAGCCAGGTGTGGGCGTGGTCGGTGTCGTAGCGCTGGTGCCAGGACAGGTACACCGGTGCCGAGGGGAGTTCGAGCGGCAGGGGGAGTACGGCCAGGCCGAGGTCGGCGGCCGCGGTGCGTGTGGTGATTTCGGGGACGCTGATCAGGAGGTCGGTGCCGCGCGCGAACTCCAGCGCGGCTGCTTCCGTGGGGGCGGCCGCCACCACGCGGCGGGTGAGGCCGAGCGGCACGAGGGCCTCGTCCAGGGCGTTGCTGAGGTTTCCGCGCCGCGAGACGGTGACGTGCTCAGCGGCGGCGTACTGCTGTGCGGTGACGGTTTTGACGCGGGTAAGGGGGTGTCCTTGCCGCACGACGATGACGAGGCGGGTTTCGCCCACGTGCTCGGCGCGGATGTCTGGCGCGCTCGGGCGGTTGGCGTTCGCCTCCAGGTCGACCTCCCCGCGCCGCAACTCTGGGGTGTCGGTGCTCGATTCCGCGACGAAGCGCAGTCGCACGCCCGGCGCCTGTCCGCGTACGGCCGCGAGCAGTGCGGGACCGCTCAGGGCGACCAGGGAATCGTGCCAGCGGAGTGTGAAGGTGCGTTCCAGCGTTGCCGGATCGAGTTCACGGCTCGGTGCCAGCACACCCCGGACCTGGTGCAGCAGCTCGTGCACCTGTTCCCGGACCGCGATCGCATAGGGCGTCGGGGTCATGGTGCGGCCGGTGCGCACCAGGATCTGGTCCCCGGTCGTGCGCCGGATCCGGCCCAGACTCCGGCTCATCGCGGGGGCGGTGACGTGCAGGCGTGCGGCCGCCCCGGCCACGCTGCCCTCCTCCAGCAGCGCGTCGAGCGCGGTGAGCAGGTTCAAATCCAGTTGCATGGGAGTAATCCCAGACGTGCTTGACATGCATTTGATGTTAATGCAGGGGGTGTATAGCGTCGTCACCACGGCGCAGGACGGCACGCACGGCCTGGCCCGGAATCCCCTTCATCACCCCTTGCTCAGACGGGAGTACCACCATGTCCGGAACGCTTCAGACCACTGACCTCACCATCTCCGACGCCGACCTGCTCGACCAGACCTCGGTCGCGGTGCAGGCGGCCGGTTCGGCGCTCCGCGAACGGTTCGGCGAGGTGGTCCGCTACCAGAACCGCGAAGAGCTGATGCGCGCGCTCGCCGCCAACGACGACACGGCCCTCGGCATACTGCGCCCCCGCCTCACGCGCCTTCGCCCCGACGCCGGCTGGGTGGAGGACGAGCTGGACGGCGGGGCGCTGCCGCCCGGCGAGTGGTGGGTCGTGGATCCTGCCGAGGGCAACGTCAACCACCTGCACGCCCTGCCGGAGTGGGCGGTCACAGCCACCCTCGTGCGCGAGAACCAGCCGGTGCTCACCGTGGTCCACCTGCCGTTGACCGGCGAGACCTACACCGCGCTCACCGGCGCGGGCGCCCACCTCGACGGTCGGCCGCTGCGCGTCTCCGAGACCGCGGACCTCGGCCTGAGCATCGTGGCCACCAGCCAGGCCCGGCCGGACGAGGACGAGAAGGTCGTGCGGCGCGTCGGCTCCTCGATCACCGCGATGCTCTTCGACGCGCTCGTCGTCCGCACGTCCGTGCCCGCGACCCTGCACCTGACGAACGTGGCCGCCGGCCGGATCGACGCCTTCTGGCAGTTCGCCGGTGCCCGCGCGGACCTGCTGCCCGGGGCGCTCCTGGTCACCGAGGCCGGCGGACGGATCTCCGACGCCGAGGGCCGTCCCTGGACCCCGCAGAGCGAGAGCTTCCTGGCCGCCGCGCCCGGTATCCATGCCGAAGCCGTCACCACGCTCTCCCGTTGACCATCTGCAAGAACCGGAAAAAAGAAAACAGAAGAGGACCACATCAGCATGAACAAGATCGCAGTACTCGGAAACGGCCGCGTCGGCGGCAACCTGGCCGCAGCCCTCACCCGGGCCGGGCACGAGGTGACCGTGGCAGATCGCACGCCGGGCGCCGCCGCCAACGCCGCCCGGACAGCCCGGATCGTCATCAACGCCACCCCGGGCGCCGGCTCCCTGGACCGGCTCACCGCCCTGCGCGAAGAACTGCGGGACAAGATCCTCGTCGACGTCTCCAACGCCACCACCGACGGACCGGACGGCCTGCCCGCCGACCTGCTCTACCCCGGCTCGAGCCTCGCCGAACAACTCCAGGAAGCGCTCCCCGAGACGCACGTCGTCAAGACACTCAACACCATGCTCTTCCCGGTGATGACCGCGCCGGCCACGCTCACCCAGCCGCCCACCGTGTTCCTCTCCGGCGAGGACCCGCAGGCCAAGCAGACCGTCCGTGAACTGCTCACCGACCTCGGCTGGCGCAAGGAGTGGATCAACGATCTCGGCGGGATCCAGACCGCCCGCGCCACGGAGGCCGCGATCCTCTTCGTACCGCACGTCATCCGCTCCGGCGGATTCACGCCCTTCGCGATCTCGATCGCCCGCTGACTGTCGATCCCCGGGTTTCGTAGAGGCCCTCCTGATGCGGCCCGGGCCTCGTGACGGCTCTTGACGCGCGGTTCGCTGATGGTTCGTTCGAACTCGATGGCTACCAGGCCGGCGGCGGCGCGGGTTGCAGAAGCCGGTGGTCCAGGTAGCGATCTTCAGCCGGGCCTCGGTTCGGGCGGCCCTCCACCCTCAAGTCGGTCCGCATCACCCAACGCATCCTCAGGCCGTTTCGAAGGACCAGCCTGGCGGAACACCCACTATCGGGAACCTGCCGTACGGAGCGAGCAAGGGCGCCCTGGACCGGATCACGCTGGCCGCTGCCCGGGAACTGGCCTCGCTCGGCGTGACGGCCGGCGCCGTCAACCCCGGCAGGGTCGACACCGGCTGGATGACCGACCGCGCCCGGGAGACGCTCGCGCAGGCCCCCCCTGGGCCGACTGGGCACACCGCGCGAGTGCGCCCACCGCGTGGCCTTCCTCTGCTCGTCCGAGGGCGGCTGGATCAACGGTCAGCTGCTGTACAGCAACGGCGGCCTGCGGTACGTCCCGGGCACCGGCGACACCTGATGGCCCCGGGGCTCTGGGGCGGCGATGGCGCCGGGCGGTACGGCGGCTGTACGGAAGCGGTACACCCGGGCTTCGTCGTGCTGGACACGCCGGTCCTGCTGTTCGGGCAGGAGCCGGGCCCAGGCGGCCGGCTGTTTCTGCTGCTGGAGCCATAGTCCGATGTCGTCGCCGTCCACGATTACGCCGGGTGCGACGTCGGGCAGGACGCCGTCGGCTACGGTGTCGGCCAGGTCGGCCAGAACGCGGTAGTGGCGTTGCCGGTCGAGTGGCCAGGGGCAGTTCCAGTCCCTGTCGATCGCGGTGAGCCGCGCACGACCGGCAGAAGGGCGGCCAGCGGCAGCGTTCTGTCCGGGCCTTGCGAAAGCTGCTTGACGCGGTTCCGGTCCGGCACCGATGCCCTGCTGCTCCATACGGGGTGGCGTTTGCCCTCGTCGGGCGTTGCTACGAAACCTGTACTGTGCACCGCACGGACGACGGTTCAGGAACCGTAGGTGATGGACACGTGCGCCGATCCGGTGGCGGGGCCGGAAGTGCCGCCCGCCGGGACGAGGTTCGACCCGCCACCGCCGCCGCCGGGCCCGGCGGTGCCGTTGCCGTTGACCAGGAAGCAGCCGCCGCCTCCGCCGCCGCCGTGCCAGCCGCCGCCACCACCGCCCCCGCCGAATCCGCCACCGCCCGTGCCGCCGGTACCGGGCGTGCCGTCGGTGCCGGCCCTGAAGCCCTCGGGGCAGGCGGCTCCGCCCTTGCCGCCGAGGGTCTGGGTTCCGCCGCCACCCCCGCCGCCGCTGTCCGGTCGCTCACCGCCGGGCTTCCCGATGTCGCCCGCGTCTCCGCCGGTGGCCTCTCGGACGGGGAATCCGATGAAGCTGGGGCCGCGTCCGCCGCCCCCGCCGCCGGCGGCGACGATGAGGCGGGGGTCGGTGCCGGGAACGCCGGTCAGGGCACAGCTTGCGCGTGCCGAGCTGCAGGTGCGGACGTCACTGGCACCGCCGCCCCCGCCGCCGGGGCGCTGACCGGTGACGGCTCCGCCGCCCGTGTCGACGTTGACGTAGTAGGTGGTGCCCGGCACCACGGTGAGGGTGCCGGTGACGGCGGCGCCGGTCCCGCCCGCTCCGCCCTCGATGGCCGACCGTCCCGGCCCGCCGGTGGCGGTGACGGTCAGTCGGGTGACGCCGGCCGGGACGACGAACCGCTGGTTGGCGCCGGGGGTGAAGGTCTTGGTCACGGGCGCCGCTGCGGCGGGCGCCGCGGGCACCAGCAGGGCCGCCGGCAGCGCCGCGGCGGCGAGCAGGAGCGCGGCCCGTCGGGCCGTGCGCCGAGGGTGTTCGGATCGCTGTGGGGTCAACGTCACGATGGGGACTCCTGGACAGGGCCGTGGCACCCACCCCCCGGGGCGCGCGCGGACGTAGGTCGATGGTCCGGCCCCTGCGCGGGACCGTCCGCCGCGGACCGTCCGGGCCGCAGCGGTCAGGCGTCACGCTCTCCTCCAGTCTCCCCGTTTCCCGGCCCGCCCGCCTCCCGGCGTCCCGGATCCCGCAAGGACGGTGTGAGCGGGTGTCCTGGTGGCAGTGGTCGGTCGTCAGCGAGGATCGGGTGGGTTGTGTCTGGTTTCTCTGGTGTGAGTTGTGATGTTGGCTGTCGGGGGGTGACCAGGTGGCTGCCACAGGCCGGGTAGCAGTTGGGCGGGTGGCTGTGACGGGGTTGCCCATTCCTGCGTGCGGCCGGCGAGGGCGGGGTTGTGTTGGTGGGTATGGGGGAGGGCGGCCGGTTGGCGCGGGGTGTGGTGGTGCGTCGGTTGTGGCGGTGGACCAGGGGCCGGGGGCGGTGTCGTCGCTGCACGTGGGGGTGATGGCCGAGGCTGCCGGGGTGACGGTTCGGACGGTGTGGAAGCTCGGTTGTTGGCACCCCGGGCGCGATGACTGGCCCTGCAAGGCGGCGGGCGGGGCTCCCGCCGGAGGCGGTACCGGAGCCCATCACTAGGCTTCAGCCCTATGACCAGTGATCTCGGGTTCACCTGCGCGTGCTGCGGAGCCCACCACCCTGAGCTGCCGATGAACTACACGGCCGAGGCCCCCGCCGTATGGGAACCGGCCTTCGCCGACGCCGACGATTGCTTGCTCTCGTCCGACCAGTGCGTGGTCCGTGGGCAGCACTACTTCGTCAAGGGCCTGATCGAGATACCGGTCCTCGGCAGCGACGACGTGTTCTCCTGGGGCGTCTGGGTCTCGCTCAGCCGCGAGAGCTTCTCCCGGGCCGCGGACCTGTGGGACACTCCCGGCCGCGAAGCCGAGAAGCCGTACTTCGGCTGGCTCACCACCGACCTGCCGGTCTACCCGACCACCACCCTCAACCTGAGGACGCACGTCCACACCCGCCCGGTCGGTGAGCGCCCCTTCGTCGAACTCGAACCCACCGACCATCCCCTCGCCGTCGAGCAGCGCTCGGGGATCAGCCCGCACCGCGTCCGGGAGATCGCGGCGGCCGTGCTCCACGCCGGTGACCGCGAGCACCAGTGACTGCCGACAACCCGGCACCGCTCGCGCCTGCCGGCCTCAGCCGCAGGGCCCAGAGGTTCGTCCAGGTCGAGGGCATCCGCGTACACCGGCAGGACACCCGGCGACACCGCGACGCGTGGCTCGGGCACGGGATCCCCGCTGCGGAGATCGACAGGGCCTCCGCCTTCCAGGACCGCTGGGGCGGCCTCGCCCTGCCGCCCGCTCCGTTCTACGAGGGCGGTCCGCGCATCCTGGCCGCCGGCCGCCCTGAAGGGACGCGCGCAGAAGGCTGGTCGTTCCCGGCAGGGGACTGCCGGGTGTCCATGGCCTACGGATTCATGATCGGCCCCGACGGTACGTTCGGCATCGATGCCCACCACTGGACGCCGCTGCATGCCAACACGGACGGATGGGTGGAATCCCTGGCGCTGGCCGCCCATGCCCGTCGCTGGCCGAGACCGTCACAAGGATCAAGGGCAAGGCCGTCGAGTCACTGGATCTCGGCGGATTCGCGCCGGTGCCTGAAGTGCAGGGTGTGACCGACACCTGGTGGCGGGGCAAGGACTCGCTCATCGCCGTGTACCGGGGTGAGGCCGTGGGCCTTGACGCCCCGCAGTGCCTGGAAGCACACATCTACGGCGGCCTCGACGAGTGGGGCCTCCGCGGCGGCTGACTCCCGGGACCGGAGCGAGACCGTCTCGCCGGGACATCAACGCCTTCGGCAGCACAGGACGCCTGGCCGGAGGCGGTTCGGGCCCTCCGCCGCCACCACGCCCGCGGCCGCCTCGTGCCGCACCGCCCGAAGGCTGACCCGGTCGGCCTGGACGAAGACTCCCACTGGGACCTCCTCCACCAGTGCCTCACCGACTCCCGCCTTGACCTCGACGTTCGGGCCGCCGGCGCGATCCTCCTGCTGTTCGGCCAACACCTCACCCGGATCGCTGCCCTACCCACCACCGCCCTGACCGCCGGAGACGGGACGACGTTCCTCTTCTGGGCAGGACCCCGATCCCGCTGCCCACCACCCTCGCCGACCGCCCCGCTCCCCAGGGCTGGGCCGCGAACACGAGTGCCACCTCCCAGACGTCCAGGTCTCCGCCGCTGCCCTCAGCCGACGCCTGGCCGCCTGTCACATCCCCAACCGTGCCGCCCGGACCGCCGCCTTGGTGCTCGATCACGGCCGTCCAGTGGCGCCGTCGCGCCGTCACGCCGCCACCGACTGGACCGCCTGGTGCTCCAGTACGGTGCGGATCCCGGCCAGAGCAGGCAGGAGGACCTCTCACGTACGTCGAGGAACCGCTCGGGGTCCGGACCTCGTCGAGGGGAGCTGATGGACCGCGCGTGGGCCCACGCCGGCCAGGAGAGCCACACGACATGGAGCAGTGTCGCCATCCTGCTGGCTGGTCGTCGCGACCAGCCAGCAGGAAAGCTGCCGCAGCGCTGCGGACGAACCCGGACCATTTCGCCGATTGTTCGGTGCCGAGGTGCTCCGGCTGACCCATCTGTCCGACGACAGCGACGAGGACGCGTTCGCTGGTCCCGCTCTGGACATGTTCACCGACTGGTCGGCCGAGGAGACGGACCTCTCTGTGATCACCGAGGTGCTGGTCGCTCTTGGAGAACACATCGACCCCGTGCGGAGGCGACCCTTCTGCGCCACGCTGGTCATCCCATGCCCGAGTACGGCGTGCAGTGGCGCAGGGGTTCATCA
This sequence comes from Streptomyces sp. NPDC031479, assembly GCF_055581065.1. NCBI lineage: Bacteria > Bacillati > Actinomycetota > Actinomycetes > Kitasatosporales > Streptomycetaceae > Streptomyces > Streptomyces sp. NPDC031479. The sequence continues at coordinate 224,523 of NZ_JBVIKC010000006.1, forward strand.
GCGACTGGCGGTCCTCGCCGCCGACCTTTTCCGGCGACACACGCACGGCGCTGCTGCGACTGATGACCGATCCGGACCAGTGGTACGGAAGACGGCCTGCCACGGTTGCCGGGGGCAGGGACAACGATCCCGCCTTCGCAGAGGCCATGGCCGCTGCGCTGGACGACACGGATCGCCTGGTCCAGCCAGCGCCCGGCGCACGGCGTCGACGTCCCCGTCCAGCGCGTCCAGCGCGTTCTGGGCGGACACCACCTGGTGCCCGTCAACCTCCCCCCTTGGAGGACTACGACGACGAGCCGCCGAAGCTCCTGATACCCCGCCACCGGCTCGGCCCGGCGCAGCCCTGCGACATGCCGGGCTTCACTCCCCTCGCTTCCGTTGGTCCCGGTCGGGAGGAACACCGCTCACCGGCCTGACGGAGCAGTCACTGCCCTGACTGCTCCTGGCTCGGGTGCCCCTCGGCGGAGCGGGCCTTTTCCAGGAGCATCTTGAAGGGTGTCTGGTCCATGGAGCCACGTGCCATCGAGAGGCCGTACCGGTCGATGAGGCGCTGCCTGTAGTGGCGGTCATGAGAGTCGAGGGTGATTCTGCTGCCCGGCGGCGATATGGCCACGTCTATGCGCGACCAGTTGCCGAAGTACAGCCTCCACGCGCGTATGTACTGCGGGCCTCGGGTGATGTTGAGGATCTCGCTGCTGTTCGAGATTTTGGACTCATCTCTGTACTTTGCATTCTTGGGTTCCCCGGGGCTCCATTTGCCTTCCCTCTTGAGCACCTCGACGGAGCTTCGGGATTGCCCGTACTCGAGAGGCAGTGTCATCCTGTCTCTCCTGATCGCGTACACCTCGGTCTGGGCCCTGAGCGTCTCGTAATCGAGTTTATCGGGATTCTTGATGTCGACCACCGAGTCCTGTGATATTTCTTCCCCCGGATCCAGTTCGCGGCCCGCCGGTGTGACGAATTCGCCGTCGTAGATCAATTTGAATTTATCACTGGGATTTCTGACCTGCGCGATGTCGTTCGCGGGCCCACCATGGACCCAGTAGATACTGCCCAGAATGTAGACAGGAATGCTGCCGTTATTCTTCACGTAAGCATGGACCGTCACGCGCAGTACCGACCTGGCGCTGTCCAGGCTTGCCTCCCTGAATTCGGCGCCACTCATGATCAGCGGAGCTGTTACGGTGGGTACATAGAGCTGCGTATACGCCAGGTTGATACCGGCGATCAGGGTAGGGACGATCGCGCCGATCGCTATTCGCCGGGGATTGCGGAGTCCCTTCCATGCCCGGGACTTGATGAGTTCAATCCCGGCCAAGATGGATCCTATGAGGAAGCAGATCCCGACCACGGTGCAGACGGTAAAGCGGTCGCCGATCTGCAGGAGAAGGAGCGAGGAGCTGCAGAGGAAGACGATCCCGACTCCCACCAGAACGAGGGGCCCTGAATAGGTTAGCTTCCGTTGGTGCCAGTAATCGAGGGTGGCCAATGCGGCGATCAGCTCCACCAGCCCTGCAGCCAGTACGGAATATCCGGCGAGTCGCTCGCCGAAGGTCAGGGCGCGCTGGCTGTCCATCCAGCCGACCCTGAGGAGCAGTCCAGCGGTCAACAGGAAGCCGATGGACATGAGGCTGCCCACTATTCGCCGCTGTGCCGTTTTATCCGGCCAGACGAGGCTGTCTCCGCCGAGCCAGTGGACAGGGTGCCCGGGTTGCAGCCCGGCACGTTGCAGAATTCTTCGGAGTTCCCCGGGAGACCGCGCCTTGCCCGTGCACTTGCCGTTGAGCGAGACTTTGCGCCAGCCAAGGTCATCAGGCGGCCCTACGGTTACCTCGGGCATGTTCGCCATAACACCAGCCTGGCGTCTGTTCGCGGACGGCGCCTCTGGAGCAGGTCTGCGCCCTCACATACAGGGGGGCCACACGCCAGGGTGCGCATGACACTGTCCTGGGTGAAGCTGGTCATGACGTGTTGGTGTCGCTCGTTTCCAGAGGAACTCCCATGCGTACACGACTTCTCACTTTCATAGCCGCCGCGATCCTGGCCGCTCTCGGTGCCGTGGCGCCCGCCGTGCAGGCTGCCGCACCCGGTATCGACGAGCCGGGCTGCCGACACGCCCATGGAACGGTGCAGTACGACCCCGGGTCCGGCCGGTGGATCTGCGCGGGCGGCAGTCACGACGGCGAATCCATCAACTGACCCGACCACGACGCCGCGACGGTGAAGGCTGGCGCGAGGGGCCGGACAGGGCGGGTGTGGCTTCGAGGGACCGTGTCGAAGTCGCATCCGCGCCGGCGCGAGGCCGTCAGCGCCGTCGATCAGCTGGAGGGCCGTGGACGGGTCGGTCAGGTCGACCGTCTGCTTGTTGCTGCGCAGCTGGAGGCGGTTCAGGCAGTAGAGCTGGAACTCGGGTGCGAAGAGGCCGTAGCGGGCGAAGCGGTCCACCAGGGCGGGGACGGAGTCCTGGTAGTCGTGGGCGCAGTCCGCCACCGCCCGCCAGAAGACCTCCTCGATCGGTGCCGTCGTCGACAACGACTGGCGCGCCGCCGCCTTGATGCTGTCTTCCGCCTCCGCCCTCTTCCCGGCCCGCAACGCGCTGTTCGGAGCGGGCCTGGTGGCGGCCTATATGCAGGCCGCAGGTTGAGCGGTCCACGCCATGCCCCCGATTAGGCGCTGGTACACCTCACCCGCGACATCGACTCCGGCCGGGCCGACGTCTACGACGTACCCGACCGGATCGGGTCCTTGCACATCTGATTCGCCATCGGGCGGTGGCCATGACCTCGGCGACGGCCATCAGCAGGTCGAGCCGCCGGGCTCGGCCCCAGCGCGGCTGCGGCCCGACCCCGGAGCGGCGCGTCGGCCCCGCCTGGGAAGGCCACCTCGCCGCCAACCACTTCGGGCACTCACCCTCGCCTGCGAGCTCTACCCGCTGCGGGCCGCGGGCGGCGCGCGGGTCGTCGTCAACAGCTCCGCCGGACACGCCCTAGTAGTGCTTTGTTAGCTGGTGTCGTAGGTCTGCCGGGGGACGGTTTGCTGGCAGGTGGGACAGGTGCCGGTGACCGGCCTTCTTGAGGTGCTTCCATTTGGTTGCGGCCTTTGCGAGTTCGCCGAGCCTGCGTGCCGTTTCGGCTGGCACCGGGTCACTGTCACGGGCCCGTCCGAGAGCCTCGTTCGTCGCCTTGCGGAACTCGGCGACCGTGACGGCAGTACGCATCCCGTTGGCGTGTTCGTTCAGTGTTTTGACGTCGGCGGCGACGTCCTCCCATGAGCCGTTCAGGGCGTTGACGGCCGAGCGGACGGCGGCGCTGTTGTTGAGGAGGTCGAGGTCGGCCATGACGGCGGTGGGGGTTCCGCACTGTCACAGGCTGTTGGCCGTGCGAGCCAGACGCGGCTTGCCGTTGGTATGGAGGAAGTGGATGTTCTCGGGCTTCGAGGGCTCCTTGGTGACGTCGAAACTTGCCGCGTAGAACTGGCAGTCCCCCTCGGACTCACAGAGAACGACACCGTCGTAGAAGAGACCGGAGATGATGTTGGAATAGCGTAGGGTCCGCAGCAGTTCCCGAACCGCCCCCGGTTCCAGAATCTTGGCGGTAGGGATGCCGGCGCTGCGGTCGAGACGGAGCGCGAAGCGGGAATGCGGCCCGGACGACTACAGGTCCGCCGCTACGACGGCTGGCCGGAGGCCGAACGGGCGGATCGTCGCGGGCGCGGTCGGCGTGGCGGGTGGCGGGGCGACAGGCGGCGGAGGGGCTGCGGTTGAGTGGTGGGGCCGTCCCCTCCCCCCCCTCAGAGGAGCAGTCAGCCATGACCGTTCATCAACACCTCCCCGCCGGTACGATCCTGCTCGCCGACTCCCAGGCCCTGGGCTGTGCCGGAATGGTGTTCCGCGTCGACCCGGTGACCGGCGAGGTGGGGCAGTTCGCCCTCGGCGGCGAACTCCAGGGGGCGACCGGCATCGCCATCGAGTCGGACGGCAACATCGTGGTGAGCAAGGACCGGAGCTTTCCCGGGACCGGCATCCTGCTCCGCCTCGACGGGCGGACCGGGGCGCAGTCCGAGGTCACGTCCGGCGGGAAGTTCACCGCCCCGATCGACGTGGCCGTCGAGGCGGACGGGAACATCCTCGTCGCGGACGTCGCCACGGGCGGTTTCGGCGCCGTGATCCGTGTCAACCGCACGACCGGCGAGCAGACCGTCCTGTCGCAGGGCGACGGGACCGGCGATCCGGCGGTGCGGGCGGCGGGGCTGTGCGTGGCCCCGGACGGCTCCATCCTCGTGGTCGAGCAGAACATGATCGGCGGCGAGGACCTCTCGTCCCGGCTGGTCCGCGTCGACCGCGTCAGTGGCGCCCGCACGACGGTCACCTCGGGCGGCGAACTCCGCAGCCCCTGCGGCGTGGTGGTGGACGCGGCAGGCCACATCCTGATCGCCGACGCCAACGCGTTCCCCGGCTTCGGAGGCGGGGTGATCAAGGTGGACCCGGCGACGGGCGCCCAGACCACGGTGTCCTCCGGCGGCGGCTTCGTCGCCCCCGGCTCGATCGCGATCGAGGCGGACGGCAGCCTGTTGGTCACCGACAGCGACCCCGGGGGCACCGACCGCTTCCTGTTCCGCGTCGACCCGGTGACGGGCGCCCAGAAGGTGGTCGCTTCGGGAGGCCAGTTCAAGTCGCTGGTGGGGGTGGCGGTCGTACGGTAGGACGGCCGCGGGCCGGGCTCAGCGCAGCGGGGCCTGCTGGAGCGGGACCGGCCGGGCGGCCGGAGGCGTCGGCGGGGTCAGCCGGCCCGGCGGGGGAGGGGAGACCGGGAGGCTCATCCCCAGCATCCCGCACGGCACTTCGGGGGTCGCGTACGGGAGGTGCAGACGGCCCTCCCGGCTCCAGCGGCCCGTGCCACCGAGCCAGCCCGCCGGGGAGCCGAGCCGGAAGACGTGCCGGTCGGCGGGGCGCCACAGGGCGAACCCGCCCCGCCCACGCGCAGCGCGACCCCGCAGGTCTCCGGCATCAGGGCCTGGCCCGGCTGGACCGCGAACGGGTGCGCGTCCGCCAGCCGCAGGCACTGCGGGAAGCGGACCGGCAGGGAAATGCCCAGCACCCCCCAGCCGAGGCGCGGTTCGCCGGGCGCGTCCGAGCGGATCGGCAGCAGCCCGCTGTCCGGGTCGGCCAGCAGCAGCCGGTCGTCGCTGTCCTCCGCGATCTCTCGGCGGCCGGCTCCAGGAGGGGATGATGGCAGACCCTGCCAAACGGCACTGCCCGTGCGAAGGCAGCGGAGCGGCGGCCCGCGCCCGCGAGGAACTGCGCCACTACCTTGACGACGTCCTGGCCTGCGGGCATCTGGTGCCGCAGGCCGTGCAGGACGCGGCGCTGGTGGTCGTCAGCGAACTGGTGGCCAACGCACTGCGCCACACCTGCGGGTCCTGCACCCTGGACCTGGGCTGGGCGCAGGGCGGTATCGAGATCGACGTCACCGACGCCAGCCCCCACCGCCCGCGCCCCCGCGTCCCGGACCCGAACGCAAGCGCGCGCGGGTTGGGGATGGCCGCTGACCCGTCGCCTGACCACCCGCGTGGCTAGCCGTCAGGACACGGTGGGCGCTGGTCGGCATCCATATAGCGCGCCATGGTCGGCCCGTCCGACCGCTCCGCACCCCCCCACGCCGGTAACGAGCCCCCCCCGAGAACCCTCCGCCGACGGGCCCCGGCCGTGCGGGGACGGCCCGCACGCCGCCCCGTTGACCTTCCGACCCCGGTCACCGATCATGGCGCGACAAACCGCCCCCATGGGGCGGACCAAGGGGGGGAAGCGGTGGGGAGTCCGTTGTTACCGGACGATCCGGAGCGGATCGGCGCGTACTGGCCGGCCTCACGGCTCGGCGAGGGGGCCCAGGGGGTCGTGTACGAGGCGTACGACCGGGCCGGGAACCGGGTGGCGGTCAAACTACTGCGCCGTTCCGCCGACGAGGCCGTCCGCCGGCTGTTCCGCCGCGAGGCGCAGGCCGCACAGCGCGTGGCCGGTTTCTGCACCGCCCGGGTGCTGGAGGTGTCATCCGGATCCGACGAGCCTTACCTCGTAGGGGAATACGTGCCGGGCCCCTCGCTCGGCGTCCGCGTCCGCGACGGCGGGCGGCTGGCGGCGGACGAGGTGGTCCGGCTGGCGATCGGGATCGCCACCGGCCTGGCGGCGATCCATCGGGCAGGGGTCGTGCACCGGGACCTCAAGCCGGGGAACGTGTTGCTCGGCCCGGACGGTCCACGCATCATCGACTTCGGCATCGCCCGGTCCCTCGACATGTCGCAGACTGCCAGCGGCGTGATCATGGGAACGCTCGGCTACATGGCGCCCGAGGTGCTGTCGGGGAAGCGGGCCGGACCGGCCGCCGACGTCTTCGCCTGGGGCGCCACCGTTCTCTACGCGGCTTCGGGCGAGGAACCGTTCCGTGGCGAAACCATGGTCGAGACCGCCTACCGGACCGTACGCCACCGCCCCGACCTGTCCACCGTGCCGCCCTCCTTGCGCGCCCTGGTGGACCGCGCCCTGTCGCAGGATCCCGACCTCCGCCCGGCCGCCACGGAGATCCTGCTGTCCCTGCTGGGCGACCCGGCCGACGCGCCCGCGTCCGGACCCCGGACCGGGGCGGGACCCGCCGGAAGCCCTCCCGAAAGCCCTGCCGTCGACCCCCGGATCGCCCTGATGCAGGTCGGCGCACGCCGCGCCGGCCCCGCGGCATCCGACGCCGGCGACCGGGTCCCCGCTCTGAGCGAGCGGGCCGAGGAGACCTGGGCTGTACTGCCCGAACGGGTACGGCCCCTCGCCCACGAACTCATGCTCCGCCTGATCGTGCCCGGCCCGTTGCCGGACGGCTCTGAGGACACGGTGCGCTCCGCGTCCCCGGCCGAACTCCTCGCCGGCCGGCCGGACACGGAACGGCACGCCATGACCGCTGCCGTCGCCGCCCTTACCACGGGCGGGGCGCTGCTCGTGCTTCCCGACGGCGGGATCCGCCCTGCCCCCGCACTCATCCCCGCCTGGCCCCGCCTGCGCGGCTGGATCGAGACGGACCGCGCCGGAACGACCGTCCGCCTCTGGCTCACCACCACGGCACTGGCCTGGGAGGGCAACGGCCGCCGGAGCGAGGACCTGCCGCACGGCAGCGCATGGGAGAGGTGCGCGGCCTGGTTGCCCACGGCACCGCTCCACCTGCGTCCCAACCCCTTGGAATCCGCCTGCGCGAACGCGGCGTCTGCCCTCGCCCGCCGTACCGTGCGCCGCCATCGGCGGTTCCGGGCGGGGCTGTCCGTCGTCACCGTGCTGGCGCTGCTGGCCGGCGGGGCGGCATGGCTCCAGTCCCGCGAGATCGACCGCAGACGGGCCGAGGCCACGGCGCGGACGACCGCCCAGTCCGCCGAGACCCTGCGCGGCACCGACCCGGTCGCGGCGATGCTGCTGGGACTGGCGTCCTGGCGGGTGGCGGAGGTGCCCGAATCCCGGGCAGCCCTCATCGCCGCCGCCTCCCAGCGCGAGATCCAGGCGACGACCACACCCGCGTTCACCTACGGCGAGAACAGTGAGCGCATGCTGTCGGGCACCGGACGGGAGGCGTTCCAGTTGTCTCCCGAGGGCTTGCGCGCGGTCGTCCTGACCGGCGCGGACAGGGGCCGCGCGCGTACGCTCCTGCCGCCCGGCACCAAGACGGGTCTCCTGGGGTCATCACACCTGAGCGAGGACGGCTCCGTCGTCGTGGCCACGGCTCCCGACGGCGGGACGCTGCAGGTCGTCTCGACCCGCGACGGCAAGGCGCTGGCCCCGCCGCTGCCCTTGAACGGACGCCAGGTGTCCGGCGTGACCAACCGGGGTGAACTGGTCCTCGGCTCGCCCACGGGCGGCACGGAACTCGTCTCACCGGGGGGCAGCACGATCACGAGCGTTCCCGAAGACGCGTCCGTCGCGCCGGACGGTCGCCACATCGTCTCCTGCTCGACGGCTGGGGTCACCGTGCGGCCCGTCGACGGAGGGCCGGGCGTCCTGGTGCCCCGCCCTCCCGGCTCCCAGGAGCCCACCTGCCACAGGAAATTCCTGTTCAGTCCGGACGGCGGCCGGCTCGGCGCGATCAGCTTGTCCACCTCCGGGAACTCCTGCGACGTTGTCGTGTACGACCTGGCGGCCCGGCGCGTCGTGGGTGAGGCCGCCGGGCTGGGCCCCGAACCGCGGTTCAGCTCCCGGGGGAACTACCTCGTGTCCACGAACACCACCAACGGGACCGAGGTCTGGAGCGCGGACGGGGGAAGCCTGCCCGTCGCACGGGTTCCCGCGGCCGGTCTCAACAACCTCACGAGCGCTCGCATCCCGGTCTGGGACCTGGCCCTGGACGAAGAGACCGAGAGCCTCCTGCAGTGGACCGGCGACACCGTCCACCGTCTCGACGTGTCCGGGGCGCTGGCCCCGGGACCCCCCGTCCGGACCTACGTGACGACCAGGGCGGTCTCCGGCGGGGGACGCACGGCCCTGGTCACCGAGAGGTTCTCCCCGGACCTCAGCGGCCGTTCGGACCGCTTCCAGGGCAGGGTGGTCGACACGCGCACCGGCAAGGACGTGGTACCGGCGTTCCACCAGAACCTGTGGGTCGCCCAGGACCTGCCCCGCACCGCACTCGGTGACATCAGCGACGACGGCCGGCTGATTGCGTTCACCCAGGGCGGGGCGGACGACCGGTACGGCATCACCCTGCGGGAGGTCGGCACCGGCCGCGACGTACTGCACTGGGCGGCCGCGGAGGGCAGCGGACCGGCCTGGGTGGACCTGGCCCCTGACGGGGCCCACATCGCTGCCCTCCAACGGGAAGGGGGCGTCCCCACCGGAGAAGGGGACACTCTGAAGATCCTCGACGTCCGCACGCGCAAGGAGGTCCGCTCCGTCTCAGGGACGCAGGCCCGTGGCGCCTTCAGCCCGGACGGCCGCTACTTCCTGACCACCGACGGCACGCTGCTGGACCTCAAGACCGGCACCGAGAGGAAGGAGGCCACTTTAAGCGGCGGTGTTCGGAACGTGGCCTACTCCTCGGACGGACGCCTGGTGGCGGCCTTCCGGGAGACCGGGCTGGTCGAACTGTGGAACGGGCAGGTCACGCAACGGATCGCGACGATGTCCAGCAGCGTCTCGCGCGGCGGCGGGAGGGGCGGCCAGGACCTCGGCGAGTTCACCTTCTCCCCGGCCGGCCGGCTGCTGGCCGCGGTGGTCGACGGCGACAGCGTCCAGCTCTGGGACACCGACAGGCACTATGCCCTGGGAGACCCCCTCCTGCTGCCCGGCCGGGGCGTCGAGGCCCTGGCCTTCGACGGTGACACCCTATGGGCCGCCGCCGGCACCCGCGCCCGGTCCGTGGACCTGACCCCGGCCCGCCTGGCCGAACGCGTCTGCCGACGCGCCGGACGCGACCTGACGGCCCTCGAGTGGTCAACCTACCTGCCGGGCGTCCCCCGCCGCCCCCTCTGCTGACCTTCCACCGACGACGGCGAGGCCCCCCGGCCACGGACGCCCACCGGGTGTCTGAGGGCCGGGCCGCTGTCCGGCCGCGCGTCCGGAACGCCCAGCAGCGGCGGGGGCAGACAGCGGGAGCGCACGCCGAGCTCCCAGCCGTGCACCTGGACGGCGAGGGCGGCCACAGCAAGGGTTTGCAGGGGCAGGTGGGTCCTGGGCGCGGGATCGTCCCCGACCCGTCGGCTGTACTCCTCCAGCCAGGCGAGGAGGGCCTGTTCTAAGGCCGACCGGTCGTCATCGAGGAGTACGCGCAGCAGGCTCTGCTCCGGCGTCAGGGAGCCCGCCGCGTCAAGCCTGCCCGCGGCCTCCGCCCGCTCCGCGGCGTCCGGCATGCACGCCGTCACCTGGTCACCTTCGAACACGGCGCGCCCCGCCGCTTCGACCCGGTCGTCGGCGCAGACGGCCTGCACTCCCGCACCCGCGCCCTGGCCTTCGGCCCCGAGAAGCAGTACGTCCGCCACCTCGGCATCTACACGGCGATCTTCAGCCTGGACAACTACCTCGGCCTTCAGAACACCGGCCGCCTCTACGCCGCCCCGGGCAAGGCCGCCAACATCTTCACGGACCGCGGCAACACCGAGGCCCGCGCGGCCTTCCACTTCGCCGTCGACCACCTGGAGTACGACCGCCGCGACCCCGCCTCCCACAAGCGGATCATCACCGAGCGGTTCGCCGGCGAGGGCTGGGAGGTGCCGCGCCTGCTGAAGGAGATGGACGCCGCCGGGGAGTTCTTCTTCGACGCCAACGCCCAGGTCGTCATGGACAGCTGGTCCGCCGGACGCGTGGTCCTCCTCGGCGACGCGGGCTACTGCGCCAGCCCCACCTCCGGCCGCGGCACCTCCCAGGCGCTGATCGGCGCCTACCTCCTCGCCGGCGAACTCGCCACCCGCGGCGGTGACCACACGGCCGCCTTCGCCGCCTATGAGGAGCAGCTGCGCCCCTACCTCGCCGAGCACCAGGCGCTGGGCCACGAGGGCGCCGAACGGTTCTTCCTGCCGGCCCCTACCCAGGAGGTGCTGGACATGCTGGCCGCGAACGCCCCTGAGAACACCCGCACGGAGCCGGTCCGCCTCCCCGACTACACCCCTGCCCCCGCCGCCTGACAGGCGACGGAGCCTCCAGACCGGAACCCGACCGCCCAGCCGTCGCTGCCGCCGATCGGCACGTGCTGACGCCGCAGCACAAAAGTCGGCAGCAGGTACTTCGCCTGCACCGAACTGGGCCGGATGGCAGCCTGCACTGCCCCCGCGCTTCCCCCAGCGCCCGTGCACAAGGCCAGTTCTGCGAGCTGCCCCTGCGACACACATCTGGTTCCACCCGTACCAAACGAACAGAACCGAAAGGGCCCCCAATGACCAGCACCGCACCCGTCGCCGACGTGCGCCTTCTCGGCCTGGCCCACTACGCCGCCCGCGGCGTCCTGGAACACATCCTGGCCCGGCACGGCCTCACCTTCACCCAGTACAGCGCCCTGCCCGCCGCCGTCACCGCCGACGCCCCGCAGACACCACATGACCTCATCACCCAGATCCACGGCTCCCTCACGACGGACCCCGCCGACATCCACGCCACTATCGACGAGCTGCTGGCACGGCAGCTGCTCACCGCAGACGGCGCGTACCTTCACCCCACGGACGCCGGGCGCGAACTGCTCGCCGAGGTTGGCGCTGACACCGCCCCCGTAACCGCCCGGATCTGGGGCGGGATACCCGCCGAGGACCTTGCCGCTGCCGGCCGTGTCCTCGCCCTGGTCACCGGACGGGCAAACGCCGAACTCACGGCACTGACCGCCTGACGGACAGCCTGCTGGGCTGCGCGTGGCCCTGTACGGGTGCCCGTACCCGCCGCCCCCACCCAGAAGACCATCGACGGGAGGAAGAAGGGATGGCTGCCGCCCGACTACGGTCTGCCCGGACTCCAGCCCCACGCTGGGCATCGGGGCTGCCCCTGTAGCCAGACAGCGCAACGCGTGGATGGCCGCCTGCTCACATTCGCCAAGCACCGCGCAGTGTGAATGGGTGCGGTGGAGGCACTGGATGGGTGTCAGCCGGGGCGGGATGACTGATTTCCTGCTCAGGCCTGGTGGTTGTAGTGATCATGGCTGTCACGAGGTGACGAAGTTGCTGCTGTCCGGTGCCGATCAGGAGGGCGGCCTGCTGCCATGGGCGTGCCAGTTCACATCGTTCGGCTCCAGGAAGACGGGCACGATTGCGATCTCTCGGGTTTGGGACGGTGGTGTGGCAGACAGGGGGCTGTGGTCTGTTGGTGCTGGTCGGGGCTTGTTCCGGGGTCTGGTGTCACTGTCTTTGATGTGAGAAGCCGTCTCTCAACCGATCTTGGAACGTGCAGGTCGAACAGGGGTCCTGGTTGAGTGATCTTCCGGCGGTGAGCACGGCCGCCCTCACCCTGGGGCAGCACCGGTGAAGAGACTCATTCGGCTATTCAGCCTCGCCGGCGCCGTCGCCTTGGTCCACGAAGGCGACGCCACGCCAGGGCGACGGGCCGCCGAGTGTCTGGTCGAGACGTTCCTGCGAGGGATGGAGTGAGCGTCGGGCCGCATTGACGAACTTCAAGTGCCCCTGGTCCAAGGCGGCGTGGATCGGTCGGAGCTCCTCAAGATCCGCTGGCTGACGATCGTGGAAGAGAATGCTGAAATCCTCGATGACATCGCAGAGCTGCAGAGCTGCTGCGGCCGCCTCGGGATTCGCCACCAAGCTCAGCGACTGGATCGCGGCATTGAACGGCCCCCATGCGACTGCGGGTCTGCGCCGTTCGAGGAACGCCTCACGCAGCTCCATCTCGACCGCGCCGAAAGCCTGCAGGAACCTCTCGTAGGCGGAGGTCTGTGTCTCCTGAAGCCACTTTCGATTCTCGCTGTGCCGCCCAGCGACCCCTCCTGCAACGACGCCCACGATGGTGGCGGTGACAGCACCCGCGGTGGATATCAAAAGCTCCCATGGAACAGCCATTTCCAACCCCCTGGGTGGTTGTCAGAAGCCGTCTCGACCGATCGTGGAACGTGTGGGGCGAACGGGGTCTTGGTCGAGTGAACTTCCGGCGGCAGGTGCATGGAGGCAGGGCCTCCTGGTAGCTCAGGAACGCGACCCCATTCCGAGCGGTTCCCGGAGGCCCTGTTGTCGTTGTTGTACGCGCCCGCGCCCTTCCGTTTCAACTCGTCTGCCGTCTCGTGCGATTGTCTCGCGCATGGGTACGGCAACGCGGCCGATCATCCCGATCGGGTGCGCCGGTATCCGTCGGACATGACGGACGCGGAGTGGGCGGCCGTGCGGCTCTTGCTTCCGGTGCCGGCCTGGCTGGAGGGCGGGGCGGAAGGCCGGAGGGCTACTGACACCGGCAGATACTCGACGCGGTGCGTTACGTCGTCGACAACGGCGTCAAGTGGCGGGCGATGCCCGCCGACTTCCCGCCGTGGGAACGGGTCTACGCATTCTTCCGCCGCTGGCGCCGCCAGGGCCTGGATGTGGCGTTCCACGACCGGCTACGGGGCAGGGTCCGCATCAGCGAGGGACGGGCGGCCGAGCCTACCGCCGGCATCAGCGACTCGCACCGCCACCGGCTGCGACGTTCCTGCGCCGCCGCCGGTGCCACCAACGGCTCTGTGGCCGTTGGGTGGACATGGCCAGCGCTGTCTCCAGCGCGTTGCGGGTGCTCAAGGTATGCGGGTGCTCGTCGCCCAGGATGCGGACGCGGTCATCGAGGGTTCGGCGCAGCAGGTCTATCGCCTGGGCCTGCTCACCTGCACTGGTCAAAGCGAGGGCGAGGTTGTGGCGACTGGCAAGGGTATCCGGGTGCTCGGGGCTCAGGATGCGGGTGCGGTCCTCCAGGGTCTGCCGGAGCATGCGCACTGCTTGTGCGTGCTCGCCCATCCCGTCCAGCGCGAGACCGAGGCTGTCCCGGCTGGCCAGCGTGTGCGGATGCTCGTCGCCCAGAATGCGGGCGTGGTCGTTGAGCGCCTGCCGCAGCAGCTGTATCGCTTCCGTCTGCTCACCCGCCCTGGTCAGGGCGCTGGCGAGGTTGTGGCGGCTGAGCAGGGTGAGGTGGTGCTCGGGGCCCAGGACACGGATGCGGTCGTCCAGGGTGCTCCGGTGCATGCGCACTGCTTGTGCGTGCTCGCCCATCCCGTCCAGCGCGAGACCGAGGCTGTCCCGGCTGGCCAGGGTATGCGGATGCTCGGGGCCCAGGACACGGGTACGGTCGTTGAGGGTATGCCGCAGCAGACCTACCGCCTCGGCGTGCTCACCCGTCCCGTCCAAAGCGCATGCGAGGTCGTTGCGGCTGGTCAAGGTATCGGGGTGCACGGGGCCCAGGATTCGTGTGCGGTCCTCCAGGGTCTGCCGGAGCAGGCCTATTGCCTCGGCCGGCTCTCCCATTCCGAACAGGGCATTGCCCAGGTCGTTGCGGCTGGTCAAGGTATCGGGGTGCTCGGGGCCCAGCATGCGGGTCTCGACGTCGAGGACCCGTTCATGCAGCAGGCGCGCCGCACCGAAAGCGCCAGCCTTCTGCAGCACCTGCGCCAGGTCGTTGAGAGTGGTGCGGTGGTGTGTGGCAGTGCGCGGGTCCGCATAGTCGAGCAGCAGCGGCAGGTGGGGGGCGAGGAGCACGGCTGCAGGCCAACCAGCGCGCCCGCGCTGGTTGGCCTCGTGCACGGCCGTGGTGAGCCGCTCGGCAAGGGCCTGGTGCCACACGGCGAGATCGGAGGTCTCGGCCGCGAGGGCGACAGCGTTGATCTCTCGGATCAGGGGATGCAGCACCGTCTGCGCCCCCTCACTGCTGCCCGACGCCGGGCCGGTGCTGCCGGGAGAGTGGGGCAGGCCGAGGAGACCGTAGCGGTGCAGGCCGGCGAACGCGGCCTCCAGGGCCACCGCGGTGACGTCGTGTCCGGTGACGACGGATAGCAGGTCCGGGGTGATCAGGGACAGTGGGACGGGGGCCTGAGCCAGCAGGGCCAGCAGTCGCAACACGGGGCGGGCCAAAGCGTTGCCCTCCCCGGCGAGCTGATCCAAGGAAACCTCCCAGGTGTGCCGCACCACGGCGCGGGCGACCTGGGGATGGGAGGCATTCGGGTGCGCCGCTCCCAACAAGAACCGCAGTTCCTGTTCCAGGGCCTGGCGGTAGGCGGCAAAGGTGCGGTAGCGGCTGGTGGGTCCGGCCAGATAGGTGCCGGCCGCGCGCAACGCCAGTGGCAGCCCGCCCAGTCGCGCTGCCAGCTCTCGGGCCTGCTCGGTGGTGCCGGCTGCGGGAGCAGCGTCCAGCAGGACCTGCCCCGCAGGCCGCATCGGCAGCGGCGCCAGTGGCAGCAGCTGTGCGCACGGACCCCAGGTCTGCTCGCTGCCATCCCGGCTGGTCACCACCAGCAGGCCCCGGCCGTAAGGACGGATCCAGCCGCGATAGTCGGCCACCGGCTCCCCTGCCGGGCCGATCTCGTGCGGCTCGTCGGCGTTGTCCACCACCAGCAGCCACTGCCGCACCCGGCCCAACTGTCGCCAGACCACATCCGGCAGGCTCGCCTGCCCCGCTCGCGCGGCCTCCAGCTCTGCCTCTGGAAGGCCGCAGGCCAGCGCCGCCTGCACCATCTGCTGCGCCAGCTCGGCACCGTCGCGCCAGCGCACCCAAAACACTCGCCAGCCCGCCGCCTCGGCCTGGGCGGCCAGTTGCGCGGCCACCGTTGTCTTGCCCATCCCGCCGACCGCGCACAGCACCGCGAACCGGCCTTGTGGCCGCCGAAGCATGCCTGTCAGCACGGCGAGTTCGTCCTCACGCCCCCGCACGCGCTGAACATGCGGGGGGCGTAACGAAGCCTGCTGGCCCCGGGCCAGTCGGCTCACCGGTGCCGGCCGCGCCGGGGGCCTTGCTGCGGTATCCAGATGTCGGCCCCACAGCAACAGCCCGATGCTGACCGCCACCAGCACGGCGAACACCGGCCAGATCACCCACGCCTGCGCCGCCCAGCCAGGCACCGCGTCACTGGCGTAGTTGGTCACCGGCCCCAGCACAGCCGCCACCACTGCGGCTGCTCCCGCTACCGCCGACCCGGCCCACCCACCCCGTCTACGCCCCATGGTCTGCCACCCCCGTCTACGCCCCATGGTCTGCCACCCCCGTCCACCGACACCAGAATGCTCCCGCCTGGGTCACGTCCATGGAAGGTTGCGGGTGGTCACGACGCGGGCGGCGGTGTTGCTCCGGTTCAGCGGCCGGATACCGAGCCTGCTGCTTGAACGCCATCATCCGCCGCCCGGCGCGGCCCGGGCACCAGGGCAGGCAGCAGGTCGAGCCGCTTGTCCATGTCGAGGCGGAAGGTGCCGTACGGGTTGATGTTCGACCAGAACAGCGCGGTCAGTCCTCGCCGGTCCTCGTCGGACAGCTTCTTCGCCTGCCCGCATCAGCAACTCCTGCATCGAATCGTGCAACAACCCGCCGCAGAGCCACACCCCCCGAGAACGAGTCCCAGGAGCTCAACGAATCCACCTCACCCCACGTCACACCACAGCTGATCCACCCCAAGAGAAAGCGAGTTCGCGCCGAGGCCGTAGCGGCAGCAGGGCTGCCGGCATTTGGCACAGGGGCCGACCTGGGACGGGGCGCAGGTGAGTACAGGCGTTCGTGTGGGGGTGATCGGTGTGCTCACGGATGGTTCCCTCCGGAGGGCGGCAGCACTGGCAAGGACGGTTTCGGGCCAGGAATTCCGGCGTTGGCCTGTTTGGTGTGGGCGAGTGTGGCCGGGCGGATGGTTCCG
This sequence comes from Streptomyces sp. NPDC031479, assembly GCF_055581065.1. Classification (NCBI taxonomy): domain Bacteria; kingdom Bacillati; phylum Actinomycetota; class Actinomycetes; order Kitasatosporales; family Streptomycetaceae; genus Streptomyces; species Streptomyces sp. NPDC031479. Next base: position 240,815 of record NZ_JBVIKC010000006.1, read on the forward strand.
GGCCCGTAACGGGCGCGGGCTCGGTCGGTGACCGTCTGGATGGCGAGGGCACGGTCGTCGGCCGGGTCGAGGCTGAGCTGCTGGGAGGCTTCGCTTGCCGGACGCAGGTCGTGCGCGCGAAGGAAGCCATCCGCAGGCTCCTCGGCCAAGACTCCGCCGCCCCCGCCCAGCGTGCGTGCGGGCCGCGACGTACTTGGGGTCGGCGATGGACCCCACCTACACCAAGGGTGATCCGCTGCTGTCCCGCAAGGACACGGTCGAAGTCCGGCGCGGGGACGTGGTGCTGGTGACGGTGGGCCCCATGGACGGCGGCGAGGACCCCGGGGGCCCGGTGGTCGAACAGGTCGTGGCCGTGGGCGGCGACACCATCGCGTACGAGCCCGGCGCCTCCCGCCTCCCGCCTCGCGCTGGGCGGCCCGCCCCTGGACGAGCCGTACGTGAAGGACGGCGACCCGACGGCCGGTTCTGCCGGGCCGTTCTCGGTCACGGTCCCGCAGGGGCGCGTCTTCCTGCTCGGCGACAACCGCGGCAACTCCGCCGACTCCCGCTACCGCATGCGGATGACGCCGGGAGGCACCGTGCCGGTCACCCAGGTGCTCGGGGTGGCCCTCCCCGAGAAGGAGACCCTGCGCACCGGCGTCCTCTACGGCTCACTGATCATCGCGGGTGTCCTGGCCCTGCTGGCGTCCGCTGTCCTAGGCCTCCTCTGGCTGGCGGCCCGCCGGCGGCGGTCGGCCGTGCAGGGGGCCGGTCTGGGGAGCCATGGCGGTGGAACCCGCCGGTCCGCCGCGCCCGTGAGCGGTCCAGGGCGCCGTGTAACCGTCATGGGCAGCATGAGGCTGGCGTGGATCTCCTGGCCGGAGACGGCGGTGTTCGGGACGGGGGACCTGGGAGGGGTAGCGGATTTCGTCGGGCCACCGCAGCGCGTGCAGCGCAATCACGTCGCCCTGACGGGGATTGACACACCCATTGTCAGCGGCCGCTGACAGCATCACCGCTATGAACGCCACATATACCACCCCGCCGCGGCCGTTCGACGTCACCCCGCTCTTCCCCCAACTGGCCCCGCTGGCCCGGACGGCGACCCGGCTGCACCCACGGCCGGGATCGCCGACCGTGCACGACAGCTCCGCCGGCGGTCCGCTCCTGTGGCCCGCCGACGAGCCGTGGCCCCACTGCGACGAGCCGCACGACAGCCGGGCGTCGCAAGTGCCCCGCTCCCCGGACGACGTCCGCATCCTCCGCCGCGATCTCGCCGCAGCGACCGAGCGGCTGCACCTCGACCCCGGGGCGCCCGAGGCCACCCCCGAGGAGCGGGCGAACTGGGAGCGGCTCAAGGAGGGCCGCCCGTGGTTCGACGGCCCGACGCCCCTACTGCCCGTCGCCCAGCTCTACGCCCGCGACATCCCCTTCCCCTGCCCGCCCGACGCGGACCTGCTCCAAGTCCTGTGGTGCCCCTTCGACCACGAGATGGCACACCCCAAGACCGCCCTGTTCTGGCGGTCCTCCGCCACCGTCACCGACGTCCTCGACGCACCGCCCGAGCCGCCGATCGTCCAGGACGGCTGGTACTTCCCGGAGCCGTGCCTGTTCTCACCGGAGCAGGTCACCGACTACCCCCACCCCAGCGAGCTGAGCAATGAGCTTCGAGACCAGTTGGACGACGAGAGCCGCTGGGCGACGATCGACCCCGCGCAGTACAACGCGTACGCGGACGATCCGGGCGAGCTCTACCTGAACAACCTCTGCACCGCCCCGGGCTGGAAGACCGGCGGCTGGACCCGCTGGAGCCCCACCGACCCCGTCGACCGCGCCTGCCCGGAGTGCGGCACAGAGGAGGTCCCGCTCCTCACCATTGCCTCCTCGGAATGGGACGGCGGCAGCGCGACCTGGATCGCCGAGGAGGACCGGCCGACCCCGGGCCCGCCGCCCCTGGGCGCCCGGGACGGCAACTTCACCTTGATCGACATCGCCGGTGGCAGCAATCTGCAGCTCCACGTCTGCCCGTCTTCTCCGTACCACCCCCACTTCGAACTGCTCCAGTGAGCTCGTGCGAAGTCCTCCGCGCCGACGCCCACGCCACAATCGGCACCGCGATCGACTCTCCGGTCAGCAGCCTTGGCCAACTACCAGGTGATCCAAACGACGGGTCCCAGGGGCGGACGGGGCCCGGCGTATCCGTGGCTCTGGATCTCCTTCCAGAGGGTCCAGGCGTTCGTGCAGCCCTCGGCCCACCGCTCGTGCAAGTACGGCTTGAAGTCGTCGAGCTTCGTTGCGGTTCTGCCACTGGCCTTGGAAGAGGAATTCCGGAGAAGTTGAGCCAGAACCTGAGTCCGGAGAACGCTTCGTCGGTGTGTCGGGGTGTTGAGGGGCTCGATGAACGGGACGGATACCGTCCTGGCATGACACAAAAGTTCGAATTTGCTGCGTCTCTTGCCGAAGGCATCGAAGGCCGTAGAGGTGCATGGAGCTTCATCCAGGGCTTCGCTGCCCACTGGGCTGATGCCCTGGAGAGCGGTGACGGGTGGGCGGAGGCCGATCTGGTCGCTGCTGAGGAGAGGCTGGGTGTCCGGCTGCCGGCAGCGTTGCGTGAGGCATATCTGTTGTTCGGGCGCCGCCGGGACCTCATCAGCAACCACGATGTGCTGCTCGGCCCGGCCGAGCTGTATGTGGATGACGCCAATGAGGCACTGGTCTTGCGTCATGAGAACCAGGGAGCCGCATCATGGGGCATCCTCCTCGACAGCCTCCAGGACGAAGATCCTGCGGTGTTCATGCGACCTGACCTCGCCGACGAGAGCACCGAGCGCTGGGAGAAGTGGCTGGAGCGTCTTTCGCTCTGCTTCGTCGAGATCGTGCTGTCTGAGTCTCTGCAGGCCGATGAAGAGCTTTGCGATTTCCTCGACCCAGACGACACCAGCATCGGGCTGCTGGAGGAGATCGCCGTCCGGCTGCCTTTCCCCGTCTATCCCATCGGTGAGGAGGAGTACGCAAGCCGCTGGTTCCTGGGCCAGGACGTCCTTCTCCGTGACGACGACGGCGCGGCCGTTCTGGCCCGCGGTCGGACGTCAGAAGACCTCGACCGCGTTCGTGACCTGATCCCGGGTGACTGGCTCAACGACTGTCGCTGACCACGTCCCGGGCCTCATCCGGCCGAAGCGTCGGCGCCGGAGTCAGAGGCCATCTCGATTGGCTGCCGACGGCTCGCCGTTGGTGGAGGCATCTCGACCGTTGTTGAATGCGGTGATGAGTGACTTCTGGACGCCAGCCCATCACGCGGTCGAGCACGAGGATGCGGAAGCCCTGGCCCGCTTGCTCGCCAGCGGTTCCGATCCCGATGAGGTCTTCAGCGATATGACGCTGCTGACGCACGCGATCGATACGAGCAATGCTCAAGACCTGTGGATCGGTTTCGGGGTGGCACGCGGAGTGCGTACCTTCCCGAATGGTCCTTTGATGGTCACCGAGTAGGCCCGCGTTGCAGCGCGGGTCGGGAAGGCACGCCCGTGCTCAGCGTAGTGAATGCCGACGGTTCGACGGAGTCCGGCTCCCTGATCGATGAGATCGTCCGTGAGGGTGCCCGCCGGATGCTGGCCGCCGCACTGGAGGCGGAAGCCAACCAGTGCATAGCCGAGTTGGCGGCCGAGACGGACGAGCGGGGGCACCGCCTGGTAGTCCGCAACGGCCACCACCGGTCCCGGACCGTGGTCACCGCTGCCGGCCCGGTCGAGGTCACCGCGCCGCGGGTGAACGACCGCCGCGTGGACGAGTCCACCGGCGAGCGCAAGCGGTTCTCCTCGAAGATCCTGGCGCCGTGGTGCCGCAGGTCGCCCAAGGTCGGTGAGGTGCTGCCGCTGCTCTAACTGCACGGCCTGTCGTCGGGGGACTTCGTACCCGCGCTTGAGCGGTTCCTCGGCTCAGCCGCCGGGCTGTCGCCGGCCACGGTTACCCGACTGACCAAGCAGTGGGGCGACGACCACGCCGTCTTCCAGGCCCGGGACCTGTCCGACCGGGACTTCGTCTACGTGTGGGCCGACGGGGTGCACCCCAAGATCCGGTTGGGGCAGGCGCACTCTTGCGTCCTGGTCCTGCTCGGGGTTCGGCTGGACGGCACGAAGGAGCTGATCGCGCTCGCGGAGGGGCTGCGGGATTCCACGGACTCGTGGGCGGACCTGCTGCGGGACTGCCGCCGCCGGGGCATGCGCGACCCCGAACTGGTTGTCGGCGACGGGGCTGTGGCGGGCCTTGGCCGAGGCGTTCCCTGCGGCCCGCCATCAGAGGTGTTGGGTTCACAAATCCCGCAATGTCACAAATGCCCTGCCGAAGTCCGCGCAGCCGGGCGCGTTGAAGGCGATGCAGGAGATCTGCAACGCCGAGGACCGCGCCCACGCCGAGCATGCGGTCGAGGCGTTCGCGAAGACCTACGGTGCGAAGTGGCCCAAGGCCGTCGCGAAGATCACCGCAGACGCCGATGAGCTGCTGGCGTTCTACGACTTCCCGGCCGAGCACTGGATCCATCTGCGGACCACGACCGCGCGGCGCGTTTCTCAGGTCGGTTCGTTGAGACAGCGCGCGAACACGCCAGTGAAACAGCGATGAAGCACGTACAAGGCGCTGACCTTGCTAAAGGTTCTTGCTCGGTCCGATCCTCCTCGACCCCGGAAGCGGGCTACCACGCTCTCGACACCCGCACCGGTCCGTGACTTCCTGAACAACCTCGGCCCGAATCCCGCCGCGGCCAGGTGGGTGAGCTCGCGCATCTGGCGAACGCGGCGAACTCGTGGTCGGCGATCGTTCTTCTCACCCTGCCCTACCGTCTACCCGGCGTGAGTCCGTTCTCGTAGGCGATGATCGCCAGGTGGACGCGGTCCCGGGCTTCGAGCTTGGCGAACAGACGTGCGACATGGGTCTTCGCCGTCGCCGCGCTGATCAGCAACCGCTCGGCTATCTCGGCGTTCGACAGTCCCTGTCCGACCAGTGCCAGCACCTCGCGCTCCCGGTCGGTGATCTCTGCGATGAGACGTGAGTCCTGGGCGGGCGCGGTGTCCGGTTCGGGGGCCGCGGGGCCGGACGTTCCGGCGAAGTCGGCGATCAGCCGTCGGGTGACGCTCGGCGCGATCAACGCGTCGCCGGCCGCCACCACGCGGATCGCTTCCAGGATCGCGTCCAGGGCCATGCTCTTGAGCAGGAATCCGCTGGCCCCGGCGCGCAGTGCGCCGTAGACGTACTCGTCGTCGTCGAAGGTCGTCAGCACCAAGACCTTGGGCGGGGCCGGCTCGGCGGTCGCCTGCCGGGTCGCCTCGATCCCGTCCATGCCCGGCATCCGGATGTCCATCACCACGACGTCCGGCCGTAGTTCACGCACCAGGCGCACCGCCTCGCGGCCGTCGCCGGCCTCGCCGACCACCTCCAGGTCGGCGGTGTCGCCGATCAGGATCGCGAGCCCGAGCAGCATCAGGGGTTGGTCGTCGGCCAGCAGCACCCGCACGCTCATGCCGGGAGCCTCGCCGTCACCCGGAATCCGCCCTCCGGACGCCGGGCCGCGCTGAACTGGCCGGACAGCAACGTCACCCGCTCGCGCATGCCGAGCAGGCCGAAGCCGCTCCCGCCGGCCGCCGCCGAGGGCCTCGGACGGCCGGGCGTGCCGGGACCGTCGTCCCCGTCGTCCACCACCTCGATCCTCACTCCTGTCGGCTCGTAACCGACCGCGACCCGGCACGTCCGCGCCCCGGAATGCCGCACCACGTTCGTCACCGACTCCTGGACGATCCGGAACGCCGACAGCTCGATCTCCGGCGGCAGCGGACGCTGCTCGCCCTGCCAGGTCACGTGGACCCGCACCCCGGCGTCGGCCGTGCGTTCGGCGAGCCGCGGGATATCGGCCAGGCTGCCGGCCGGCGCCAGTGGAGCGGCCCCCGGCATGGCGTCGTCCGGCTCGGCGCGGCGGAGCGCCCCGAGCATGCGCTGCAGCTCCAGCAGCGTCTCCCGGCTGGTGGTCTCGATGCCGGTCAGCGCCTGCCGCGTCTGCTCGGGCTTGGTGTCCACGACCCGCGCCGCCGCTCCCGACAGCACCGTGATGATCCCGATGCTGTGCGCGACGCTGTCGTGCAGTTCGCGGGCGATCCGCAGCCGCTCGGCCATGACGGCGCGGGCCGCCCTCTGCTCATGCAAGGCTCCGAGGTATTCACGGCGTTTGCGATACACCCCCCCGAAGACCCACGCGACCGCGAACCACAACGCAAACTGCCCGGCCCACTGGGCCGCGTCGCCGATGTTCTCCCCGGGGTAGACGTTGATGTTCTCGACGAACGCGGCCACGACGGCCGCGACGGAGCCGACGGCGGCAGCCTTCGGCCGCCGGACGGCGAGGTACCCGCCCAAGACGACGAGCAGGACGAACACGATCCAGGGCCGCACGCCGAACATGTCGCCGAGGACCGATTCGCCCAGGATCGCCGCGAAGACCGCCGCCGGCAGACGGCGCATCAGCAGAACCGGAAGGGCGAGCACGACGCACAGACCCATCATCTGGATCTGGAAGGGCCCGAGGCCGGGAAACCGGAACAGGCCTTCGTGGTGCGGAACCTGAGCGATCGACCAGCAGAGCATGACCGCGTAGAAGCAGGCGGTGGCCAGCACCACGGCCTGGTCCGTCAGCCAGGTCATGCGCTCCGATGTCGAGAGACGCTGGAGAAGCTCTTCCATACGGAGATCGTATTCAGCGGCGTCGGCTCCGCGCGTCGTCCCGGGGATGTACGCGGGGTACACCCCCGGGCCGACGGCCTGGGGAACGGTGACATCCACCGGCCGACGCGACGGAGGAGCTGCGGAACCTAGCGTCGATCCCATGAAACGCAATCGCCGTATCAGCGCTGTCGCGGTGCTGGCGCTCGCCGCCCTCGTCACCGGAACCGGCGCCGGGTTCGCCGCCACGACCACACCGTCGGCCACACCGGTGGCCACGCACGCGTTCGACACCGCACCGGCCACGGCCACGGCCACCGCGCCCACGCGGTCCTTCCAAGGCACGCTCCCCGCGCCGACCGGCCCCTACGCCGCCGGCGAGGACGTCATCCACCTCACCGACGCGAGCCGTCCCGACCCGTGGGTGCCGTCATCCGGCCCCCGCCAACTGACCGTCACGATGGTCTACCCGGCCGTCCCCGAGACCGGGACTCCGGCCCCTTACATGACCCTCGCCGAGGCAGCCGGACACATCCAGCACGGGAAGATACCGGCGAGCTCCGGCATCACCCCGCAGAACCTTTCCAGCGTCACCACTCACACCTTCGACCGCGCGCGGCCGCAGAGGGGCAAGTATCCGCTGGTGGTCCTCTCACCCGGGTTCGGGGACCCGCGCATGGTGCTCACCTCGCTCGCGACCGACCTGGCCAGTCACGGCTATGTCGTCGCGCTCGTCGGCCACACCCACGAGGACAGCGGCGAGACGCTGGCGAACGGCCAGACGCCGCCGTGCGCCATCTGCGATGACCCGAACCTCGACATGGACACGGTCACCGCCAGCCGCGCGCTGGACGTGTCCTTCGTGATCGACCAGTTGACGCATGGCAATACCGCGTGGCGCCTGGCACACCTCATCGACAAGCACGAGATCGGCATGGCCGGACACTCCATCGGCGGAGCGGCGGCCGCCACCACGATGATCGCCGACCCGCGAGTACTGGCCGGAGTGAACATGGACGGCACCTTCCACCCGGCCCCGATGCCCGGCCAGATCAACCGGCCGTTCCTCATGCTGGGTGCGGCCGCCTACCACTCGGCCGGCGGTGGCGACAACTGGGGGCAGGCCTGGGCCGCCCTCGGCGGCTACAAGAAGTGGCTGGCGGTCACCGGCGCCAACCATCCCAGCTTCACCGACGTGGACCTGCTCGAGGAGGAGGCCGGGTTCCCGACGCCGCCCCTCGACCCCGAACGTGGAATCGTGATCACGCGTGAGTACGTGACGGCGTTCTTCGACCAGACGCTGAAGGGGATCCACAGTTCGCTGCTGGACGGCCCCTCGCCGAACAATCCGGAAGTACTCTTCCAGTACTAGTGCAGCGCCGCGTTGATCCTTCGGGGGTTCAAGCGGCTTTGAGTGGGCTGCCGTCGTAGGTTCAGCGGTAGGGCTTGGCGTCGTGTTCGTCCTAGGCCAAGACGAAGGTGTCGATGGCCGCGGCCAGTTCGTCGCGGGAGGCGAACTGGCCGCGGCGTAGTAGACATCGGGTCAGGGTGGAGAAGAACAGCTCGTCGGGTAGCCCCAGCGCGCCTCGGACCTGGTGGCGTGAGTCCTCGGGTCGTATGCGATGCTCCGGGCGTCACCACGACAGCGAGGAGTGAACATGCTGGTCACGCTGACTGGAGGTGCCGGGGCGGGAAAGACCACACTGGCTACCGCACTGGCGGCTACGACGCCCCGGGGGCCAGCGCGGGTACTCCACGGTGACGACTACTACTTCCTCACTCCTGAGCAGGGGGTTTGGGAGCCGGATGAATCCGGGGTGCCGCGGTTGGACGTCGGCGATCCCCGGTCGCTGGATTTCACGCGTCTCGCGCACGACACCGACGCCGCGTTGGCCAGCTCGCCCGTTGTCATCGTGGACGGCCTCTTCGCCCGTCATGTCACCCCGCGAACAGCGAACGTGCGGTTCGACAGCTTCGTCGACCTGCCTGCCGACCGGCGCCTGGCCCGGAAGATCCAGCGCGAGTGCCTGCGGGACGGCTTCCCCCTCGACGTCCTCCCGCGCAACTACCTCAACCACCGGCGTGCCGCGCATGAACGGCATGTCGAACCCCTGCGTGGCGGCTGCGACCTGGTCGTCAGCGGCGACCGCCCGGTCGACGACCTTGATCAGCAGGTCTGGACGGCGATCGCAGCCAATGAGCCGATCCACAAGTCTTGACCATTGCTCGTTTCCCGCCCTGGTTCCCGCCTAGCGGCAGGTCACCCCGCGGACGCCGGTCGAGGTCCTGGACCTGGCGGCCGCGTTGAAGAAGGAGAATCCCGCCCGCACGGCCGCGCAGATCCAGCGGATCCTGCGGACCACACAGGGCTGGTCGCCGACCGACCGGACCCTGCAGCGGCACTTCGCTGACGCCGGCCTGACCGGCGCTGGCGGCGAGAAGAGCGTGTTCGGCCGGTTCGAGGCAACCCGCGGCAACGAGCTGTGGACCGGGGACGCGCTCCACGGGCCGAAGATCGGCGGCCGGAAGACTTACTTGTTCGCGTTCATCGACGATCACAGCCGGGCGATCGTGGGTCACCGGTTCGGGTTCGCCGGGGACACCGTCCGCCTGGCCGCGGCCCTGCGGCCCGCGCTGTCTTCCCGCGGGGTCCCGGAGTCGATCTACGTCGACAACGGGTCGGCGTTCGTGGACTCGTGGCTCTTGCGGGCCTGCGCGTCCCTGGCCATCCGGCTCACCCACTCCAAGCCCGGCCGGCCGCAGGGCCGGGGCAAGATCGAACGGTTCTTCCGCACCGTCCGTGACCAGTTCCTGGTCGAGCTCGGTGACGAACGCGCCGGCCGGATTGAGCACCTCACCGAGATGAACAGGCTCTTCACCGCGTGGGTGGAGACGGTCTATCAGCGCACGGTGCACTCGGAGACGGGGCAGCCTCCGATCGAACGGTGGCTGGGTTCGATTCCCCGGCCGCCGCCGCTGCCGCTGCCCAGCCCCGCTGATCTTCGGGAGGCGTTTCTGTGGTCAGAGTTCCGGACCGTGACGAAGACCGCGACGGTCAACCTGCACGGCAACAGCTACGAGGTCGACCCGATGCTGGCCGGAACGAAGGTCGAGCTGGTCTTCGACCCGTTCGACCTGACCGAGATCGAGGTGAGGGCCTCGGGGAAGACGGCGGGCAAAGCACTCCCGCACCGGGTGGGCCGTCACACCCATCCCAAGGTGAGCCCGGAGACACCGCCGGAGCCGGCCCCGCCGACTGGAATCGACTACCTGAAGATCCTCGACGACACGCACCCGGCGAACACCGCCAAGGGCATCAACTACTCGTCCTTGATGGACGACGGGCGGGGACCGCGATGACCGACCGCGTTCAGGGGTACTTCGGGTTCACCCGTGTCCCTTCGGCCGCAACCTGGCCCCGTCCATGCTCCACCAGCACCACTCCCACCGGGAAGCCGCCGCCCGCATCGCGTGGTGCATCAACTACTGGGCGATCGGCGTGGTCACCGGCGAAGTCGGATCCGGCAAGACCGTCGCCCTCAAGGGCGCCGTCGCCTCCCTGGACCCGGCCCGGTTCACGGTCATCTACCAGCCCAACCCCGAGGTCGGCATGCGCGGCCTCTACGACCGCATCGTCACCAGCCTGGGTGGCACCCCCAAGTTCCACCTGTCCGCTCTCGCCACCCAGGCATCCGCCGCCCTGGCCGCCGAGGTCGACGAACGGGGCAGGACGCCGGCCGTCGTGATCGACGAGTCACACCTCCTCGACCACCAGGAGCTGGACGCGATCCGCATGCTCACCAACTACGACATGGACTCCACCACGCCGTTCGCGGTGTTGCTGATCGGCCAGCCCACCCTGCGCGAACGTATGAAGCACGGCGTCCTGGCGGCCCGGGACCAGCGGATCTCTACCAGCTATCAGATGCCCACGATGACGAAAGAGGAGACCGCCAGCTACATCAAGCACCACGTCACGATCGCCGGACGTCAGGACCCCCTGTTCTCCGACGACGCCATCGAACTCATCCACCTCACCAGCCGCGGCCTGCCCCGCTCCGTCAACAACATCGCCTGGCAGTCCCTCATCGCCGCCTTCACCGAGGAGAAGGGCATCGTCGACGAGTCCTCCACCCGCACTGCCATCACCGAGACCCACGCGACAGAGTGAGCACGAAGCCGACACCGTGTTCACGACGACCCCGGCGGCCTGACGGCCGCCGGGGTCGTTTCATCCCATCCCATCGACAACCAGCACGTCGCCTTCATGCTCATCTTCAGCGTCGCTCAACACCCAGCCAGCCTTCGCGCTCGGCCTCGACGATGCGGGCGACGAGGTTGTCGCGGATCTCCTCCAACCAGCCGAGTAGAAGGTGGCGATTCCCGCCTTGCCGGTCTTGGCCAATGCCTGCTCCAGCAGGGCGTAGACCTTCCCGTACTCGGCGCCGCGGGGGGCGAGGTAGTAGGTCTTGTCGAAGAAGATCGGGTCTACCTCTGCCAGGTCGACGAACCCGGCGATGTCCACCGAGCGGGAGCGGCCGGGAGCGATCTCGTACAGCTCTTTCGGCTCGACCAGGACGTACTCGTCGCCAGTTGCCGTAGCCCTTGACGGTGTCATCGAGGTCGACCTCCTTGCCGGTGCGCTCGTTGATCCGCTTGTTGCGGATCCGGTCGGAGGCGCCGCGCTGGAGCTGGTGGAAGTGGGTTGTGCGGCTGTCGGTGGCCGCGTAGAGCCCGACCGGCAGGCTGACCTTCTCTGCCCTACGGAGTCGCCCGACCACCTCGTGAATCCCTGGGTGCTCTGGGCACTGCTTGCTCAAGGTCGCCGGTGGTGGCCTCGGACGCACAGGATCGTGCCTTGTCCTGGGGAATCGGCGGTGGCTGCGGCGGGTGGTACGGCCGTGGTCCAGGCTGCGGGTACGGATGTGTGGACCGGATTCCGGCAGCAGGTGGCGGAGTGGTTCGGCCGTGGGGGGAACGCCCAGCGGGAGAGCGCCGAGCTGGAACGGCTTGGCCAGACCGCGAGCGCGTTGGAGGCCGCGGGGCCGGAGCAGGTAAAGCCATGCTCCGCAGGCCGGCGGCTCGGCCGGACAGGGCGGGATCGCCGCCGGCCGCGACGTGAATGTGAAGGCGGAGCAGGGTTCGATCGCCGCAGCCGTACTTCACGGGGGTGCGAGCATCGGCACCCCTTCCCAGCCGGATCCGGCCCAGGGCTGAACGGACCGGCAACCCAGAGCCCGCCCTCGCCGCCTGCAGGCAGTGATCGACCGGAGGTCGGCACGGTTCACGCCGCCGGCCACAACATGGCGATCGGCATAACCAGCCAGGTCAACACCCAGGCCGCGCCTCGCGAGCCAGCGGCCTGGCCGCACCAGGTAGGCGTGATCCCCTCCCGAGCCCTGACATTCCAGAACCTCGCCGAGGCGACCTGGCTGCGGGCTGCTGTCGCCGGCGGCGGCACGGCGGTGCTGGGCCAGGACCTGACCGGCATGGGCGGGGTCGGCAAGACCCAGCTCGCAGCCGCCTACGCCCGTACCGCCTGGCAGCACGGCAGCCTGGATATAAAACTGCCGGACGTTGGTTACACATGGGTCTCCGATCGTGACGGAGATTTGCCATGCCCCCTTCGCCGCAACAGCAGCGGGACCGCCAGGCCCAGCGACGTCTGGCGGTGCTGCGACACGCCGAGGAGGTCACCGGGAACGTCTCGCTGACCTGCCGGTACTACGGAATCAGCCGAAACTGCTTCTACAAGTGGCAGCGCCGCTACCAGGAGGAAGGGCTCGACGGGCTTCGCGACCGCTCCAGCGCGCCGCACACCAGCCCAAACGCCACCGACGCCGACATCGTGAACAAGATCGTCTACCTCCGGCAGAACTACCACTTCGGCCCGATGAAGATCAAGATGTACCTCAAGCGGTACCACGACATCGACATCGTCTGTTCAGCCGTATACCGCATCCTCAAACGACTGGACCTGAACCGACTGCCCGCCTCTCAGCGCTACAAGCGCCACGACCGGCGCCACACACGCTACGAGAAGCAGCTGCCCGGCAACCGCGTCCAGATCGACGTCAAGTTCATCGAGCCCGTCGGTGCCCCGGCCGCGACGGGCAAGACCCCGGCCCCGGTCACAGGCGAAGCCCCCAAGACCCGCCGCCGGGCCAAGTACTACCAGTTCACCGCAATCGACGACTGCGCCCGGTTGCGGGTCCTGCGGATCTACCCGCGGTGCGACCAGAAGACCGCAGTCCAATTCCTCGATTACGTCCTGGAGCGGCTGCCGTTCCGCGTCGAAGTCATCCAGACGGACAACGGAGCAGAGTTCCAGACCGCCTTCCACTGGCACGTGCTCGACAAGGGCATTGCCCACACCTACATCAAGCCGGCGTCCCCGCACCTCAACGGCAAGGTCGAACGCTCACACCGCATCGACGCCGAGGAGTTCTACCGCATGCTTGCCGGCGTCGTCATCGACGACACCGGCGTGCTGAACGAAAAGCTCCGAGAATGGGAGGACTACTACAACTACCACCGCCCACACGGCGCTCTCGACGGCCGGACACCCTACGAACGCCTCAAGCAGAAGACCCAGGCCCGGATGTAACCAAGCTCCGGCAGACGCACAACAACACCGCCGGGCAGCTCCTGGCCACCTGGTACCAGGACGAGAGGATCCTCAACCGCGAGGGTTTCTTCGTCGCCATCGGCTCATAGCAGCAGCCACCCCTCGTCAGGGCCCGTGCGCAGTCGCGCACGGGCCCTGACTGCCTACTGGCGGCCTGTCGGCCAGATGGCAATGTGGATAATTTCGTGGCCGTCGTCGCCGAAGCCCTGCGGCCGGTATGCCATCGCCGTGTCCCGCTCGATGCGCACCTGGTAGGTTCCCGGTTCCCCGAGCACCAGAGGATCGCTGAAGCGCCCCTCAGGGCCGACGACCACCACCGTCCCTTCACCGGACGATCCCTCTACGACCGTGATCACACACTCGCCGCCCGCCTCCAGAGGCGGCTGCGTGGCAGACGGTTCACCGCTCAGCAGCTGCAGACGGGCCAGAGCCGTGTGCTCAGGCCGCGATGACCAGACGCTGAAGCCACCGTCCGCGGTGCCGGGCCGGCTGGGCTCTGGCAGCCCCGGACGCGCTAGGCCCGGCCGGGCGCCATCGAGTACCTCCAGCCGGTGCCCGGCGACCCGTGCGGCGGCGAGCAGGTGGCGCACCGGAAGAGCCATCGCCGCGGTCCGGGACGGCCCTTGAGCAGTGACCCGGGAGCGCCACAGCTGGATCCGGAAGGACACACCAGTCCGGCGCAGGACACGGGCCTGGTAGTTGCCGGGACCGGCCAGGGGGAAGGCCGCACCGTACGGGCCGCCGGCCAGTGTCCGGAGGATGACCGCACCCTCCGGGTAGTCCTGCGACGCCCGTACCGGAAGGTTCGCCTCTCCGGCGTTCTCCTCGCCGTCCGCGGGGGCCGGCGGCTGACCGCCCCAGAGTTCCAGCCGCACCATCGGGGCGAAACCCATCAGGCCATGGTCGGAGAGAACGGCGAAGGAGTGAGCACCCACGGCAAGGGAGTCCAGCTGCGGATGCCCCAGGTTCTCCTCGCCCTCGCATGCGTGGTCCTGGACACGGATATGGGCGTACTGCGGGTCACCCGACTGAGGAAGGCTGCGGATCAGGTGGGTCATGGACGGGGAGTCTCCCCATGGACTGCCGCGCGGTAGCGCGAATCAGGCCAGCCGCAGTGATCGCCGCGGGAACCGGAGGCACAAGGCGTCCAACGCGAAGCGGCTACGAAGACGCCAGTGACCGGCAGAGGCCTTGACCCATGGGAGCAGCGCACGCCCGGGCTGCGGCCGCCAACGGCGCAGCACGACGTACCTGCCCCTTCAGCCGACCGGGCCTTCACCTGGTCTGCGCGACGGCTTCCGTCCAAGTCGCGATGGACGCGGCGTCCGCTGGACGGGGCTCGGCGTCGTAGAGCTGGGCGGCGCCATCCTCACGCTGGGAGTTGGCGTTGGTGGCCCACATGTACGTCTCGCCCACCGCGTACCGGGCGGCCTCGCCGTCGACGCTCTGGGTGATGACGAGCTCGCCGACGGCGGTGCCTTTGAGGACCTCGGCGACACGGACGAGATAAGTGTCCGAGGGCAGGCCTTCGACGCTGCGGCGGCCCGTGTCCTTCAGGACGGTGCCGGTGAAGACCGCTGTGGCGTGTCGGGCGACGACGGACGGGCTGTTCGTGTCGTAGGCGTAGAGGACATCGCTGGTGGTGTTGGCATCGCGGTACTCGCTCCAGCCGATCCAGCCGCCGGCACCGAGAGCAAGGGCGACGGCCGCCGACACGGCCACCACGGTCTGCTTCTTCATGTCATCCCCACAACTGGTGGTAGGCCTTGCGGTCGAACTCCCGGACGCCGTCGATGCCGAAGCGGGCCGCCGCACTGTTGTCTGTCCACATGACCGAGGCCGCCGTGTCGGCCTTGTGGCAGAAGCCGAGCGCGTGGCCGAGCTCGTGCGTGGCGACCCGGCGCCGGTGGGCGGTGGTGCCCCGGCTGCCCTTGGCGCCGAGGTAGAAGGCGTTCAGCGTGATCGTGTCGGTGCCAGGCCGGCCCGACCATTGGCCCAGGACGCTCTCCCAGTCCCCGCTCCCGCTGTTGATGTCGTTCCACTCCAGGTCGGCGATCTCCGAGACCGTGTCCGGGTGGAACTTCACCCGTGTGAGTGCCCCGGCGCTCCATTGTCCGACCGCGTAGGTGCGTGCGTCGTCGAACTGGGTCTCGTCCTCCCACGCGATCACACTTGTATCGACCGACGATCTGCCCCTGGAGTCCTGACCGGACGGCACACATGCGGCGGGCGCTGCCGCCAGATCAGCCGGGAGCGGCTGAGGGAGGGCAAGCAGGACTGCGGCGACCGTGGTCGCTGCCAGCCCGGGTAAGGAGATAAGCACCCCGGAAGCATACTGAAGGTGACATGCCCTTAACGCTGTGTGGCAATGGTGATGCTGTCCAGCGGTCGCGTTCCCCAACCGGCAGGCGCGGACGGATCAGTGGAACCACCGCGAGCAACTGGGACAGCAGTCGAAAGCCCGAGCCGAGCGGCTTCCAGAGCGCACCAACGATTGCTGACAGCCTCCTTCCACCACTGGCAGGCATGGCGCTCTGACACCCCCAACTCGGCGGCGGAGAACGACAACACGGGAGCCCCTGTGGACTCTTACCGGACCCGGTACCGTGGTCAGAAGCCACACTTGGAGGAGCCCTTGAGCGCCCAGCCCGAATACGCGCCCGCACCGCCCCCGGCCCCCGAGCCCACCGCGGCTGTGGAGCTCCTTGCCCGGGTCCGGAAGGACCCCCGGGCCGCGCAATGGGTGCCGGCGTTCGAGCATGACTGGGCCCAGGCCCTGGAGGCGTCCCGGCACAGCTACAGCCTCACCCCGCTCCACGAGGTCGTCCGCGTTTGGAAGGCCCGTCTGGCATCCGCCTCGGCCGTCGACGCATTCATCGCCTCCGGGCTGGACGACTCCGACGGCATCGGCCTGGAAGACGTCCTGGGCGCGCGTTCATGAGCGGATGGCCGGCCCGCCTCTCCCCACAGGCTGCCAAGGTGCTCACGGCGCTCCCCGATCATGCGGTGGAGATGGTCCGCGATGTCGTGGACCTTGCCTCCCGCGACCCGTGGTCCTTTACGCCTTTCGACAGCCGTGATCCTGAAGGAGAAGACATCCGGTCTGCCACTGTCGGGCAGCTGTCGGTGGTCTACTTCATCAACCGGCCCAGCGGCCGCCTGTACGTCATCGACATCGTCTGGCTCGGCTGACGCCTGGCTGCCCAGTGGTGCCCGGATGGTGCGGCCGCGCGATCGGCTGCGAGGGTGCACAGTGTTTTGCCGCCGCCCGCACCGATACCGCCCTCACACTCCTCCTGGCAGGGCCGCTGAAAACGGATGGCCGGCAGCCTCCCGCCCGGTCATCCTGACCCAATGGGAGACAGAGCCAACGTCATCGTCGTCCGCGAGAACGGTACACATGAGCTGTACCGAACCGGCTGGGCGGTCGGAATCGACCTCGACTTGCTGGAAGGGCCGACGCCGGTTCTCGCCATGCTTCCCGAACTCCGCCAAGACGGCTGGTGGTTGGACGACACCATGGCGCAGGGCGGGATACTGCTCGACCTCGGCCGGAAGGTGCTCCTGTTCTTCGCATGGGAGGGGCCTACCACTGAGCTCCGCCACCGCGCGGCCATGTTCGAGCTGATCCGAGCCGCGTGGCCGGGCTGGGAGGTCCGCTGGCTATACGACGGCTCGGCCGAACTGCGTGAGTACGTCGGGCTGGACCCGGAGTACGTTCGCTGCCGCGATTCGGACCCCTCCTTGGCCCCACTGCTGGCCCCCGGCGACGAGGACTTGGCCGGGCCCGACCCAGGCGGTGTGGTGATCACGGTCGGCACCAGCCACTGCCACGTCGCCTCTGACGCCTTCGGCCACCCAGTCCGCGAGGGAGCCACCCTGCTCAACCGTCTGGCGGACGCCCCCGCGCACGGAGGCTGCCATCTGCACGTCAACTCCGGCATCCACCTCGACCCGGAACGCCGCCACCTGGGCTGGTGGTCCCTCTACTCCTCAGCACAGGCTTACCAAGTACCAGAGTTGTGGCCGGGCTGGACGGTGGAGTTCTGGCATGACAACTGGGAACGGCACGTCAGAGCCAGCGACCGCTTCTCTCCGGCGGCGTTCGACGCCGGAGAGGAAGCCAGAGCCGCAGCGCTCGCCGAGGCCGGGGAGCGCCGGGCTATCCGGGCCGGCAGCCGCGCCCAGGTCACCCGTCTAGGGACCGCGCCGACTCGACCCCAGAGGGGAGGACCGCAACCGGCCTGATCATGGACGACTGGCCGACATCACGCATTCAAGCTCAGGAGTGGTCCATCGCGTCCGAAGACAACGGTCCCCGACCACGAAGGACGGGCGGTGTCCGGCACCACCGGGCTCCTTCCACCCGAGTTCGTGGGCTGCTGTCGGCCGTCATGGACACCGGTGTCACCGAGGACGACCTGGCTGCTTCGCCACCGAGGGCGCGCAGCGGGTGCCGGCATGCCGCGCATCGTGATCACAGGGCTGCTGGACGGCTGACAGGTTCTCCACTGCGGTACTGCGTGGGGTGAGCACCGGCACGCGTTCCGTGCGCCACAGGCCCCGCCGTTTTTCGCCGTGCAGCCTGGGACACCCTCAGGGCCCGGAATCCCCGTGGCACCAGGGCAAAGACTGACGCGGTGTGTCGGGAAGGCCGGCAGGGCGGGCGAAGTCCTACGGTGCGCTCATGTCAGACAAGCTCCCGGCCCGCGTACGGTCCGCTGTGCTGGCCCGGCTGCGCACGGGCCAGAGCGTTCAGGCCGTGGCGGAGGAACTGGGGGTGGCCGTCCGTGAGGTGTTGCGCGGCGCCCGGACGGATACGGCGCTGGCCCTCGCGCTGGCCGGTGTGGACCCGGACAGCGCCGAGGCGGTCGGCATCGCCGGCCGCGCGGACTGCCTGCGGCTGCTGGCCCTGGGAACCTCCCCCAGTCTGGCGTCCCAGATCCTGTTCGACGGAGCCGGTCAGGCCAGCACCTGGCGCGGCGACCAGCCAGCATTCGCTGCCGCATGCGACGCGGTGGCCGCCGCGACCGTGAAGCGGGCGGAACGCCGCCCGTCCCGCTTCACGCCGGAGCGCCGCGGCCAGTTCCTCGAGTACATGCGTGCCGGGATGGCGACGACGAAGGCCGCGGCGGAGGTCGGCATCACGACCGCGGCCGTCTATCAGCGCCGACGCCGCGACGCCGGCTTTGCCGCGGCCATGGACCGGGCTACCGCCAGCCGCATCACCCCGGAACCCGCCAGCGCCGCTGCCACCGAGGCACAGTGGACGGCGTTCTACGAGCACCTCGCTGTCCACGGTGTGCTCCGGCAGGCGGCTCTCGCCGCGGGGATTCGGCCCGAGGCCGTCTACGACCGGCGCCGATCAGACACCGGCTTCGCGAAGCAGACCGACCGGCTGCGTACGCGACGCTCGTCAGGAGACCTTCGAGACAAGACGACGACCCCAGTCGCATGCAGCCTGGTGTCAGGTCTGGCGAGGCGTGAGCCGATCCGGCATTTCACCTGCAGCCCGGCGGATGCCGTCGCCATGCCCGGCATCGTCGAGGAGCCCATGAGCCACTTGGGTGGACCGTCCCTGCGCGTATGGGCCGGACTTCGGGTCGTCCAGTCCGACCTGGATGGGGAGGGGGCCGTCCCTGTGGGTATGGGCCGGCCCCGCTCTACACCCGGATCCGGAGAGCAGGTAGGGACCGTCCCAGCGCGTACGGGCCGAACCCGTGGTGTGGATGGGTTTCGAGTGGTGGTGCGGGACCGTCCCTGCGCGTACGAGCCGGACTAGTGACCTGAGTCAGAGATTCGGTGGCAGTAAGCGGCGACTTTGTCGAGGATCTCGTCGGCGGTCTTCGTCCAGACGAAGGGCCGGGGCTGGT